>DASWHL010000001.1:0-36362 GCA_036398175.1 Gemmatimonadales bacterium
ACCAGCGCATTGAACACCACCTTGAACGTCCCGTGCGTCTGCGCCCGGTGCTGCGGCCGGAAGCCGATCAGCACCACGCGGCCGCGCCCGAGCTGCGCCGACACCATCGTCGCCTTCTTCGCGATGAGCTGCTCGCCGATCAGCCACCCGCTCCGCAGCAGGTCCCGGTCGGGGAAGCGCACGATGGTCTCCACCCGCTCGTTCCGCGCGGAGGGGACCACCTCCCAGGCCTGACTGCCCGCCAGGAACACGGCCAGCCCGTCCTCCGGCATGCCGAACGCCAGCGGATGGCCGGTCGCGTACGTGGCCCGCAGCGTGGATCCGGGACACCAGAACTCCCGCGACGGGCGGTCGGCGACCACGTTGCGGAGCGGCAGCTCGAATCGCTCGATGGGCAATGAGGCCGCCTCCCCGAACGTGAGAAGGGTACCGCCCGCCTCGACGAACGCCTTGAGCGCGTTCACGCCTTCCGCGCCGAACCCGCTGCGATACTCCGGCGGGTACTCGGACGCCGGAGCGCCCCGGCCGCCGGATTCACGCTCACCCGTCATGCTCGCCGTGCGGTCGGACGGCAGGATGATCACGTCGTACTTCGACGCGAGCTTCCCGGCCTTGATCTCCGCGTCCTCGAGCGACGTGAACGGGAAGCCCCACTGCTCGAGCAGCCAGCGGGTCCAGCCTTCGTCCATGTTGCCGCCGTAGTAGCGCTGGTACATCCCCACGCGGAGCCGCCGGACCGGCGCGCTGACGGACCGCACATCCACGGCGAGCGGGGCGAAGTCCACGCCCGTCCGGCCCGCGACGTCCCGCGCGAGGGTCTCGGCCGCATCGGCCACCACGAAGTCGCCCGGCCGCACACCTGTCGTTCCCGTTGCCGTCACGCGGCGCACGGCGACGCCCTTGTCCCACAGGGCGTTCACGGCCTGGTAGGCCGCGTTGAGCCGGCCGTCCAGCACGTAGCCGAACGCGCCCCTCGTCACGCTGCCTGCCGGTTGGACGGCCGCGGTCAGGGTCACGAGGTCCCCCGGCACCGTGCCCTCCACCGGATCCACCCGCACCCCCATGAACTCGGCCATTACGTCGGCCCCCATGTCGTAGGGACGGATGGGGTTGCCGTCCGCGTCCCGCGTGTAGGTGTTATCCGGGTAGTTCGTCTGGCCGAGCAGCCACCGGATCACGCCCATCTTGGGCTGCGCCATCGGCACCACGAACGACCCGGCACCGTACACACGGCCCTGATGCACGAACTCGGACGCCGCCCGCCGCACCTCGATCCCCTGGACCAGCAGCTTGTTCACGAGGGCGACCGCGGTGAGCGGGTCGTGCTGCTCGGCGGGGATCACATACGCCGCGGGCAACCCCGCCGCGCCGCGCTCCGTCTGGCGCTTCGCCTTGAGGTAGGCATTCCAGAGCACCGTTTCCCGGTTGCGCGCGGCCAGATCCAGCACCGCCCACGCCGACACCTTCTGCCGCTCGACGATGTCCCGCAGCCGCCACCAGCCGCCCGGCCACGGGTTCGGGAAGGTGGTCTGCTCCTCGTACGCGGGCATACCGCGCGTGCTGCCGCGCAGCTGGTCGGGATGAATGAACAGCGGGCTCGCGAGCCGCGCGCTCGCGGATTCGGTCAGCATGCCGGCGATGTTGTGGAACGGCGTGATCCAGTGGAACCCGAAGTGGCCCCAGCCCGAGTAGATGGCCGCGTTCACCACGCCCGAGAGGTCGGCTTCCTCTTCCTTGTACGCCACGTGGGCGCCGTACCAGCTCATCTCGCGCCACACGAGCGGATCGGCAAACGGCCGGATCGGCTCGGCGTAGGGCGGCACGTAGATGCGCGCGCCGTAGCTCCCCATCTGGTGATGGTCCACGTACGCCTGCGGGCTCCACTCCCGGAACATGACCCGCGCCATGTACTGCGACTCCACCATGTTCGTCTGGAACGCGTCCCGGTTGTTGTCGTGGCCGGTATACACGTGGTAGAGCGACGGGTAGCTCACGCCCTCGTATTCGGTGCCCACCGTCTCCCGGTACCAGTCGGTGACCATGATCTGGCCGTCGGGGTTGAACGACGGGATCATCAGGGACACCACCTCGTCCAGAATGCGCCGCGTGCCTTCGTCGGTCCCGGTCACGAGGTCGTAGACCAGCTCCGGCGCCATCTGGCTGGCGCCGACCTCGGTGGCGTGGAGCCCCATGGACTGGAGCACGACCGCCTTCCCCTGCGATACGAGCCGCCGACCGTCGCTTTCGGAAACGCCACGCGGATCGCTGAGCGTCGCGTTGATCCGCCGCAGCTCCTCGAGCCGCGCCAGGTTGGCCGGCGACGACACGATCACGAGCAGGAACGGGTGGCCGAGCGTGCTGGGCCCCAGATCCACGACGCGGACCGCGGGGCTCTCCCGCTCGAGCAGCCGGAAGTACTCGACGATCCTGTCCCAGCGGGCCAGCTGCCGGTCCGCTCCCAGCTGGAAGCCGAAGAAGCGCTCGGGAGACGTGATGGTGGGCGCCTGCGCGGCCGCGCGGGTCGCGGCAGCCACGGCCAGACCAAGCGTCAGCCCGAAGGCGGCGCGGCGGGCGAATCGAGCAGCCATCATGGGGGACTCCGACGAAACATGGAACAGCGAACAAGGAACGACGAACAGGAATCATACCGCGGCGGCCGTCCCGTCTACCGCACCGGACCTCCCGTCCGCGCGATTCTCCCGGTCGCCGCCACCAGCTCTCGCGTGATGCCGGGCTCGTGGGACGAGTGCCCGGCGTCCGGCACGATGGCGCAGTCCAGTTCGGGCCAAACGCGGCGCAGATCGTCGAGGCTTCGGATGGGGCAGACGATGTCGTAGCGCCCGTGGACGGCAAAGGCCGGGATGTGCCGGATCCGGTCGGCGCGGTCGAGCAGCAGCGTATCGGGCGTGAACCGGGCGTTGCGGAAGTAGTGCGCCTCGAGGCGGGCCAGGTTCCAGGCCATCGCGTCCTCGGCGAACATCCCGGCGAATTCGGCGTTGGGGAGCAGCGTGCAGCTGGAGCCCTCGTAGACGCTCCAGGCCCGCGCCGCGGCGAGCGCGGCCTGCCGGTCGTCGCCCGTCAGCCGGCGCCAGTACGCCTCCAGCAGGTCGCCGCGTTCCGCCTCCGGGATGTGCCCGGCAAAGTCCCGCCACAGCTCGGGCTGGAGCCAGCGCACGTCGTAGAGCCACCACCGGATCTCCGCGTCCCGCACCAGCCAGATGCCGCGCAGCACCAGGCTCCGCACGCGATCGGGATGTTCCTGGGCGTAGTACATGGCGAGCGTGCTGCCCCACGAGCCGCCGAACACGTGCCACGCCGCGATCCCGCGCGCCTCGCGCAGGCGCTCGATGTCGGCCACGAGGTGATCCGGGGTGTTGTCCCGGAGCTCGCCGGGCGGACGGGAGCGCCCGGCGCCGCGCTGGTCGAACAGCACGATCCGGAACGCCGCGGGGTCGAAGAACCGCCGATCGAACGGCGAGCAGCCCGCGCCCGGGCCGCCGTGCACGAACAGGATGGGAATGCCGCGCGGATTCCCGCACTCCTCCCAGTACAGCTCGTGCGGCGGATCAACCGCGAGCGTGCCCGACTCGTACGGTTCGAGTGCCGGATGGAAGTGTGCGTTGGCCATGCGTTGCCGACCCCGTGTCCGAACGCGGCGTCTACGCCGCCTGCGGTATGACGTAATACAGCACGGCAAAGAAGTGCGCGGCGCTGCCCAGGAGCACGAACCCGTGCCACAGCGCGTGGTGGTACGGCAGCCGCCGCCACACGTAGAAGACCACACCGAGCGTGTACGCCAGGCCGCCCAGCACGAGCAGGCGGACACCGCCGGCGGACATGGCGCTCAACAGCGGCCGGGCGGCGATCACCACGGCCCATCCCATGAGGAGATAAAGCGCCACCGCCGCGGTGCGGCGGCGCGGGGCGAGCAACTCCAGTGCCACGCCCAGCGCGGCCAGACCCCAGACGACCCCGAACAGCGACCAGCCCCACGGGCCGCGCAGCGTGACGAGGGTGAACGGCGTGTACGTGCCCGCGATCAGAAACAGAATGCCGGTGTGATCGAGCAGCCGGAACACCCGCTTGGCTCGTGGGGTCGGGATCGCGTGATACAGGGTGCTGGCCAGGTACAGGAGCACGAGACTGGCGCCGAACACGGCGCAGCCCACCACGTGCCACGCCGTGCCGCGGCGCGCCGACAGGGTCACGAGCACGGCAACGCCGGCCACGGCCAGCAGCGCGCCGATGCCATGCGTGATGCTGTTGGCGATCTCCTCGCCGAGCTTCTGAGGAGGGGAGTGCGTCGCGGCCGACATGGGGCAAAGCTACTGCCACGACCGACTTGTGCGGGTCGCGGTGGGCGCGGCGCTCCCGACACGCGGCGCCGGCGACGGCTGGATCCGCGGCCGCCACTGGCGGGACGCTCGCGGGTAGTACATGCTGATGGTTGCCCATGACCCAGCCCGTGCCCGATCAGACGCCGGGTGATCGCCGCAGCGGTGTCGAGCGGCGAGTCGTCGTCCTCCCGTTCCCCGCGGAACGGCGGCGCGCGAGAGAACGCCGGAACGGCGGGGACCGCCGGACGGGCGACCTCGACAGTCGGGATCACCTGCGGCTCGCGCTCGAGCACGTCATCCGTGCGGCGGAGGACGGCGACCTCGACGACGAGACCCTGAGGCGGGTGGACAACGTCCTCCTGCGCCTCTGGGCGCTGCTCGAGACCCGCGGCCCATGAACCTCTCATTCCCCGGAGTACTCCCGTGACGGTCGCCTCGCCTGGCCGGTTTGTCTGGCACGAAGTGATGACCACGGACCCCGATGGGGCCATCGCCTTCTACCGGAAGGTCATCGGATGGAGCGTGATGCCGTGGGATGCCGACCCCAACTACAAGATGTTCGCGTGGAGCAACGCGCCCATCGCCGGCGTGATGCTGCTCCCCGAGGAGGCGCGGCAGAGCGGCGCCCCCCCGCACTGGCTCACGTACATCTCGGTGCGCGACGTGGACGCCACGCTGGCCCAGGCCACCAACCTCGGCGCGCGGACCTACCTCGAGCCCATGGACGTGCCGACCGTGGGGCGCCTGGCCGTGCTGGCCGATCCCCAGGACGCCACGTTCGCGATCTTCCGGGCCGAGAACACCGGTCACGTGACCGACGAGATGACCGTGGGCGACTTCTCCTGGCACGAGCTGGCCACCGACGACTGGAAGGCCGCCTGGGACTTCTACCGGGCGCTGTTCGGCTGGGAGCGCCACGACGAGATGGACCTGGGCCCCGACATGGGAACGTATTTCATGTTTCGCCGCGCGGGCGGCTCCCGTCCGCTGGGCGGGATGTTCAAGCGGCCCCCCGAGATCCCGATGGCCAACTGGCTACCCTACGTGCACGTGAAGAACGCCGACGCCACCGCCGCGAATGCGGCCCGCAACGGCGGCCGGGTGGTCAATGGCCCCATGGAGGTTCCGGGCGGCGACCGTACTGCCCAGATCCTGGACCCACAGGGTGCGATCTTCGCGGTCCACTCACTGGCGCCCGCCACCGCCGCTCCGGCCCCCACGCCGGCGCCGAAGCCGGCGGCGGCACAGCCCGCCACTCCCAAGACGGCGGCCCCGAAACCCGCGGCCAGGAAGCCGACGAAGCAAGCCGCGACGCCGAAGGGCCGGCCAGTCAAGAAGAAGCCGGCGAAGAAGCGCTAGCCTGTGCCTAACGTTCGGAGGGCCTCGGGCGTCTTTGAGATGAGTGCCAGCTACTCCCAACCGACCACCAGGCACCGTTGGAGGTGTCCGATGCGCAGACTCACCACCATCCTGTTCGCCGGAGCGCTGATCGCGCCCGCCACCCTTCTCGCCCAGGGGCCGCCCGCAGGGATGGGCGCCGGCAGGGGGGCCGGCATGGGCATGGGCATGGGCCATCGCATGGCCGCCGAGGACCGCGGTCCGCACGGCGGGATGTACGCCCCGCAGATGCTGCTGAGCCGCCGGCAGCGGCTCGAGCTCACCGAGGAGCAGTCCCGGCAGCTCGAGGCGCTGGCCAGCGAGATCCGCCAGGCCCAGGACAAGGCGGCTGCCGCGGCCAAGCCGCACGAAGAGAAGCTGCATGAGCTGTGGCAGGCCGATCAGCCGGACGTCCAGGCCATTCAGTCGGAGATGCAGGCACTGATGGCGGCCCGGCATACGGCCGGCCTGGCCACCGCGGCGGCCCTGGCCAAGTCCAAGGGGCTGCTGACCGCGGAGCAGCGCGGCCGGGTTGAAGGCTGGATGGAAGGGCGGGCTATGGGTGCCCGGCGGTTCGATCGTGGCGGGGATGGTCCGCGGCGCGGCGCCGGGGTTCGCATGCGGCCCCAGATGCGACGGTTCTAGGATTCGCGGGGGCGACCCGGCGGGTCGCCCCTACGGGGGCGGGGGGATCGGCGTCCCGGCCCGTGCGGGGTGGGAACCGCGTGTCGCGGGCGCCGTTTCGGCCAGCAGGGGCTCGCCCCGCATCAGGCGGCTCGCGATCACGAAGGCCGTGGCCCCCACGACCAGGGCCACCAGCATCCACGTCGGCACGCGCACCAGGGCCCCGAACCAGGCGTAGAGGAAGATCCGCGGCAGGCGCCCGAGGAGCGTTGCCACCATGAACCGGCGCACCGGGTAGTGGTGCAGGATCGCGAGCGCGCGCACCACGAAGAACGGAAGCGGCGTGAACGCGAACACCGCCACGGTCCAGAACGGCCACCGTCCGAAGCTCTCGATTCCCCACCGCACCGAGCGCCGCGACTTGAGACCCGACAGCCGGTCCCAGCTCAGCACCCACGCGTAGACGCGCCAGTTCACGTACTCCATGTACATGTAGGCCGCGGTGGCCACGAGGGTCACCAGCACCGCGCCCTCGTACTTGGCCGCCTCCATGATCAGCGGCTCGAACGCGGTGGGGAGGATGGGGCTCAGCGGGCTGTTGGCGGGCAGGGACAGCACGGCCAGCCACACCAGCGTCACGGACCGCGGCAGCAGCAGGATGACCGGGATGCCCAGCAGCGCCACCGCCGCGGCCGCGCGCAGAAAGACGTCGAGCCGCGCGTCGCCGCGCGGCCGCAGCAGCACTCGTGAAACCGTCACCCCGATGCTCGCTCCCGGACCTGGGAAGTGGGGAACTTAGTGCCAGGACCTGCCGCGCGGGGAGGCAACCGGTTATGTTGAAAGGTGATTGGTGCGCCGGACAACGAGCGGGCGGCGGGCGGGACCTAACCTCGAGGCGTTGGGTTCCGCCCGCATGCTTTGGGTGGACACGGGACGAACGGACGGGAGCGGCAATGCGTCGGTTCATGCTCAAGAAGAGCAGAAGCGTCAGGGTAACGTGGTTGAACACCAAGACGGTCTACGAGGGCAAGCTGATCTCGATGACGGCACGTGTGGTTCGTCTCTACGCGCCGGATCCCGCTGACGCGCATCCGCACGTGGATCTGTCGTACGACTGGGTGACGCCGGTTCGCTGACCGGACGTCGAACGCGACCGGACCGCGCGCGCGCGTCCGGCGCCCGGGTGCTCCGCACCCTCACACCACCCGCACTCAGGGGGGGCCGATTGACTAACCGAATCGAATACAACGGCTACGTGATCGAACCGACGACGAGGCTGCGGGAAAAGCCGGCGGGCTGGTCCCTCGAAGTGCGCATCACGCCGGCCGGCCGGCGGACCGGCGTGCGGCGTTGTCGCGCCGGGAACGTCTACGCCAGCGAGGAACTGGCCGTCTCGCGATGCCTCGAGTTCGGCAGGCGGATTGTGGACGGTCGCATGCAGCCCAGGAGCGACCGCTGACGCAGGGTACGACGCTCCGCTAGCGGGAGCGCCGAGGGGGCGGGACGCGCGGGAACCGGCGGCGGGTTTCGGTCGCCTGCTCGGTCGAGCCCGGGGCCGGCGTGGCCGCGGCGTCCGGGTCGTCCGGCCGCGGGGGCACGAACCGGGGCAGATTCGGGTCGCTGCTGTCGAGTGCCAGGACCGCACGAAGGAACGTGGCGTGGGCCTGCGCCGGATCCGGGACCTTCTTGTTGGGCTTCTCCAACGTCACCTCCGAGGGGTGCCTTGGTTGGACGCACTCCGGGGGATCCGGCAAACACTGAGATGCGGCAACGCGCGCTAGGGTGGGGCGCGTTGCATGCCGACTACAGTGGCGATTTCCGCAGAATGCGCAAGCTGCTAGTGGTAGCAGGGTATGCGGGATCCGGCCCCGGCGCGACGACTCAAGGCACTACCACGCAACGGGTTACGCGCCAGGCCGGCGGAGCCGCTGCCGGAACCGGGCCTCCTCGGACGCGCTCCGCCGCTCCTGGTGGCGCAATCCGGCCCGGACGTGCGCCACGGATCCCGCCGCGATGGCGGCGGCCGCAGCCGCCACCGCGGTCCAGGCCAGGGGCCGAGCCCGGCCAAGGCCCAGCCCCGAGCCCAGGATGACGGCGGCACCCACCACCACCTCGACAACCGCGGACGCGGGGCGGTGGCCCGACCCGGGGGGTGGCCTCAGGAGCTTGAAGGCTCCGGAGCCGAGGGCCAGGAGACCGATCAGGAAGAGCAGGATTCCCATCAGCCTCCGCCGAGGGCGGCCTGCGCGATCGCGATCTCGGGGCGCCCGCCGTCGCCGGCGCCTACGAGGGCAAGGTACGCCTGGTATCCGCGCAGCGCCGCGCTGCGGTCGCCCATCAGCTCCGCGGCCCGCGCCGCGCCGAACGTGCTGCGCGCGCGCCCGGGCTCGCGGGCCAGGGTCGCCTTGTACGCCCGGTGGGCCTCGGCGTACCGGCCGGCGGCCAGCAGCAGGTCCGCTTCCAGCTCCCGCGCGGGGAGCAGCTCCGCGGGGGTGACGGGGTGCTTGTCGGTGCCGTCCTCGAGGTCCGCGGCCCCGCGGGCCATCGCGAGCGCGGCGGCGGTGTCACCGGCCGCGAACGCGATCCAGGCCTCCACGGCCTGGCGCTTGATGCCGACGACGCGCGCCCAGTATGGGTCGGTGCCGGCGAGCGCCTGCTCGATGGCGGCGAGCCGCGCGGCTTCGGCGCGCGCCGGGCCCACGTGGTTCATGCGCGCGTGGCCCAGGCCCCGCGTGAACCGGCTGAGCGCCTCGACCAGCGGCTGGCCCGGGGACGTGATCTCGCGGAAGTTCATGGCCGCGGCCCAGTCGCCCCGCTCGAGCGGAATCCGCGCTTCCAGCGCCACGCGGTTGTAGCCGCCCACCAGCGTCCCGAGCAACTGGTTCGTCGTGATCGAGTCGGCCAGCGCCAGGAGCGCGCGAGCCGCCGAATCGCGGCCGCGCTGGAGATGGCCGTAGACCGCGTAGTCGAGCGCGTGGAACTCGTGCGGGGCCACGGTGGTCATGCCCTGCGCCCTGGCATAGTCCACGCCCGCCTGGTACGACCGCCCGTTCGCCGACACGGTCTCGTCCCACAGGCCGAGCCGCACGAAAATGTGCGACGGCATGTGCTGCGCGTGCGGAGCCGCGGGGGCGATCTGCGCATAGCGGCGTGCCGCATCGAGGCCCAGATGCGCCAGGTAGGGCGAGTCGTTGGCGTGGATGATGTAGTGCGCCAGGCCGGGATGGTCGGGGTGCCGCTCGAACAGCGGGTTGAGCACGGCGGCCGCCTGTTTCTGCCTCGCGAACGTCGTGTCGGTGCGCTGCGCGGTGGCCACCAGCGACAGGGCGTAGTAGATGGCGACCTCGACGTCGTCCGGGAAGTCGCGCCGCACGCGGGCCATCGTGTCCGCGTAGGCCACGAGCCGGGCTGCGTTGGTGGCGGTGGCGTGCCCGCGGTACAGGGCGCCGGCCGCGGCAATGAACCCGGCCTCCCGCGGCGTCGGCCCGCCAAGGACGGCCGCCCGCTCCGTGGCCGCCGCACCCGCCGCCAGCCGCGCGCCGGCCGGGCCGCCGGCAAACGGGTTGTTCCAGGCGTTCATCGCGAGTCCCCACCATGCCATGGCGCAGCCCGAGTCGGCCGCGAGTACGTGGCCGAACGCCTCGTCGCCCTTTTCCCACCAGAACGAGTGCAGGACCGTCATGGCGGTCTCGAAGCGACGTTGCGCCTCGGCGTTGCACGACACGGGGAAGACGACGCGACCGAGCTGGCCGTGGTCATGGTCCTGGGCTGAAAGAGCCGGCGTGCCGATGGCGGCGGCCGCGCAGAGCGCACCCGCCCACCTGATACGGGACTGCATGGAGGTCCTCCGAACTGGGGTCGCCGTAAACGGTACTCCGGGAGGGGCCGGGGGGCCAGTCGGGACTTGGTGCTCCCGGTCACAGCGGCCCCCGGTGCGGGGCTGCATCGTCCAGCGACACCCAACCGGGAATCAACCGATGACGCTCAGCACACTGTGCAGGACCGGCCTCGCGCTGGCGGCGGTGCTCGTCCTTGCCGCCGCGCCCGCCTCGGCCCAGCGGCAGAAGCCGCCCGCGGGAAAGCAGGAAAAGCAGGACAAGAACCCGGCAGCCGTGACGCTCGACGTGGCGCTCTCGGCCACCAAGGAGATCCTGGTCAAGCAGGGTTTCGAGGTGGTGAGCGTGGAGACATTGAGCGACCGGCAGATCGTGACGTATCGGGCCGGCAACCAGGGCAGGGGGAAGGGGAAGGGACCGCCGGTGCGGATGGTGATCCGCCGGGTGGAGAATCGCATCGTGCTGGACGATGCGCCGGAGGGGTTGAAGGTCGAGATCGGGATCAGGCTCGGGATCAAGCTGTAGCCTCACCCCCTGGTGGGGGCGGGGTGGTGTCAACCGCTGGTCTCGCGTGCTACGTTAGCGCGCGTCGCGCCACCAGCGGTTGACCCCTACGGCTTCGGGAGGACAGGCCATGTCCGGACACGGGCTCACCCCGGCATTCCATGGCAACGGCGGCAGCCTCTTCGGGATTCACATCAGGAATCTCCTCCTCACCATCGTCACCTTCGGCATCTACACCTTCTGGGGCCGGACGCGCGTCCGGCAGTACCTCTACGGCCAGACCGCATTCGACGGCGACCGCCTGGCGTACCACGGGACCGGCGGGGAGCTGTTCCGCGGCTGGCTCAAGGCCATGGGGTTGATGCTCCTGCTGGTGGTGGTGGCGGGGGCCGCGATGGCGCTGGTGAACCAGGTCGTGGGCGTGCTGCTGTTCTACGCGCTCCTGTTCTGCGGGCTGTTCCCCCTGGCGCTGCTCGGCGCCCGCAAGTATCGGCTGAGCCGCACGTCGTGGCGCGGGCTTCGCTTCTCCTTCCGCGGCGAGTTTCAGGACTTCCTCGAGGTCTACATCCCCGGCGTGCTGCTGACCACCCTCACGCTCGGTTTCTACTATCCGTTCTTTCACGTGAAGGTCCGGCGGTTCCTGGTGGACAACTCCTATTTCGGAACCGAGGCGTTCGCGTTCGACGGCGAGGGCCGCGACGTCTTCGGCCAACACGTGCTGGCCATGCTCCTGACCCCGCTCACGCTCGGCATCTACTGGTTCTGGTATATGGCCTTCCGGAACCGGTATTACTGGTCCCACACGGCGCTTGACGCCGGCCGGTTCGCCTCCACGGTCACGGGCGGCGGTCTGCTCCAGCTGGCGCTCGTCAACATGCTGCTGCTCATCGTGACGCTCGGCATCGGCTACTCCTGGGTTCAGGTCCGGACGATCCTGTATCACTGCGAGCACCTGGCCTTCGAGGGACCGGCGGACCTCGCCGCGGTGCGTCAGGAAGCCGTCGCGGCCGGTGCGACCGGCGAGGGACTCACCGAGCTGCTGGACGTGGATCTCGTCGGGGCGGATTTCTTCGGGCTCTGAGCACACCGGCGTGGATGTCTCCCGCATGCACTCGTCGCCGCGGACCGACTGGGAGGGCACGTACTTCGACGGGCGGGTGGCCGAGCGGCACCCGGTGACCGTGACGCTGACCGCCGCGTCGCTGCGGATCGAGTGGGTGGACGGGAAGACCATCCTGTGGTCCTACGGCGAGATCCGGCAGGTCCAGGGAGCCCGGCCCGGCGAGCCCGCGCGGCTCGAGCGCGGTGGCGACGAGCCGGAAGTGCTGGTGGTGGACGACCCCGGCATTCTCCAGGCGGTTCGCGAGGTCGCGCCGCACTACCGAAACCGGTTCACCGACGCCTCCCGGCGCCGCACGCGGACGCGGGCGGTGGTGGCCGGCGTGACCGCGGCCGTGGTGGCGGCGGGTGCCGTGTACCTGTGGATCATCCCGCTGCTCGCCGCCCGCGTGGCGGCCCGGCTCCCGGTGACGTGGGAGGAATCGCTCGGTCGCCGGGTGGTGGCGGAGATGGTGGACTCCGCCGCCATCTGCCCGCATCCGGCAGTTCTGGACCGGCTCGTCGCTCGCCTGGCGGCCACGGCGAACGGCCGCTACGCGTTCCGCGTGACGGTCGTGGGCGACTCGATCGTCAACGCGTTCGCCGCGCCCGGCGGATCCGTCGTCGTATATCGCGGCCTGCTGGAGCTGGCCGAAACGCCGGAAGAGCTGGCCGGCGTGCTGGCGCACGAGATGCAGCACGTGGTGCTCCAGCACGGCACGCGGGCGGTGCTGCGCGAGATCCCGTTGCGGCTCATGGTGGCGGCGGTCACCGCCGACGCCGGGTTCGCCGGGCACGTCGCGGGTGCCGCGGCCACGCTCGGATCGCTGCGGTACGGTCGCCAGGCCGAGGAGGAGGCGGACCGCGAGGGGATGCGGATGCTCCAGCGGGCGCGGGTGGACCCGCGGGGCATGGCGACGTTCTTCGGGCGGCTTCAGGAACGGGTGGGCGACGTGCCGCGGGTGGCGGCGTATCTGTCCACCCATCCGCGCACCGAGGCGCGGATCGAGCGGCTTGAGGGGTTGGCGGCGGCGGCCACGTATGCGGCCGAGCCGCTGATGGGCGCGGAAGCGTGGGAGGAGATCCGCGCGGCGTGTGCGGCTTCGGGCCGCCCGGAGCCCCGGTCTGGTCTCTAGCCGATTCCCCATCCGCGCCCTATCGTAACGGTCCCGACCCGTCGGAGCAGCGCCTTGCCGGACCAACTCGACCGCCTCACCACTGCCCTTGCGGATCGCTATGCCATCGAGCGGGAGATTGGTGCCGGCGGCATGGCAACCGTCTACCTGGCCGAGGATCTCAAGCACCGCCGTAAAGTCGCGATCAAGGTCCTGCGGCCCGCCCTGACGGCGGTGCTGGGGGCCGATCGGTTCCTCAAGGAGATCGAGGTCACGGCCAACCTCCAGCACCCGCACATCCTGCCGTTGTTCGATTCGGGCGAAGCGGGCGGCTACCTGTTCTACGTCATGCCCTACGTCGAGGGCGAGTCGCTGCGCCAGCTGATGAACCGGACGGGCCGCCTCGAGGTCCCCGAGGCGGTCGGCATGACGATGCAGCTGGCCCGCGGGCTCCACGCGGCGCACCGCGAGGGGATCCTCCACCGCGACCTCAAGCCGGAGAACGTGCTGGTGCGGGACGGCGAGCCGCTGCTCGCGGACTTCGGCATCGCGCTCGCCGCCAACCAGGCCGGCGCCGAGCGGATGACGGAAGTCGGAATCTCGATCGGCACCCCACGGTACATGAGTCCCGAGCAGGCGACCGGTGAGCGGGAACTCGACGCCCGCAGCGACATCTACTCCCTGGCGTGCGTGCTGTACGAGATGGTCGTGGGCGCTCCTCCCCACGACGAGCCCACACCGCAGGGGCTGATCGCCGCGCGCCTGCTCGGCCCTCCCGACATGGCGCCCGTGCGGAGCCGGTCACCCCACCTGGCGGACGTGCTGGAGCGCGCCCTGGCGCCCATGCGGGACGACCGCTTCCCGAGCACGGAATCGTTCATCGAGGCGCTCGACGCGGAGCTGCATCCGCCGGTCCACCGGCTCTGGGTGATGCGGCCGGCGGTGCTCGCCGGCGGAGTGCTGCTGCTGCTCGTCGCCGTCGCGGGGATCCTCGTACTGCGCGGAAAAGCGGAGGCGCGACGGGGGGCCCTGACCGCCCGCATCGTGCAGCTCGCCGACTCCGCGCGCTTCGGGGAGGCCCTGCTGCTCGCCCAGCGGCTCGGCGCACCCCGGTCCGGTGACGCCGCGACCGAGGCGCTCTGGGGCCTGGCCGCCTCCAGGGTCCGGATCGTGACGCAGCCCGCCGGCGCGCGGGCATACTGGCGTCCGTTCTCGGCATCCGACAGTACGTGGCACCTGCTTGGCGCAACGCCCACCGACAGCGTCTGGGTGCCGCGCGAGCCGTTCCATCTCCGTCTCGAGCGGCCCGGCTCCGCGGAATTCGTCGGCACCGCGTTGGGCATGTGGGGCATTTCGTTCGCCCCCGGGGACACGATCCGTCTCGCCGCGAGCGACGAGCTGCCGGACGGCACGGTCCTGGTGGGCGGCGGCTCGGTCACCGTGCAGGCCCCGGGCCTCGAGGCCCTGCCGACGCTCGATCTCCCCGAGTACCTGATTGACCGGACCGAAGTCACCAACCGCGACTACAAGGCGTTCGTGGATGCGGGCGGGTACGCGGACTCGACGTGGTGGCCGACGCCCTTCGAGCGCGACGGCCGCCGCGTGCCGTGGGCCGAGGCGCGGCAGCCGTTCGTGGACCGCACGGGCCGGCCCGGGCCCGCCACGTGGGAGCTGGGGGACTACCCCGACGATCAGGACGACTACCCGGTGTCCGGCATCAGCTGGTACGAGGCGGCGGCGTACGCGCGCTTCCGGGGGCGGTCGCTGCCGTCGGTCTATCACTGGAACCGGGCCGCGGGAACCTGGGCCGCCAACTGGATCGTCCCGGCCAGCAACCTCGCCGGGACGGGGCCGGCCCCGGTCGGACGGTTCGCCGGACTCGGCCCGTGGGGCACGCTCGACATGGCAGGCAACGTGCGCGAGTGGTGCGCCAACCGGAGCGGCGCGGAACGTTTCATCCTCGGCGGCGGCTGGAACGACGCCGCGTACATGTTCGTGGACGCGTACGGCCAGTCGCCGTGGAACCGCAGCCCCACGAACGGGGTGCGGCTCGCGACCTACCTCACCGAGTCCGAGGGCGTGCGGCAGGCGCTCGCCCCCATCACGCGCCCGTTCCGGGACTTCCTCGCGGAGCGCCCGGCGTCGGATGCCGAGTTCGCCGTGTTCCGGCGGCTCTACGCCTATGACCCACTGCCGCTCGACGCGCGGCTGGTGGAGACGGACACGACCGACGACTGGATCCACGAGCTGGTGTCCATCGCGGCGGCATACGGGGACGAGCGCGTGGAGGCACACGTGTACCTGCCGCGGACCGGCACGCCGCCGTACCAGACGGTCGTGTTCTTCCCGGGGTCCAGCGCCCTGTTCCAGCGGTCATTCGACCAGAGCGCGAGCCCGGCGGTGTGGGACTACGTCGTGAAGAGCGGACGCGTGTTCGTGCATCCCATCTACTGGGGGACCTACGAGCGCGATCGCGCCGTCCCGACCGCTCAGCCCGATACCAGCGCCGCCTACCGGGATCGCGTGATGCGCTGGGCGCGCGATTTCCGCCGGTCGGTGGACTACGTCGTGTCACGGCCCGACCTGGATTCCGCGCGGATCGGTTTCCTGGGCTTCAGCTGGGGGGGCCGCCTGGGACCGCTGCTCGTGTCACTCGAGCCCCGCGTCAAGACGGCCGTGCTGTACGTCGCGGGCCTCAAGCTCCAGCACGCGCTGCCCGAGGCCGATCCGTTCAACTATGCGCCGCGCGTGCGCATTCCCGTGCTCATGATGAACGGCCGCTACGACTTCTTCTTCCCCATCGAGACGTCGCAGATCCCGTTGTATCGGCTGCTCGGCTCGCCACCCGACCGGAAGCGGCACGTGGTGTACGACGGCGGCCATTTCGTGCCGCGTGCGATGCTGGTGCCGGAGGTGGTGGACTGGCTGGACCGGTGGCTCGGGCCGGTGCGGCCGTGACCGGCCCGCTCGACACCCTCCCGCCCGCCCTCTGCCTCACCCCCTGGTGTGCTCCGGCGCGAGGCACGAGGCGCATCATTCCCGTGCGCTCCGGTCACTGAAGAGTCTCAGGTACGGGCGAAACTCGAACACGCGGTCGCGCCGCCGGCCGGTGATCTCCACCAGCACCTGGGCTTTTTCAAGCGCGGACACCATGGCCGCGGCGGCGGGTTGGGAGTAGCCGAGGATGCGCTGCACGACGGCCACCGACACGACGGGCTGCTCGAACAGCGCGTCCAGCAGGCGCAAGGCGGCGCCTGACCGGCGCCCCAGGCTCTGGCTGACGTGGCCGCGGGTCGTCTCCCGCAGCTTCATGATGCGGCGCGCGGTGTCGGTCGCTTCACGGGCCACGGTCGCCACGCCTTCGAGGAAGAAGGCCAGCCAGCCCTCCCAGTCCCCAGCGTCCCGCACGGCCTGCAGGCGGGCGTAGTACTCGTCGCGGTGCTCCTTGAAGAAGACCGAGAGGTACAGCAGCGGCTCGGCCATCACGCGCGATTCGCACAGGATGAAGCTGATGAGGAGGCGCCCCATGCGGCCGTTGCCGTCCAGGAACGGGTGGATGGTCTGGAACTGCGCGTGGGCCAGCCCGATGCGCAGCAGGAGGGGATACGGGCTCTCGGCGTGCAGCGCCGTCTCGAACGCGGCCAGGGCCTGGTGCATCTCCGGGACCGGCGGAGGGACGAAGCGGGCCGTGGCCGGCGAGGGGCCTCCAACCCAGTTCTGCGAGCGGCGGAACCCGACGGGGGTCTTCTCGGGCTCGCCGCCACGGACGCCGTGCATGAGGCGTGCGTGGATCTCCCTCAGCAGGCGGAGGGACAGAGGCAGGGTCCGCACCCGCCGCAGGCCGTACCGCAGGGCGCCCACGTAGTTGGAGATCTCCTGTACGTCCAGGCGTCGTTCCCCCCGACGCTGGGACGCCTCGTATTCCAGCACGTCCATCAGGGACGCCTGGGTCCCCTCGATCTGGCTCGACAGGACGGCTTCCCGCCGAACGTACATCATCACGAACAGGTCGGGATTGGGCAGGATCTCGGCCGCCCCCACCAGCCGTCCGAGCTCGTGTTGGGCGCGGGAGGTCAGGTCCAGCAGGCCGGCGTCAATCCGGATGTCGCCGGGCGGGTATGGCGCGGGGTGAAACGCCACGAACCCGCCCGGCTGGCGGACGTACCGTCCTGCTCGCTCCGACCCGCCTGAACGGGGCATGTCCGACCTTTGCTACGACGAGAGAACAAATAAGGAAACGGGCGCTACGTTATATAACGCGACCTGTTGAATAGCGAAAGGCTGGGGTCACGTCACGGCCGGGAGCACAGGCGCCGCGGGCTCGACGCGGCTGGCCGCGCCCGACCCGGGGTGCCGGTGACGCGACTCCGGCGGGTGGTGACGCGGCTCGAGGGTGAAGGGGTGCTGGTTCGGACGTGGGTGTCAATACTGACGTATTGACACCCGAGCTGTCCCACCTCGCCGTGTTCGTGGCGCATCCCCACTACCTGCTGGCCATGAAGTGCACGGCGCTGCGCCTGGGCGAAGAGTTTCACGAAGTGGGCGACGTGCGGTATCTGCTCCGGTATCTGAACATCACGACGGCGGCGGAAGCGCTGGGGATCGTCACGCGGTACTTCGATGACGCGGTGCTCGCGCCCAAGACCCGGCTGGCGCTCGAGGAACTACTGGCTGCCCGGGAGTTCGACTGATGGAGCCGACCGCGGTGGCCTGCGACTCCGGATGAGGGCCGCGCAAGGCGCGGGTGGCGGTCCTCCGCGACGGCGTTCCGCGGGAGCTGGTGCTCCGGGTGGACTCGAAGGGCCGGTGGTGGCACGGCGACCTCAAATCCGCACAAAGTCCTTCCCCCCGTACCCCCGCACCCGCCGGCACACCTCGTACCCCTCGCGGCTCCCCTCGTCGTTCGTATTCCCCTCGATCGTGTCGAACCCGTCGTTCCGCACGCGGAGCACGATGCCGGTGTGGTCCCAGTCAGTCTCCGTCCGGCGGTTCAGGAAGAACGCCCCGGCCCGCACGGGAGGAGCGGTCCCGTGTGACGCCTTCGGCACGAACACGCCGCGCACCCGGGCGCTCGCGGCCAGCGAGTCGCACGAGAACGAGGGTTGAATGGGCGTGGGCGCCGCCAGGGCGGCGCACGCCTGCCTGAGCACGAAGCACGCGAACCCGGCGCACCACGGCCACTGCACTCCCTGGTTGCCGTCCATGTAGAGACGAACCCACGGGCCCGCGTTCTGGCCGCCGACCTCGCGGGGACCGGCGCGGAGGTGCTGCCGGGCGTACGCCACCACCAGGCGGCGCAGCGACCGGCCGCCGGGCGCGATGGGCGCGAGCGCCGCCGCCATTGGCGCCACCAGGCCCGTGTAGGTCTTCCGGTCCACCGTGCCGGTTACGCCGAGACCCGAGTGACGCTGGAACCGGCGGACCGCCTCCTGGGTGGCGGGACCGTAGTCGCCGTCTATCACCACGGCCAAACGGTGGAGCGTGAGCCACTCCTGGATCATGCGGACGCGTGCGCCCTTGCTGCCGCGCGCGCAGGGCTGGTCGAGCACCAGTTCGTTCACGGCCGTTCCCTCCGCTCCTGAGTCATCGGAACCCACTGCTTCCACCTCCAGTATGGCGCGCGACGGGCACGCCGGACACTGCCCCCACCGGTGGCCCGTTCACCCTGCTACCGGTAGCAGGGGTTCTGGCGACATCTCCCGACCGGGCCTACAATGGATGCCCCGCCCAGGCGCCGGCCCAGCAACCGGCGCGGGCGGCCGATCCGTCGGAGGATCGCGATGACAAAGGATCACGCCGCGCCCTGCCCGCCGGAGCCACCCCCCACGGGTGACCGGCCCTTCCTGCACCCGCTGGGAAAAGCCGGCGAGCCCGTCCGTATTTTCGCGTTCGGCGGGGGCGGGTTCGACACCGCCATGCAGCTGGGCGTGGTTCACGCCCTGCTCGTTACGCGCGGCGCGCCGCCCGACATGGTGATCGGCTGCTCCGCGGGCGCGGTCAACGGCGTGGCGCTGGCCGAGGTGTTCCAGGCCGAGCCGCCCGACCCCGCGGCGGACGACGCGGCACGGGAGCGCGCGCGCGTGGCGCGGTTCCGCCAGATCTTCGACGGATACCTCCAGGCCCCGGGCCGGATGGCCAGCGCCCTGCGGCCCGACACGTTCCAGGTGGACACGCAGCGGCCGCTCACCCCCATCGAGCTGCCCATCCACCAGCAGGCCGAGCGCGACGACCGCCTGGACGCGCTTCAGAGCCGCGCCGGACTGATCAACCTGTACAACACGCTCCTCACCCTGCGCATCACGATGGGCACGGCCACGCGGGCCATCCGGCGCTGGCTCGGGATCAGGGCGGCGGGCGGCGTCGAGGGGTGGCGGAGGCCGCTGACCTACGCCATCGAGGGCTTCCGCATGTGGACCCTCGTCGGTCAGAACCTGCTGCGCGCGGCGTCGGTGGTGCGGGTGCTGGCCGCCGCCCGGCTGGCAACCGGTCCGCGCGAGGAGCCGGGTGCCACCGCCGGCGAGTTGGTGTTCCGCTGGCGGTGGCTCCGGCGCATGGCCGTGGGCCTGCTGACGGCGCTCACCGCGGTGATTCTGCTCACCCTCTGGGCGGTCGTCTCGGGCCTCGTCGTGGGCATCGGCGCCGGCCTCGGCCTGGCGGTTGTCCGCCCCCTGCACGCCGCGCTCTCCGAAACCACCACGCTCGGCAGCCCCGTGGCGGCGTGGGAATGGCTCGCGTCCGCCGGCCTGCTCGTGCTCGCCGCGACCCTGGTCGGGACCGGGTTCGCGAGGGAGCGGTGGCTGCGGTCGCTGGCCGCGAGCCTCACCGCCATTGGTGTCTTCCTTGGTCTGCTGGCCTACGCCGGCTCGATGCTGGCGGTGGGGAGCGCGGTGCTCGCCGCCCTGCTCGATCTGCCCATCGCGCTCGCCAGTGGCGACTTCGGGTCGTGGCCGTGGCTCCGCCGCTGGGTCTGGGACTGGGTCGGTGCCGGGTGCGCGGTGACGGGCGTGGGCGTGGCCCTGGCCCTGCTCATGCTCCGCGACGAGCGGCGGATGGGTGAGTCGCTCCTCGCGCACCACGGGATCGCGAAGTCGGTCTTCGCGGCGCACCCCGTGCGCGAGTTCCTGGTGGACCTCTTCGACCCCACGTACTACGACCCGCGGGCCATGGAGCCCGTGGTCGAGGAGGCGCTCGGCACCCAGCCCTCGCCGGGGACGGCACGGCGGCCGGCCGGCGCGCCGCCCGCGGAGCGGACCCACCCCAAGAAGCTGCTCGAAGACTACGCGGCGCCCGGGCGGACGCCGCCCATCCACGTGGCGGTGACCGTGGCGGACGTCTCCGACGGCGAGTTCTCGGTACTGCCGGGCATCTGGACCGTGGTGGACGGCCTGATGGCGGCCATCGCGGCGCCGCCCATCCTCCCACCGCCACCCAGCGCGGACGGCGTGCTGGTGGACGGCACCATCGTGGCCAACGAGCCCACGCGCCCCCTGTTCCGCTATCTCCGGAACGCCCGCCAGCCGGACCGGACGCCGCTGCTCGAGGCCCAGGCGTCGGAGCTGCACGTCTACATGGTGGCCGGCCTGCCGTTCCTGGCGCCGGAGCTTGGTCCCACGGATCCCGACCGGCCGGACGCCCCGTACACGAGCCTCGTGGACATCGTGATGCGGGCGCTGGCCCTCCAGTCGTTTCGGGACGCCACCCTGGAGCGCCGGCTCACCGAGCTGAACACCCGCGCCATGGCGCCTGGCACGGTGGCGTACCCGCCGCCGCCGCCAAACGCCCTGCCCGACGACCTGGCCTTCGAGGACGACCCGCTCAGGGAGCTGTTCCGCTCACGCGTGTTTGCCATCGAGCCCCAGCGCCCGCTGCGCGTGAACGCGGAGCTGCTGCGGGCCGAGCATGACGACGACCGGCGGCGGCTGGTAGCTCAGGCGGTGGCCGATGGCTGCCGGGCCGGCATGGAGTCCATGATCCAGGAGGAGATCCGCGAGGTCGCCGCCGATGTCGAGGGGAGCTTGTCGGTACCGTGCGCGGCGGCCGTCATCGGGATCACCGGGAAGCTCATGGCCGGGAGCGCGGGCGGGCAGGCCGGCCCCGGCCTCCCCGAGGTCTGCCGCCACTGCCGGCTGCTGGACCCGTCGGCGCGGCGCCGGGGAGCGGAACGCAACCTCCGCGTTCTCTTGCGCGACGAAGAGGAGCCGCCGCCGTGGCCGCGGGATGACGCGTCCGGCGTGTCGGAGGCCGCCGAGGCGGACGAGCAGCCGGAACCCGTGGTGCGCGTGCCCGCGGCGGGCCAGCGGCCCTCGGGCGGGCTGGCCCGCGTACACCGCTGGCCGCGGGGCGGCTACGACAAGCCCACCGTGAGCCTGCTGTTCAGCGGCGGCGTGTTCCGCGGCGTGTTTCAGATGGGGGTGCTCAACGCCCTGAGCGAGTTGCACCTGCGGCCGGACGTCATCGCGGGCGCATCGGTGGGCTCGATCACCGCCGCCATGGTTGCCCGCACCTTCGCCGAGCCCTCGTTCCACGAGGAGGGCAAGCCGCTGCACCACCGGCGCCGGCGCATCCTGTGGCTCGCCGCCACGTACCTCGGCATTGACCGGCTGATCCTCACGGACCGGTTTGCCGACTTCGTGCGGACCCTGACGGTGCGCGCCGCCGGCGCGCAGGTCTCCATCCGGGACGTGGACCGCGTGCTCCGCCGGTTTGACGAAGCCAACCCCTGGGCGTTCAGCCGCGAGCTGCGCCGCGTGACCGCCGGGGTGGAGCGTCTCGCCTACGTCAGCCCGTACGAGCTGAACGACCTGGTGGAGGCGTTCCGGCGGCAGGAGCACCGCCGCACGATGCTGCTGCTCCGGCGGTATGCGCAGGAGTGGCTCGACCGCATGGGCGTGCGGAACGAGGTGCTGGGCGCCGAACCCCTGGCGCGCCTGATCCGCGACCACGTCCTCTGCGGCATGGGCGAAGGCGACGACACGCCGCTCCACGCCTTCCTGCCCCACGGGATCTGCTTCCTGGCCACCGCCACCAACATCACGCGCGGCCGTCTCGAGGTGCTGGGCGAGAACCAGCTCGACGAGGACGCGCCGCGGAAGCGGCTGATGGAGACCCTGCTGGCCAGCTCGGCGTTCCCAGGCGTGTTCCGGCCGCGCTGGTCGTGGGAGGTGGAACCCACGACCGCGGAACAGGCGCAGTACATAGACGGCGGCGTGATGGACAACCTGCCGGTGGACGCGGTCGCGCAGTTCCTGCACCGCTCCGCGCGGCGCGGTACCATTACCGCCCGGCCCGACGTGCCACACCTCGTTTTCTGCGCGTCACTCGAGCCCAACCTGGCGGTGCTGGCGGGCGGCACGGCGCTGGAGCGGGTGCGGAGCTACTGGCCCGGCTTGCTCAAGCGGGCCAGGCAACTCGGGTACAATCAGAAGCTCGCCGTGTTTCAGCGTACCCAGCGCAACATCCGGGCGATCTTCGCCCAGCGCGCGGCGGCTGGCATCGCGTCGCCTCCCGCGGGCCATCCGGCGGCCACGGTGCTCTCGCTCGAGGTCATCTCCGTCATTCCCAACTGGCTGTGCGGCACGTTCGCGTTCCATCCCATGCTCGGCTTCCGGCGGTCGGACCAGGCCGCCAGCATTGCGCACGGCTGCGCCTCCACGCTGCTACGTCTGGGCACGCTCGCGGCCCGCCGGCCCGCGGCGGCGGAGGCATGGGGCATCCGCATCGAATCCGCGGAGGCGGACGGCGTGGCGCGCGCGGCGGAGACGTTCACTCCCATCGGCGACGGGCAGGGCGGGACGTGCTGGTTCCGGCCGAAGACGCTCTGCCCGTTCAGCCGGGACGGCCAGCGCACCGCCGACATCGAAGTGCACGACGACACCGCCGGCGCCCTGGCCGAAATCCACCGGGCGTGCGGGCGCACGGCCACCCACCGGCCCCGATAAGGAGGCCATCATGACCGGACTGCTGGAAAGCGGATTCACGCTCGTCGCCGTCGTGTTCATCCTGGCGCTCGCGGCGGAGCGGCTGCAGGAGGTCGTCAAGGCGGCGCTCGCCCTGAAGGGCGGGGTGCGGGTGGCCGGCGTCAGCCGCCTGGTGCGGGAGGCTGCCGTGGAAGCGGGCTTCGGCGAAGATCAGGCACAGGTGATCATGCTCCGGGTCCTGGAGCGCTTGCGCGCGCTCAATCAGCCCGGCCTCCGGCCGTCCGCCGTGCGGCTGGATCACGTGGGCAAGGGTGAGCTCAAGGACATCGTGGAGCGGATCCGTCCCGAGGCGGTGCCGGCCCTGCGGTCGCTGGAGGCGGGCGCGGCCCGCAAGCGGATGGGCAAGGTGGCCGCGAACGTCGAGGCGTGGTTCGACCTGGCGCTGGCCCCGGTGGACGGACGTCACGCGCGGCGCATGCACCTGGGTGCCGTCCTCTCGGCCGCGGTGGTGGTGCTGGCGCTCAACGCCGACGGCCTCGCGATCTTCCAGGCCGCGTGGTCCGACTCGAGCTTCCGCGATTCGGTGGCCGTGCGGCTGACGCCGCTGCTGGCCGCCGACTCGGCGCTGGGTGCGCTCGTCGCGGGGCGCGGCGCGGCGGACACGGCGGGCGCGGCGGACACGGCCGTCGCGCGGGCGGTGGCGCGGCGCGACAGCACCCTGATTGCGGCAGTCGGGGTTCAGGTGAAGCCGTTCTCCTATGCGAACTGGAGGTACTCGCCGCAGTGGCTGCTCGGCATCCTGCTCACGACGATACTCGTGAGTCTTGGCGCGCCGTTCTGGCACGACTTGCTGAGCGCGGTGGCGGGACTGCGGAAGGGCAACGGTGCCGTTGGCGTCGTTTCGGGGAGCGGTGCTCCGCCAGCCGCCCGCGACCGATCGGGGGACGACGGCGACGAGCCGGGCACGCCACGATTGACCACCCGCGAACAGACCGACGACTGAGGAGTAGCCGATGGCTTGCCAGGGCAGCTACGACGTCAACTCCCTCCAGCCGTGGGCGCGGGTGAGGACCGGATCCGTCCTCAAGGTCGGCGTCGAGACCGCAGACGCCGGGGTTACGGCCGGGGCGCGCGTCCTGGTGGATCACCCCGACGGCACCACGGAGGAGTTCCTGTGGGCTGACGGGCAGCTTCGCCCGGGCCCCGTGGAGCTTCACCTTCAGGCACCACGGACGTACACGGTGCGCGTGCGGGTGGCGTTCACCGCGCCGGAGGAGGCAGAAGCGGTGATCGCGGCGGAGATCGTCCGGCTCGACGGGACACGGCATGGGCTTCCCTACAGGTTCTGTGTCCACGGGGTGCAGGGTCAGGCGGGCCGCGCCACCATCACTGTGGCCATGAGGGCAACGTGATGCGGCGTGCCGTGATGGTGGGCATGCTTGGCGCGGCGCTCACGTCCGGGACGGCCACAGCCCAGCAATCGTTGTGCCCCGGGGAGTTGACGCTCGCCCAGTGCATCGCGCGACTGGAGGGCCGGGCCGTGGATGCCCGTGTCACCGCGCGGTCCACCGGCATCGGCGTGAACCGTGCCGGGTCGTCCATCTCCGACTTCCTGCCTTTGCTCGCGACCATGCTGAGCGGTCCGGCCGACAACGCGGCCGAAGTGCTGGCGGTGGACTACACGCTGCGGCTCGACTTCGATCCCGCAAAACCGGGCGCCCAGCCGTTCCGGGTGCGGTTCATCCGGCATGCGCCGGAGCCGCATGCACCGTTGATCGCGTTCCTGCCGGACAGCGTTCGCGTCGAGCGGGCGGCCGCGGTGCGGGCCGGGCTGGACGAGTTCGACGACCTCGAGCTGCGGGTCGCCTGGGCGCTCGAGTCCGACAAGTTCGGGCGGAGCCCCGAGCACCATCGGACCCTGCTCGCGACCATCGTCTCCGAGGTGATCCACGGCGTGGAGGGCCAGGCGGCGAGTTCGTCGGCGGCGGACATCAGCCGGCACCTGAACGAGATCCCGGACTCCGATTTCGCGCCCGGCTGCAATCCCGACGACGCGGGCGACGCCCGGACCCTGAAGCTCTCGTGTCTCGTGCCGGACGCCCGGCGGCGGCTCATCGCGGTGGCCGTGACGGCCGTGAAAGGCGAGGCGGCGCTCGATCAGAGCGTGCAGGCCGCGCTTGGGGAACGGGGCTTCTTCCGGCTCGGCGACCTGATCAACAACCAGCCCCAGCTCAGCCTGGAGACGCACGGGCGGCTGCGGGACAGCCTCGTGGGTCCGGACACGTGGGGCGCGTCGCTGCGCTTCGAGATGGGGTTCGCCAACGTCAACCGCCTCCGCTCCTACTGCCGCCGCACCGGCGGAACGCCCGCGGCCTGCCTGGCCGCCTACCTGGAGATCCCCGGCGTCGTGGCCTCGCTCGGCCGTGGGGACCGGCTCTGGCTTTCAGTGGACTACACGGGGTCGAGCAACTATGCCGCGCTGCTGCTGCCGGAGTCGGTGTCCGTGGCGCTCCCACGCGCGCACGCGCTCACGGTGTCCGCCGGCCTGGGCCGGTACGTGGGCCAGACCAGCGAGGGGCTCGAAGCGGGGCGGCTGGACGTCCAGGCCGGGTACGTGTTGCAGATGGACGACGCGGTGCGGGAGAACCGTCTCGTGGCGTCGTTCACGTACACGCAGCGGCTGACCGACGGGGCGTCGCTCGTGCTGGGGCTCGAGTACGCCAACCGACCGGAGTACCTGGGGGAGGTGGACAGCAAGCTGGGGGCAAACGTGGGGATGCGGTACGCGCTCCACCGGTCGGGCGGGGACGAGTGAGGGGGCGGCCGTGATTGCGCCCGGCGACTCTCTGTTCGAGGGGCGGTACCGCGTTCTACGGAGGCTTGGCGAGGGCGGGTTCGGTGACGTGTTTCTCGTCCAGGAGACTTCGCTCGCCCGGACGGCCGTCCTCAAGGTCTCGCGCGAGGCGGATCCCGAAGCTTTCGAACGGCTGGCCCGCGAGTATCGGGTGATCGAGCAGCTCGGCGACCCCGCGTTCGCGCGGGTCTACGAGGTCGGCCGGTTCGGCGACGACCGGTCCTATCTCGTCACGGAGTGGGTGGACGGCCTCACCCTGCAGGACATCCTGAGTGAGCGGGGCCGGCTTCCCCTCGGCGACGCCGTCACGGTGGCGCTCACGCTGGCGCGCGGGCTTGGCCGCCTGCACGACGCCGGCTTCGTGCATCGCGACGTCAAACCGTCGAACATCATGATTCCCGGCGAGCCCGGCGAGCGAGCGTTCGCAGGCGCCAAGCTGCTCGACCTGGGCGTGCTGGGCGTGCTGGTGCGGCGCGGGAACGCGAACCTTACCATGAGCGGCGTGTTCGTCGGGACGCCGCGCTACATGTCGCCCGAACAGGTGCAGGCGCTGCCGCAGTCGCCCGCGACGGACGTGTACGGCCTGGGGCTCGTGCTGTTCGAGGCGCTCTACGGGCGGCTGCCGTTCGAGGACGACGCCGAGTCCGCGGTCGCGCTCATGCTCCGCATCATGCAGACCGATCCGGTGGTTCCCGAGGACCCCGCGATTCCGGCGGGGCTGCGCGACTTGCTGGCCCGCTGCCTGAGCCGCGATCCGACGCTCCGCCCGCCCGATGGCGCGGCGCTGGCGGAGGAATTGGAACGGTTCGTCCCGCGGCGGGCGGAGCAGACGGTCGCCGGGGCCGCTCCCGTGCGCGCCACCGGCGCCCTGGCGGCGCCCTCTGTTCTCCCGGCGCCCAGGCGGCCTAGCCGCCCGTCCGGAGGTGTCCCGGCGCTGGCCGCCCCCAGGGTCGCCCGGCGCTGGACCGTGGTGGTGCTGGCGGCGGTGATCGGCGGGGCCGGTATCGCCGCCGCAGCCCTCACCCTTGCACGGACGCGACCCGATTCGCGGATCGGGCCGGACACGGTCACGGTCCTCCCACCGCCACCGCCGCCGGTGCGGGCGCCCTCGGCGCTCCCGTGGATTCTGGGGGGGGTGGCCGCGGCGGCCGCCGGACTCCTCGGCGCGGCGCTCGTGCGGAAGCAGGCGCGGAAGCACATCCATCTGGCCGAGGTGGACGTGAGCCGGCTGCTGCTGGGCCTGAAGACCAAGCGGGCCCTGAGCGAGACGCTCCAGATCGAGGTCGAGCAGATCCTCGCCAGCGCCCGCGGCCTGGACGAGCGCATCCTGGGAGTCACGATCCTCAAGATGATCGCGGAGTACGACGCCGCCACCGCGTCGGACGACCGTCAGGCGGCGCTGATGAACCTCTCGACGCTCATGGAGAAATTGCGCACGCGGCTGTCGCCGTTGTATGCGCGGTTCGAGAAGCAGCTCGCGCTGGCCAGCACGATGGTTGGCGTCGTGTCGGGCGTAGTATCGGTGGTGACGGGAGTGCTGAAGATCGTGCGCCGGACGCCGTAGGAATTGCCGGGCAGTCGGAATCCTCAGATCTAGACACGATTGATCCACTCCGTCAGAATCGCCGCCACGTCGGGATGGTTCAGGTATCCGTAGAACTTGTGCGGATTCGTCCCGTCCGTCCCCGCCCAGAACGTGCAAATGGGCTTACGGTCCTCGATCTTCGCGTACCGGGCGTGCCGCATGGGCGCGAAGTCGTCCGCCACCGTGGGATCGTGCGCCACGAAGTCGTCCCGGGCCGCCACGTTCACCCAGCGCCCGATGTTCCGCGGGTAGCGCCCGTCCGCCGGCTCCCGGGCGTCGTATAGCTCCTCCGCCACCACCGGCTCGCCCAGCGGCGAGCCCAGCGTGAGCCAGAGCGACACCTTGCGGTCGCGCACGGCCGCGTACTCGCTCATGTGCGAGAACTTCCACAGCACGTCGTACGACACGATGCAGCCCATGCTGTGGGCCACGAGCGCCACGTCCCGGCCCTCGAGCAGGGCCGGCTGGAGCAGGGCCTGGAGCCGCGTGCGGATCCTGGAGCCTACCCGGCGCGACATGATGTACTGGGCCAGGTCCGGGGTCTGGGAGATCACCAGCCGTTTTCCGAACCCGAACACGCTCCCCAGCACGCTCAGCACCCGCGCCGCGTCGTCCATGTACCGACGGTCGCGCTCCTGGGCGAGCAGCTCGCGGTAGTCGTCGGCCGTGTGGTTCGGCGTGGGGCGCGCGAGCAGGCGGTCGAGGTCCGCGTCGTACGAGCCGGGCGGCTCGAACCACCGGCCCTGCGTGTCCTGCATCATCTGGTTCTTTCGCTCGGGCTCGACGGCCACCATGATCTCGTTGTTGACGTCGCCATAGTAGGCGAGCCGCGCCTCGACCTGCTTCCCGGCCACCGCCGCCGCGGCGTCCTTGTCCACCCGCTCGAGGCCCGCAATGAGCGACCGCAGCACAAGGCGTTCCTTCTCGGCCTCATCGGGCTTGGTGGCGCGCCCGTGAATGAGCAAGAGCAGCTTTTTCCTGCCCGACGGCATGGCTCCCTCCGCGCGTTTCCTGGCCTTGGTTCCCACTAGTGCCCCGGACTCAGCACGCCGTCGGTGGGCTGCGGCAGCGGCCGGGCGGCCCCCGCCGCGCCGCGGGCCTGCTCCACGTCCGTCTTTTTCAGTTCCTTGATGTTGAGGACGTAGGTGAGGATCGTGTTCCAGAAGCCCGAACCGCCGCTGGCCAGCAGACCCAGGGCCACCACGGTGAGCCACGAGGTGTCTCCCGGGACCACCTCCACCACCACGGGCCACGCCAGCGCCGACACCCCGACGCCGGCCAGCGCGCCCAGGACGTGCAGCCAGACGCGGCGCCGCGCCTCGCGGCCGGGGTCCTCCTGGCGCTCGTTGAGCTGCCGCCAGAACAGCCCCTTGATCATCTCCACCACCCGCTCGCTGGCCACGCTGAGCGCAATCAGCAGCGTGATGATGGTGGGCAGACTCGAGAATTCGGGCATGGGTTGGC
Source organism: Gemmatimonadales bacterium (assembly GCA_036398175.1). Taxonomy (GTDB): domain Bacteria; phylum Gemmatimonadota; class Gemmatimonadetes; order Gemmatimonadales; family GWC2-71-9; genus JAOTWJ01. Next base: position 28,712 of record DASWHL010000001.1, read on the forward strand.
TCCCGCGCAGGCGGTCAGTCCGACAGATCCAGGTGATCGGTGAAGGCGTTGGCGAACAGGCGTCGCAGCTCCGGCGTGGGCAGCAGGCGGGCGCGCGCGTCCATCCAGTGCTGCACCGCGCTGCCGTACCGGTTGGCGAACCGCACGCTGGTGCGGTCCAGGTTGTTGAGCTTGCCCCAGTGGAACGTGTACGGGATGCCGGCGGCGTCGAGCGCGTTCCAGGCGGCCCGGTAGGCCTGGCGCACGCGCGCCGACTCGGGGCCGTCCACCTCCAGCACGCAGGTCACGGGCGCGTACCGGGTGAACGCCAGCGTAGCGGGCGACGCCTTGACGAAGCGGAGCGCCACGAGCGCGGGCGCCTTGGCCTGCTGGACGGCCCGGACGGCCAGCGCCGTCGCCTCCCGGGCGCGGTCGAGCGGGACTCCCATGGCGGCCGAGGCGGCGTGGCCGCGCGTGGTGGTGTCCTTGAAGATCTGGCCCGGCGTGCCGCAGCGGTTGTCGTACTCCTTGTAGCCGAGCTTGGTGAGGAGCTTGGCAAGGTCGTCGGTGAGGTCGCCGGCGACGTCGGTGAGCAGGCCAATCAACTCCAGCGCGCCGTCACCCTGGGCCACCTTGGCGAACGGCTCCGCGGGCTTGCTTCCGGCCGGGCACGTCGCCTCGCGGTACATCACCGTGCAGAACGCACCGCCCCCCTGGTCGAACGGGTTGATCACGAACTGGAGGTGGTGCGGCATGCGGCCGCCCGCGCCGGGCAGCGTGTTACCGGCGTAATCGTTCCGCTCGATCCTGCCCCACAGCGCGTCGTCCAGGGGAACGCGCTTCCGCCACGCGTTCAGTCGGAAGAGCGGCGTCACCTCGAGCACGACGCCGTGGATGATGCCCATGCTCCCGAACGCGACCACGGCGGCGTCGAACAGCTCGTCGTCGCGGACCAGATCCGCCTGGACGTAGCCCGCCAGGGCGTCCGCCACCGCGGGGTACGACTGCCGCTCGAGCCAGACGGACCGCCCGGGCCCGGTGATGACGTGCAGGGCCACCACGTACTCGGGGATGCTGCCGACCGTGAGCGCCGCGCCGTGCGTGCCGGTGGACAGGGCGCCGGCTATGGTCTGGCCGTTGCTGGCGCCCGAGGTGGGCAGCGCCAGGTTCTTGCTGGCCAGGTACGTGTTCAGCTCGGCGATGGACATGCCGCACTGGACGAAGAACAGGGGCCCCGTCCCCCGGAAGCCCGGATGCACCTGATCCCCGGCAATGGGGAAGCGGTAGTTGAGCGGGCGGGTGTTGAGCAGAATGCCGTCCGTTGCCGCCACGGGCGTGAACGACCAGCCGCCCCCCAGCGCCCGCACCGACCGGCCGGTGTCGAGCGCTTCCTGGAGCAGCTGCTGGAGCCGGCGCGTGGTGCCGTTGTAGCCCGCCAGTGTGGAGCGGTTGGGCTCGGCGTTCCACACGTCGTACAGCTTGTGGAGCCGCTGCTCGAAGTTCTCGTGCCAGTTGGCCCAGCGGTTCCGGCCCGTGTCCCGGAGCACGGCCAGCGGCGGCGCCGTCATGGCAGCGGCACCGTCGTGGAATCCGGCCGCAACTCGCCCTCGCAGGCCGGCGCCACCGCGCATTTCCACTCGATGCGCTTGGGCGACACGATCCCCAGGGTCACAACCGTGAGCAGCGAGAACGCGAGGTTGTCCTGGACCGTCACCTCGGCCAGCGCCTGGTCGTTGCAGTTGGCAATGTTCGGCTGCTCCTGCGCCAGGCCCCATGCGAACGACCAGACCACCTCGCCCTGGACCTCCGTGGCGGGCGCCACGTTGGGCGGGTGCGCGCGGTACTGGAAGCAGCCCGCCGCGAGCACGGCGAGCGGCAGGACCACGCCGGTCCGCAGGCGGCGGCCGCGTGGGAGACGGCGGGATGACGGCGCGCGAGTCGGGGGCACCGGGACCTCCTCTGCTCTGGGTTGCTGGGCGGCGTGAGCGCCGCGTGTCATATCGCTGGTTCCCGCGGGCGGACCGCCGCCCGGATGGCGGCGGCGAGGTCGCCCGATCCCACGTTCGTGCCGAGCGGGCGCAGCTCGAACAGGTCGGCCCCCCGGCCGAGCACGGCCACGGCCAGCACCCGCACCGCCGCACGGCTCCGGATCAGCTCGTAGCAGTCCCGGGCAATGCCGGACACCGCCACGGACGCGATCACGACGTTGGCGCCGTGCTCGCGGACCGCTTCCGCCACCGGCGCGTCGCCCGTCCCGACCACGGTGCGGACGACCTCGATGCCGGGCTGCGCCAGCGCGCCGTCCATGATGAGGGCTTCCATGCTCGAGCCGGCGGCGAGCACGACGCGGATGGGCGCGGCCATGTGCCAACGCTCACTCCGCGCCGGCTGCGGACAATGGACCGAAGGGTGGAAAGGCGATCCGGGCGGGGAGCCGGATCGTGCCGCCGGAGGATCTAGATCTCGGGGGGCGGCGCGCTGGGCCGGCTGGGGGACGGGCGTGACCAGCGCCGGCGGCCGCGGACCAGGGCCGCCGCCTCGGCGCGCCGGCGCACCCGGAGCTTCTCGAGGATGTGGTGCACGTGGTTCTTGACCGTAGGCACCTCGATGCCGAGGGCCACGGCGATCTCCTTGTTGGAGAGGCCGCGCTCGATCAGGGCGGCGACCTGGCGCTCGCGTTCGGTGAGGGTACGGTCGCCCGTCGCGGGCCCGCGGCCGTTGGCGAGGGTGGCGAGGCGCCGGAACACCACCGCCGCCACGCGCGGCGGGCACGGCACCTCGCCGCGGGCCGCGGCGCGGAGGGCCGCCACCAGCTCCTCGGCGCTGCCGGTGCGCGGCACGAACCCCACCACGCCGGCCTCGGCACACGCCAGGATCTCCGCTTCGTCCTCGTCGGACACCGCAAACGCCACGGTCCTGATGTGGGGCAGGAGCGCCGCCAGTCGGCCCACAAACGCGCTGGCGCGGACGGTGCTCGCGTCCACCAGGGCCACGTCCGCCCGTTCGGCGGCGGCGGCGGCGGCGACCAAGCTGGACTCGGTGGGCGGTCCGACGGCCAGCACCTCGACGTCCGGGTGGCGGGCGAGCACGCCGGACAGGCCCTCGCGGAAGAGGGCCACGTCGGAGACGATGACGATCCGGACGGGGTTCCGGCCGTCCGGGTGGGCCGGGCTCTGGTCTAAGCCGTTCATGCGATCGCCTGGCATCGGGGGCCGCGAGGCACCAGCGCCGCCGCGCCGGCTGGGGGCGCGGGTTTGCCGGGTTCCATGTTCGGGGTTGGGCGGGGAGTCCGCAAGCTGCTAGTGGTAGCAGGGTCGCGCGGCCGCGGGCGCGCCCGGAGGGCCGAGGTCGTTGGAGGGGATGGGCTTGACGCGGCCCCAGTGACCGGCACCCCTGCCAGGGTCTGCTTCGGTATTGCCTGTTGGCCGGTGCGTTCTGTCGGCCGATTCCGCGGGAGGGGCGGACGGTGATGAGGTGACCGATCCGCAGGGTGCGCGGATTGGCGATGCCGACGGGTGGGTCGGCCTAGGAAATCCAGCTCTCCATTGACACCGCCACCCATCGGCCGTCGCGGCGCTCGAGCGCGAAGCGGACGCCGCCGCCACAGAGGCACGCCTGACCCACCGGCGAGAGCGTCACCGACACGTAGTAGCGGTCGCCGGTCCGGAGCAACGGGCTCACCGTCCATGCCATCTGGAGGCCATCGGCGGCCACGCGTGCGTGCACGGAATCCATCGTCATGACCATGTAGTGGCGGCGCCAGGGCTCGATCGCGGACGCGACGATCCCCTCGCTGGCCAGGATGCGAATGTCCGGCCGCTCGTCGTGGACCCACGGCGCGTCAACCGGTACGCCGCTCGTGTTGGGCACCGACACCATCCCCGCGATGTAGCCCAGGAGCATCCCCTGGATCTCGGCGATCACCGTGGTGTCGCGCACCGTGTCCCGGGGCACGTAGCGGTGAGCCAGCTCCCGCGCGTCGGGAGTGCCGGACAGGAGACTCCGGAGCCACGGGATGGCCGTCGTATCGCCGAGGGCGTCGTCGAACAGGGTCAGCGCCTTTCGCACCGCGTACGTCGTGTCGGCCCCAAACCGCCCGCGCAGCTCGGCGGCCAGGTCGCGCCCTTGGGCACGGAACCACATGGCGAGCGGCGCCAGCCGGCGGATGCCGTGCCCGCCGGAGTTCACGTAGTACTCATGGAGGCGTTCGGCGGTCGCGTCCATGCCGGGGAACGGCATGGGCGGCCCGCGCCGCGCGAGGTACCCGGACTCGACACCCCAGCTCCAGTTGACCAGGTCCCCGTTCCCGTTCACCCAAGCGCGGACGATCGGTCCGTATCCACGCACGGAGTCTACGGTGGACAGGACGAGGTCGCGGTAGCGGGCGGGGTCGGCCTGATAGGCAGCGAAGAGGAGCAGATCCCGGCTGACCGGATCGTCCGCGTTCCGGGCTCCGTCGGCCAGCAGCGACCCCGCCTTCGGCACGAACCCGTGCCCATTCCCCAGCATGGAGAGCACGTGCGCACCCAGGTCCTCACGGCTCGTGAGCCGGCGGCGCTGCACCTCCAGCGGCGCCAACTCCCGGACCAGGAACGCGGCCACGTCGGTCCCCCACGGCATCGTGTCGCCTGGATCGGACCGGTACCGCAGCTCCAAGACCAGTGCCTCGGGTGTCACCCGAATGGGACTCGCAAGCAGCTTCCGCACCAGCGTGGTCTCCGGGACCCAGCTCTGCACCTGCTGGATCGCCTCTTCGAGGCGAGCCCGCTCTTTGGGCGACGCCGAGCGTGCGCGCCTGGCTATGAGCGTATCCAGGACCGTGGAATCCGACTCGGCGCTGTCCGCGAAGGCCAGGAAGGGGTTGGGCGGCCATTCGTCTTCATCGGGGGGCTCCCCACCGCATGCATCCCACCCGTGCGCGAGAAAACAGTCGAACGCTCGCTTCCGGCGGATCTCGGGATCTTCGATCCAGGCGCCGGTCAGCTCGACGACCCAGGTGCCGTAGATCGTGTCCACGCGTCCGGTCTGCTCGTGGTACGTGTAGTGGCCCCGGAACCGGCCCTTCAGCTCCAGGCTGTCAAGGAGACCGTCGGCGGTCACGCGTCCCTCGCCGGCCACCCATCCGGTGAGCGACCCGCGGCCAACCGCGCTGCCGACCACCAGGTGAGGGTCCGTGATCCAGCGGGTGGCGACCGTACCGTTCAGGTGCGCGAACACACCGCCCGGGGGAAACCAGTCCGCGAGTCGCCGCTCCACGGTGCGCGTGAACGTCGTGATCACCGTATCGGCGCACGCGGCGAAGGTCATCGTCGGCAGCGGCCGATCCCGCTCGCGGGCGGGGCCGACGGGCGTCACCAGCGCGAGCGAGAGGGCCGCCAGCGGCGTGGCCGGCGGATCGCGGTAGCCTTCATCACAGCTTGCCTCGGCGGCGCTGACGAGCACCGCTTCAATCCCCTCGCGCGGCCGCGCCACGAGCGTCACCGGCATCCAGCCCACGTCGCCCGAGCCGATTTCGGCCGGCACCCGGCCGTCGGCCGGCCAGCCACGCGCCGAGTCGGGCCGGAAGATGAAGGTGGAGTCGCGGGCGACGACGTCCGAGGCCGGGAGGCCGTCGGCGGCCCACCAGGAGGCCTGGCGCACGCGGAACACGCGTCCGGGTGCGGGACCCGACACCGCCTGCGCATGGGCGGCGGACGCGATCGTGGCGAGACCCAGCACGCACAACGCCGTAATCCGGAACGGCATGGTCGCCCTCCACGGGCTTGCCCTGCGCATCTAATTGGGCGGCCGGTGGGCGGGGGCACAAGGGTGGCCCGGCGGTTTGTCACCGCCGAGTCATTGGGCTGTCATGGGTGGGGGCGCTCCGTGGCGAGCCTCGGAGAACCCACGCCGCTGACTGGGCGGCGTCTCGGGCGTTCGTGATGGTGCGGCGGGGCCGCCCAGCGCCGCGATGGATTGCCTACCACGCCGAGTCGGGCATACCTTAGGCTGAGACCGACACTGTCCAGGAGTCGCGGTGCCGGTCACGGCCAAGTTGTCCCGGAGATTCTACGAAGTGCTCGGCGACGAGATCGCCACTGAACTCGTGACCTGGTTCAACGACGTGGACGCCACGTACCGCGCTGATCTGCGGCAGCTGAACGAGCTCAACTTCGCGCGATTCGACGCGAAGGTGGAGCAGCGTTTTGCCGAGGCGGACGCGAAGTGGGAGCGCCGCCTTGCCCAACTGGAGGCGAAGTGGGAGCAGCGCTTCGGCCGGTTGGAAACGCAGTGGGAGCAGCGCTTCGTCCAGCTCGAGTCCGGGATGGCGCGGGGATTTGCCGAACAGCGGGCCGACCTGTTGCGCTGGATGTTCGTGTACTGGGGCGGCAGCGTCGTGACCACCGTCGGACTCGTGCTGTTGGTGCTCGGCGCCGTGCGGTAGCGGCTGGCCGACGCTGGCCGGGGTTCACCACGCGGACACCGTCCGCGGTGAGGTAGCCGGAATCTCCTTCAGTTCGGACTCGCGATCACCGCTCACTGAGGGAGCCCTCGACGACGCCTTGCCCGCCCCGCACCTTTCCGCACTCCGCAAGCGCGCAGGAAGGTCATGGGGGCCACCTGGATCGTCGAGGCCACCGGGAACCGCCGGTTCCCGTTCCGGGTCAGCATCGAGCAGGGGGGCCGCCTGGTGGCGGCGTTCCGGACGCAGGCCCGCTGGCCGGGGCCGGGCCAGCAGATCTTCTGTCTGCGGGAGCGGGAGTGGGACCCCGCGGAGCCGCTCGAGGAGCTCGAGCGGGTGCCGGTGGCGCACCTGGCCACCGTGGGGCGGAAGCTCACCGTCGCCCTCGACCGACAGTCGGAAACGCTGCGAGTTCCTGACGGTCCTGAAGGAGCGGCGGGACGGGGGCGGCGCGTACGAGCAGGTGTTCTTCCGGACCGAGAGCGGGATCCGCGCGCACCGGTCCCGGACGCGGGTGGAGCTGCGGGCGCCGGACACGGACCTCCACGTGGTGGTGGACAGCGGCGAGCGGTATCCGTGGCGCTTCCCCGGCGCCACCGTGGAGCGCCGCAAGCTCGCGTCGGGCGACTACGCGCTGATGGACGGCGCGCGGGTGCTGGCGGTGGTGGAGCGGAAGAGCTTCGACAACCTCCTGAGCGACATCGGCGCCATCCAGGCTCTGCACCAGACGCTGGCCGACCTCGCGAGCCACGCGGCGGCGGCGCTAGTGATCGAAGCGCAGTACGCGGATTTCCTGGATGCGCGTCGCGTGGCCGGCCGCTGGCCGCCGGCGCATCTGGCCCGGGTGTTGGCGGAGATCACCGCGCTGCATCCGACGCTGCCGGTGGTATTCGCGGGGAACCGCAAGCTGGCCAATCTGTGGACCGAGCGGTTCTTCCACGCGGTGCGCGCCGGCCGCGGCGGCGTGGCTCGCGAGGTCGGCCAGCGTCTGGTGCAGGGCCTGGATGGCGCCGATGTCGCTCAGGATGTTGTCGAAGCTCTTCCGTTCCACCACCGCCGCGACCCGCGCGCCGTCCATCAGCGCGTAGTCCCCCACCGCCAGCTTCCGGCGCTCCACCGCGGCGCCCGGGAACCGCCAGGGATAGCGCTCCGTGCTGTCCACCACCACGTGCAGCTCGGCGTCCGGCGCCCGCAACTCGACCCGCGTCCGCGACCGGTGCGCGCGAATGC
>DASWHL010000002.1:0-23662 GCA_036398175.1 Gemmatimonadales bacterium
GGGCGCGGCGGTCTCGACAGGCGCGGCGGTCTCGACGGGCGCGGCGGGTGCGACGGGCGCGACGGGCGGGGAGACGATCGTGATCACCGGGAGCCGCCATGGCAGCAGTGCGGCCAGGATCGGCAGGGCCAGGACGGCCACGATGGCCGCACTCCAGACGAGGTGGCGCACGGCCGCCGAGGCCCGGCGCAGGCCGAGCGCGAGCGCGGTGGCGACGACGAGGACCACCGTGATCTTGATGAGGGCGCCCAGGAGCCAGCCCGCGCCCGGTGTGAGCACATCGAAGCTCGGGATCATGGCTTACCGTCCTTCCTCACGGGCGCTCCGGATCTCGCGGGCCAGCCGCTTGATCTGCGTCTCGGAGAGCTCCAGGTCCGCGCGGCGCAGCAGCGCCGCCAGCGCGCTCTCGGCCGAGCCGTCGAAGAACGTCTCGACGACGTGGTCCAGCGCCGCCCGCCGCGCCCGGTCCCGGGCCACCGCGGGCGCGTACACGTAGCGCGGCCCGTCCTCCCGGTGCGTGATGTGACCCTTCTCTTCGAGCACCCGCAGGATGGACCGGACCGCGGAGTAGGTCGGCGGGTCCTCCAGCGCCTCGAGGACCTCCGCAACCGTGGCCTCCTCGCGGCGGTAGAGGACGTCCATGACTTCGCGCTCGCGGCGGCTGAGCGGGACCTGAGGCAGCGTGGGCATGGTGGCAACCGTTCGATGCTGAAATTTCAGCAGAAGGTACGCCCGGCTGCGGGCGGGGTCAAGAGGCCGGGCCCACGTGGGACAAGCGAGGGGCGTCGCGCTTGCCCAACGCAGCGCGGGCCGTATACGTATGGTCCAGATACCCAACAAGGGAGCCATGATGGTCAGCCGTCGGGAGTGGATCGGACTCACCGTGGGCGCGGGCGCCGCGCTGGCGCTGCACCCCCGTCTGTTGCGGGCCCTGCAACAGGGCCAATTGCTCCAGCGGGCCGTCCCCTCAACGGGCGAGATGCTGCCGGTGATCGGCCTGGGCAGCTCCGCCACGTTCTCGCAGTTGGCGCGCCGCGAAGAGCTGAACGCCTTGACCGAAGTCATCCGGACCATGGTGGATCACGGCGCCAGCGTCTTCGATACGGCGCCGGGTTACGGTGCCTCGGAGCAGGTGGCGGGCGACATCGCGAGCGCCCTCGGGGTCGCGGACAAGATCTTCTGGGCCACCAAGGTGAACGTGGTGGGCCGAGGAGCGCAGACGGCGGACCCCGCGGCCGCACGGGCACAGATCGAGGCCTCCTTCCAGAAGTTCCGGGTCCCGAAGATGGACCTCATCCAGGTCCACAACCTGGCCGACGTCCCCACCCAGCTCGGCATCCTCAAGGAGTTGAAGCAGGAAGGCCGGATCCGCTACCTGGGCGTCACGACCACGAGCGACCGCCAGTACGAGCAGCTCAAACAGGTCATGCGCAACGAGCCGCTCGACTTCATCGGGCTCGACTACGCGATTGACAACCGGAACGTCGAGGAGACGATCCTCCCGCTCGCGCTCGAGCGGAAGATCGGCGTGCTGGTCTACGTGCCGTTCGGGCGGACCCGCCTGTTCCAGCGCGTGACGGGCCAGGAAACGCCACCGGACTGGGCCCGGGAGTTCGACGCCGCGACGTGGGCGCAGTTCTTCATCAAGTACGTGCTGGCCCATCCCGCCGTCACCGTCGTGACGCCGGCCACCAGCCAGGCGCGCCACATGCTGGACAACATCGGCGGCGGCATCGGCCGGCTCCCGGACGACGCAACCCGGCGGCGGATGGCCGAATTCGTGGACGCGCTGCCGCCGCCACCGCCCAGGAATCGCTGAGGGGAACCGGCGTCTCGTCGCATCACCGAGGCGCCCTGAGCTGGAAGCGCGGGAGGCGTGAGGCCGTGACCTCACGTCTCCCTTCGCCGTCACCCCGAGGTCACGGATGACGTACACGTACATATGGGAATACCAGGTGCGGCCGGACCAGGAGCCCGCATTCCGTCGGGACTACGGCCCGGACGGCGCGTGGGTGCGGCTGTTCCGTCAGTCGCCGGGGTACGTGTCCACCCAACTCTACCGCGACCGCGCCGACCCGTTGCGGTACCTGACGGTAGACACGTGGGAGTCCGAAGCAGCGCACCTGGAGTTCCGCAGCCGCTTTGCCGACGCGTTCGCCAGCCTCGACGAGGCCTGCGAGGCGTACGCGCTCCGCGAGACGCCGCTGGGCCGCTTCGACCCCGTGGGGGACGCGTGACCCGGTCGTCGCTCCTCATCCTCGCGACCGCCGCGTGGCTCGCGGGCTGCGACGGATCCGGCGACCGCGAGACCTACGCCGTGGTGTCCCGCGTCCCGCACGACACCACCGCGTACACGCAGGGCCTCGTCTACACGGGAGGACAGCTCTACGAGAGCACCGGCCTCCTGGGCCAGTCGCAGGTGCGGCGCGTCAACCGGGCCACGGGCCAGGTCGAGGCCGCCGTCCCGCTGGCGGCGGACCGGTTTGGCGAGGGGCTCACGTTCCTCGACGGCAAGCTCTATCAGCTCACGTGGCAGAGCGGGATCGGCTACGTCTACGATGCGGCCACCCTCGCCCCGCTCGACTCGTTCCCCTACGAGGGCGAGGGATGGGGCCTCACCACCGATGGCGCCACGCTCATCATGAGCGACGGCACCGCGCGGCTGCGGTTCCTGGACCCCGGCACGTTCGCGCTGGTCCGGGAAGTGACCGTGCGGGACCAGGGCTCCCCACTGTCCCAGCTCAACGAGCTGGAGTACGTGGACGGCGTGATCTTCGGCAATGTCTACCCGAGCGACTGGATCGTCCGGATTGACGCGGGCAGCGGTTCGGTGCTCGAGTGGATTGATCTCGCGCGGCTGCTGCCGGCCCGGGACCGCACGCCAACCACCAACGTGCTGAACGGGATCGCCTGGGACGGGAGCGCCGGGCTGCTCCTGGTCACGGGCAAGCGGTGGCCGTGGATGTACGAGCTGCGGCTCGCCTCCCCGGGGTCTTCCCCCTAGTACCCATGGTCACAGATTCGACGACGTGTTTCACCGCGGAGCACGCGGAGACCGCAGAGCAGCGGAACATCCCATCCCCCATTCCGGTAATCTCCCGGCACCCCCTTCGTTCGGAGACTCACCCGTGCTCGTCCGCATCGCCGTCATCCTGGCGGGGTCGCTCGCCGTGGCATCCGGCAGCCAGGCACAGCCGTCGCCCTACGCCGACCGTACGCCGCTCACCATCAAGGCGCTCACGCCGGAGCAGATCGCGGGCTATCGTGCCGCCGAGGGGATGGGGCAGGCCCTGGCCGCCGAACTGAACGGCTACCCGGGCCCGCGCCACGTGCTGGAGCTGGCCGACAGCCTGGGCCTGCCCAGCGACCGGCGCGCGGCCATTCAGGCGATCCGCGACCGCATGTCCGCCGAGGCGGTGCGACTCGGCGAAGCTGTCATCGCCGCGGAAGCGGGGCTCGACTCGGCGTTTGCCGGGCGGCGGATCACCGAGACCATGCTGGAGGAGCGCGTCGCGCACATCACCACGCTGCTCGGCCGGCTTCGCACCGTCCACCTCGAGGCGCACCTCGCCGTTACGACGCTGCTGTCGCACGAGCAGATCCGCGCATACCAGCGCCTCCGGGGCTATGGCGACCGCGACCACACCGGGCACCAACACGGTGATGACACTCGATGAGACTCGCCCCTCTTGCCACGATCGCGGGACTCACGACCGGCATCATGCCGCTGTCCGGGCAGGAGACGCCCGGGGTGGAGCGCCTGGCGTGGCTCCAGGGCTGCTGGGAGGCCGCGTTGCCGCAGCGCACGATCGAGGAGCAGTGGATGGCGCCGCGCGGGGGGAGCATGCTCGGCATGAGCCGCACGGTCCGCGGCGAGCGGTTCACCGGACACGAGCTGGTCGTGCTGCGCGTGCGGGACGGCCGCCTCGTGTATCAGGCACACCCCTCCGGCCAACCCTCGGCTGAGTTCCCCCTCCAGACGCTGGGCGACTCAATGGTGGTGTTCGGGGATCCCCAGCACGATTTCCCGCAGCGCGTCGGCTATCGCCGGTCGGCGGCCGACTCGCTGCTGGCCTGGATCGAGGGCACCGCGAACGGCCAGGAGCGCCGCGTCGAGTTCCGCTATCGCCGGGTCACCTGCCCGGGCGGCTAGACCCCATCCCGCGCATCCAAATGGAAGGAACCCGCCTCCTCCCCCGTCCAACCGGCAGACATGGGGGAGCCTCAGGTGGTTGAGCCCGATGGCGACGCCGATATCCTCGAGGGCTGCCGCCGGAGCGATCCCCACGCACAGCGGCGGGCGTTCGACCGCTATCGGGACCGCGTCTATTCCATCGCACTCCGGTTCCTGAAGGGCGATGACGCCGCCGCCCAGGACGTGACGCAGGAGGTGTTCGTGAAGATGTTCCGGGCGGCGCCGACGTTTCGGGCGGAAGCGCGCCTGTCCACCTGGATCTACCGCATTGCGGCCAACGCCTGCGTGGACGAGCTGCGGCGCCGGCGGCGCCTGCTGTTCTTTGGCGACCTGCCCGACGCGATCCATCCCACGACGTCACCCGATGGAGCGCCGGGGGCGCCAAATCCGGAGGTGCTGGCGGCGGTACACCGGTTGCCCCCGAAAATGCGGATCACCGTGATGCTGCGGTACTTCGAGGACCTTTCCTACGACGACATCGCCCGCGCCCTGGACTGCACGACGGGAACGATCGCGTCGCGCCTGCACCGGGCCCACGCCATCCTGGCCCGCGAGCTGGCGCACCTTGGCCCCGGACTCGTGGGCTTCCGGGGGGCCGAGTCATGACACCCCCCCTCGAGCCCCGGGACGTCGAGCGCCTGGTCCGGGACCTGCCCACGGCACACGTGCCCAACCCGGAGGCCATGTGGGAGGCGGTCCAGGCGGAGCTGCGGGCGGGCAAGACCCCGCGCCTCCACCGGCCGGTCCGGTCGCCGTGGCTCGCGGCCGCGGCTGTGCTCCTTGCGATCGTCGGGGGCGGAATGGTGGGAACGCTGCGGATGTACGCGCCGCCGTCGGCCTGGGCGGTGGTGCCGCTTTCCGGCGCGCCGTTCGTGGCCGGGGCGCGTCTCACCGACAGCGGCTCCCTGGCGGTTGGGGAGTGGCTGGAGACGGACGCCCGGTCGCGCGCCGTGCTCGCCCTCGGGCGGATCGGCAGCGCGCAGATCGGCCCCGAGAGCCGGATCCGGCTCGAGCGGGCCGGCCTGACGGAACACCGGCTCACGCTCGAGCGAGGCTCGTTCCACGCAATCGTCTCGGCCCCACCCCGCATCTTCATCGTGGAGACCCCGTCGGTGCGCGCGACCGACCTGGGCTGCGCGTACACGCTCGAGGTGGACAGCGCGGGCTCGAGCCGCCTGAGCGTGATCGCGGGCTCCGTGGAGCTGCGGCGGAACGGCGTCGTGACCGTGGTGCCCATGGGGCTCGTGGCCGAGGTCGAGGTGGGCGGGCGGCCCGGGACGCCATATCCGCGCTCGCTCGCGCCCGCCGCGCGCGCCGCGCTGCACCGGATTGACGCGGGCACGGCGGATGACGCCGACCTGGAGCTCGTGCTCGACGCCATGTACCGACCGGAGGATCACGCCACCTTCCGGCGGCGCAGCGCCGTGACGCTCTGGCACGTGGTGCAGCGCGTCGCGCCGGAGGATCGGGCCCGCGTGTACGGCCGGCTCACCGCCCTCTATCGGGAACCCGCCGGGGTGACCACGGAAGGAATCCTCACGCTCGACCGTCAGATGATCGAGCGCTGGCGGAAGGACCTCCACCCGTCGTGGGCCGACGAGGCTCCGGGGCGTCTGGAACGGCTCGGCCGCCGGCTGGTGGAGTGGGCCATTCGATGAGAGGAGCGGGAGCCATGCGACGGAGTCTGGGAGTACTGGCGGCGTGCGTGGTGCTGATGGCGGCGGCACCGGCAACGTACGGTGGGTGGGCGGTCATCAAGGTGGAGGACGTGCCGGCGCAGCTCGAGGCCGGCACCCCGACGCAACTCACCTTCATGATCCTCCAGCACGGGCGGGAGCCCATGCGCGGCCTCAAGCCGACCGTGACCGTGACGCCGGAGGGCGCGCGGCGCGGCGAGCAGGTGCGTGCCGAGGCGGGCCGCAAGGTGGGGCAGTACGTGGCGACCATCACGCCGGCCGCGGCGGGCCTGGTGCGGATCACGATTGACGCCAACTGGCGCGAGACGCGGACCGAGCTGCTGCCCATTCCGGTCGTGGCCCGCGTAGCCCAGGCGCCATCGGGGCCGGACGAGTCCGCGGTGGGCCGGCGCCTGTTCGTGGCCAAAGGGTGCGTGACCTGTCATGTCAAGCGCGACGACCCGGTGATCCGCGATTTGCGTTCGGCGCCGGTGGGTCCTGAACTGACCGGCCGCACCTGGCCGGCGGAGTGGCTCGCCGCCAAGCTGGCGGATCCCGCGCAGGTACGGGGGGAAGCGCAGGGCGACCTCAAGATGCCGGATCTCGATCTCACGCCGTCCGAGATCGCGGCGCTCGTGGCGTTTCTGAACCGCGGAGCGGGGACAGAAGTATCGAGTCGGTAGCGCGGCATCGGGCGTCCAGGCACGCCCCATGTCCGGGGCCGTCGCGGCGAGACACGCGGCGGCCTCGTCGCACGTAGGTTCCCCGTGTCGGATCGGTCGCACGCGTAGGGGCGACCCGCCGGGTCGCCCCTACGCGCCATCCGTGTATTATTTGCCCAACCACAATCCCGCCCATGGGCGAAACGCGCGTAGACCTGCTCCACCTGCTCGAGGATCTCCGGGACGCCTACCCCGGCTCCCTGGAGGAGACCATCGTGAGCGAGGTCGTCGCCAACGCGCTCGACTCGGGCGCCAGCGCGATCGCCTTCTCCGCCGACCCGGCGGCGGCCACGCTCACCGTGGTGGACGACGGGCGCGGCATGGCCCGGCGCGAGCTGGCGCGCTACCACGACCTCGCCGCGAGCAGCAAGCAACGCGGGCGGGGCAATGGCTTCGCCGGCGTCGGCATCAAGCTCGGCCTGCTCGTTTGCGACGAGGTGCTGACCGAGACCCGGCGCGGAAAGACCCACGTGGCAACGCGGTGGCGGTTGAAGGCGCGGCATCGCGCTCCGTGGAACTGGGCGCCGCCGGCCGGCCTCGTGGCCGAGCGCGGGACCGCCGTGCGCCTGCACGTCGGCAATCCCCTGTCACCGCTGCTGGACGCGGCATTCATCGAGACGACGTTGCTGCGCCACTTCCAGCCGCTGTTCGATCCCGGGTTCCGCGAGATCCTGGCGCCGGCCTATCCTGAGGGTGTCCGGTTCGTGGTGAACGGCGTGCCGCTCGCGCCGGTCTCCGCGGCGGACGGCGGCGCGCCGCTCGCCGTGCGGCTGGGCCGGCGGCGGAAGCCGTCGGCCGTCGGTTACCTCATCCGGAGCGGCGACCCGCTGCCCGATGAAGACCGCGGCGTGGCGGTGAGCACGCTGGGCAAGGTGATCAAGCGCGGTTGGGACTGGGTGGGCGTGTCACCGGCCCAGCCGGACCGCGTGGCCGGCCTCATCGAGTCGCCCTCTCTGGCCGAGTGCCTCACGCTCAACAAGGCGGATTTCATCCGGGTGGGGGCGCGCGGGGCGGTGTACCTCGCGCACCGGAAGGCCATCCAGCAGACCGTGGCCACCCAGCTCGCGGCGTGGGGCGACGCGCCTGGCGACGAGGCCCGCAAGCCCAGGACGCGCCCGATCGAGCGCGACTTGGAGAAGGTGCTGGTGGATCTCGCGGACGACTTTCCCCTGCTCGCCACGCTCGTTGAACGCCATCGCGGCGGGCAGACGCGGCTGCCCATGGGACGGCGGGGAGAAGGTGGGGTCCCGATCGAGTCGCCGCCGCCGCCGGACGAGACAGCGGCAGACGGGGCCGACGGCGTTCCGGAACAGGAGGCGGTCCCCCCGGCCACGAACGTGCCGGAGCCGGACGCGCCGCCGCCCACCCCGGAGCCGCCGGCCAGCATGCCGCCCACCGGGCCGGAGGGCCCGCGCCGGCCGACCCGGTACGCGCTCCAGATCCGGTCGAGCGCCGCCCCGACGATCCCGCGCTCGGCCGGCTGGTCGAGACCACGGTGTGGGTGAACGAGGCGCATCCGGCGTACGGGCGCGCGGTGGCGACGCGGGCGGAGGGGTATCACATCGCGCTCACGGTGGCCATGGCGGTTGGAGCGCTGGCCGTGGAGGCGGCACAGGTCGCGGACTTCGTGACGGCGTTCCTGGCGCGGTGGGGGGAGTCCGTGGGGGGTCGCCGCAAGCGATGATGGCGACGCCTCGGTTGCTGCTGAACCGCAGAGCACGCGGAGGGCGCTGCGCTCGGCCTAGGCCAGGACCTGCCGCAGTTTCTGGAGCCTCTCTCGCAGGCCGCGCTCGATAGCCTGCAGCAACGCGAACTCGCCGAGGTTTGCTACGGCATCCTTGACCGTATCATCTACCGCGGCCTCGACCGCATCAGCGGATTCCCGCAACAGGCGGTGCAGCGGGCCCCACCGTAGTTGCATGGCATCGGCGAAGCGCTCCCAGTGCCGCCGTTCGACGTAAGCGTGCCGTCGCTCGCCACCGATTCCCATCGCGGCGTTCCTGCTGAGACCTCGGTAGACCGTGCTGCACACGAGATCATAGAAGGGCGCCAGGCGCAGTCCGTCAGGCGTGTAGAGGAGCGCCAGGTTCTTGCCGTGAGCGTCTTCATTGCCGATCAGGTAGTTGAACGCAACCCAGCGGATCAGCACTGACAGGTCGGCGATCGGCAGCGCGCTGTGCTGCCGGAGTACGTCGGCGCAAGCGGCCAGGCTGGGCCCGCCCTCGGCCTCGTACTTTTGCTGGGGCGGCGTACCGGTGGCCTGACAGAAGTCCTCCTGGTGCAAGCGTGCGATGTCGTGACCGAGTTGCAGGCGGTCGAAGCGGTTCACGACCAGCACCGAGATGCCAAGGGCGAGGAACTCCACATCGGCCACTGGGAGGCCGGCGGCCCGAGCAAGCCGCATGCAGAAAAACTCGTTCTCCACGAGGTGCGGGACGGTCACCCGAGTGCGCT
The DNA here is from genome assembly GCA_036398175.1 of Gemmatimonadales bacterium. Classification (GTDB taxonomy): domain Bacteria; phylum Gemmatimonadota; class Gemmatimonadetes; order Gemmatimonadales; family GWC2-71-9; genus JAOTWJ01. The sequence continues at coordinate 9,048 of DASWHL010000002.1, forward strand.
TGAGGATATGCGTGGCCGGAGCGCCGCCCAGCGGCAGCTGCCACCCCTCACCGCTCCGCCGCAGCGTGAGCTTTGCCTGGGCGCCCGCGAGCGAGAGCCGACCTTCGCGCTGTGCCTCGATCAGCAGTGGATCCCCCGGTACGGCGAACATCGCTCGCAGCTCGTGATCGGGGAGGTCACGGTAGCGGGGGTGGGTTGGCGGGTCCACGCCGGCCGGCCAGACTGAGACGGCGCCTGCGCACTCTCCTCCAACGGCGCCCAGGAGCCCAGCCGTATTCGACTCCGAGATGCGCAGGCTCATGGCGGTGAGCCGACGATATTCCTCCTCCGGCAGGAGGTTCTCGAAGAACGCTCGTGATGCGGGGTCTCCGTAGGGCTCTTCCCGCTTTGGCAGGCGTACGCTCAGCGGGGAGATGCTGGGATCGTCCAACGCTGCCTCGCCGTAGGAGAAAGAAAGGCGCGCGCGGTCCGCGTGCAGGCTCCCGATGTCACGCCCGAAGAGAAGGACCCGGTGGCTCACCGCGCCCCGCTCTCGGCGTCGGTCTCACCAACCGACGCCGTGGACCCCGGGGTCCGGACCTCGATTACCAGCTCGAGCCCCAAGCCCGCCAAGACTTGCAGGAGCGTCTCGACGTTGGCGCGTCGTGTTCCGTGCTCGAGCTCGATCAGGAACCGGCGACCGACTCGCAGAAGGCCAGCGGCGTCATCGAGAGTGAGCCCGGCGGCCATCCGGCGCTCACGGACGAGGGCACCTAGTTCGATGAGGGTGCGGACCCGCGCTCGAGAAGTGGTCATAGTTCCTTATAAGGAACTCTAGCCATGGCGGTGGTTCAGCGCAATACCTGAGTTCCCTATAGGGAATTGGTGGCTCCAACCTGTGCCATCAAGCGGGAATAGTCCCCTTTGGGGAACCGACAGATCCGGGGCAGATCCGTGGGCCATGCGGCGGCCCCACATTACGGCTGGTCAGGACCTGACAAGGCGGTTGGGGATGATCAGCGAAATCCGCAGTGGTGGTCAGACCGGTGTGGACCGCGCCGCGCTCGATGCCGCGATGGCGCACGGCGTTCCCTGCGCCGGCTGGATCCCGCGGCACCGCCGGGCCGAGGACGGCCGCGTCCCCGCACGCTACACGGCGCTGGTCGAGACCCCCGACGACGCCTACGAGACCCGGACCGCGTGGAACGTGCGCGACGCCGACGCCACCCTCGTCATCACGCTCGGCAGTCTTTCGGGCGGCTCGCTCCTCACGGTGGAAATCGCCGCGCGCCTGGGCAGGCCGCATCTCGTCATTGACCTCGACGCCCAGGATCCGGAGCGGGCCGTGGCCGCGGTGCACGCGTGGCTGGCCGCGCTGCCGCAGCCGGTCCGGCTGAACGTGGCCGGTCCGAGAGCCGGCCATGCTCCCGGCATCTACGATCGCGCCCGCGCACTGCTCGACGGGGTCCTGAACGTGCCGGACACGCGACGGGCGTGACAGGTGGCCCGGCATGGCCGCTCGGGGCGTCGTCGGTTGGAGGGACGGGGACGGGGCGGCAGCCCGCGGGCCCGTGTAGATTGTACCGCAACGGACTCGGCCGGCCCCAGGTTTCCGACCCACGCTCGGGATCCCGGTGGCAGGCCACGGCGGGAGGATGCATGGCGAACAGTGATGAACGGAAGCTCGCGGCGCTCGTGAAGAAGACGGCCGCCAAGGTCGCCAACGCCAAGCCGAAGGGCCAACGGCGCCACGACCCGACGCTGCCGCCCGATTCGGAGGACGACGCCGAGCGTCAGCGGTTCTTCTCCGAGATGAAGAAGCGCGAGTTCTAGTCTTCACCCCGCAGTATCCGCTTCGGACTCCCGGCCCCGGCCGGTGACGCGGTGCTCCCCTCAACCGCCGGGCATCGCGAACGAGAGGCAGGCCCATGATCACCGACGTGCTCAAGCGCATTCTACTCCGCGACCTCGCCGCGCTGCGCCGCGAGATCCAGGCGTACGCGCGGGAGGACGACATCTGGACCGTGCCACCCGGCATCCAGAACTCCGCGGGAACCCTGGCGCGTCACGCGGCCGGCAACCTGCTGCACTTCGTCGGCGCGCAGCTCGGCGGCACGGGGTACATCCGCGACCGCGACGCCGAGTTCGGCGGCCGCCGCGTGCCGCGGCGGGAATTGGACGCCGGGCTCGCGCAGGCGATGGACGCGGTGCGGGAGACGCTCGACGCCCTGGCCCCGGAACGGCTCGCGGAGTCCTACCCGCTCGAGGTGGGCGGCGTTCGCCCCGCGACCGGGATGTTTTTGGTGCATCTCGCGACGCACCTCGCGTACCATCTCGGGCAGGTGGACTACCATCGCCGGCTCGTCACCGGCGAGGGCACCACGGTCGGCGCTCAGTCGCTCCCGGCCCTGCTGGCCGACGATCCGGCCTGACGGCAGATTCCCCGCCCCGCCCGGAGGCGCTCCATGCCGGTGCTGTCACGTCGCGTGTTTCTCGAGCGGTCGTCGTCCTGCGCCGCGCATCTCGCGCTCGCGCTGGCCCTGCCCGCCTCGATGCGTCGCCGCTGGGCGCAGCAGCCGGCGGGACGCGTGGTGGCGCAGGAGGCGTTCGGATCGCTCGAGCAGGTGGCGGACGGCGTCTGGGCCCTGATCTCGGATCCCCTGAGCGGTGACCGCACGACGCTCGCCAACGGCGGGATCATTGCCGGCACGGACGGCGTGCTGGCCGTGGAGGGGTTCTTCCAGCCGGCCGGCGCCACCTGGCTCGCGGAACGGGCGCGCGAGCGGACCGGCCGTTGGCCCACGCACGTGGTGCTCACCCACTACCACGCGGACCACGCCAACGGCGTCGCGGGCTACGGCGCCGGTGCCATGCCCACCGTGCACGCCACCGGCGTCACGCGCGACGACGTGGCCAGCCGCAACCGTCCGCCCGACGACGCCCGCGCCGCCGCGCTCGCCGCTGCGGAGCTGCTCACCGAGCAATCACCCACGACGCTCGACCTGGGCGGGCGCCGCGTTCGCATCGTGCCGCGCCAGGGCCACACCGCCAGCGACGTCAGTGTCGAGCTGGACGAGCCGGCCGTGGTCTTCTGCGGCGACCTCGTCTGGAACGCGATGGTCCCGAACTACGTGGACGCTCTGCCCTCGAAGCTCGCGGCGGCGGTCCGCGCGCTGCGCCGGACCGAGCCCACGATCTACGTCCCAGGCCACGGCGCGGTCGCGCGTGAGGCCGCCTTCGATCGGTACGTGGCCATGATTGACGCCATCGAGGACGGCGCGCGCCAGGCCCACGCGCGCGGGCAATCGGCCGCAGAGGGCGGGGCCGCGTTCGCCCTGCCCGCGTCGCTCGGCGACTGGATCATGTTCAGTCCGACGTACTTCGAACGGGCCTTCGCGGCCTGGTATCGCGAGTTGACGCCGTAGGGCCGGCCCGGGCGGCTCGCGACGCCCGGTCCCGTCCGTATCTTCCCTTCCGCCGGGCCCTTCCGGATTCGGCAGCAGGCCCCGATCCACCCTGGGAGACGACGAATGCTGCGACGCACGATCATCCTGTTCTGCGTGATCGCGGCGGGCGCCGTGACCGTCACGGCCGCGCAGGACCGGCCGGCGGCCACGAGCGAGCTGCGGGACGACGTCGAGCGATATGCGACCGACCGCGCCGCGCTGCTCCGCCGCTACGACGTGGGGTACGCGCCGGCCCGCCAGGCGCGCATGGCCACCTTCTACGACGAGTGGCGCGGGCGGCTCCGCGGGCTCGACTTCGACGCGCTGGGCCTCGAGGGGAAGGTGGACTACGTCCTGCTCGACCACGAGCTGGCGTACCAGCAGGCACTGCTCACCCGGGACGGCCAGTGGTTCGCGGAGATGACTCCCTGGCTGCCGTTCGCGCCCGCCATCATGGATCTGGCCGAGGCACGGCGCCGGATGGAAGTGCCGGACGGCCGGCAGGCGGCCGAAACGCTGACGGCGCTGGCCGCGCGCGTGGACAGCGTGCGAAAGGCCGTCACGGCGGCGGGCGGGACCGGCGACGCGCGCCGGGACCGGATCGTGGGGCGGCGCGCCGCAGGTATGCTGGGCGATCTCCAACGCGCCTTCCGCAACTGGCATCGCTTCTACGCGGGCTACGACCCGCTCTTCACGTGGTGGACGGCCGAGCCGTTTCGCCTGGCGGACAGCGCGATCGGCGCCTATCTCGGCCACCTGAACCGGACCGTCGTGGGCGTGCGTCCCGGCGAGGCGGACCCCATCATCGGCGACCCGATCGGCGTCGCGGGACTGCGCGCCGATCTGGTGCACGAGATGATCCCGTACACCGTCGAGGAGCTGATCGCCATCGCCGAACGCGAGTTCGCCTGGTGCGAGGCCGAGTACCGCAAGGCCGCCCGCGAGATGGGCCTGGGCGACGACTGGCGCGCCGCGCTCGAGCGGGTGAAGCGGGCGTACGTGCCGCCGGGCGACCAGACGCGGCTGGTCCGTGACCTCGCCAACGAGGCGATCACGTTCGTCGAGGCGCGGAACCTCGTGACGGTCCCGCCGCTGGCCAGGGAAGTCTGGCGGATGGAGATGATCCCGCCCGAGCGGCAGCGCGTCTCGCCGTTCTTCCTGGGCGGCGAGGTGTTCCAGGTGTCGTACCCCACCGACGAGATGACGCACGAGGACAAGCTGATGAGCATGCGGGGGAACAACCCCCACTTCTCGCGCGCGGTGGCGCACCACGAGCTGATCCCCGGTCATCATCTCCAGGGCTTCATGACGTCCCGCTACCAGACGCACCGCCGCGTCTTCGGCACGCCGTTCTGGGGGGAGGGCTGGGCCCTCTACTGGGAGATGCTGCTGTGGGACCTGGGATTCCCGGCCACGCCGGAAGACCGGATCGGCATGCTGTTCTGGCGGTCGCACCGGGCGGCGCGAATCATCTTCTCGCTGCGGTTCCACGCGGGCACCATGACCCCCCAGGAGGCGGTGGACCTCCTGGTGAACCGCGTGGGGCACGAGCGCGCCAACGCCGAGGGCGAGGTGCGCCGCTCGCTGGCCGGTGACTACTCCCCGCTCTATCAGGCCGCCTACATGCTGGGCGGGCTCCAGTTCCGCGCGCTGCACCGGGAGATGGTGGGCTCGGGCCGGATGACCGACCGCGTCTTCCACGACGCGATCCTCCAGGGAGGGCGCATGCCCGTGGAGATGGTGCGTGCCCGCCTCACCGGCACCCCACCCGCGCGCGACCATCGCGCCGGCTGGCGGTTCGCGGGAGACCCGGGGCGTCCCTGACCGGCGCACCCGTCAGATAGAGGAAACGAACCGATGCTTCTGGTCGAAGGCATGTGAGCCATGCGCCTGCTGTCGCAGCTGTTCGAGAACAACCGCCGCTGGGCCGACGCGTGTGTGGCCGACGACCCCGACTTCTTCAACGACCTGTGCGCCATTCAGCGGCCCGACTACGTGTGGATCGGCTGCTCGGACAGCCGCGTGCCGGCCAACCAGATCGTGGGGCTGCCGCCCGGCGAACTGTTCGTGCACCGCAACGTGGGCAACATCGTGCACGCCACCGACACCAACTGCCTCGCGGTGCTCCAGTTCGCCGTGGACACGCTCCGGATCAGCCACGTCATCGTGTGCGGCCACTACGGCTGCGGGGGCGCGCAGGCGGCCCTGGGACCGGCGGTGCCCGCCCCGCTCGAGCAGTGGCTCACGCCCATCCGCGCCGTCGCCGATGACCACCGGCGGGAGCTGGACACGCTCGACCCGCGGGCGCGGGTTGCCCGGCTCTGCGAGCTGAACGTGGTTGCCCAGGTGCACACGCTCGCCCGGCTCCGGACCATCAGGAACGCCTGGGGACGCGGGCATGCCCTGGCGATCCACGGCTGGATCTACGATCTGCACAACGGTCTCCTGCGTGACCTCGAGGTCACGCTCGAGGCGCCGGACGCGGGAGACCAATCGGGGGGATGACATGACGCGACGTTCCAACACCGCCGACCTCCAGCAGGCGCCGGGCATCGGCCCGAGCCTGGCGCAGGACCTGCGCGACCTCGGCGTGCGCCACCTCGGTGACCTGCGGCGGCGCGACCCCGAACGCCTGTATCAGCGGCTGAACCGGCTACGCGGCGTCCGGCAGGATCCGTGCGTCCTGTACGCGTTCCGCTGCGCGGTCTACTTCGCGCGGACCCCGCGGCCACAACCGCGGCTGCTCAAGTGGTGGAACTGGAAGGACCGGATGCTCGCTGTTGCGCTGCTGCTGGGGGCAGCCGCGCTCCCCGGCTGCGCGGCTCCCCCGGCGCCGGAAGATCCCATGGCGGTCACGATCCGCGAGGCATTCGTGCACGCCTGGTCGGCCTACGAGCGGTATGCCTGGGGCCACGACGAGGTCCGCCCGCTCACCAAGGCCCCCCAGGACTGGCACGACGTGTCCCTGCTCATGACGCCGGTGGACGCGTTCGACACCATGCTGCTCATGGGCCTCGACAGCAGCGCCGCCCGGGCCAAGGGGCTCATTCTCGATCGCCTGTCGTTCGACCACGACATGTCGGTCCAGGTGTTCGAGGTGACGATCCGCCTGCTGGGCGGACTGCTCGCCGCCTACCAGATGGACGGTGACGAGCGGTTCCTCGGCCTCGCGCGGGACCTGGGCAACCGTCTGCTGCCTGCCTTCGGCTCCACCACCGGCATGCCGTATCGCTACGTGAACCTCCGGACCGGCGCCCTCCGCGATCCGATCAGCAACCCGGCGGAGATCGGCACGCTGATGCTCGAGTTCGGGACCCTGTCCAAGCTCACGGGCGATCCGCGCTACTACGACGCCGCCAAGCGCGCCACGGTTTCCCTGTTCGAGCACCGCTCAGGCTTGGGGCTCGTCGGTACGACCATTGACGTGGAGACCGGCGAGTGGCGCGACCGGACCAGCCATATGACGGGCCGGATTGACTCCTACTACGAGTACCTGCTCAAGTCCTGGCGTCTGTTCAACGACGCGGACTTCGGCCGGATGTGGCAGGAGAGCATCGCGGCCGCCAACCGGTACCTGGTGGACGAGCAGCCATCCGGGCTCTGGTACGGGCACGTGGACATGGACACGGGCGCCCGCGTGGCCACCCGCTTCGGCGCGCTGGACGCGTTCCTGCCGGCCGTGCTGGCGCTCGGCAGCGACCTCGGGCGGGCCGATCGGTTGATGTCGTCGGTCTACCTGATGTGGACCACGTTCGGGATCGAGCCCGAGCAGCTCGACTACGTGACCATGGAGCCCGTGTCACCCGGCTACGTGCTACGCCCGGAAGCGATCGAGTCCGCCTACTACCTGTACCGGTTGACCGGCGACGTGCGCTACCGGGAAATGGGCCGCACGATGGTGGACAGCGTCCTCCACCACACCCGCGCCGAGGCCGGATACGCCTCGTTGCGCAGCGTCGTCACGCGCGAGCAGGCCGACCGGATGGAGAGCTTCTTTCTGGCGGAGACGCTCAAGTACGCGTATCTGCTGTTCGTGCCCCCGGAAACGCTGGATCTCCAGGCCGTCGTGTTCAATACGGAGGCGCACCCGCTCCGGCGCACCTGGGCGCCCTGACGCGGCTAGAGCCGGTCGAGCAGGAGTTTCAGCAGCCCGGCGCCCTCTCCCTTTTCCTTGACCACCAGCATCGGGATGTTGGTGGTCCAGATCAGTTTCTCGGGCAGCGTGCCGACGAACATGGAGGCCGTGGCGCTGCGGCCGCGTGATCCGAGGACCAGAAAATCCGCCCCCAGGTCCCGCACCTCGTCGCCCAGGGCCCGGGTCAGGTCTCCCGCGCGGCGCACGGTGCGCCGGACCTCCACGCCGCTGCAGTCCACCTTGGCGGCGAAGTCGTCGAACTCGCGGTGCAGGTGGGGCTCCAGCTTGGCCGCAAACTCGTCCGCGGAGAGCCCCGTCTTGTAGTACCCCGTGGGCAGGTCGTAGTAGTGGACCGCGTCGAGGGACGGCAGCCCGAGGTTGCGACAGTACAGCAGCGCCTTGTCCAGCGCCCGTCCCGAGGACTCCGAGAAGTCCACGGCGCACAGCACATGCGTGATGGCCGGCGCCCTTCCTTCGGGCACGATCAGCACCGAGCACGGCGCCTTGCGGGTCAGCTGTTTCTCCAGCGAATCGTGGCCCGTCTGCTCCCGCTTCCGTCCCAGAATGACCAGGTCCACACCGTCGTCCCGGATCCGCGCGAGCAGCTCGGTCAGCTTGTCGCCCTGCAACACCGTGAACGTCCGCTCGGTCCCCTCGAAGCCCTGGAACTCGGCCTCCACCGAATCCACCAGTCGCTGCCGCATCATGTCGTCCACCGCGGGCGCCAGCTGGGGGTATTCCGTCAGGAAGCTGTCCGGCAGACTGGCCTTGGACACCACGTGGATGAAGGAGGCCCGGGCGCTCCTGGCCAGGCGGGTCAGGAGCCCGGCATACCGGATCACCGTGGGATCCACCTGCGAGAGGTTCAGGCAGACCAGCACGTTCTTGTAGCGGTACATGACGGTCCTCACGTCCAGATCGAGCGTGCAAACTCCGGATCGGGGAATGATACCCACGCGACACGCGGGGGCGATTCTCCGCCTTCACGGTCGCGCCCCCGGGGCGTACATTCGTCGCTCATGCCCGGCGCCGACCGTCTCGATCCCCGGCCCCCGTGACCGGCCCCGTCCTCCTCACGCTCGCGATCACGCTGGGCGCGCTCGGCCTGTTCCTGTGGAACCGGCTGCGCGCGGACGTCGTGGGGCTCCTCGTGATGGCGGCGTTGATGGTCACCGGCCTCGTGAGCCTGCACGAGGGCATCAGCGGCTTCGCCAACGAGGCCATGCTCACGGTCGCGGCCATGTTCATCCTGTCGGCCGGCCTGGCGCGCACCGGCGCCATTGATCTCCTGGGACGCCGAGTTGCCCGACTGGCGGGGAAAAGCGAGTTCCGGCTCCTGCTCGTGAGCCTGGTGCTCGTGATCCCGCTCAGCGCGTTCGTCAACAACACGCCGGTCGTGGCCGTGATGATCCCCGTGGTGCTGGGCGTGGCGCGCAAGACCGGCGCGCGCCCGTCCAAGCTGCTCATGCCCATCTCGTTCGCCAGCCAGATGGGCGGCACGCTCACCCTGATCGGTACGAGCACCAATCTCCTGGTGGCCGGCCTCGTGCTCGAGCTGGGGCTCGAGCGGATCCGCCTGTTCGACATCACGACGACGGGACTCGTCCTGATGGCGGTGGGCGTCGCGTACCTGCTCACCGCCGGCCGGTGGCTCACCCCGGTGCGCGAGCCGGCCCGGGACCTTGCCGCCGCCTACGAGTTGCGGGAGTATCTGACCGCACTCGAGGTCCAGGCGGACTCGCCGCTCGTGGGCCGTACCCTCGGCGAATCGCGGTTCGCCTCGGAGTATGGGCTGGAGGTGGTGGCGGTGGACCGGACGGGCAGCCGGCTCACGAACGTGGGCGGGCCCACGGTGATCCACGCCGCGGACGTCCTGCTCGTGCGCGGGAAGATCCCGGACATCGCCCGGATCGAGAACGTGGCCCACCTCACGATCGCTTCCCCCAAGGCATCCCTCGCGGGGCCCGAGCGGGGCGGGCCGGAGGGGGAGCGGCATCTCGCGGAGCTGATCGTGCCGCCGCGGTCGCCCGTGATCGGGCGGACGCTCCGTGAACTCGACTTCCGCTACCGCTACGGGCCACCCGTCATCGGCATTCTGCGGCACGGGACGGCGCTGCGCGAGCGTCTCCGGGACGTACGGCTGGCCTCCGGCGACCTGCTCCTGGTTCAGGGAACCAACGACGAGCTGCGGCGGATCCACGGCAGCCGGGACCTGGCACTGCTCGGCGCCGTGGACCTGCCGGCCACGCGGGGCCGGAAGCTCAAGCTGGCCGTGGCAATCGTCGCGGCCGTAGTCCTGCTCGCCGCCTTCAACGTCATGCCGATCATGGTCTCGGCCCTGCTGGGCGTGATCGCGATGTTCCTCACCGGTTGCGTGACCCCCGAAGAGGCGTACCAGGAAGTGGACTGGATGGTGCTCGTCCTGCTGGGCACGATGATCCCCCTCGGCATCGCCATGCAGAACACAGGAGCGGCGGAGCTGGTCGCCAGATACTTGGTCCGGCTCACGACCCCACTCGGCGCGGTGGGCACCCTGGCCGCGTTCTTCCTGTTCACGTCGCTCCTGACCGGGGTCATCAGCAACAACGCGGCGGCCGTGGTGCTCACACCAATCGCCATCGCCACGGGCCTGGCACTCGACGTCTCGCCGCTCCCGTTCGTGATCGCCGTGATGATCGCGGCGTCGAACAGCTTCCTGACGCCCATCGGCTACCAGACCAACACGTTCGTGTTCGGTCCGGGGGGCTACCGGTTCGGCGACTTCGTCCGCGTGGGCGGGCCGCTCAACCTCCTGATGGTTCTCATGGCGGCCCTGGTCATCCCGCGGTTCTTCCCCTTCTGAGGAAGCCGGGTCGGGTGGAACGCAGAGCCCGGACGGACTCGGCCGGGCACGCGGGCACCCGGCCGGGCCCCGGAAAGCGCACTGGACAATGGCCAAGACATATGTATATTGCAATACAACGATTAAACGAGCCGGTCCGTGCCAACGTACACCTATCACTGCCGTGACTGCGACCGCGCGTTCGAGCGCCGCATGTCCATGTCCGCCTACTCGACCGACGCCTCCGTGCCGTGCCCCGCGTGCGGCTCGGAACGGACGGAGCGGAGCTTTGGTGCGGTCAACGTGCTGACGGGCTCGCGCGGCGGCGGCGCGTCCGCTGGTTGCGCGCCGAGTGGATTCGGCTGAGGGATCTAGCCGCGCCGCCCCGTCGGGGCGGGCCCAACCTTGCCATCCTCCGCGCACGACCGTCATTTCCTCCACGCTTCCCGGCACGCCACACCTGGAGGGATCGGATGCGCAGCGCACCTCGCTCACCCATCGCCCTGTTGGCCGTCATCGCCGTCGTCCGCGCGCTCCCCGCGCCCGCGGTGGCCCAGGGGACCCGCGCGGACTACGAGCGGGCCGAGCGGTTCCTGGGACCGCGCGTGGACAGCCTCGTGTTGAACGAGCGCGTGCGCCCCAACTGGCTCGGCCGGACCGACCGCTTTTGGTACGCGCGCGCCCTCCCCGACGGGCACGAGGTCCTGCTGGTGGACCCGGCCGGCCCGCGGCGCGGCCCGGCCTTCGACCACGCGCGCCTCGCCGCCGCGCTCACGGAAGCACTCGGCAAACCGGTCGAACCAGCCCGGCTCCCGATTGACGGGCTCGGCTTGTCCGCGGCCGGCGACACGGTCACGCTCGAGATCGAGCGCGCGCGTTGGCAGTGCCCGCTGGACACCTACGTGTGCATCCGGCGGCCGCGGGAGGAGGAGCCCGACGGCCTCTCGCCGGACGGCCGGTGGGTCGCCTTCGTGCGCGACCACGACCTCCATGTGCGGTCCACCGAGTCCGGCCGCGAGATCCGGCTCACCACCGACGGCAAGCGCGACCGCGCGTACGCCGCGCCGGTTCCGTCACCCACGCTGATGGTGCGGGACCGGACCGAGACGCCCGCGCTCGGTCCGCTGGTGTTCTGGTCGCCCGACTCGCGACGGCTCGCGACCTACCGCATTGACGTCCGCGGCGCAGGCACGCTCAGCATGGTCCAGCACGCTCCGCCTGATCGGGTCCGGCCGCGGCACTACACCTACCGGTATCCGCTGCCCGAGGATTCCGTCCTCCCGACCGGCGACCTGTTCCTCGTGGCCGTGGACGCGTGGCAGCCCGTGCGCGTCCCCATCGCGCCGGTCGTCATGCAGTACTACAACGCCCCCGCGCGGCCGCGCTGGTCGGACGACGGATCACGCCTGACGCTCGTCGTGACCGAGCGGGGATACACCCGCCGCCAGGTGCTGGAGATTGACGTCGAAAAGGCCGCGCCGCGCCTGGTCGTGGACGAGGTCGGCGAGCCGTACGTGGACGTCTACGGCGGGACGGTCCTCGAGACGTTCGACGACGGCGGCGTACTCTGGCTGTCGGAACGCGACGGTTGGAAACACCTGTACCTGTACGATCGCGCAACGGGAGCGTTGCGGCGCAGGCTGACCAGCGGGAGTTGGGTCGTTCGGGATGTCCCGCACGTGGACGGGCACACGGGGTCCATCCTGTTCACGGCCGCGGGCCGGGAAGCCGGACGGGACCCGTACCTGCGGCACCTGTATCGGACCGACGTCAGCGGCCGGTCGGTGCGCCTGCTCACACCCGAAGACGCCGATCACGACATCTCGGTGTCGCCCACCGGACACTACGTCGTGGACACCTACTCCCGGCCGCACGTAGAGCCCGTGTCGGTGCTCCGCCGCGCGAGCGACGGCGCGGTCGTGCTCGAACTCGAGCGCGCAGACATCAGCCGGCTCCTCGCCACCGGCTGGCGGCGGCCGGAGCCGTTCGCCGCCAAGGCCCGGGACGGCACGACCGACGTCTACGGTCTCATCTGGTGGCCCTCGACGTTCGACGCGACCCGGACCTACCCGGTCGTGGAGCAGATCTACACGGGCCCCCACGGATCCTTCGTGCCCAAGACGTTCAGCGCCTACCGCAGCACGGCGCAGTCCATTGCCGAGCTGGGGTTCGTGGTGGTGCAGGTGGACGGCCTGGGCACGAACCATCGCGGGAAGGCGTTTCGGTTGCACTCCTGGAAGAACCTGGGGGACGGCGGCCTCGACGACCACATCGCCGCGTTACGGCAGCTCGCCGCGCAGCGCCCGTATCTCGATCTCACCCGCGTCGGGATCTTCGGCCACTCGGCCGGCGGGTACGACGCGGCGCACGCCATGCTCACCCACCCCGAGTTCTACAAGGTGGCCGTCTCCTCGGCGGGGAACCACGATCACCGGATGGACAAGGCGGTCTGGAACACGCAGTGGATGGGCTGGCCCGTGGGCGACCATTATCGCGAGCAGTCGAACGTGACGCTCGCGTCTCGGCTCGAGGGCAAGTTGCTGCTGGCGCACGGCGACGTAGACGAGAACGTGCCGGTCTCCGCCACGCTCCAGCTCGTGAACGCGCTGGTCGCGGCCAACAAGGATTTCGAGCTGCTGGTGCTACCGAATCAAACCCACAACCTGGGCCGGCACGCGTACTTCCAGCGGCGGCGCTGGGACTTCTTCGTGGAGCACCTGCTGGGCGTGGACCCGCCGGCGGGGTATCGGATCATGGCGTTCGATGGGCGATAGGGCGGACGGGGCGGTCACGGTTCGGGCGTGGTGTCGGGGACGAAGTGGAAGTCGTATTCCAGCCGGATCTCGTTCTCGACGCTCAGGACGACCGACACCCTGGGCTTCATCAGCTCGAACGCCTCGAACGGGAAACGCGTGGACGCCGTTCCGGTGAATCCTCCGGGGATCGCCTCGGCCTGGACCTGCCAGCGAACGCCCCTCGTCACCGCCCTGATCGTGAGGTCGGCGTCCATCTCGAAGACGAAGGTCCCCGAGGCGGGCAGGGGCCAGGGGAGGTCCCGCAGAGTCGTGGGGACCAGGGTCACGGCGGGGAATTGCGCGGTCTCGAGCGTGCGGCGCTGGAGGTAGCCGTCCCGCCGCTCGCGATCGCTCTTCAGGGTCGTCACGTCAATGACGAACCGCGATTCGCCGGCCACGACGTTGCCGTCCGTGTCCAGCACCAGCGCGCCCGTGATGGCGCTCGTCACACCCACCGCGTCACTGGGAAAGTCCAGGTTCACCAGCTGCTCCCGCACGCGGTACCGGGCCTGGTTGCCGGCGGGCGCGAGCGTGAGCCGCACGACCTTTCCCGTGTCGGCGGGTACGGGCAGCGGCGGCCCCACCACCCTGATCGCCCCGCTCCCGAGGGACAACAGGCCGGGCACGAGCCCGGCCACTACCAGCACCCACAGCATCACCGTGGCTCCTGACTGGGATCATCGGTGATACGCGCGGGGCGGGCGGATGTTGCTGTGGCGGGGGAGACGGGACGCCACGTCGGTGCGACGGAGAGACGGTGAGACGGTGAGACGGCGTGAGTAAGACGCCGAGACGCCGAGCCGCGTAGTGGCTCTGAGTCACGAGCCGTGAGGATGGTTCCCGGGATTCGCCTGACAGCTGTGAACTCGGAGCCACTCAGCGTCTCGGCGTCTCGGCGTCGTATCCAGTCCGTCTCACCGTCTCACGACCACAGGACTTGCGTTACCGCCCGCGATCCCCAATAATGTCACCCGTTCACGCCCTCACTCCCACCCACACCAAGGAGGTGATCCATTGTCTGAGTGTACAACCGGCGTCAGTCCGGTAAGGGCAAGCGATCGCCGTCCGCGGGGCTGATCTCCGGACCGAATCGCAGGAGCCTGCGCCGACCGTTCGGCGTCCGTACGACGATCGTACCGGACTGACGCAGGGACCAGGTGAGCGGCGCCGTCGGGATTCGGACCGGCGGCGCCGCGTGCGTCTACGGGCTGGTCGCCCAGACGCCGAGACGCCATGAATAGGTCGCCGAGGCGCCGAGACGCCGAGTGGCTGCAAGCGATGAGTGGTGAGAGGGGTTCGACCGGCAGCACTCGCGGCTGGCGGCTCAGGGCCACTGCGCGTCTCGGCGCCTCGGCGACCTATTCATGGCGTCTCGGCGTCTGGGCGACCAGCCCGTAGACGCACGCGGCGCCGCCGGTCCGAATCCCGACGGCGCCGCT
>DASWHL010000003.1:0-6239 GCA_036398175.1 Gemmatimonadales bacterium
GCGGAACCCATCGTGCATGCGCTCCACGGTGTGGGTGAGCCACGCCGGGGGCCCCTTGTCCTGAGCGGACGCGCGCCCGAGGCGCGCGCCCGCCGCGAGCATCTCGAACGCCACCGCCTGGGCCTCGAGCGCCGTGAGGTCGTCCGGGGTCCGGAGCTCGCGGGCCAGACGTCCGGCCAGGCGGTGCAGGGCCCGGCTTTCCAGGTGATTCACCCGGTCGAGGAAACGCACACACGCGGCGGGGAAATCCGAGGGATCCGGTTGGAGCGCCATGACCCGTGCCCCGGCGCGGCCCATGTGGTTGGCGTGCGGATCGCCGACGGGCTCCGTGAACACCGTGCCCGGGGTGCACGACAGGCGCCGTCCGCCGATCACGAGGTCGAAGCTCCCTTCGAGCATCACCGCGAACGTCACCCGATCGTGGACATGACGGTCCAGGGTGTCGTGCGGCTCGAACCAGGCGTCCGTGAGCCGGAAGGGACCGAACTCCCTGGTGTGGGCGTCGTGGGCGCCCATGGTGACGGGAACGGCGGGAACAGCCGGGGTGGTCATTCCCTTCAGTAACCCGGCGGCGAGGCAGAGTTCACCGTGCTCGGAGCGGAGCCCGTTTCCTCACTGCCCGCCGCCGTCTCCCGGGGACACCGGGCGGGCCGCAGTGTCCAGCAGGACCCCTAAAACGAGAGTCGGGCCAGCCGGACGCCCAGCCGCGCCCTCATCCCGGGGGCAGGTGACGCCTCCCGGCTCGTGGAGGGCAACAGGACGGCTACCGCCGGAGTCAGCTCCAGCGAGGCGGTCCCGAGGCGGCGGTTGTATGCCTCCGCGTCCCTGACGGCGACCAAGATGCTCCAGACGGCGTTGGCCGCCGCAACCCCGAGCAGGCCGAGCGCCGGCACGACGCCGGCGCCGTCTCCGCAGTCGCCGTCGTTGCACGCCAGCGCGAGCGCGGTGAGGCCGCCGCCGAGCGTCAGCACGCCGATCACGACGTGCCGCACGCCGTGACCGCTGTTCCCCGCGTAGAAGGACCCTACTCCCGGGAAGGCGATCCAGCTGAGGAGGGCCGCCAGAAGCGGGCTCTTTTCGCCGGTCCTCGTCTGCGGCGCCTCGTCGGTCAGGGATCCCGATGTCACGGGGATGGGCGCCGCACGCCACGACCCGGTGAAGGCCACCGGCTGGGCGACGGCCGCTCGCCGAATGCCCGCCGCCGCCAGTACCAAAACGACGCCTGCGCTGAACAGTACCTGCCGAGTCATGGGACCTACCTCCGTCGAGGGACGCGGGGTTGGCGTCAGAACCCACCGTAGCTGGTGCCGCAGTCTCCCTCCGCGCATGCCGCAATGGTGATCCCGAGCAACGCCAGCGGGATCCCCCAACCGATCGCGGTCCGGGTCCACGAGTGGCACCCGAGGCCGCCGACCGCCAGCCAGCGCGATCACCACTGGGGTTCGCCTTGCCGACTGCATCTTTCCTCCTCCGGGTGCACCACCGGAGACTGGGCGCGGCGCGTCAAGGGAGCGTCAAGTGGGCGCCCACGAGTAAGCGGGTCCCCAGGGGGCAGGGGCGGGGCCGTGAGCGGAGAGGCGACCGAGCGCGACGAACGCGGATTGGCACGAAGAAGCCCGCCGGAAGGCGGGCCGGGTTGATGGGCCTGCGAGGAGTTGAACCTCGGACCTCACGCTTATCAGGCCGGCACCAGGGCGCCTGGAATCCGACACCATGTCGGTAATTCGTTGACAGACCGCGCGATCTGCCGGGATTCCAGGCGTGAGGTGTAGGACATGATCGGGGTCCAGCGACACCGGAATCGTTTGGGGCGGCGGCGCACCCAGTGAGCCATTGATGTTCCTGCCCCAGTCATACGCCGCGCCACCCACGGCACGCGCTACATTCACGGGGAGGCCCTCGCTATCATCCCAAGGCGCTGGCGCACGTGAGCTGCACCGGCGCCTCGCGAGGAAACATGGTTCGTTCCGATACCCTCGAGCTCGGTCACGACGCGTACGCCCGGCGCGACTGGGACAACGCCTACCAGAACCTGGCCGCCGCCGATCGGGCGGATCTGCTGGCGCCGGAGGATCTCGAGTGCCTCGCGACCGCCGCGTATCTGACCGGCCGGGACGAAGAGCACGACGGGGCGCTGGAGCGCGCCCACCGCGCGTACCGGGACGGCGGCGACCACGCGGCCGCGGCCCGGTGCGCGTTCTGGACCGGCCTGCTGCTGATGTTCCGCGGGGAAATGGGCCGCGCGAGCGGATGGCTCGCCCGGGCGGAGCGGCTGATCGGCGACCGGGACTGCGTGGAGCGGGGATACCTGCTCCTGCCCGTCGCGGAGCGGCAACTGCGGGGGCACGACTGTCAGGCGGCGGCGGCCACCGCGGTCGACGCCGCGAGCCGCGGAGAGCGGTTCGGTGACCGGGATCTGACCGCCGCCGCCCGTCACGTCGAGGGGCGCGCGCTGGTCGAGCAGGGACAGACGCAGCGGGGGCTCGCCCTGCTGGACGAGGTCATGGTGGCCGTCACCGCCGGCGAGCTGTCCCCCATCATGACGGGACTGATCTACTGCAGCGTGATCGAGATGTGTCAGCGGTCGTACGCGCTGGACCGCGCTCTCGAATGGACCGCGGCCCTGACTCGGTGGTGCGCCGCCCAGAGCGGCCTGGTGGCCTTCACCACGACCTGTCTGGTGCGCCGCGCCGAGATCATGCGATTCCATGGCGACTGGACCGAGGCGATGCTGGAGGCGCGCCGCGCCTGCGAACGGGTGGCGCAGGCGCCCGACCGGAACCCTCCGGCGGCCGCGTACTACCAGGCGGCCGAGGTGCACCGCTTGCGGGGCGAGTTCGCGAAAGCGGAAGCGGCCTACCGCGCCGCGAGCCGCCAGGGAGCGGATCCGCAACCCGGGCTGGCGCTGCTGCGCCTCGCGCAGGGGCGGGCCGACGCGGCGGCCGCGGCGATCCGCCGGGCGATGACCGGCGCCGCGGGGCCGCTGGCCCGGACCGCGGTGCTGCCCGCGTACCTCGAGATCGCGCTCGCGATCGGCGACCTCGACGGCGCGCGGACCGCCGCGACTGAGCTGGAGGAGATCGCGGCGGCCTTCGAGGCCGCCGTGCTCACCGCCCTGGCGGCGGTGGGCCGCGGCGAGCTCCGGTTGGCGGAGGGTGACGCGGAAACCGCGCTCGTTTCACTCCGCCGCGCCTGGCGGATCTGGCACGACATGGACGCGCCCCACCACGCCGCCCGGACGCGGGTGCTGATCGGCCTGGCGTGCCGGCTACTCGGCGACGGCGACGGCTGCGCGCTGGAATTCGAGGCCGCGAGAGCGGTCTTCGACCGGCTGGGCGCGGCCCCGGACCTGGCACGGCTGGACGCGCTCACGCACCAGACGATGCCCGAGCCGGCGCATGGGCTCTCCGCCCGCGAGCGTCAGGTGCTCCGCCTGGTCGCGGCAGGCAAGACCAACCGGGCCATCGCCGCGGACCTGACGATCAGCGAGAAGACCGTCGCCCGCCATGTCAGCAACATCTTCGCCAAGCTGGGCCTATCCACGCGGACGGCCGCGACGGCCTACGCTTTCCAGAACGGGCTGGTGTAGCGCCGCCGCACTGCACAGAATTACCCATTCCGTCCGGCACGACTCGCGTACACGCTCCTCCCGATGCGGCGGCGGCGCGGCCTCCCGTAGATTGCCCCGAGACGAATCCCGCTGCGATCCGACTCCGGAGTGGAGGCTTCCATGAAAACCCTGCGAACGTGGGGCGTTCTCGCCGTCGCCCTGGGCTTCGCGCCCGTGCGGCTGGCGGCCCAGGCCCGGCCACCGATCATTGACATGCACATGCACACCCACCATCCGGCGGATCTGCCCGGCGGCGTGCCGGCCCTGTGTCGGCCGGACCCGTGCCGGGGGCGGGGGGCGGCCACGACCACGGCCGACGAATCGCTCCGCGCGACGCTGGAACAGATGCGACGCTTCAATATCGTGAAGGCCTTCGTGAGCGGGCCCGATACCGCGGAGCTGCGACGCTGGGTGGCGGCGGCGCCGGACCGGTTCCTTCCGGGCCTGTTCATGGTGGAGCCTGGGCGACCGGGTCCGGACGTGCTGCGGCGGGAGTTCCTGGCCGGACGGCTCGCCGGGATGGGCGAAATCGCCGTGCAGCTCACCGGCGTGCCACCCAATGACCCCGCGCTGGCGCCGTACTTCGCGTTGGCGGCGGAGCTCGACATCCCGCTCCTTATTCACGTCGAGGGAATCGGGCCGCGGCTGCCGGGGTTCCGTTCGGCCGCGGGCAATCCGCTGCTGCTCGAGGAGGTGCTGGTGCGCCACCCCGATCTCCGGATCTACGTCGAGAACACCGGCTACCCGTTCCTGGGGGAGATGATCGCGCTGATGAATCAGTACCCCCAGCTCCATGGGGACCTGTCCACCATCACGTGGGTCATCCCGCGCACGGCGTTCTACGACTACCTGCGGCGCCTGATGGACGCCGGCCTGGGCAAACGCCTGATGTTCGGGACCGACCAGATGCGCTGGCCCGAGGCGATCGAGTGGGCCGTGCGGGCCATCGAGGAAGCGCCGTTCCTGTCGGCTGCGGAGAAGCGCGACATCTTCTACCGCAATGCCGCGCGGTTTCTCCGGATCGACGAGACGGCGGCAAGCAGCCGCGGCCGACCGTGAGAGGTCAGGGCCCGGCCACGCGGTCGCGGAGCCTCCCTCGAGGCGAGTGGCAGCGGCTGGAAGGACCCGCGGACGTCTTTCAGTGATGGGCCTGCGTGGAGTTGAACCACGGACCTCACGCTTATCAGGCGTGCGCTCTAACCAACTGAGCTACAGGCCCCAAACAACTAAGAATAGCCACCGCGGCCCCCTACACCACCCCGAGGCGGCGCGGCAGCGCCGCAGCACTGACCTGTCTGCCACGCTGCCTCGCTGCCTCGCTGCCCCGCCGCGCGAGCTTCACTCCCACTCGTTGCGTCGGCGACCGTGCCGCGGCCCCTCATCGTCGCCCAAATCGTCCTCGAGGTCGTCGTAATCCTCGTAGCTCTCCTCGCCGTCCTCGTCGTCCTCGTCCTGCTCCTCTTCCAGCTCCTCGTCCTCCTCGAAATCGTCGAGTTCGTCTTCGTCGTCATACCGTGCGGCAACGAACCGCGACGAGTTCGACGTCTCCCAGGGCTGCATGCTTCCTCCGAGCAAGTGAGTGGTCCCGCCGTGCCTGCCGACGACCGCGCCGGCTACGCTCCCGCGGCGGCCTTCGCCGCCCGCTGAGCCTTCCGACGTTCCGTGGGATCGAGCGCCCGCTTCCGCAGCCGGATGGCGTCCGGCGTGACCTCGATCAGTTCGTCCTCCTCGATGTACTCGAGCGCCAATTCGAGGGTGATATCCCGCGGCGGCTCCAGGCGCAAGGCCTCGTCCGTCGCCGTGGTCCGGATGTTCGAGAGCTTCTTTTCCTTCGTGATGTTCACGTCCATGTCGCCGGACCGCGCGCTCTCCCCCACCACCATGCCCGCGTACACGGGATCCCCCGGCGACACGAACATCTCCGCCCGCTCCTGGAGCCCGAAGATGGCGTACGCGACGGCCACCCCTTCGCGGTCGGCAACCATCACGCCGCGCGACCGGTGCGCCAGTGGACCGGCCCACGGCCCGTACTCCAGGAATCTGTGGTGCATGATCCCCTCGCCGCGCGTGTCCGTCAAGAAGTCGGACCGGTAGCCGAACAGGCCCCGGGCCGGGATCACGAACCCCATCCGGGTCTTCCCCTGCCCCGTCGGCTTCAAGTCCCGCATCTCCGCCCTGCGCGGCCCCAGGTCCTCCATCACCGTCCCGACCATGTCGCCCGGAACCTCGATCACCAGCTCCTCGTACGGCTCCAGCCGCTCCCCGCCGGGACCCTCCCGGGTGATGACCCGCGGCCGGCTGACCTGGAACTCGTAGCCCTCCCGGCGCATCGTCTCCATCAGGATGGAGAGATGCAGCTCGCCCCGCCCGGACACGGTCAGCGTGTCGGGCCGGTCGGTCTCCTCCACCCGCAGGGCCACGTTGCGCTCCAGCTCCTTGAACAGCCGGTCCCGCACCTGCCGGGACGTCACGTACTTCCCCGACCGTCCCGAGAACGGGGAGTTGTTGAGCGAGAAATCCACCGAGATGGTCGGTTCCTCGACCGCAATGCCCAGCAGCCGCTCCGGCGTATCCGGATCCGTGACCGTCTTCCCGATCTCGATGCCATCGAGCCCCGCGAGCGCCACGA
>DASWHL010000004.1:0-20482 GCA_036398175.1 Gemmatimonadales bacterium
CGGCGCCGAAGAATCCACGCGCGCTGCCAGTCGCTTGGCGGTCAGGAATTACTCCTGCGCCGCCACCAGCATCGGACTGTAAATCGCCAGCAGGGGTTGCCCGCGCCGCACGGCCGCACCGGTCGTGTTCACGAACAGCACTTCGACGAACCCTTCGATCTTGGTCGTCACGTCCGCGAGCCGGGATTCCGCGGGCATGATCTGGCCCACCGTGCGGATCTCCTTGGTGAGCGTCTCGCGGCGCACGGTGGTGTACACCACGCCGAGGGCGCGCTCCTGCGCCTCGGTGAGGTGCACCGGCTGCCGGAGCGCCTGCCCCGACGTGTCGGTGGCGCCCTGCCCACCGCCCGCCTGCATGCGGGCATGTTCCTCGGGAGTCATTTCCATCGAGGCGGCGTCCGCCTCCGACGCCTGCTCGCCGCCCCCGCCGCACGCGGTCGCCGCGAGCAGCAGAATGGCCGTGCCCGCTGTGCCCCAACGCCCGATCATCGCGCGCCTCCTTCGCCACCCAGCAGCGCCTCGATTCCCGCCGCGGCCTGGTGATAGGCCGCCGCCAGGCGCACCAGTTCGATCTCATAGCGATTCACCGTCATCTCGCTCTCCACCAGCGTCATGTAGTTCACCCGCCCCACGCGATACGCCGACAGTGCTGCCTCCACGGCGGCCCGCGCCTGCGGCAGGATCGAGCTCTCGTACAATCCCGCGAGACTTCGCGCCCGTTCCGCCTGGGCCCGCCGCTCGGTCAGCTCCGCGAACGTCTCGTTGTAGAGGTCGCGGACCATGGCGTCTTCGCCGGCCCGCATGGCCGCCATCTCCCGCCGCATGGGGAGCTGCCGCGCCCCGGCCCACAACGGGATCGTGATCCCCACCATGATGGTCGCCATGTCGTCGAACTGGGGCCGCTGCCCATAGGCGAGCTGCACCATGAAGTCGGGATACAGCTCCCGGCGTGCCGCCCGATAGCCCGCGTCCGCCGCGCGTGCGCGCTCGTACGCCGCCTGGAGGGCCGGCCGCGCGCCCGCGGCCCGCGCCATGAGCGAGTCCACCCCCGGCAGCGTATCTCCGGGGCCGGCCAACTCGAGCGGCCCAACCGGCTCGCTCGCGCCTCGTCCCATCAGGGCGTTCAGCCGCGCCGCCATGGCCAGGCGCTCCTGCTGCATGACCACGATGTCCTCGGTCATGCGCGCCACGGCCACCTGCGCCTGGAGCACGTCCTGCTGCAAGCCTTCGCCCACCGCGTACATGGTCTGCGAAACCTGAAAGAAGTCCCGCAGCAGGCCGCGGGTCCGATCCATGATGGCGATCGCGCGGTCAATGTACCCCACCTCGGCGTACACGGACTTCACCCGGCTCACCAGCCGCACCTCGGCGTCCACCGCCTCGAGCGCGCCAGCCCGCGCCAGGTGCTCAGCCCGCCGCTTCCCGAACCCCAGCTTCCCCGGCCAAGGCAGCATCTGCGTGAGCCGGAGTTCATTCATCGTCATCGGCTCGTCGGCGCCGAAGTTTGGGAGCATGCGGTTCACCAGCCCGAACGCCAGTTGGGGATCGGGCAGCGCGCCGGCCTGCGGCACGCGCTCGGCCGCCGCGTCCGCGCTGAGCCGGGCCGCCAGCAGCATCGGGTTAGCGCCGCGGGCCGCGGCGACCGCGGCGGTCAGCCTGAGCGTGTCGCCAGCAGCCGCCTGGGCCGATGCGTGGCGAACCCACCAGGGCCCCAGGGCGAGCGACAGGAGAAACCACTTCACGCCTCGCCCACCCAGCACTCCCGTCCGGGCGGCGCTTGCCATCCCCCCTGATGCCGTCACGCTTCCGACCTCACATGAAGTCCTTGAAGGATTGTTGCTCCCACGGCGAGTCTCCATGGCACGTGCCGGACCACCCGACGCCGGACGCGTATCTCACGAATTCCCAAGGGTTTGACACCCGGCGCCTGCCGCAACCCGCCGGATGAGCGAGCGGTTCGGCACGGGAGGTGGGGCATATGCCCCGCGCCAGCTACATGTTTCGCGGGACTCCCTGGGGGCGCATTCCGCCGGGCCAAATTCCCCGCGCCACGCGCGCCCTCACACTCGGCGGCGGTCGCGGTACGCCAGGGCGTACGTCATAAGCACCATGGGTGCCTTCGGTTGGGTGGGGGCGGGGAGCCCACCGGACACCAGCCCCAACAGCGCCGGCGCGAGGATCCGCCAGCGGGAATACACAGCTTCCTCCACGTTCTAGACGGTTGGAGCCGCTACCGTCTGGCGTCGCCGCCACAGGTAGTACAGCACGGGAATCACCACCAACGTCAGCACGGTGGACGTGACCATCCCCCCGATCATCGGCGCCGCGATCCGTCGCATCACGGACGCCCCGGTGCCGTGCGTCCACAGGATCGGGACGAGCCCCAGGGTCACCGCCGTCGCGGTCATGAGGATCGGGCGCACCCGCAGCACGGCCCCGCGCTCGATGGTCTGTTCCACCGCCTCGCCGACGTGCGCACCTCGGTCCCGCCACGCTCGATCGAGGTACACCAGCATCACGACGCCGATCTCCGCGGCAACGCCCGCGAGCGCGATGAACCCCACGGCGACCGCGACCGACACGTTGAACCCCGCCGCCCACATGAGCCACACGCCGCCGATGAGCGCGAAGGGGAGCGAGGTCAGCACGATGGCCACCTCGACTACGCTCTGGAACGTCAAGTAGAGCAGCAGCGCGATGATGCCGATGGTCACCGGCACGACAATCGTGAGCCGCTGCTTCACGCGCGCCATCGCCTCGTACTGCCCGCTCCACTGGAGCCGGTACCCGGGCGGGAGCGTGATTTCGCGGTGCACCAGCTCCCGCGCCTCCGCCACGTAGCTCCCCACGTCGCGCCCTCGCACGTCGATGAATACGACGCCGAGGAGTTGGGCATCCTCGCTCTTGATCATCGGCGCGCCGGCCGTGAACCGGGTG
Organism: Gemmatimonadales bacterium; assembly: GCA_036398175.1. Taxonomy (GTDB): domain Bacteria; phylum Gemmatimonadota; class Gemmatimonadetes; order Gemmatimonadales; family GWC2-71-9; genus JAOTWJ01. The sequence goes on from DASWHL010000004.1 coordinate 2,938, forward strand.
CTCACGAGTTGCGACAAGGGGACCTGCGGACCCTGCGGCGTGGCGACGAGCAGATCGCCCAGCCGCCGCGGGTCGTCCCGGAATGATCGCCCGTAGCGTACCTGCACGGGGTAACGCTCCCGGCCCTCGACCGTGGTGGTGATGTTCCTGCCGCCCAGCGCCGTACCGACCACCTCCTGCACCTGACCCACCGTGAGGCCGTAGCGCGCCACCGCCTCCCGGTCCGGCTGGATATCCAGATACCGGCCGCCGAACGACCGCTCGGCGTAGATGCTCGCGGTGCCGCGAACCGGCGCGAGGAGCGCCTCGATCTCCCCGCCGACGCGCTCGATGGTTCGGAGGTCCGCGCCGAAGATCTTGATGCCGAGCGTGGTGCGGATGCCCGTCGAGAGCATCTCGGTCCGGTTCTTGATCGGCATGGTCCAGCTATTGACGTAGCCGGTAAACCGGAGCTCGCGGTCCAGCTTGGCGATTAGCTCGTCCTGCGTCAGGCGTTCGGGCCATTCGGACGGGTCCTTCAGGTTGACGATCGTCTCGACCATCGATACGGGCGCGGGATCGGTCGCGGTCCGTGCCCGGCCCGCCTTGCCCCACACGGACTCGACCTCGGGGAAGGTCATGAGAATCGAGTCCTGCTTCTGGAGCATGCGGCGCTGCGCGCTCACGGACACGCCGGGAATCGTATTGGGCATGTACATCACGGAGCCCTCGTCGAGCGGCGGCATGAATTCGCTGCCCAGCCGCGTCAGCGGCCACATGGTCACCGCGACTAGAACGCCGGCCCCGCCCAGCACCAGCCCGCGGTGTGCCAGCGACCAGCGGAGCACCGGCCGGTACAGCCGGATGGCCCACCGGTTGATCGGGTTCGCATCCTCGGGCCGAACCGTGCCCTTGATGAACAGCCCCATGAATACCGGGACGACCGTGACCGACAGGAGGGCTGCCGCCGCCATGGCGAACGTCTTGGTGAGTGCCAGCGGCCGGAACAGTCGGCCCTCCTGCGCCTGGAGCGAGAATACGGGGATGAACGACAGTGTGATGATGAGCAGCGACACGAACAGCGCCGGCCCCACCTCCTTGGCACTCGCCGCCACCAGCTCCCAGCGCGGCCGATCGGGCGCGTGCTCAATGTGCTTGTGCAGGTTCTCGATCATCACGATCGCGGCGTCAATCATCGCTCCGATGGCGATCGCGATCCCACTTAGCGACATGATATTGGCATTGACGCCCATGAACCGCGTCGCCGCCAGCGCCATCAGGATGCCGAGCGGCAAGATCGAGATGGCCACGAGGGCGCTGCGCACGTGCAGCAAGAAGACGACGCACACCAGCGCCACGATGAGGGATTCCTCGATCAGCGTGCGCCCGAGCGTACTGATGGCCCGGTTGATGAGAGACGACCGGTCGTATGTCGTGACGATCCGCACGCCAGGCGGGAGCCCCTGCTCCAACTCGGCCAGCTTGCGCTTGACCCCGTCAATCACCTCGAGCGCGTTCTCGCCGTAGCGCATGACCACGACGCCGCCCACCGCCTCGCCGCTCCCGTTCCGCTCGGCGAAGCCGAGCCGGATGTCGGGGCCGACCGTCACGACGGCGACGTCGCGCACCCGGACCGGAACGCCGTTCGCGCCGGACCCCACGGCCAGACCGGCGATGTCGCTCACGCCCTTGAGGTATCCCAGGCCGCGGACCATGTAGTCCCCGCCCGCCACCTCAATGGTGCGGGCTCCCACGTCGGTGTTCGACGTCCGGACGGCGCGCATCACCTGGTCCGCCGTGACACCGAAGCCCAGGAGCTTCGCCGGATCGAGAATCACCTGATACTGCTTCACGTACCCGCCCACGCTCGCCACCTCGGCCACGCCCGGGACCTGCTGCAGGCCGTAGCGCAGGTACCAGTCCTGGAGCGACCGGAGCTGGTCAAGCGAGTACCCCTCGCCCTCGACGGCGTACTGATAAACCCAGCCCACCCCGGTGGCGTCGGGCCCGAGCTGCGGGCGGACGCCCTCCGGCAGGGCCGCCCCCGCCGAGTTGAGGTACTCCAGCACGCGGCTCCTGGCCCAGTACAGGTCGGTGCCGTCCTCGAACAGCACGTAGACGAACGAGAGCCCGAACATGGACTGCCCGCGCACGACCTTCGTTTGCGGCACGGCGAGCAGCGCGGTGACCAGGGGATAGGTGACCTGGTCCTCGATGACCTGCGGCGCCTGGCCGGCGTACTCGGTGAACACGATCACCTGCACGTCCGACAGGTCCGGGATCGCGTCCACCGGCATCGTGCGCGCGAGGCCGATCCCGGCGAGCAAGACGGCGAGCGCGCCGAGCGCCACGAGCCCGCGCCAGCGGACGCAGGCCTGGATCAGCCGCGCGATCATGGCCGTCGCTCCTTCCGGGCCACCGAATCCCGCGTCATCCCCGGCATCGAATCGGGCCGGCCCGGAGCCTGCTGTACGCTGGGCATGTCCATCCCTTCCATGTTCATCCCACCCATGTCGAGGCCCATGCCCATGTTGAGCATGATGCCAGCCATGGCAGCGGCGAGCTGCGACTCCGAGTCGAACAGGAAGGTGGCCGAGGCCACGACGGTGTCCCCCGGCGCGAGGCCGTCCACCACCAGGATCGTGGAGTCCCCGCGCGCGCCCACCACCACTTCGGTGGGCACCACGCCGCCCCGGCGCACCACGAACGCGAGGTCCCGCGTGCCGGTCGGGAGGACGGCCCCGAGCGGCACCGTGACGCCGCGCGGGCCGTCCGTCGCGATCCGCACGGCGCCGTACATCATGGGCTTGATCAGGAGCCGGCGGTTGGGAACTTCGACGCGGACCTTGAGCGTCCGGGTTTTCATGTCCAGCTCGGGGTGGACGAACGTGACCCGCCCGTCGAATCGTTCCCCAGGGCGCGCGTCGAACGTCACCTGCGCGCGCTGGCCCACCCGCACCAGCGGGATGTCCGCCTCGAAAACCGCGGGCTCAATCCAGATCGTGGACAGGTCGGCGATCTTGAACAGCGGGTCGCCGGCCCGCACCATCTGACCCTCGATGACCTGTTTCTCCAGGATGTGACCGGGGTACGGCGACCGAATGGTCAGGCGGCGTTCGACCTGCCCACGCTCCTCCAGCCGTTCGATGTCCGCAGCGGCGATGCCCCAGAGGGCGAGCCGCCGCCGCACGGCGGCCACCAGGGAGTCGCCCCCCGCGGTCGCCGCGAGGCGTTTGGCGAGGAGCAGCTCCTCCTGCGCTGTGACCAGCTCCGGCGCGTAGAGCTCGAGCAGCGGTTCGCCGGCGCGCACGAAGCGCCCCGTCTCATCGGCATGCAGCTCCTCGACCCAGCCGCTGACACGGGCGTTCACGATGCCGAGCCCGCGCTCGTTCGGCACCGCCATCGCGACCGCGCGCACGGTCCGCTCCAATGGAGCTTCTCGCGCCACGGCGAACGTCACGCCGGCGAGCGAGGCCTGGCGTGCCGTCACGTGAATGGGACCTTCACCACCCATGGCCATCCCTTCCATCCCCTGCATGCCGGCCACGCCATCTGCCACTTCTGACACCCCGGCCCCCTCCGCCCCCCTGCCCCCCTGCCCCTCCACCCCACACGCCGCCAGGGCGGCAACGATCACCACGGTTGACCGCCTCATCGATACCACTCCTCTCCGATCAGGGCCGCGAGGTCGCCCCATGCGGCGCCGTAGCCGGCAATCAGGCGCGCCAGCCGGAGCTGCGCGCGGAACAGGTCGTCCTGGGCGTCGAGCACCGCCGTGAACTCGATGGCGCCCACCTGGTAGCGTTGCAGCGCGGAGGCGCTCGCCGCCTCCGCGAGCGGGAGGATCTCGTCCGCCGTCTGGAGGATCCGGTCGCGGAGCGCCGCGAGATCCGCCGCGGCGGCCCCGAGCTCCCCGGTCAGGTGGGCGGCGAGGTCGTCATAGCGCTGTTCCGCCGCAGCCGCGTCGAGCCGCGCGGCCTCCGCGGCGGGACCCTGCTTGCGCCCGGCGTAGAGCGGCACCGAGACCCCAACCAGGGCCGAGACGAACGTCTCACGGCCTCCCCCCCGGACCGCCGCCTGAAGCCCGAGGGTGAAGTCGGGCCGGCCGGCCACCGCGAAGACGCGCACGGTGCGCCGAGCGCGCTCCGCCTCGGCGGCGGCGGCGAGGAGCGGCGGGCTGCGTTCGATCAGCGCCTGCCGCAGAACGGAACCCGGCGGCACGGAGTCTCCGCGAAGCCCCGGGACCACCGCGGTCGAGATCAGCAGGGGTGTAAAGACCGCTTCGCCCGGGCCGGCGCGGAGCGCGTCCAGGCGCGCGCCCGCGGACGCCACCGCAGCCTCCAGCTCGCGCCGCTCCTCGTCCAGCTCGGCCCGCCTGAGCCGGGCCCGCAGCAGGTCGGTCTGCGGCGCGGTGCCGGTCTCATAGCGCACCTGCGCCACCGCGATCGCCTGATCCGCGAGGGCCACGCGCGCGCGCCAGATCGGGAGCGCCGTCTCCGCGCCGGCCACGGCGTAATAGGCGCGCACCGCTGCGGCGACCAGGCCGGCCTCGAGCGCATCGCGACCGGCGTAGGCAACCGAGCTGTCCCCCCGCGCAACCGCGGTCGCGGCCGCCTGCTTTCCGGGGAACGGAAAGCGCTGCTGCACCATGAGCGGGAACTGGGTCATCGGCTCCCGGTCGAGGTCGAACGACGTGACCGGCACCGCCATCGCGCCGAACGTCAGCATGGGATCCGGCAGCGAGCCGGCGGGCGCGATCCGCCGCTCCGCCGCACCGAGCCGCGACTCTGCGGCGCGCAGTCCCGCGTTGCGTTGCAGGACCCGTTCGACGTACCCGCGCAGCCCAGGCACCTCGAACACGGCCGATTGCGCGCGGGCCGCAGAGGGACGCGCCGCCGCGAGCACGAGGGCCGCCGATCCGGCCAATGGCAGACAGTTCACGAGTTGTCGCATCACGCGTTGTCGCACGTCATCGTCTCTCCCGCGCGGCCAACCGACCGCGCGCAGCAGGGTCTCCGCGATCCCGGGAGATCACGGATGGGCACACTACACCTGGGAGAGGCTAGGCTTGGGGCGGAGGAGTGGGCGGAGCGGTGGGATCAGGCGGGCGCTCGGCGCTCGGAGCCATCGGACGGGCATACGGCACCGGCAAGATCGTGTGAATCCAGGTGAGCATCTGCACCGGAGCCGTCGGGCCCGCGGAGCACTCCGAGAAGTTGCACTGACCGCCGGACTGGCCGGCGGCGTGGATGGCGGCACGCGGCCCCGGCATGCTGGGCATGGCCACCTGATCGTGCATCGGCATGCCGGAATTGAGCAAGCCGCACAATGGCGCCGCCGCGTGGGGACCGGTGGTCGCCGCGATCACGAGCAGGGCCGGGAGCCAGCGTAGGGAGCGCATCATCGGGCTGAATCTAGTAACCCGCGTGCGCTGAAATTAGTTCCGCCCGCCTGATGCGCGTCGCATTGGGGCATTCGCCGCCCGACGACCAACACCGGCGGCTGGATGAGAAAACGCGCATCCGTCCGGTCGCCTCACCATGATGGCGGCTTGGCGTGCCAGCGCCAGTTACGTCGATTCAATCACCGGGCACCGGCAGCCCGCGTGGCCTGGAGGCCCCCCTTGACCCCGGCCGCCTGCGACAGCAGCCGCGCGGTGCCGACGAACGCCGAACCCGCAACCACATCGGGAGGCAGCACCGCGAGGCGAAGCGGGCCCGAGCTTCCAGTCCCCGCTCAGCAGGTCGTACATCTGCACCGGCGACAACCCACCCAGCTCGGCCTGCGGCGCCGCGTTGTACTCGTCCATGCGCCGTTGAAGGAACGCGTTGACCTCCTCCAACGGGCGGAAGTGGCGGGAGGCCATCTCGGAGTAGATGGCCTGAATCCCGGGCGGGAGCGGGTGTTTGTCCTTCACGGGTGCTTCACCATGATGTCCGCCGATCAGCTCCAGAGGCGTCGGGGAACCTACGCCGGAAGCACTGGGTCGGCGACTGACGCTCCCGAGTCGGTAGTGGACCAGTTTCAGGGGCGGTGGTTGACACGTTTCGCGGCGCCATGATACCCTTGGGCGTGCCCAGCCCCGGACGGCCCCGCCGCGCCCTCGCCTGTGCCCTCGGATTGCTCGTGGGTGCACTCGCGTTTGACTCGGCCCTCCCGGCCGCCAGCGATCATCCCGCAACCGAAATTCACGTGGACGCCGCACACGGTCCGCATGACGGGTTCGCGGCCCAGACCGACGACGGGCTCGCCTCGCGGGTGACGACTTCAGAAGCACTCCCGGCACATCACCAGCTCCTGGCCCTTGCGGTCGCCGAGTTGGTTGCGACCCATGGTGACGCACCGGAGACCGCTCCCGGCCATCCCCCCCCCAGGCAGCCACCCGCGAGGTCGCCGCCCTTCTCCGTCTGACCCCGCGCAACGGGAGTCCGCGCTCGTGAACGCGCGACTCCGCGACACCGGATTTCGACGGAGGCCTTCGTGTCACGCACACTCGTGGCCGCCCTTTGCTGGGCGGCCGGTCTGTCGGGCGCCGCGCGCGCAGCTCCCGCGCAGGAACCCGTTCGCCGCGTCAGCCTGGACGAGGCAGTGGCTCTCTTTGCGCGCAACAATCTCGAGTTCCGGATCGCCCGGGCCAAAGCGGTGGGTGACGTGGCGCGCGTGCGCCAAGCGGCCGCCTATCCCAACCCGGTCGCCGGCGCCACGCACGAGACGCTGAGCGGAGGCGGCGCGGGCTACGACGAGACGTACGTCCTTCTCTCTCAGCAGCTTCGCTGGCCGTGGAAGGGCGCGGCGCGCGGGCGGGCGGCCGCTGCCGAGCGCGAGGCTGGCGCCCATCGGGTAGCTGGCGACAGTCTCCGGCTCGCCTTCGAGGTGAAGCAGGCGTTCGTCGACGCGGCGAGTGCCGAGCGTCTGCGTGATGGACTGGAGGATGCGACTGGTCTGGTCCGCGAAGCGCTCGAGGACGCCGCGCACCGCGTGACGGAGGGTGACCTGTCCGGCTACGCGCTGCGCCGCCTGCGCGTCGAGCGGGCCCGCTACGAGTCCGAACTATCGGCCGCGATGCTCGCGATGAACGCGGCCCGCCGCCGGCTGGCTGGGCTCGTGTTGCCCGACAGCGCCACGGTCATGGCCCCCGCCGGCCTCCCCGCCGGGGATCCGCCCGCCGTCGCACCGATCTCCCCGTCCGTTCTGGCAACGCGGGTTCCCGCGCTGGCCGCCGCCCGCGCCGCCCTGGAGGGCGCTCGGGCCAGGGAGCAGGCGGTGAGCCGCGGCCGAATCCCGGCGCCCGCCGTAACGGGGGGATACAAGTCCCAAAGCGACGGGCTTACCGGCGTGTTTCTGGGGTTCGCGCTGCCCCTCCCGCTGTTCGACCGGCGCGGCGCGGCGGCGTCCGAAGCGGGCGCCGCGCTTGCCGGGGCGGAGGCGTACCTGGCGCTGGTGCGGCGGCAGGCAGAGAACGACGTCCGCCTCGCATTCGACGTCTACCAGGCGGCCCGCGAACGGGCGTCGCTCTTCGCGGGCGAGCTGCTGGCCGAGCCCGAAGCACTGCTCCGCGTGGCCCGGGCGGCGTATGCCGAGGGCGAGATGACCCTGGTGGAGCTGCTGGACGCGGTGGACGCGTTTCGCACGGCCCGCGTCGCCGCCGTGAGCGCGCACCGGGATCTGTGGGTGAGTTACTTCGATTTCGAGCGCGCCGCCGGGGGGCTGCCGGCCGGGCCGGAAGGGGACCGTTAGATGCCGAGCCACGTGCTTTCGAAGAGCGCGGCGATCGCCTTGCTGGTCGCTTTCGCCGCCTGTGGAGGTCGCGAGGACGCGACACCACCCGAGCCCGAGGGGAGCGCGATCACGCTCTGGACCGACTCCACCGAGCTGTTTATGGAGCATCCGGCCCTGATCGCCGGTCAACCGGCGCGGTTCGCGATCCACCTCACCGATCTAACCGACTTCGCGCCACTCGCGACCGGCCGGGTCACGCTGCGGTTCGTGCCGCGTGACGGTGGCGAGCCGACCGTGGTGACCCAGGACGATCCACGCATCGCGGGGATCTTCGGGGTCACGGCGGAATTCGACCAGCCCGGCGTCTACGATCTGGCGCTCAGCATCGAGAGCCCGCAGGCGCGCGACAGCATCGCCGTGCCGGGCCTGCGCGTGTTCGCCACGGCGGCCGAGGTACCGGCCGGCGAGGAGGAGGACGGGGACATTCCGTTTCTCAAGGAGCAGCAATGGAAGACGCCGGGATTCGCGACCGCGTTTGCGACCGACGGTGAGGTCGCCGAGTCCTTTGATGCGGCGGGCGAGGTGATACCGGCGGCCGGCCGCGTCGCGAACGTCGCGGCGCCGATTGGTGGGCTGGTGGACGTGGATGGCGCGAGCTCGTCCCCCGCCCCCGGCCAGTGGGTGGACCGGGGACGGCGCCTGGTCGTCCTCACGCCAACCCTGGGGGAGGCGGGCAGCGCCTACGCGCAGGCTCGGCGCGAGCTGCGCGAGGCTGAAGCCGAGCACGCGCGCGCCGCCCGCCTGTACGCGGCGGAGGCCGTCCCCCAGCGCCGCGTGCTGGAAGCCGAGATCCGGCTCCAGGCGGCCCGCGAAACGCTCGCGGGCCTCGCCGGCGGCGAGGCGATGGACTCGACGGGGAAGCTCCCGATCCGCGCGCCGATCGCGGGCGTCGTCGCGAGCCGGCGCGTCACGCCCGGCAGCCGCGTCCTGCCGGGGGAGTTGCTGTTCAGCATCGTGGACCCGTCGGTCGTGTGGCTCGCGGTGCACGTCCCGGCAGCCCGCGCGTCGCGCCTGAGCGCGGCCACCGCGGCCACCTTCCGCGTGGAGGGGAGCGAGCGGATCTACCCGGCGCGCCGCACCGTGTCGGTCGGGAGCGTGGTGGATTCGGTCACCCGTACCCTGCTCGTGTTGTACGAGGCGGCCAACCCCGACCGCACGATCAAGGTGGGAGCGACGGCCACAGTGGCGGTGCGGACGGGCTCCCCCGTTCGCGGGGTCGTCGTGCCGAGTTCGGCCATCCTCGACGAAGACGGGCGGCCGATCTGCTACGTGCAGACTTCGGGCGAGCGATTCGAGAAGCGGGAGCTGACGCTGGGCGGCAACGACGGGACGCGTGCCGTGGTCCTGTCCGGCCTGCGCCCCGGCGACCGCGTGGTCACCGGCGCCGCGTACCAGGTGCGCCTGGCGTCGCTCTCAACCAGCGTCCCGGCCGAAGGCCACGCGCACTGAGGGAGATACCAGGATGCTCGACCGATTGATCGCCTGGGCGCTCCGCAACCGGTTCCTGGTGCTCGCCGTCGCGACGTTGTCGCTCGCGGCCGGCGCGTGGACCGCCGCGCGCATGCCCGTGGACGTGTTTCCCGACCTCTCCGCGCCCACCGTGACCGTCCTCACCGAAGCGCACGGCATGGCCCCGGAGGAGGTCGAGGCGCTCGTGACCTTCCCCATCGAGACGGCGGTGAACGGCGCCACCGGCGTGCGGCGGGTGCGCTCCTCGACCGCGCAGGGCATTTCCGTCGTGTGGGTGGAGTTCGAGTGGGGCACTGACATCTTCCGCGACCGGCAGATCGTGTCGGAAAAGCTCCAGACCGTGGCGGCGGCGCTGCCGGCGGGCGTCTCGGCGCCCGTCCTGGCCCCGGTCTCCTCCATCATGGGGGAGATCATGATGATCGGCCTCACCGGCCCGCAGTCGCCGATGGATGTGCGCACCGTAGCCGACTGGACGATTCGCCGCCGGCTGCTCGCCGTCCCGGGTGTCGCGCAGGTGATCCCGATCGGCGGCGACGTGCGGCAGTATCAGGTGCTGGCCGATCCCGCGCGCATGCTCGCGACCGGCGTGACGCTCGCGGAGGTACTGGCCGCCGCGGAGGGCTCGAACGCGAACGCCGCCGGCGGCGTGTACATGGACCGCGGGCAGGAGTACGTGATCCGCGGCATCGGGCGGATCCAGAGCGCCGACGACGTGGCGCGGACCGTGGTCGCCGTGCGGGGGGGCGTGCCCGTGCTGCTCGCACAAGTGGCGGACGTGGTGGTCGGCCCCGCGCCCAAGTACGGCGACGGCTCCGTGGACGGAAAGCCCGGCGTGGTGCTCGCCGTCCTCAAGCAGCCGGGGGCGAATACGCTGGAGCTGACCCGCCGCATCGAGCGGGAGCTGGCCGACGTCCAACCCACCCTCCCGGCGGGCATGGAGATCCACGCCGACCTCTTCCGGCAGGCCAGCTTCATCCGGGTCGCCATCGACAACGTGGTGGCCGCGCTGCGGGACGGCGCGATCCTCGTCGTGGTCATCATTTTCCTGTTTCTCTGGAACGTCCGCGCCACCGCGATCTCGGTGCTCGCGATCCCGCTCTCGCTGGTCGTGGCGATCTTCGCCATGCGCCTGCTTGGCATCACGATCAACACCATGACCCTGGGCGGCATGGCGATCGCGATCGGCGCGCTGGTGGACGACGCCATCATCTACGTGGAGAACGCGTTCCGCCGGCTGAAGGAGAACCACCACCGCCCGGAGCCGGACCGCCGGCCGGCGCTCCGCGTGATCTACGACGCCGCGCGCGAGATCCGGGCACCCATCGTCAACGCCACTCTGATCATCATCGTGGTGTTCCTGCCGCTGTTTTTCTTGAGCGGAGTGGAAGGGCGACTGCTCCGCCCGCTGGGCTTCGCCTACGTCGTGTCCATCCTGGCATCCCTGCTCGTGGCGCTGACCGTTACCCCGGCATTGTGCGCCTATCTCCTGCCGCGGGCGCGGGCGGTGATCGAGGAGCGGGAGAGCACCCTCGTCCGATGGCTCAAGGCCCGCTACGCGCGGACCCTCGACGCGGTCCTCGCTCGCCCCAAGCACGTCCTGGCCGCCGCCGCCCTCGCCCTCGCGGCGACGCTGGCCGTCGTGCCGTTCCTCGGCACCGCGTTCCTTCCCGAGTTCAACGAAGGGGCACTGACCGTGTCGGTCGTGACCGTGCCGGGGACGTCGCTGGACGAGGCAAACCGCATCGGACGACGCGTGGAAGAGATTCTCCTGGCGAATCCGGGCGTGCGGAACACTGACCGGCGGCAGGGCCGCGCCGAGTTGGACGAGCACGCGCAGGGCGTGAACGCCGCGGAGATTGATGTCACGCTCCACGAGGGCGGGGACAAGGAACGGCTGCTCGAGGACCTGCGGCGGGAGATGGCCGCCATTCCGGGCACGAACGTCACCCTCGGGCAGCCGATCGGCCATCGCATTGATCATATGCTCTCCGGCACGCGGGCGAACATCGCCGTCAAGATCTTCGGGCCGGATCTCTACCGCCTGCGCCAGCTCGGGGCCGAGGTCCGGGACGCCATCGCCCAGGTCCCGGGCGTGGCCGACCTCCAGGTCGAGCAGCAGATGGATGTGCCGCAACTGCGCATCCGTGCCGACCGGGCCGCGATGGCGCGCTACGGCCTGACGGCCGGCGGGCTGGCCGAGGGCATTGACGTCGCCTTCAACGGGGAGGTCGTCTCGCAGGTGTTGGAGGAAGGCAAGAGCTTCGATCTGGTGGTGCGGTTCCCGCCGGCGCTCCGCTCCAGCGCGGAAGCCATCGCGAACGTGCCCTTCAACACGCCGACGGGTGCGCGGGTGCCGCTCGGCCAGCTCGCACGGGTTACGGTGGAGCGCGGGCCGAACACGGTCTCGCGGGAGAACGTCCAGCGTAAGATCGTGGTGCAGGCCAACGTCGCGGGGCGGGACCTCGGTGGCACGGTGGCCGACATCCAGCGCCGCGTCCGCGAGGCCGTCACGCTACCGAACGGATACTACGTCGAGTACGGCGGCCAGTTCGAGAGTCAGGCCGAGGCCACCCGCACGATCGCCGCGCTGTCCCTGCTCTCGATCGCGGCGATCTTTCTCATTCTGTTCGCCGATTTCCGCTCGGCGCGGGTCGCCGTGCTGATCATGGCCAACCTGCCGCTGGCGCTGATCGGCGGCGTGCTGGCGGTCCTCCTGACCTCCCGGATCGTAAGCATCGCCTCACTCGTCGGCTTCGTCACGTTGTTCGGCATCGCCGTGCGGAACGGCATCCTGCTCATCGCGCACTACCGGCATCTGCTGGTGGAGGGCGTGCCGTTCCGTGACGCCATCGTCCGGGGCTCGCTCGAGCGCCTGTCGCCCATCTTCATGACCGCGCTGTGCGCGGGCTTGGCGCTCATCCCGCTCGCGCTGGGCGGCGGCGAGCCGGGCAAGGAGATCCAGACGCCGATGGCGATCGTGATCCTGGGCGGGTTGCTCTCGTCGCTCGCGCTCAACATGGTGGTGCTACCGGCGCTCTACTTCCTGTTCGGGGACCGGGAGAAGCGGATCGGGACGGGCGACGAGGCCGCGGTCGCCGATCTGATCACGGGAGTGACGAGCGCGGCCTCCTGAACTCCACGCCACCGTGGCGCGCGAGCGCATGGCGTCACCCAGGTGACGCCGATTATCCCTAGGGCCACAAACCCCTGCTTCGTACGGGCCACCATGCCGCCGTAGCGGAGTGCCAGCCGCGGCACCAGGAGTCGTCAGCGGCTGTCTCCCGCCCGCCGCCGCCGCGCGAGGACCGCGAACTGCAGGAAGTACGTGCGGAGTCCGCGGGCCGAGCCGGGCAGGGGCGCTTCGCCGAAGAAGAGCGTCAGGAACTCCTCGCGGGTACGCAGGATCTCGCGCCGGCGGTGACCGCGCCATCGCTCGTCGCGGATCGTGAACGCGAACAGCTCGAGCGCGCGGGAAAGCGCACCTTCGAACCGGTCGGTCCGCTTCGCCTCCCACGACCCGATCGTCCGGTCAACCTCACTCCCCACGTGCGCCAGTTGCTCCGCGAGGGTCAGCGTGCCCCACCGCCCGGCAAGCTCAGCGTGCATCGTCATGACGATCCGATCACTCGCGCACCAGTGCGGTCACGATCTCGCGGATGGCGCCGCGCACGCCGGCGTCGTCTACGTTGCGGGAGCGGTTCCCCTGGGAGGGGCGGATATTGATCACGGAATCGAACTCGATCCACGTTTCTCCCCGCTCCGCGTCCACCACGGCCTTGACCATGTCGCCGAACTGCTCCGCGGCGAGCGACGCGAGGTCGTTCCGGCTGGTGGCGCTGCGCACGATGCGGATTGGCATAACCGGGGTGAACGCTAACCGGCCGAGAACATCGCCGCCAAGGCCCCCGCGGACGGGGCCTCCGTCGAACGCGCCCCGCCGACTTGACAAGTTATCACCGACTAATCAATAATTTCGTCCTACCTAAGTTTCTTGGGCTGCGGCCTCTTACCTCAGCCGGAGGGGACCGTGCGTCATTGCCTCGTCGCGCTTACCGCACTACTGGCATCCCCCGCGGCACCCGCCGTGGCCGGAGTCGCCGAGATTCCGTATTTCGCCCGCCGGTACGGCGTTTCCTGCGAGCAGTGTCACGTATTGCCGCCGAAACTCAACGATTTTGGCGAGCGGTTCGTGGGCAACAACTACCGGATGGAAGGTCTTACGCCGCGATCCACCTGGCCCTTCGCGGCCTGGGTGAGCGGCCGGAGCGACGCGCCGACGCTCACCGACCCAGCACGGCGGGTGCTCGCGTACCTCAACCGCGTCGAAGTCATTTCGGGGGGGCGAGTGGTGGCGCCTTGGCTCTCGTATTTCGTCGAGTGGCGGCCGGTGAGCTTCGAGTCCCGGGACGACGGCACGCTGCGCGACCGGTCGGGCCGCTTCGAGGACCTGTTCGTGACCGCCCAGGCGGGGCGGGTGGAAGTGTCCGTCGGCCAGTTCCGGCAAGGGGCGCAAGTGGACGTCTCGCGCCGGCTCGGCATCGCGGAGCCGCTCTTCTTCGCCGCCTCGCTGGCCGGCGCTCCGGGCGGGGCGCCGCGGGCCGCCGCCCTGCGGTCGTTCTCGCTGGCGGGCCGGTCGCCGGCGGTACGGCTGGGGTGGGTGGAGGCGATGGGCGGGGGATGGCAGTGGCGGAGCCACGCGACGGTCCCCGTGCCGGGCGAGCTGTCGCTCCCCCTCACGAACCAGGCGCGGGACGAGGCGAGCGCCGAGTTGGCGCTGGAGCCCAAGGGGATCCTGTTCGAGACCTTCGCCCGGCGGGGCGTCTCGTCGCTGGGAGCGCACCTGTTCTGGGACGGACCCGACCGCTACCTGGCGGGCGTCGTGGGCTCGACAGGAGGCCGAACGCGATTCCTGACCGCGGGTGTGGGACTGGACCGCGTGGCGCAGACCACGCGCGGGCGGTGGACGCTGGAGGCGGAGTGGATTCCCGTGAGTGTGGCCGGTCTTGGGGCCCGAGCCGAAGATCGCGGTGACGACGGGGCGGAGCCGGCGTTCGTGGCCTTCGCGAACGCGCACGTCCCCGGGCGCCGGCATACGGTCCGCCTCACCGTGGAGCGGCGCTGGCAGCGGGGGCGGCACGCGTTGCTGGTCGAGTTGGGCGTCGTGTTCTGAGGGACGCGCCTTCCTGCTTCTTGCCGCATCCCCCCAGGCAGCACTAGCATTCCTGGTGTCTTCCCGCTGAAACTGCACATACTGCACGGCGCCGGTGGTGGAGGTGGTGAGGCGCCGGCAGGAGCCCGTGCGCCCGGGCGCGGTTGCGCTCCCCGTCCCGTTGCTCCGCGCAGCGGTCGAGCGGGAGTTGGGAGCGGTCTCGCTGCGGCAGGCCGCCCGTGAAGCGGGGATGAGCCCCAACGCCCTCCGTAACTTCGTCCGCGGCGCGCGGCCGCGCGCCATCACGCGATCGCGGCTCGAACGCTGGCTTGCCACGCGCCCGACCGAGGCACCGGGTCCTTCGCTCGCGGCCTTCGTGCGGCTGCTGGGGGGAGTGACTCCCGACCTCCCGCCACGGGACGCCGCCACCCTGGGACGGGAAGTGTCGCAGCTCCTCCTCGACGCCTACCAGCGCCGGCACATGCCAACCCCGCGCTGGGTGCGTGAAGTCGCTCGTCACTACGGTTCCTCCACCGACTGATTGATGCCCGCACCCGCCGGGGTTGACTCGGCCGTCCCGCCGAGCGTATGCTCGGCGTGCAGTTTGTGCAGTGACCCTTGTGCGGACGGGGGTTCCCACACGTGCCGGTTGCCCTGCGCGTGTTCGTCGTGGACGACGAGCCGGCCATTCGCCGCATCCTCGCGCGGACCCTGCGCGCACGGGGCTGCACGGTGCTCGAAGCCGCGGACGGGACAGAGGCCCTCACCCAGTTGCTCACCGGCGACTACGACGTCGTGATCTCGGACCTCAGCATGCCGGGCTTGAGCGGCTGGGAGCTGTGGAGGGAGATACGCCGCGCGCGGCCGGCATTGGCGGAACGCTGGATATTCGTGAGCGCGACTCCGCCACCGCCAGTGCCCGACGGCCCCCAGCCCTGCTACGTCGCGAAGCCGTTCGATGCCGAGGGCGTCTGGCGCGAGGTGCAGGGGATCGCGGCGCGAAACCGGTCCCCACGCCCTGATTCCGACAGATAGGTCGAGCTGCCCCCATCGCCGCAGCGCACGGGCTCTCCACGAAGCTCGAGGAACGCTCCGTCCCCCGCTACAGCCAGCCCCACATCACCTGCTTCTCAAAGAGGACCTTCCCCAGGTGCCACAGCGGGCTCGGCCGCCGCATACGCACGACCGGCCGCGGCTCGGCGTAGAAGTTCCCGCTGCCAAAGCCCGCGCCGCCGCCGCCAGACTCGATGAAGCATGCGCCGTATCCATCGAATCGCGCCGTCGCCGCCTTGCCCGCCACCGTCGCCGCGATGTTGCGGGCCACCGCCTCGGCCTGCGCGTGCGCGAACACGCCCGCCCGCGGCAGCGGCTTGCCCATGGCGAGCGGAATGAGCGTCACGTCCCCCACCGCATACACGTTGGGCACGCTGGTTTCCATGGTGTGGCGATCCACCCGAACCCAGCCGCCTTCGTCCACCAGGCCGGAGCCGCGCAGGGCGGCCGGGGGCGCGATCGGCGGGACGTAGACGAGGAGGTCGGCGTTCACGGTCGCGCCGTCGGTGAACGCGACGCTCCCCCGCTCCGCACGCGCGATCTGGTGCTCCGGGTGATAGGCGATGCCCTTGGCCTCGAGCATGCTCCGAACCGCCGTCGAGGCCTCCGGCCCCGCCACGCCCATGGGCGCCGGCTCGGCCGAATGGACCTCGATGGTGGTGTTGCCGCGCACGCCCCGTTTCCTCAGCAGGGCGTCAATCAGCATGGCCGCCTCGTACGGCGCGGCGGGGCACTTGTAGGCCGGCGCCGCCGTGAGCACCACCACGCGTCCCCCCGGGAACCCGGCGAGCGCCTCGCGTAAGGCGACCGCTCCGTCGAGCGTGCAGAACGTGTGGCCCGCGTCCGCGAGGCCGGGGACCGCCTGCGGCGTGAACTCCGCGCCGAGCGCCACGACGACGTGATCCGCCTCGATGGTCCGGCCGCTCACCACGGCGCGGCGCGCCGCGGGCTCGACGCGCTCCACCTCGCCGTGGATCACCTCGATGCCCTTCCGGGCGAGGCGGGCCAGGGGCCGCGTGATCTGCGCGGGCCGGCGGGCTCCCGTCATGATCCAGAGGAACGACGCGGCCAGGGCGAACTTGGGCTCCCGATCCACGACGAGCACACGATGGCGCCGAGGCAGCCGCCGCCTGAGCGCGTTGGCCGCCACCACCCCACCGATGCCGCCACCGAGAATGAGAACGGTCTGGTCACGCATCAGAACACCAGCACTTTCTCGGCCGCGGCCGTGAGCTGCGTCAGCTCGTCGAGCGTGCTGCGCCGGCTCCCTTCGACGACGTCCGCGTCGCGCAGCCCGCGCGCGTCCATGCACGTCCCGCAGAGCAGGACCGCACCGCCCCTGGTCAGGATGCCCTTCAGCATCCGCTCCAGGTTGTAGTAGCCGTTCGGCGTCTGCTGCCCGGTGCGCGCGGCGGCCGCCGCGTCGCCCATGAGAAACACCGTCACCTCGGCACCCTCCACGGTGCGGAGCAGGTTGTGCGCGAGCCGCAGCCCGTTGTAGGTGCGCTCGGTGCCGTAGGGGGGGTCGTTCAAGACCATCAGGATCCGCATCTCAGGACCGCCGTGCTGCGCGACCGGTGGCTTCGAGGCCGGCCCCGACGGGCAGCCCGGCGTCGCGCCATTCCGGGAACCCCTCTTCGAGGCGGACCGCGTTGCGGCCGCGGCGGCGCAGGGTGCGCACCGCCTCTGCCGCGAGCACGCAGTAGGGACCGCGGCAGTACGCCACGATCCGCTTGTTCGCCGGCAGCTCCGCCAGGCGGCGCTCCAGGTCGCCCAGCGGAACCGAGAGGGCGCCCGCGATGTGCCCCGCCGCGTACTCCTCGCGCGGGCGGACATCAATCACCACGACGTCCCGGCGCCGGGCACGCGTGAGAAGCTCGGCCGACCCGATAGGCTCCAGCCCATCGCCGTCGCCGAAATAGTCCCGCACCAGCCGGTCCACTTCCGCCAGCCGCGCCTGCGCGAGCGCCTGGAGGGACCGATACCCGTCGAGGACGAGCGGATCGGCCAACCGGTAGAGCACGTGGAGGCCGTCCTTGCGGGAAACCGCGAGGCCGGCGCCTTTCAGGACCTGGAGGTGTCGGGAGGTGTTGGCGAGCGTGAGCGCGGCTTCGC
>DASWHL010000005.1:0-54996 GCA_036398175.1 Gemmatimonadales bacterium
CGCGAGCCAGCGGAGTCCGGGACGCACCGGGATGCGCTGGGCGCTGTGGCCCGCGCCGCGCAGCACCTCGGCCACGCGGGCCACGGATTCCAGCACCGCCGAGACGTCCTTGTCGGACCAGCCGTCGGCCACGCCGTCGTAGAGGATGACGGCCTTCACGCCGCCGCCTCCGCGACGGGCAGGGGGAGCAGTTCCTGGCCGGTGAGCCGCCGCCAGGCGATCTGCGTCACCTTCTGGATCAGACCGTCGTAGCTCATCCCTGCCGCCCGGGCGGCGCAGGGGAAGCAGCTGTTCTCCGCCGGGTTGGGGATGACGCCGGGCAGCGGGTTCACCTCGACCACGTTCGGGACCCCGTTAGCGTCGAGCCGGATGTCCACCCGCGCCCAGTCGCGACAGCCCAGCGCCCGCACCGCCGCCAGCGCGGTGTCCGCGATCCGGAGGGACAGGGCCGTGGGGACGCGCGCCGGGCACTCGAGCACCTCGAGCGGCTGCGTCGGATCGTCCCACACCCACTTGGCCTCGTAGCCCATGATGGGGAGCGCGCCCTCGGGCAGCGTCTCGAAGCGGTAGCGGATGATCGGGAGCGCCCGCGCCTCCGTCCCGTTGCCGAGCACCGCGACCGTGAATTCGTCGCCGGGGAGGTACTCCTCGGCCAGGACGGGCTGCCGGTACGCGGCCAGGATCTCCCGCGCGCGGTGCCGGGCCGCGGCGGCGTCCGCCACGTAATTGGCTTCGGCGATTCCCTTCGACGAGCCCTCCCACACCGGCTTCAGGAAGACCGGATACGTGAGCCCGTCCAGCCGGCGGATGTCGTCGCCCGATTCCACCAGGACGAACGGCGCGGTCGGGATGGCGCGCGCCAGGAACACCTCCTTGGCCCGCCCCTTGTGGAGCGCCAGCGCCAGCGTCAGCGGGTCGGAGGCCAGGTAGGGCACGCCAAGGAACTCGGCCATGGCCGGCACGTGCGATTCGCGGTTCGGACCGGCAAGGCCCTCGGCCATGTTGAACAGGAAGTCCACCCGGGCCCGGGCCAGCCGCTGCGGGAAGTCGCCCACCGCCTCGAGCCGGACGACCTCGCCGAAGACGCTCAACGCGCGCGCGACCGCCTCGATGGTCTCGGGCTCGTCCCACTCGACGAACGCGTCATCCGCGGTAGACGGAGGATCGTCCGCGTCCTGAAGCGCGTCCGCCGGCGACGATGCGTCGCCCGCGGCCGACGGGCGACTGTCCGTGGCTCCTGCGGTGTGCCGTTCCGACGAACCGGCGCTGGGGCGTTGGTTGTACGCTAACCCGATGCGCATCGCGCTCCGGCGATCAAATGATGATGGGCTACACGATACGAAATGCAGCGACGATATGCAATAGTTTTTTGGGCGTTTCGTTCGCGACGTTCGCGCGGTCAGTCGCGTCGCAGGAACCGGCGGAAGCTGAATGCGACGGCGTGGCGCTCGTCCGCGGGGTGGAATTCCTCCTCGACGAGCCACCACGCGTCCCAATCCACCTCGGGGAACCGGACGTCGCCGGGGAGCGTGGCGTGGACCTGCGTCACGAGCAGCTCGTCGGCGGCGGGGACGGCAACCCGGAACACCTCCGCACCGCCGATGACGAACAGCCGCTCGGCGCCGGCCGCGTGGGCGAGCGCCGCGCCGAAGTCCGGCACCCTCTCCACGCCCTCCGGCGGCCGGAAGGCGGGATTGCGGCTCAGGACGAGCGCCCGGCGGCCCGGCAGGGCGCGCCCGATGGACTGGCAGGTCTTCCGTCCCATCACCAGGACGTGGCCCATCGTGGTCGCCTTGAACCGCCGGAGATCGTCGGGGAGATGCCAGGGCAGGCCGCCGTCCCGCCCGATCGTGCCCGCCTCGTCGAGCGCGACGATGACCGAGACGATCACACGGCCACCGGCGCCGGAATGTGCGGGTGAGGGTCGTACCCTTCCAGCCGGATATCCTCGAACCGGAAGTCGAACAGGGACCGGATCTCCGGGTTCAGCCGGATCGTCGGGAGGGGGCGGAGCTCGCGGGACAGCTGGAGCCGGACCTGGTCCAGATGGTTCTGGTAGATGTGCGCGTCCCCGAACGTGTGGATGAACTCCCCCGGCCGGATGTCCGTGACGTGCGCGATCATGGCCGTGAGCAGGGCGTAGGAAGCGATATTGAACGGCACGCCCAGGAAGAGGTCCGCGCTCCGCTGGTACAGCTGGCAGGACAGCCGGCCGTCCACCACGTAGAACTGGAACAGCGTATGGCACGGCGCCAGCGCCATGCGCGGCAGCTCCGCCACGTTCCAGGCGGACACGATCAGCCGGCGGGAATCCGGGTTGCGGCGCAGCTCGTCCACGACCTGGGTGATCTGGTCAATCTGCCCGCCGTCCGGCGCCGGCCAGGAGCGCCACTGCGACCCGTAGATCGGTCCCAGGTCGCCCTCGGCGTCCGCCCACTCATCCCAGATGCGGACTCCCGCGGCCTGGAGCGACCGGACGTTGGTCTCGCCCCGCAGGAACCAGAGCAGCTCGTGGACGATGGACTTGAGGTGGAGCTTCTTGGTCGTGATCATCGGGAAGCCGGCCGAGAGGTCGTACCGCGCCTGGTAGCCGAACACGCTGAGCGTGCCGGTTCCCGTGCGGTCGGCCTTGGGCCGGCCGTGCTCGAGCACGTGGCGGAGGAGATCGAGGTACTGCTTCATGCCGTCCCGTCGAGCAACGTGAGCGGGGGCCGGTCCCACCGCGCGCCGCGCTCGCGGTCCCGCAGCGCCGCGGCCACCTCGGCGGGAATCGTCGGCGCGGACGTCCCGATCTTGAGCGCCGCCGTGGCCCCCCCGCCGTCCGGAACGATCACCCCGGGATTGAAGATACCGGCGGGATCGAAGGCCCGCTTCACCTCGGCGAACAGGCCGGTGATGGCCGGCCCGTAGAGCCGCTCGAGCAGCGGCGTCCGCACGCGGCCGTCGCCGTGCTCGCCGGCCGGCGTGCCGCCCAGATCCAGAACGAGCGCGCTGACGTCGTCGAACAGCCGGCCGAGCCGGAGCTGCAGATCGGGCTCGCGGGCATCCACGATCGCGTTGACGTGGAGATGCCCATCGCCCGCGTGCCCGAACATCACGACGTCAATGCCGGCCGCCGCGGCGGCCCCCTCGATCCCCGCCACGTACCGGCCAAGGCTCGCGACCGGCACGCAGCCGTCCTCGATCAGCTGGAGCGATCGGCGCTCGTCCGGCAGGGCCGCGAGGGCCGGGCTCGCGGCGTGACGGATCCGCCAGAGCGCGGCCCGCTCCGTTGCGTCGAGCCCCAGCTGGGTGGCCGTCGCCGCCGGGCCGACCGCCCGGGCCGCCTCAGCCAGCGTCGCGGCCACCGTTCCCGCGTCCGCCCCCTCGACGTCCATCAGCAGCAGCGCGCGCGCACCGGACAGCGGGACCGGGGCGGCGGCCGGCCCCGCCAGATCGAGGAACGTGCGATCCAGCAGCTCGATCGCGACCGGGTCGAACCGGAGCAGCGTCTGGACGGCGTCGCCGAGCCCGTGGAGGTCGGCGAGTGCGACGACCAGCGTCCCGGCCGCCGCCGGCACGCGCTCCAGTTGCAGTTCCGCGCGCGTCACGATACCGAGGGTGCCTTCCGCGCCGATGACGAGATCCACGAGGCTCCCGGACGCGAGGTAGGCGTCCAGGGCGTAGCCCGAGGAGTTCTTGGTCGTGGCGGGAAAGCGCCGAACGATCTCCCCGGCCGCCGCCTCGAGGCGCGGGGCGAGTGCCGCCATCCGGTCTTCGGCCGTCAGGCGATCCCGCAGCTGCCGCTGCTCCGCGGGTGTCGGGTAGCGCGTGGAGCGGCGCGCCTCCGACTGCGGCAGCCAGCCCACTTCGCCGTCCGCCGTCACCAACTCGACACCTCGCACCCACCGCCGCACGCTGCCGCACCGGAGGCTTCGCGCCCCCGCGGCGTTGGTGCCGATCATCCCCCCGATGGTGCAGTAGGCGGCGCTCGATGGATCGGGAGCGAACCGCATGCCGAAGTGGGCGGCGATCGTGTTCACGACCCCGCAGGTCACCGCGGCCCCCACGTTGGCGCTCCCGGCCAGCGCCACGCGCGACGGCCGGTCGAAGGCCGCGAGGTCCACGACGACGCCGGGCCCGATGTTGTGCCCGGGCATGCCGGTCCCGGCGCCGCGCGGGACGAGCGCCAGCCCTTCGGCGGCGGCATGCCGCACCAGCGCCAGCAGGTCGTGGCGGTCGCGCGGCAGGGCGACCGCCGCGGGGATGATGCGATGCGGCCCGGCGCCTTCGCTGTAGAGGGCCCGCGCCGACAGGTCCGTGCGGAAGGTGCCCCGGAACCCCGCCGGACGGTCGGGGACCGTCACGTCACCCGCCGCCGGCCAGATGCAGGTAGTAGCCCCGCACGAGCCGATCGAACGGCGCGATCAGGTGCGTCGCCGCCACGGTGCGGTAGACCTCGGCGCGGGTGATCTTCACCTTATGGTCCGGATCGAGCAGCCGTGGATCGCGCTCGGCCACGCGCAGCGTCCGGATCGCGAAGTAGAGGGACGTCAGGCAGAAGATGCGGATCCGGTAGGCCGCCGCCGGCAGGGTCGTGCAGTACACCAGCGCATCGCGCAGGTGCGTCTTGGCCTTGGCGATCAGCGCCGCCATGACCTGCCGGGCCTCGGACCCGTGCGAGGGATCCTGGAGGTCGTCAGGCCGGACGCCGGCCACCTCGCACAGGTCGCGTGGCACGAAGCTCCAGCCCCGGCGGCGGTCATCCGCCACGTCCTTGATGATGTTCGTGAGCTGGAGGCCCAGCCCGAACGACGTCGCCAGCGCCTCCAGCCGCTGGTACCGTGCCGCCGCCATCCGCCCGTGGTGAATGCGGAAGAGCCCGGTCAGCAGGTGGCCCACCGTGCCCGCGACGTAGTAGCAGTACCGGTCGAGCTCGGCGACCGACGCCAGCGCGGCGAGCCCCTCCCGGGTTCCGCGCCGAGCCGCGAACTCCGCCATCCCGCGCGCCATCTCCTGCACCCAGGGGCGCACCGCGTCCCGTTCCTCCGCCGACAGGGCGTGGAAGGTCCGGAGCACGCGGGCACAGTTGCGGACCAGCGCCTCCTCGTCCGAGCCCGTCGTTGGAAACGCCGCCGCGAGGGCGGCGCCGTCGGCGCCGGGCGTGTCCAGGCACGCCCCGAACTGGTCGAGGAGTCCTTCCTTGCCGGCCGGGGACAGCTGCGGGGCGTCCTCGATGGTATCCGCGATCCGGCAGAGGAGGTACGACGTGCGGACCGCGTTCTCGAGCCGGGCAGGCAGCAGGCGGATGCCCAGCGCGAACGTGCGCGACACCTTGGGGAGGATGGCGCGGCAGAACTCGCGGTCCGCCGGGTCGCCTCCTCCGTGCACTACGTCCCCGCGGACTTCGCGATGGCGTCCCGGATGGCGCGCACGAGATCCATGGCCGGGTGGTCGCGCGGGATCACCCGCTCGCTCCGCTCGGACGTGCTGAACCCGGTGCGGAACGGCGCGTAGATCCCGAAGATCGCCACCACCGACCCGGCGCCTTCGGGGTTGGGCCCCACCAGCACCCGGAAGCGGACCAGCCGCTCGTTCGTCGGGTACTGCGCGGCCCCGGCCGGGTTGAACGACGCCAGGTCCACGTAGTCGGTCTGAATGACCCGCGCGGACGGCTCGGCTTCTCGGAGCGGCAGCCCCTGGTCGGTGACCGCCTTGAGGGCGGCCTGAAACAGGACGGAGGGGGAGCCGGACATGACTTCCTCCACCGAGGGCCTGAGGACCCTCGGTCCGGACGATCCCACGCACCCGGCCACCAGCACCACGACCCCGGGAAGCAGCAGCCTCATCGGCCGAAGCGCTCCTTGATGGCGTCAATCACGCGCGCGCGTAGCCGGTCGCCCGCGTGCCCCGTCGGCACCGACATTTCGCGGTCCCGCGGCTGGACGGACGGATCCGTCGTGCGCTGGTAGATGGCCTCGGTGGTGAGCCTGGTCTTGCCCCCCTCGATGGGGTCGGCCCAGAAGCGGAGCAGGATGATGCGGTCGGGATTGCCACGGTCCGTGACCCCGGACTCCTGGGTCACCACGTTGAACCACTGGGTCTCGAAGAACCCCTCCTCGGCGCTCTCCCAGGCGCCGCGCATCAACTCGGCATTGGACCGGGCGACCGCTTCCTGGATCACGTCCGCCGGCAGGGCGTTGATCGTGTCCACGCGCGCTTCGGGGAACGGCTCGTAGGCAGGGCGGATCCCGCCGACGGCGCAAGCCGCCGCCAGCACGACGGCGCCGACAAGGGCGGGGAAGGCGGAACGACACATGGCGGGTCATCCTCCAGAGAAACGGGTAATCGGGTCGCCGGGGCCGCAGGGCCCCAGCCAAGCCTGCCCTCGCGGCGCGCCGGAGTCAACCGGTGCCGGGCGCCGGGGGCTGTCCGCTCACAGTCCGAGGTCGCACACCCCGGGCGGCTTGGTCGAGTAGTCATAGAAGCCCCGGCCGGACTTCTTGCCGAACATGCCGGCCAGGACCATGCGCTTGAGCAGGGGCGGCGGGGCGTACCGCGGCTCCCGGTACTCGTCGAACATGATCTCGGCGATCTGGTACGTCGTGTCCAGCCCCACGAAATCGAGCAGCGTGAACGGTCCCATCGGGTAGCCGGTGCCCAGCACCATCCCCTTGTCAATGTCCGGGATCGAGCCCACGCCGTGCTCGAGGGCGCGGATGGCATCGAGCAGGTACGGCACCAGCAGCAGGTTCACGATGAAGCCCGAGTTGTCCTTGGCCGCGATCGGCTCCTTGCCGAGCGCGCGGGCAAACGCCATGGCGCGCTCGAACGTGGCCGGCGACGTGGTCACCGTCCGGACCACCTCGACCAGCTTCATGAGCGGAACGGGGTTGAAAAAGTGAAGGCCAACGAACCGGTCCGGGCGCGTGGTAGCGGCCGCCATGGCCGCGATCGTGAGGCTCGACGTGTTGGAGGCAAAGATGGTCTGCTCCGCACACAGGCCATCCAGCTCCTTCCAGAGGTCGTTTTTCAGCTCGAGGTTCTCGGTGACGGCCTCGATCACCAGGCCGGCCTCGGCCACATCGGCCAGCCGCGTGGTGAAGACGAGCCGCCCGAGCGTCGCCTCGCGGTCGGCTTCGGAGACCTTCCCGCGCTCCACGGCCTTGGCCAGCGAGCCCGCGATGCCGCTCCCCCCCCTGGCCAGCAGGGAATCGGAAACCTCGCGAACGATGGTGCGGTGGCCGGCGGCGGCACAGACCTGGGCGATGCCGCTGCCCATGAGCCCGCACCCCAGCACGCCTACGGTCTTGATCTCGGTCATGGCTCTCGTCGGAGAAGAAAGGGTGGTCGGTGATGCGGCCGTCAGGGCCGCAACGTGCGCCGGATCTCGTCCGCGATCCACTCCAGCGCCGGCGGGCCGGAGCGGCGGGCGGCGGCGGGCAACTCGACCTCGCCGTGCTCGATGCGGTCGAGGACCTGCTCCAGGGCAACCTGCACGCGCTCGGCGTCGCGGCGGTGCGCCCGCGCCACCGCGATGGCGCCGAGTGCGGCGACCGGGAAGGCCAGGGCCGCCACCGGGGGGGCGAACCCCAGCAGCAACAGCACGCCGGAGACTCCCGCACCAGCCCCGGCGAGCGTGGCCGCACCTCCCAGGTGCTCGCCCCGGGTGTTGCCCACGTCGGCCGCGAGCCGCACGTACACGCGGTCGGGCCCGACGGCCGACACCTGGGCCCCGACCTCGCGGGCCCGGGCCAGGAAGTAGTCGCGCCCTCCCAGCCGGAACGAGCGCTTGAGCGACGCCATCGTGCCACGCCGCGGCTCCCACGTGACCTGGTCCGCGAACCGGCGCTTCACGACGAGCAGCTCGCCCGACGCCATCCAGTGCTCGAGCGTGGCCAGGACGCGCTCGGCGGATCCCCCGACCGCGCGCTCGGCCACGACGTACCGCGGTCCCGCGAAGTAGGCGGCAGGCCCGCGCTCGACCGGGAGGTCGGCGCGCATCCGCTCCTCCATGAGCGCCTGGCGGAGATACGGCGCCGGGATCCCGACCTCCGCGCCGAGCCTCAGGACGTCGTCATCCGTGAGCCCGTCCTCCAGCTCGCGGGATCCGGCCTGGAGCTGCGCGGCCCGGAGCACGACCCGCTCGAGCGCGGCCCGCTCCAGCCGCCGCCCGGGAGGAACCGAATCGCTCATCTCGTCAGGCGCGCTCCCGCGCCCGCGCCGGGTCCGGGATGGGCACGCCCGTCGCGGGTGGCAACGCGGTTCCCGTCGCTCCCGCCGTTCCCGCCGCGCCCACGGCTCCCGCCGCCCGCTTGGCGAGATCCATGAACGGTGTCAGCAGATCCATGGGGATGGGGAATACCGTGGTCGAGTTGTTTTCCGCGGCGATCTCGACCAGCGTCTGGAGATACCGCAGCTGCATGGTCCCCGGCGCCTGCGACATCGTGCGTGCGGCCTCGGTGAGCTTCGCGGCCGCCTGCAGCTCGCCCTCCGCCGCGATCACCTTGCCGCGGCGCTCGCGCTCGGCCTCCGCCTGCCGGGCCATGGCCCGCTTCATCTCGACCGGGAGGTCCACGTCCTTCACCTCGACCGCCGACACCTCCACGCCCCAGCTGTCCGTGCGCTGATCCACGATGGTCTTGAGGATGCTGTTGATCTTCTCGCGGTCCGCCAGCAGCTCGTCCAGCTCCACTTCGCCGAGCACGCTCCGCAGGGTCGTCTGGGCCAGCTGGCTCGTGGCGAAGAGATAGTCCTCGATCTCGATGATCGCGATCTCCGGGTGCTTGACCCGCATGTACAGGACGGCGTTCACCCTGACCGAAACGTTGTCGCGGGTGATGACGTCCTGCGGGGGCACGTCCATGGCCACGATCCGGAGCGAGACCCGCTTGAGGTGCGCAAAGCCCGCCGGGATGAAGATCAGGCCGGGGCCCTTCGTGCCCCAGTACTTGCCCAGGAGGAATGAGACGCCGCGCTCGTACTGCTTGAGGATGCGGAGGCTCGCGAACGTATAGGCGACCGCGCCCGCCAGGACCGCCAACAGGATCTCCATGCCGCCTCCTAGAACGCCTCCACGATGACGGCCGCGCCCTGACCGCCGCCGATGCAGGCCGATCCCAGCCCATACCGCTTTCCCATCCGTGCGAGCGCGTGCAACAGGTGAATCGTGATCCGCGTACCGCTCGCGGCGAGCGGGTGCCCGATGGCAATGGCCCCGCCGTGCACGTTCGTCCGGGCCCGATCGAGTCCCAGCTCCTTCTCCACCGCCACGTATTGCGGGCTGAACGCCTCGTTCACCTCGACGAGATCCATGGCGTCGAGTTTCATTCCCGCCTTGGCCAGCGCCTTCCGCGCCGCGGGAGCGGGCCCGATCCCCATGTACTTGGGCTCCACGCCCGCCACGGCCCAGGACACGAGCCGGCCGAGGGGTTTCAGCCCGTGCTCCTTGGCAAACGCCTCGCCCGCCACCACCGTGGCCGCGGCGCCGTCACAGATGCCCGAAGCGTTCCCGGCGGTGACGAACCCGTCCTTCTTGAAGTAGGGCGGCAGCTTGGCCAGGCCGTCGAGCGTGGTCTCGGGCCGCATGTGCTCGTCGGCCGCCCAGTCCTCCAGCTTGCGAGTCTTCGGGTTCTTCACGGGCACCGGGATCACCTCGGGCCCGAAGACGCCGTCGTTCCAGGCCTGTTGCGCGCGCTGCTGGCTGAGGTATGCGTACTCGTCCACCTCCAGCCGCGTGAGCCCGTACTTGTCGGCGAGGTTTTCGGCGGTCTCGGCCATGGAGAATCCGCACTGGGGATCTCTCAACGATTCCCAGAGCGTGTCTTCGAACGGAGGGGCGGGGCCGAGCCGGAGGCCCCACCGCGCGCCGCGCACCACGTGGGGCGCCTGGCTCATGGACTCGCCGCCGCCGCAGAGGACCGCCTGCGACTCGTCGAGCAGGATCTGCTGCGCGCCCTGAATGATGGATTCGAAGCCGGACCCGCAGAGCCGGTTCACGGTGAGCGCCGGCACCTCGACGGGAAGCCCCGCGTGCAACCCCACGTGGCGGGCGAAATAGATGGCATCCGCCGACGTCTGCTGGGCGTTTCCGAAGACCACGTGATCCACCTGGTCCGGCCGCACGCCCGACCGCTCGAGCGCGTGCCGGGCGGCGATGGCCGAGAGCTGAATCGCGGAGAAGTCCTTGAGGGTCCCGCCGAACTTGCCGAACCCGGTGCGGACGCCGGAGAGAAAGACGACGTCGGTGTGCTTGCCTTGGGTCTTCATGAGCAGTCCACGCGTACGGAAGAACGAGAGGGGAATATACCTCCCGGCCTGCTCATGTCCTCACGTTACCCCTACCGCCCGAGTGCGCGCATCACCGCCGCGGCCGCTTCCCCGGTCGGGGCCGTACCCCCGATGTCCGGGGTCCGGACCCCCTGGGCGAGCGCCTCCCGGACCGCGACCTCGAGCGCCGCGGCGGCCGTGGGCAGTCCCAAATGCTCGAACATCAGCGCCCCCGTCAGGCACGCGGCCATGGGGTTCGCGATCCCCTTGCCCGCGATCGCAGGCGCCGACCCGTGCACAGGCTCGAACAGGCCCGGCCGGCCCGGATGCAGGTTGGCGCTCGCGGCCAGCCCGAGCCCGCCCACCAGCCCCGCGCCGAGGTCCGACAGGATGTCGCCGTACAGGTTGTTGGTCACCACCACCTGGAAGCGCTCCGGGGTGCGCACGAACTCCATGGCGAGCGCGTCCACGTAGCGGTGCTCCCGCTCGACCCCGGGATACTCCGCGCCGATCTCGTGGAACAGGCGCTGCCAGAGGCGGTGCGCCGGGATGGCGTTGGCCTTGTCCGCCATCGTGACGAGGGTCCTGCCGTGCACCCGGGCCCACTCGAAGGCCGCCCGGATGATGCGGGACACCTTGGCGGCGGTATGAACCTCGTGCGCGATCTGCTCCTCCTCCGGCGTCCCCTCGGCGCTGGCCGTGCCACGGCCGAGGTAGCTGCCCTCGGTATTCTCCCGAAAGATGACGAAGTCAATCTGCCCTGACTGCCCAGTCCGGAGCGGGGTGAGGTCGGGATGATACAGCTTCACCGGCCGGAGATTCACGTACAGATCGAGCCGGAACCGCAGACCGAGCAGGATGTCGCGGGCGTGTTCGTTGCCCGGCACCCGCGGGTCGCCCAGCGCGCCGAGGAAGATGGCGTCCACGTGGTCACGCAGGTATTCGAACGTGGCCTGTGGCAGCGTTGCGCCGGTGGCGAGGTAGTGATCGGCGCCGAGGGGCAGGTGGTCCCAGGCGATGCGCGCGTCGTCGAGCGCGGCGGCGTGCTCGAGAAGCGGGATGGCCGCGCGCACGACCTCGGGGCCGATGCCGTCGCCGCCGATGGTGGCGATCCGCAGGGTCCGGGTCACGGCGTCAGGCGGGGTGGGCGGCGCCGCAGCGCGGGCAGAATTTCCAGCCGGCCCGCAGCGTGTCGCCACACCGCGCGCAGGTGGGCGCCCCGACGGCCGTGCCGCAATGCGGACAGAAGATCACGGGCCGGTCGTCCGGCAGCGCGGCCCCGCAGGCGGCGCAGGGCAGCGCCGCCGCCGGGGACGGCACGGCTGCAACCCGGGCCGGGGGCGCTGCCGGGGGCCCACCCGGCTCGTCTGCCAGCTCGAAGGCCGGCCCGCGTGGCGGCGCCGCTACGGGCGCCGGCACCGCGGGCGGCGGGGGCTCGGGAGGCGGCGCGTAGCCGTCCTGATCCGCCAGCACCTCCCGAATCCGACCGGTGTCGAGCCGCACGCGCGCGCCGGCGAACTCCCGGAACAGGGTCGGGTCGGGGTTGGGGCTGGCCAGCTCCGCCCCCAGCGTCTGCTGCACCTCGTCCGGCTCCACCGTGGCGTATCCGCCCAGCCCGGCAAGGAGGCCGAGCATGGCCCCCTCGTAGTCCTGATGCGTCGCGAAGCCCAGCAGGTTGCGGTGCGTGCGGTACGGCACGATCTGCTGGTACAGCTCCGCCACCTCGAAACCGCTTCGGAGGCGCGCCGGATCCCGATCGGCGAGCGCGGTCACGACGCCCCGAAACAGCCGGGCGACGTCGTCGGCCTCGATCAGCGCCATGCGTCCCGCCACCGGTCGTACAGCACCGCCGTCACCCCCGCGGACGCCAGCAGCTCCGCGCCGCTCGGGTCGCGATACGCGTGCCGGTAGAAGACATGCGTCACGCCCGAGTTGATGATGAGCTTGGCGCAGAGGACGCACGGGCTGTTCGTCACGAACACCACCTTGTCCTTGACGGCGCCCGGCGCCTTGATCAGCGCGTTCACCTCGGAATGGATGCAGCCGCACTGGCCCGGCACCGTCGAGTCGCATCGGTTGGGGAGCCCGCGCGCGTTCCCGTTGTACCCGATCCCCAGGACGTTCTCGAGCAAGGCGTCCGTCACGACGGTGCCCACCTGGAGCCGGGAACACGTGGACCGTTTGGCCAACTCCTCCGCCACGCGCATGTACACCTCGAACAGGGGAACCCGGTCGGGTGGGGCCGGCTCGTCGAAGCACACGTTCAGCGGATGGGTGTTCGCGGGGACGTCGTCCTTGAAGAAATAGCTGCTCATGGCTCCGTCTGTGCGACGAGGGTGGCGAAGTCCGCGTCGGGATCGGAGTCGAGGTAGTGACCCTTGGCGCGGCGCGTGTCCAGCCACGCGGAAAACCCGGAGGGCACGGCCGCCTGGGAGGTGATCTGCTCGGTGGCGGCCCGGACGGCCAGGTAGTCGGCATACTCGTTCTTGGCGTGGCCGGCATGGCCGCGGACCCAGCGCCACGTGACCGCATGGCCCGACTGGACCTGGAGCAGGGCCTGCCACAGCTCGAGATTCTCGATGGAGCCACCCTTGCGCTTCCAGCCGCGGGCGCGCCAGGATGGGACCCACTCCCGCATCCCCTTGATGAGGTACTCCGAGTCGGACACGTACACGGCGCGCAGCAGCCGCCCCTTGGCGGACAGCAGCGCGAACGTGGCGATGGCCCCGGCAAGCGCCATCCGGTTGTTCGTGGTATCCGGCGCGTGGACGTACAGATCCCGGCGCTCGATGGCGCCCTGGATCGCGATCTCGATCAGCACCCCAGCGCCACCCGGCGTCAGACCGTCGCGGCCGTTGCCGAGACAGCTCTCGTCCGCGTGGATCACCGCCGTCTGTGTTATGTGACCTCCACCGTGCCGGCGCCGGCGACGATCTCGCCGACGGTCCATCCCGTGCCGCCGCGCAGGGCGAGCTCGCGGTGCAGCGCCGGCTCGTCCGCGGCGGCCACCGCGAGCAGCAGCCCGCCCGACGTCTGCGCGTCGCAGAGCAGGATCCGGATCGGCTCCGAAACGTCCGGCGCCCAGGCGGTCCAGCCGTTGGCGGCTTCCAGGTTCCGGGTCGTGCCGCCGGGCACGGCGCCGCGCGTGGCCACGTCGCGCGCCCCCGACAGCAGCGGCACCGCGTCGGCGCGGACACGCGCGGCCACGCCGCTGCCTTCCAGCAGGTTCCGCAGATGTCCCAGGAGCCCGAACCCGGTGACGTCGGTGCAGGCGTGCACGGCCGGCCCGACGGCCAGCGCCGCCTCCATCGCGCCGGCGTTGAGCGTCGTCATCCAGCCGATGGCCTCCGCCAAGCCTTCCTCGGGCAGCAGGTCCTGCTTGAGCGCGGTTGCCAGCACGCCGGTGCCGATCGGCTTCGTGAGCACGAGCCGGTCGCCGGGCCGGGCGCCGCGGTTCGTGAGCAGGCGCGCCGGATGGGCTTCCCCAACGGCGACCAGGCCGTACTTGGGCTCGGGATCGTCTATCGAGTGCCCGCCGAGAATCAGCAACCCCGCGTCGCGCGCCATGTCGGCCCCGCCGCGGAGCGTCTCGCCCAGCAATGCCAGCAGCTCGGGCGCCCGGGGCCACGCCACCAGGTTCAGCCCGAACAGCGGCCGCGCGCCCATCGCGTAGAGGTCCGACAGCGCGTTCGCCGCGGCCACCCGTCCGAACGCGTACGGATCGTCCACGATGGGCGTGAAGAAGTCCACCGTGGCCACGAGCGCGCGGTCCGGCGCCACCTGAAAGACGGCGGCGTCGTCCCGCGTGGCGGCATCCACCAGCACGCGCGGGTCGTCAATCGCGGGCACGTGACGCAGCACCTGCGTCAGCTCGGCCGAGCCGAGTTTGCAGACTCAGCCGGCGCCGTGCGACAGCGACGTCAGGCGGATGCGGGGGCGCTGATCCATCGTGCCGGTAGGATACGTTGCCGGCTGGGCGAGCGGTACTCGCCCCCGGCCTACTTCGGTTCGCGAACGAAGATCTTATTCACGATCTTCCACTCCCCGCCGATCTTGAGCAGCGACATGTAGTCCACGAACCGGACCGACGGGTAGTCCAGCTCGATCCTGGCCATGGCCGCGGTGCCGGCGTAGTCCACGCTCACGATGCGGCGCTTGCGCCGGGCCTCGTCCGGTGCCGGGCGTCCCGGCGCCCCGGCGATGTACGCGGCACCGGTCCGCTGGGCCAGCGAGTCGCCCGCGACCCAGTACAGGTTGGCGATCGGATGGAACGCCACCCGGAAGTGCGCACCGTCGCCGGTGGCATGGCCCTGGAGGTAGTGCTCGAGCGTCGCGCGGATCGCGGCTTCCTCCGCGTCCTGGGCCCGCGCGATCGGGGCAACGAGTGCCGTCGCGAGTACGGCCAGCAGCACACTGCGCATGATCAACCTCAGGGTGAGGGCGGAGCCCAGCCGTACCCCCGGCCGCGGGCGAAGTTTCCGGGCCTTGGGGAGGGAGGCCGGAATCCCCTATCGCGCGGGTCTGGCGGCGGAGGTCGTCCGGGCCGTGATCAGCGCGCGAAGGGCGGTCAGGGCGATCGCTTCGCTCTCCGACGGGTCGAACGCCCCGGACGCCACCTGCTGGGACGCGATGAACGGCGCGGCCCTGGCAATCAGGAGCCGTGCCGCCCGCGTGGGCACGGTGAGCAGCAGCTCCACGGCGTGGAACGCGGTGACGTCGGGCCACGAGCCGTCGTCCCGCTGGTGGCGCGCGGCTTCGGCCACGAGCGCGTCAATCCGCGTCCAGTACGCCGGGGGCGCCATGCCCAGGGCCGCGAGCACCACGAAGGCCAGGTGCGGCTCGAGCACCCGGAGTCGGAGCAGACTCTCCAGATGCGCCACGACCGGCGCGCGGTTCTCGTGACCGGCCCGCAGCACGGCGCGCAGCGTCAGGCAGCTTGCCACGAAGCGGGCGTCTTCCTCCTGGGTGAACACGGTGCCGGACGGGAGGGCCAGGGGCGCGATGCCGGCGGACCGCGGGCCGGGGGAGAAAAACCCGTCGCCCGCGATCCCATCGTCGCTCCACCGCCCCGGCCGGTCCTGCTGCGCGAGCAGGAAGCCGGCGAGCCGGACGACGCCGGCGTTGGTGCGTTCGGCGCCCAGCTCGAGCAGTTCCCAGAGCGCCTGGGCGGTGGCGACGAGCGACCCCCCGAGACTGCCGTCCAGGCGGCTCCGCCGCCGCCGCTCGCGAATCAGGTGATCCGCGAGTTCCCGATCGTGCGGGGCGGGGTGCCCCAGGAGCCGGCGGGCCACCACGCCGTGCAGCGTTTCGCGGGAGGCGAAGAACGCCGCAACGCCGCCCAGCTCGGCGGCGAACGGCCCCGCGGTACCGCCGCTGACCCGCGCCTCGGTGCTCATCAGCGGTTGGACGACGACCGCTGGACCAGATAGCCCGCGGCGACCACCTCGTCAATCGCGCCGACGTTGGCGATGTCCTGGCGCGGATCCGCCCGGAGCACCACGAAGTCGGCTACGCCGCCGGTCCGGAGGACGCCGATGCTGTCCGCCGCGAGCAACTGGGCCGCGTCCCGTGTCGCGGCGAGCAGCGCCTGATCCGGCGTCAGCCCGGCCGCGACGAGCAGCGCCAGCTCGCGGTGCAGCGACGCCCCGGGCGGCAGGAGCTGGTTGGGACTGTCGCTGCCGGCGGCAACCAGCCCGCCCGCCCGGTGGAACAGGCGGACGAAGAGATCCTGGGCCGGTCGGGAGCGCCGAAAGGCCGCGAAGTCCGCGGCGGTGATGCCCGCGCGGCGCACCAGGTCGGGCACGTTCCACGCGTTGACCGCGCCCGGCGGCATGCGCGAGACGTCCACAGCACGCGTGTACCCGTCGTCCGCGAGATGGGCCCAGGCGTCGTGCAGCGCGAGCGTCGGCACGATGGCGACGCCCGCCGCCACCAACCGGTCCGCGGTTCGCTGGAGCGCCGCCGAATCCGCGCGGCTCCAGCCCCGCTCCGACGCGTTCCACCCGCGGAAGAAGTCCGCATGCGCCTCGAACAGCCCGCTGCGCGGCCCCAGCGCCGCTTCGATCACGCCGCTCATGTGCTCCAGCGACCGGACGCCGAGCTGGGCCGCGGTGACCGCGTCCACGCGGCCCAGGTGCGCCGCCACCGGCATCTCGAGCGCCTTGGCCTCGTCCATCAGGGGAGCGAGCAGGCGACGATCCACCTTGGTGTACACCTTGACCTGGGTCGCCCCGATCAGGACGCGGTTCCCGACCGCGCGGCGGGCGTCGCTCGGGGTGCGGATCGCGGTGGCGCCCGGCCACACGGCCGGTGCCGCATCCACCATGGCGCCCGACACGTACAGGCGTGGTCCCTCGGCGGTGCCGGAGGAGACGTCGTCCCGCAGGAAGATCACGCTGTCCTGGATGCCCCCGGCGTCGCGAACGGACGTGACCCCGTACGCGAGGTAGCCCGGAAGCGTCCACCGCTCGGCGTGCACGTGGCTGTCAATCAGGCCGGGGATGATCCACCGGCCGGAGACGTCCCGGACGGTCGTCCCACGGGGAACGCGCACCTCGTCCGCCGATCCGATGGCCTCGATGTGACCCTCCGCCACGATGATTACCGCGTTCGGGATCGGCGTGCCCGTGCCCGTGAGCACCGTCGCGCCCGTCCAGGCGGTCTTGCCGGAGCCGGCCCCGGAGCAGGCCGCGAGCACCGACACGAGCAGGAGCGTCAGCAGGGGCAGTGGCCGGAGCATGCCGAACTCGCCGAGGAGGAGACGGGGTGGAAGATAAGGAACGGGCGGCCGCTGCGTCTCGGCCGCCCGCTGGTCATGGGTGCGCCCCACGCCTACCGACGCTTCCGGGCAGGCGCGGCCTTTTTCACCGGCCGCCGCGCGGCCTTCTTCGGTGCGGCCTTCTTCACCGGCCGCCGCGCGGCCTTTGCCTTGCTGGGCGCCGCCTTCTTTTTCTTCGCCGCCGGCTTGCGCGGCGCGGCACGCTGCGCCGGCTTGCGCGCGGGCGCCGCCGCGGGCGTGGCCGGAGGCGGGGGTGCGGGCGGCGCGGGTGGGGGCGCGGGCGGTGTGGAAGACCAGATGGGCTCCGCCGGCTCCGGTTTCACCGGAGGTGGTATAGGCATCGGATCCCACATCCCCGGCCCGCCGGTTCCTTCGTCATAGAACCCCATCGCGTCCATGGCGTCCTCCCTCCCCGGTTCGCTGAATTCACGTTGCTGCCGTCTGAAATAGTCTTGCCCCGACCCACGGCTCCGCAAGGTGTGAACTGGCCGGCAGGGGCCGGGCGCTGCTTGACGGTCCCCTCGGGAAGCGCTAGGTTGACCACGTATCTCTTGAATTGATTTCAACTTACGGCGATTCTGCCCGGCGGGAATCATGATTGATGGTCGCGCCCTGCTGGTACCACTTCTCCTGACCGCGGCGCCCGCCGCGGCCCAGCAGGTGGCCAGCGTCCAACTCTCCCATTCGTCGCTCAGCATGCCGGTCGGAGGCAGGCAGACCGTGTTCGCGACCGCGTATAACACCGGCGGATCGCCGGTCTCCGCCCGGTTTCAGTGGACATCGGGCAATCAGGCGGTCGTGGTGGTCGAGGTCTCCGAAGCGGAATCGGATTTTGCCGAGATCGTGGCGATGGGACCGGGGTCCGCCACGGTCACGGTGCGGGCCGGCGGCCGGTCGCAGACGGTTGGCGTCACCGTGACCGGGGCGGCGGGCGTGGTCGCCGGAACCGGGGTGGCCGCCGTCCTCAACATTGATCCCCAGACGATCCAGCTGCTCCGTGGGGAGACGCAGCAGCTCCGCCCCGTGTTCCTGCGCCCGGACGGCGAGCCGGCGAGCGCCACCGCGGTCGTGTGGTCGTCCCTCAACCCGGGGATCGCCAACGTGGACGCGCAGACGGGGCTCGTGGTGGGGATCGCGACGGGGCAGGGTGCCGTGCAGGCGTCGTCCGGGATCCTGTCGAGGATTGCGACGGTCGAGGTGGCGGACGATCCCTTCGCCTTCTCGGTGCCGGTCCTGGGCCTGGCGCCGGACGCGGAAACCGCCATCGGCGTCGTCGTGCCGACGCAGCGGAACCGGCCGCTCGCAAGCAGCGGGCTCACCTGGCGCTCCACCAACGAGCAGATCGTGCGCGTCTCGCCGCGCGGCGTCGCCCGCGGTGTCGGGCCGGGCCGGGCGTCCATCGTGGTCGAGGGCTATGGCCAGCTCCGGGAGCTGCCGGTCACCGTCCACCGCGCGGTCGCCTTCGTGGACGCGACCCCGGCGTTCTCCCGCGGCGCCATCCAGGTGCCGCTGAACGGCAGCCGGACCTTCCAGGTCGTCTCCAAGGCCGCGGACGAAACGCCGATCCCCGATGCGCCGGTGACCTGGTCCGTGGGCGACACGACCCTCGCGCGCTTCGATCCCGCCACGGGGCGGCTCACCGGCCGCGCGCTCGGGACCACGACCCTGCTGGCGCGTCCCCCGGGGCCGGGTCTCGACATCACCTGGCAGATCGAGGTCATCGCCGGCGGGATCGAGGTCGTCCCGAACCGCGTGGGCGTCGGCGTGGGCGACGCGGTGCCCCTCCAGGCGAACTTCACCACCGAAGACGGCGCGCCCCTCGGACCCGCCCAGGGCGTGCGGTGGACCACCGAGAACGCGCTCGTGGTGAGCGTGGATGGGGAAGGCCGCATCACGGGCAGCGGGACCGGGCACGCGCGGGTGATCGCCTCCACCCAGTGGGGCCGGGCCGATACGACGGATGTCTTCGTGCTGGGGTCGCTGCTGTTCACGTCCTCCCGCACGGGCTCCGCCGACCTCTTCGCCACGAACCCCGACGCCCCGGGGGACCCGGTGACGATCACCGACGCCCCGTCCAACGAGGGCATGGGTGCGTGGTCTCCCGACGGATCGCGGATCGTCTACGTGAGCGACCGCGATGGCAATTACGAGCTGTACCTGGCGGACGCCAGCGGCGGCAACCCGCGGCGTCTCACCACGACCCCGGACCTGGCGGAGTTGACGCCCAAGTGGACGCCCGACGGCCGGCAGATCGTGTACGTCGT
Organism: Gemmatimonadales bacterium; assembly: GCA_036398175.1. Lineage (GTDB taxonomy): Bacteria > Gemmatimonadota > Gemmatimonadetes > Gemmatimonadales > GWC2-71-9 > JAOTWJ01. Next base: position 19,291 of record DASWHL010000005.1, read on the forward strand.
GCAGGCGGCGGGCGGCCGCATGCAGGTGTGGATCGTGGAGGCCGACGGCACGGGGGCACGCGCCCTGACCACCGACGCGGACGGCGCCAACCTCGACCCCGCCGTCTCGCCCGACGGGCGGACCATCGCGTTCACGACCACCCGGGACGGGAGCTACGACATTTACCTGATGGACCGCGAGGGAAAGAACCCGGCTCCGGCGCTGGTGTCCGCCGCCAAGGAGAGCAAACCGGCCTGGTTCCCCGACGGGACGCTCGCGTTCCTCCAGGAGCGCACGGAGCGTGGCCGGCCGGTCCCGGTGGTGGTGCGGTACGCGATCGCGAGCGGATCGGCCCCGCAGGTCATCTCGCCGCCCGGCCTCACGGTCACGGACTTCGCGGTGTCTGGGCGCGGCGATCAGGTGGCGCTCGAGGTGGCGACGCTGGGGGAGGGCGGACGGTTCGAGCGACGCCTCCACTTGCTCCGCCTGGGGTCCGCGCCCGTCGAGTTGCCGCGGGTGGCGGGCGAGCAACAGTCGAGCCCGGCGTTCCGCCCCCCGCGCGCGCCGTAGCCCGTGCGCGCGTTCGTTCTCACGGGGCACGGCGACCTCTCGCGGCTCGAGCTGGCCGACGTCCCGGCCCCGGAAGTCCGTCGGCCGAACGACGTGCGCGTGCGCCTCGCGGCTGGGGCGCTCAACCATCTGGATCTGTGGACGATCCGCGGGCTTCCCGGCCTGACCCTCGAGTTTCCGCACATCCTGGGCGGGGACGGCGCCGGCACCGTGGATGCGGTCGGGCCCGACGTCACCCGCCTGCGGCCCGGCGACGCGGTGCTGTTCAACCCCGGCATCTCATGCTACCGCTGCGAGCCGTGTCTGGCGGGCGAGCACTCCCTCTGCGTGGAGTACCGCCTGCTCGGCGAGCACCTGCCGGGCACGCTCGCCGAATACGTGGTGGTCCCGGAGCCCAACGTCTTCCCGATCCCCGTTCCTCCGGCGCCGCACGCGTCGCTGTCGTTTCCGGAGGCGGCCGCGTTCTCCCTCGTCGCACTTACCGCGTGGCGGATGCTCGTCACCCGCGCCCGCATCCGGCCGGGGGAAACGGTGTTGATCTGGGGGGTCGGTGGCGGTGTGGCCGGCGCGGCGCTCCGCATTGCCAAGCTGGCGGGCGCCGTTGCGATCGTCACGTCGTCGAGCGACGCCAAGCTGGCCAGGGCCAGGGAGATGGGCGCCGACGTGACGCTGAATCACACGCGCGTGGACGTCGCCAGGGAGGTCCGGAGCCTCACCGGACGGCGCGGCGCCGACGTGGTCGTCGAGCACGTCGGGGAAGCCACATGGGAGCAGTCGCTGCGCGCGCTCGGCCGCGGCGGACGCCTCGTGACGTGCGGCGGGACCACCGGGCCGTCCCTGACGGTGGACGCGCGGCGGCTGTTCTGGTACCAGTGGACCATCCTCGGCTCCACCATGGGGAACGCCGAGGAGTATCGGGAAGTCGTCCGACTGCTGGGTCAGGGGCACCTCCGGCCGCACGTGGACTCCGTGCATCCGCTGGCGGACGCGCGCCGGGCATTCGCGCGCCTGGCGGACGGCGAGCACATGGGAAAAGTGGTGGTCGAGATCTGACGTGACGACGCCCCGGCTCCGTCTGGCGCTCCTGATCCTGGCGACGACCGGCGGCAACGCGGCGGGCCAGACGGCCTGCGATGGCTACGGGCCGCTCGTCGAAGCCGCGTGGCGCCACTACCGGGACGCCAACATCCTGCTGGCGGACTCCCTCTTTGCCACGGCGTATGCCCGCTGTCCGGAACGGCCGGATGCGCAGGTCGGCCTCGGGTACACGGCGCTGCGCGGGGGCCGGCTCGACGAGGCCGCCTCACGGTTCGCGGCGGTGCTTGGCCGGACGCCCGACGACCTGGACGCCCTTCAGGGCGCGGGGCTCGCGGCGTGGCAACGTGGAGACAGCGCCGGCGCCGTACGCTGGATCCGGACGGCGCTCGAGATCCAGCCGGACAACAGCGCGGCCCTCGATCTCCTCCGGCAACTCGCGGGGCTTCCGCCTCCGGATCGCGCGCCGCTGGTGCTGCCCGATACGGTTCAGACGTTCGCGCGGACGCGCGGCGATCGGTTCGAGGTCCTCACGGGCGACGGGTGGCGGCCGCTGCACGTCAACGGCATCAACCTCGGGGCCGCCCTGCCCGGCCGGTTTCCCGGCGAGTTTCCGGACTCCGCCACCTACGCCGGCTGGATTGCCGAGATGGCGGAGATGGCGGCAAACGCGATCCGGGTCTACACGATCCATCCGCCCCACTTCTACCAGGCGCTGGCGGCGCACAACGCGGCGCGTCCGGACCGCCCCCTGTGGCTGATCCATGGAGTGTGGGCCGAGCTGCCCCCGAAGCACGATTACCGCGCCGCCGCGTGGGAACACGCCTTCTTCACGGAGATGCGCGGCGTCGTGGACGTCGTGCACGGACGGGCCGATCTCCCGCGGCGTCCGGGGCACGCGAGCGGCCATTACCCGGCCGACGTGTCGCGGTGGGTGCTGGCGTATCTGATCGGCCGGGAATGGGAGCCCTTCTCCGTGGAGGGCTTCAACCGCCTCCGCCCCGCGGACACGACGTGGGCCGGCCGATACGTCCGGGTCCGTGCGGGGTCGCCCATGGATGCATGGCTGGGCCGCGCGCTGGATACGCTCGTCGCCTACGAGACCGCCGCGTACCGAGTGCAGCGCCCGGTGGGGTACACGAACTGGCCGACGCTGGATCCGATGCGCCACCCGACGGAAACGACGGTGCGCGAGGAAGTGGCGATGCGCGAGCGCCAGGGAGAACGGCTCGCCGAGCGCCCGCGCGAATACGACAACGACGTGGTGGGGCTCGATGCGGCCCTGCTGGTCCCGACGCCGGCGTTCCGGGGTGGCGTGTTCGCCGCGTTCCACGCGTATCCGTACTACCCGGACTTCATGATCCTGGACCCGGCGTACGGCCACGCTTCGTCATCGGAGGGTCGGTCCAACTACTTCGGCTACCTGGCCGACCTCAAAGCGCACCATCCCGACATGCCGGTCCTGATCGCCGAGTACGGGGTGCCGGCGAGCCGTGCCGCCGCGCATCTCCAGCCGCAGGGCTGGCACCACGGCGGGCATTCCGAAGCGGCGGTGGCGGCCGCCAATGCGCGCCTCACGCGCGAGATCGCCGAGGCCGGAATGGCGGGCGGCGCGCTGTTCGCGTGGATTGACGAGTGGTTCAAGAAGAACTGGGTCGTGGTGGACTTCGAGCGGCCCGGCGATCGCAACCGGCTCTGGCTCAACCGACTCGACCCGGAGCAGATGTACGGCGTGATCGCCATGGAACCCGTGCCCGCCGTGCCCGGGGCGACGGTCGCGGAGCGCTCCGCGGCGTGGCGAACCTTGCCGCCGCTGCTCACGAGCCGCGACGGGACGCTGCGCGCCGCCGTAGACGCCGCCGCCCTGTGGCTGTGGTTCGATCCGGTGGGCTCCCCAACGGAGGACCTGGAGCTGCAGATCGGCTTCGACATGGTGGACAGTGCGGCGGGCTCGTGGACGTTACACGGCCCGGGCGCCCCCCGATCCTCCACGGGGCTCGAAGTGGTGGTGTCGGTGCGCGGTGATACGGCGCGCGTGCTGAAGGACCCCGCCGTGCTCCAGTACCGGATCCGTTCCGTGCGGCGCAACTTCCCGGCGGCCGGCCTCCGCACCCCGAGCTTCGCGCTCACACCGCCGGGGCTCTTTACGGGACGCTGGGCACAGGAATACCACCGGCCCCTCCGGCCGATCGTCCGCAGACGCGGCGACTTCCGGCCCGAACGGGTCGTGACCAACCGGCTGCGCTTCGCGCGCGACGGGACCGAGTTCGCCGCCGCGGGCTACGACCGCGGGATCCTGCTCCCCGGCTCGTTGCCGGACGGTGATTGGGAGCGGCTGCCGGACGGTGCCCTCGAGATCCGCATACCGTGGCTGCTGCTGAACGTGTCGGATCCCAGCGGGCGGCACGTCCTGCTCGACGGGCCGCACCCCGCGAAGACCGACTCGGTCGGCATCACGGTCGTCGAGACGATCGGCGTCACGCTTGGCGTCCGGCGCGACGGCCGGTGGACCACGACGCCGGCCGGCGCCACGGCCCGGTATACGTGGGATTCGTGGGAGACGCCGCCATGGCGGGCCCGGCGCCGTCCGACCTTCGCGGCCATGCGGGAGACCTGGCTCGACCTCGAGCAGGCACAGGGAAGCGGGAGGCGGTGATGCGAAGCCTGCGGGTTGCGGTTCTGCTGCTGGCGGTGACGGCCACGGCGGCTGCCGCGCAGGATGCGGCCGACCAGGCCTGGCGGGCGGGGGACATCGCGACCGCGCGGCGGCTCTACGCGGAGCGCCTCGCCGCCGACTCGACGGACGACCGCGCCCTGCACCGGGTGGCCCTCATGGAGGCGTGGGACGGACGGTACGAGCAGAGCCTCCGGCTGTTCGGGCAGCTGCTGGCCCTCGGGCCGAACCTCGAGGCGGAGGTGGATCGGGCGCGGGTGGTGGCCTGGCGGGGCCAGCCCGCCGAAGCCGCGCGCATGCTGACCGAGCTGCTGCGGCGGGAGCCGGGGTACATCCCGGCCCTCGAGTCGCGGGCGGAATTCCTGGCGTGGGCCGGCGAGCACGGGCAGGCGGTGACCTCGTACGAGGCGCTCGCGGAGATCCTGCCGGAGAATCGGTCCGTGCGGAACGCACGCGCCCGGATCCTGGCGCTGGCGGCGCGGCTCGACGAGTCCATCGCGCTCTACGACAGCCTGGTGCGGAGCGACCCCGCCGATCGCAACGCGCGCCTGGGGCTGGGCCGAATCCTGGGGTGGGCGGGCCGGCTCGACTCGGCCGGTACCGTGTATGCCGGGCTGATCGCGCGCGATTCCGCCGACGCGGAGGCGTGGGCGGGCCTCGCGCAGACGCAGAGCTGGGCGGGCCGGCTGCGGCGGGCGGAGCACACCCTAGAGCGGGCCCTGGTGGCCGACTCGGCGAGCGTCGCGGTTCTGGTGGTGCTCACGCAGACGCTCCGGTGGCAGGGTCGCGACGCCGCCGCGGACGCGGTGCTCCGCCGTGCGGAGGCCCTCGCGCCGACCAATGCCGACGTGCGGACCCAGCGGCAATGGGTGGACGTCGCGCGGCGCCCGCGCGCGACCACCACCGCGACGTACGAGCGCGACTCGGACGGAAGCGGCATCTTCACGCTGTTCGGCCGCGGCGGGGTGCGGGCCCACCCGCGCCTCGATCTGCGCCCGTACGTCTACGTCCGCTGGCTCGACTTCGAGACCGGCGGCACGTCCCTTGGGCAGCAGGCGTGGGGGGGCGCCATCGAGGCGGTGACGCAGGTGGAACCGGGGTGGACGTTCGCCGGGGCGCTGGGCGTGAGCGGGTCGGATGCCGATACCGTGGGCTCGCAGGTCCGCTGGGGCGCGCGCGTATCGGCGCCCGGATGGTGGCCGGTGATCGGCACGGTGGCGGTCACGCGCGAGCCGCTCGACGCCACCGTGCAGCTCGTGCGCAATGGCGTGGTGGTGGTGCAGGGCAACCTCGATCTCCGCGCGAGCCCGCCGGGAGGCTGGACGGTAACGGGCGCGTTCTCACTGGCCGAATTCCGGGGATCGGAGTCCAACCTGCGGACGGCCGGCGCCCTCGGCGCCAACCGCCACGTGTTCCGGGTGCTCACGGCTGGCGCGAACGTCCGCGCCTACGGCTTCTCGAAGAACCTCGCCGACGGCTACTTCGATCCGCGCTCCTACCTGCTGGCCGAGGCCCCCGTCCGCTGGCAGGAGACGTTCGGCGGCTGGAGTCCCGCCCTCGAAGTCGCCCCCGGGCTCCAGAAGATCGCCGACCTGTCGCTCAACGCGGCCATCCGCCTGAACGGCGAGATCCGCTACGCCGTGGCGCCCGGCCGCGAGATCGCGCTCACCGGAGGCTACTCGACCCTGGGCCTCTCCCTCTTTGCCGAAGGCGCGGGTGGGTACAAGTATGGGTTCGTGTCGGTGACGGGGAGTTGGGGGTTTTGATCCGGTAGCCGATAGCCGATGGCCGATGGCCGACGGTGTCAGCCACGAATTCACGCATGCCCGGTGCCACCGCCCATCCGTCCTGCGGGGCGTAGGGCTTGAGGCCGGCGCCCACCTGGAAGCCGGTGCCGCTCGCCCACCAGGACGAGTCCCCGCATCGCCGCGATGTCCAGCATGAGCGTCGAGTCGCCGCCGAGAGGAAAGCGGACGCCGGGCATGCCGCACTCGCCAGGTCCCTGTCCTTCGCGTCCGATCGCGGTCATGTCGCCGGTCGCGAAGTCCACCAGCGTCACCGTGCGCTCGAGCCGGTCGGACACGACCACGCGTCCGTTCCGCAGCTCGCGCAGCCCCGCCACCCCGCTGAACGGCTCGGTGAACGTCGCGTCGGGTTTCGTCGAGGGTGGTGATGGGTACCGTCTGGGCGACGGCCGTGGCGGCGCAGGCACAGAGCAGCGGGAACACGACACGCATCAGAGAGTCTCCGGATGCTGGAACGTCCGCGGTTGACGGTCAGCCGTTGGTCCTCTTGCGGGAGCGCGACTCACAGCGAGAATCGTTCGATCCACTCGAGATCGTCCTCGTCGGTGCGCGAGGCGAACACCACGCCCGGCCCGAACCCGAGAACGACCCGCTTGCCGGTGAACGCCACCTCGCGAACGCGCCGCCCCTGCTGATCGAAGACGTCGTAGGTGGCTCCCTCGGCGCCGGCCGGTTGGGCGCGACGCACCCACAGCTCGCCGGTAGGCGCGGCCAGCACCGATCGGGGACCGGTAAAGGCCGGCATCACTTCGGGCCAGGTCATCCGGTCAATGTTCGGCCGGGGTGGACGGCGGGCGCGCCGGCGCCCGTCCTCGATCTCGACCATCATGCCGCGCGTCGCCATCTGGTCGGCCCACGCGTTCTTCTCGGCGTCGCCGACCTTGACCGGGGTGTAGGCGACCTTCGGGCCGGCGACCGCGTGGGGACCGCCAAGCCACTCCACCTGGTAGTCCGTGGCCCGGGCGAGGCCCACCCGCCCGTCCGGGAGGACGGCCCATTCGTCGCGCGGCTGATACGCACCGCCGCCCATCGCGATGCGGACCTCGCCGGGTCCGGCGGGGGGCATGGGCGGGAACGACACCGTGCCGAGGGTGTCCGTCCGGTTCGTGCGGGGGTCCCACCGCAGCAGCGGCGCGCGCCCGGTTTTCGCGGCCTCCTCGAGCCCGGGCATGGCGATGCCGCCGAGGTCGAAGTAGATGCGACCCTGTGCGTCCACGCCGCGCGGCAGCACGGGGAGCCCGGAGGGATGCGACAGGGGCACCGTTCTCGACGCGATGCTGCGGTCCGGCAGCAGAACGAGCAGCCGCCGGTTGCCCATGTCGAGCATGTACGTGGTGTCGCCCGCGCCGGCAAACAGGGGGCCGGGCATGCCGAACTCGCCAGGGCCGTCGCCGGGTCTCCCCACCGGATGCATCTCACCGGTGTCGAAATCCAGCATGCTGATGGACTGTTCGAGCTGGTCGGCCACCAGCACCCGGCCGCCGCTCAGGACGCGGAAGCCGATCGGGTTGCTGACGGGCTCCGGAAACGTCGCCGCCGGACGCTCGAGCGTCCGGCGAGGTGGTTGCTGCGCGGCGGCGGGCCGGAGGGCGAACGTGATGCCCATCCCGCTTGCCGCGACCGCCATGAGGAATCTGAGTCTGGTTTGCATGGTCCGAAGGGTCGAGTCGGCCTAGAGATGCTTGGGGGGGCGTCGGCGTCGCATCCGGGCCGCTGGGTCGTGTGCGTTTCCGCGGCGCCTACGGTTCCCCGATCCGAACGGTGCGCGCGATGGCGAGCAGCAGCACCTGGGTCTCGCGCGCCGCCCCACCGCCTGTCAGGAACACCGTGAGCCCCGGCTCGATCGGCACCAGGGCGAGCATCTCGTAGTTGTCGAACCGCCGGCCGTGGCGAAAGACGCCGCCCGCCGTCCGCCACGTCTGCACCAGCAACTGGCGCCCCGGAATGGAGTCCATGCACTCGCTCATCTCGTGCATGCCCGGGGACGGCGCGCGCCGCAGTGTGATCCAGTGCTCCAGCACGTGGAGGAAACCGACCGTCACGACCTGCCGCCCGTCCGCGTTCACCCACCGGCGATGCGGGCTGGCGGTGTCGGCCCGTTCGACGAGGGTGGCGGGGAGACGAAACGAGACGTTGGCGGAATCCACGACGTGTCGCCAATCCCGCGTGTCCACCACCGGCGCCGGGCACGCGGTGACCGCCGGCACGGGGCGCGGCGTCGTCTCGGGGGGGCGCTGGCACCCGGAGAGGGGCACCACCATCGCAACGGCGACCGTGGCTATCCGGGCGGGGTTGGCGAGGGCCGTGAGGGATGTCGAATACGGCATTACTCTTATATAAGCAATCGCTTGCTTGATGAATGGCCGTCAAGGTGACGCAACCTCCGGCGGCACCTGCGCATCTTACCTTGAGTGGCTCCTGACCCGGGGTGGCTCTTTGGCGCCTGCGCGGTCCCGGACGGATATTACACGTTCTGGCCTCACCGAGACTCCAACAGGCTCCGGACCCGAATGCGCTCCTCCCGTTTCCTCGCTGCTTCCATCATCGTCACCGGCCTCGCGAGCGCCGGGTGCGGCTCCGGCGACGCATCCGAGCAGGAGAACGGGCGTGATACGACGCAGGCCGCGCCCGACGTCTCCGCCAGCGAGACGTTCTCCACGGACATCGCGATTCCGGTCGAGGCGGCCGCCGCGGTCCGCGACACGCTCGTCATCTCCGTGTCCGCCGCGGCCCAGGCGGCGGCCGAGCGCGAAGCCAAGCTGCTCGCGCAGGTCGAAGGCCGGATCGTCGCGGTCCATGCGCGGGAAAACGACGCCCTGTCCGGTGGCCGGCTCCTCGTCGAGATTGACACGACCGAGTACGCGCTCGGGCTCGCGCGGGCCCAGGCGAGCTTCGCGCGGGCTCAGGCGTCGTTCCGGGAGCTGGTGCTCTTCGACGATCAGCTGACCGACACGGTCGTCCGCGACGAGCGCGAGCGCGTCGCCCGGGCCAAGAGCGGCCTCGACGAGGCCGACGTGGCGGTCCGTGAGGCGCAGTTGCGCCTGTCGCGGACCCGGGTGCATGCGCCGTTCGGAGGCCGGGTGGCCTCCCTGCGGGTCGTGCCCGGGCAGAACGTCCGGGTGGGCGACGAGCTGGCGACGATCGTGGACCTCGATCCGATCCGCGTGGAAGTCCAGGTGCTCGAATCCGAGGTCGGCCTGCTCGCGGCGGGACGGCGCGCCACCGCGGTGTTCGCGGCCTTCCCCGGCGAGGCGTTCGTGGGCCGCGTGGAGACCATCAACCCGCAGGTGGATCGCGACACGCGCACGGCCAAGGTCACGGTGACCGTGCCGAACCGCCAGGGGAGGATCCTGCCGGGCATGTACGCCCGGGTGTCGCTCGAGGCGCGGAAGTTCCCCGACCGCATCCTCGTTCCGCGCGCGGCCGTGCTCGAGCGGGACCGGCGTACCATGCTGTTCGCGTTCGAGGGCGACGGCAACACGGGGCTCGCCAAGTGGCGGTACGTCACGACCGGGATGGCCAACGACTCCCTGATCGAAATCGTCCGCCACCCCGACACGGAGATGGTCCAGCCCGGGGAGCGCGTGCTCGTGGACGGGCACTACACGCTCATCCACGACGCCCGGGTCCGGCTCGTCGCGAGCGTCCGGGAGTCCGGCGGGCGGCCACAATGAGGGCGGTCGTGGGGGTCAGGGCGGTCGCGGCGGTCGCGGCGCTCGCGGCGAGCACGGCGATGGCGCAGGAGCGGGCGGTGCCGGCGCGGCTGACACTCGAGGATGCCATTGCCATCGCGCGGGAGCGGAGCCCGGAGCTCGCGCAGGCGCGCAACAGCCTGCACGCGCAGGGATCGCAGGTCCGGGCCGGGTTCGGGGCGTTCCTGCCCACGCTGAGCGCCCAGCTGAACTTCGGCGGATCGGACTCGCGCACCGTCTCGGGGCTCGATGACTTCGGGCAACCCGTGGAAGAGGAGATCGTCCGCACCTTCCGGAGCAGTTCGGCAACGCAGGGCCTCTCGGCCGGCCTGACCCTGTTCAACGGGTTCCGGAACCTCGCCTCGTTCCGGGCCGCGAAGGCGTCGTTCGCGGCGGCCGAGGAGAATCGGACCGGGGTCGAGACCCGGGTGGACGCCGAAACCACGCGGCGCTTCTACGACGCGGTCCGCACCCACCAGCTGATCGCGCTCGAGGAGCGGCTGCTCGCCTCGGCGCGGGAACAGCGCGACAACACGGCCCGGCTGTTCCGCACGGCGAGCGCCACGCAGGAAGACCTGTTGGGGGCCGAAGCCGACGTCGCGACGCAGGAGCTGCAGCTCGCCCGGGCCGAGGGGGACGCCGCCAAGTCCGTGCTCGCGGTGCGCGAACAGCTTGCCCTGGTCGAGCCGATCGTGTTCGAGGTCGCCGGCGAGTTGCCCTCGGCGTGGGACCCGGCCGCCTTTGACGTGGATTCGCTCGTGGACCTTGCCGTCCGGAATCACCCAGACATCGCGCGCCTCGATGCCGCGGCGTCCGCGGCTCACCTCCGGGCCGGCGCGGCCCGCGGTGGCTACTGGCCCACGGTGCGGCTCGGCGCCAGCCTCAGCCGGTCCGGCCAGACGTCGGGATTCGGCGCGCTGTTCGACTTCAACCCCCAGAACCGCACCCTGGGGTTCAGCATCAGCCTCGACTGGCCTCTGTTCCAGGGCTTCCAGACCCGCGCCCAGGTGTCCCAGGCGGCGTCCGAGGCGCTGAACGCCGAGGAGTCCCTGCGGGCCGCGCGACTCGCCCGCGAACGGGAGGTGCGGGCGGCCCTGATAGACCTCCAGAACGCGTACCGGGCGGTCGCGCTGGCCGAGCGGGCGGCGGAGCTGAGCAACGAGCGGTTGCGGCTCTCGCGGGAGCGCTACGCCATCGGCGCCATCACGTTCGCCAACCTCCAGATCCTGATTGATCGGGCGGCGCAGGAAGAGCGCCAGGTAATCAACGCGCGCTACTCCTTCACGGCGGCGGTGGTGACCCTGAACGAGCGGGTCGGCCGGCCCGTCCGGCCGTGAGCCTGTCCCGGCTCGCGGTCCGGCGCCCGGTCGCGGTCGCGATGCTGACGCTCGCGGCCGTGTTCCTGGGCGGCATCTCGTTCGTCCGCCTCCCCATTGACCTGCTGCCCTCCATCGCGTACCCGCGCCTGGTGGTTCACACGCGCTATCCGGACGTCGGACCCACGGAGGTGGAACGCTTCGTCACGGAGCCCATCGAGCAGGCCGTGGGCCGCGTGCCGGGCGTCGAGCGGGTCGAGAGCGTGTCGCGCGAAGGCGTGTCGCTCGTGACGCTGCGGTTCTCCTGGGGCACGGACATGGATTTCGCGGCGCTCAACGTCCGCGAGCAACTGGACAACATCCGCGACGGGTTGCCGGAGCTGAGCGGCCGACCCACGGTGCTGCGGACGGATCCCAATGCCGAGCCCATCATGGCGGTGTCCACCGCGGGACGGGATCTGGCGGCGGTGAAGGACCTGGCCGAGAACGTGTTCAAGCGGCGGCTCGAGCAGATTGACGGGATCGCGGAGGCGGCGCTCACGGGCGGCATGGAGCGGGAGATCCACGTGGAGGTGGATCCGCGCCTGCTCGAGACGTTCGGCATCACCGTGGAGAACGTCGCCAGCGCCCTCGACGCGGCCAACCAGAGCGCGCCGGGCGGGACGGTCCGGCGCGGCCGGTACCGCTACGCGCTCCGCACGCGCGGCGAGTTCCAGAACGTGGACGAAATCGCGCGCGTGCCGATCGCGCAGGGAGAGCGCGGCGTGATCCTGCTGCGGGACGTCGCCGTCGTGGACGACGGGTTCAAGGACCGGGAGGCCATCGCCCGCTACCAGGGCCACGAGGCGGTTGGGCTCCTGCTGTTCAAGGAGTCCGGCGCCAACACGGTGCGGGTGACCGAGCAGGTGGACCGCGTGCTGGACCAGCTCCGCGCCCAGTATCCGGACATCACCATCGCGGTCGCCACCGCCCAGGCGGGCTTCATCACGGACGCCATCAGCAACGTGGTGCAGGCGCTCGTGTTCGGCGGCGTGTTGGCCTTCCTCGTGCTGTTCCTGTTTCTGCACGATCCGCGGTACCCGGTTGCCATCGCGCTCGCGATTCCCATCTCGGTGGTCGTTACGTTCGCGCTGCTCGACCTTGCCGACGTGTCGCTCAACATCATGAGCCTGGGTGGGCTGGCCCTCGGCGTCGGCATGCTGGTGGACAACTCGATCGTCGTGCTCGAGAACATCTTCCGCCACCGCGAGCTGGGAGTCGAGCCGCGGGAGGCCGCGGCCCTCGGGGCGGAGGAAGTGCAGACAGCCGTCACGGCGTCCACGCTCACAACGGTCGCCGTGTTCGCCCCGATCGTCTACGTGGAAGGCGTGGCCGGCGAGCTGTTCAGCGACCTGTCCATCGCGGTCGCCTCCGCGCTCCTGGCGAGCCTCGTCGTGGCACTCACCCTGCTCCCCGCCATGGCGGCCCGATGGGGGGGTGTGGCGGTGCCGCGTGGCCGGCTGATCCGCTGGGTGCGGGCGGCGGCAACGGCGCCCGCCCGCGTGGCTGGCCGGCTCACGGCGCCGCTGTTCGCCGCCTTCGACCGCCGGTTCTCGGCCTTCGCCGACTGGTACCACGCGCTCCTCCAGGCGGCGCTCGCGCGCCGGCGACGCGTGGTGGGTTTCGCCGCCGGCGCCCTGGGGCTCGGGCTCCTGCTCGGGGCGGCCCTCGACCGCTCCGTCCTGCCGGACGTCGAGCAGGGCGAGTTCGCCGTCCACCTCACGCTGCCACGCGGGACGCCCCTCGAGGAAACCGAGCAGACGGCGAGCCGCATCGAAGCGGCGGCCAGGGCGGATTCGGCGGTGGCCGCCGTCTTCACGCGGGTGGGCCGGCAGGCCGCGGTGGCGGGCGTCGAGGACGAGGAGAGCGGTCTCAACACGGCGCGGATCGAGGTCCGGCTCGCGGAAGGCGCCAGCACGGCCGAGGTGGTCGAAGGCCTGCGCGCGCGCCTGGACGGCGTACCGGCGCAAGCGCTCGCGATCGAGACGGGGACGGCCACCGCCCTCGGGCGGCTCCTTGGCGGAGAAGACGCGGACATCATGATCCGCGCGCGCGGGGACGACCTGGACCAGCTCCGGACCTACACGCGGCTGGCGCTCGGGCGCCTCCAGCGCGTGGCGGCGCTCACCAACGTGCGGCTCCGCACCGAGGAAGGGCAGCCCGAGGTGCGCGTCGAGGTGAACCGCGAGCGCGCCGCGGCCTACGGGATTGACCCGCGGAGCATCGTGCAGACGGTGGAGCGGAACATGCGCGGCGCCGTCGCCACCGAATACGTGGACTTCGACGCGAAGATCCCGGTGCTGGTCCGGCTCCCGGAAGCGCAGCGCCGGTCGCTCGCCACCCTCCAGTCGCTCCAGATCAACGGCATTCCGCTCCGCGAGCTGGTCACGCTCCACGAGGAAAGCGGCCCGGGCGAGGTGCGCCGCCGCGACCAGGCGCGGGTGATGGAGATCTTCGCCGACGTCACCCAGGGTGGGCTGGACGAGGCGATCGCCGAGGCCCGCGCGGCCATGCGCGAGGTGCCCGCCCCCCGCGGCGTACGCTACGAGCTGGGCGGGGCCAACGAGGAACGCGCGCGCAGCTTCCGCGATCTGACGTTCGCCTTCGGGCTCGCGCTGCTCCTCGTGTACATGATTCTCGCGGCCCAGTTCGAGTCGCTTCTGCATCCCCTCACGATCCTGCTGGCCGTGCCCCTGGCCACGGTCGGGGCGACCGTCATCCTGGTCGTCGCCGGCGGCGGCCTCAATACCATGAGCCTCATCGGGGCCGTCATCCTCGTCGGCATCGTGGTGAACGACGCGATCGTGAAAGTCGAGTTCATCAACCAGCTACGCGCCGCCGGCCTGCCGCTGCGCGAGGCGATCCTCGAAGCGGGGCGCAAGCGCCTGCGGCCGATCCTCATGACGACCGTGACGACGGTGCTCGGCCTGCTGCCCATGGCCCTGGGAGTGGGGCGCGGGGCGGACCTCCGACAGCCGCTCGCGCTCGTCGTGATCGGCGGGCTCATTTCGGCCACGGCCCTGACGCTGATCGTGATTCCGGTGGGGTACAGCCTCGTGGAACAGGTGCAACGGGGCAGAGCCAAGGAGGCGATATGAGTCGTGTGATCGCCCTGACCGCGCTGACCGCGCTGACCGCCGCCTGCGGCGATGCCGGGGGCGGGCCCGCCGCGTCCGTCCGCGACTCCGCGGGCGTCACCGTCGTGGAGAACCCGGCGGCCCTTGCCCGGCGCCCGCTCTGGTCGGTGGCGCCGGAACCGCTCGTGGAGATCGGGACGATCGAAGGCGAGGATGCGTATCAGTTGTCCGAGGTCGGCGGCGCGCGGCGGCTGTCCGACGGCAGGATCCTCGTCGTGAATGGCGGGACCCAGGAGCTGCGCTACTTCGACGCGACCGGAGCTCATCTGGCCACGGTCGGGCGCAAAGGTGGCGGCCCGGGCGAGTTCGAGGGGTTGGGGCTCGCGGTGGTCGGGCCGGGGGACACCGTGGCCGCCTACGACTGGAACCTGCGGCGGCTGTCGTACTTCGCTCCCGACGGCCGGTTCGTGCGGTCGGTGCCGTGGCGGTTCGAGGGCGGGTTCCCGCTTCCCATCGCCCCCCTGCCGGATGGCGCGTGGCTCGCCAATCGGGGGTTCGTGTTCCGGCCGGGGCCCAGCGGGTCGGACGTGATCCGGGATACCCTGCCGTTCCTGGTGTTCGACTCGACCGGCACCCTGCGGGACTCGATCGGTCGGTTTCCGCAGTTCGAATTCTACGTCGTGAGCGAAGAGCACTCCGCCTATGCGAGCAGCCTGCCGTTCGGCCGGGCGACGGAGGTCGCCGTGTGGAACGATCGGTTCTACGCGGGGCACAATGAGCGATACGAGATCATCCGGTACACCCTGGAGGCAGTCCCGGAGCTGATCCTCCGCCTGGTGCACTCGCCGGTGGCCGTGACCGCGGAGGACGTCGCCGTCCTCAAGGCGGAGCGGCTGGAAAACGCGGACGAGCGCTGGCGCCAGCGCACGGAGCGGATGTTCCAGGACATGCCGTTGCCGTCCACGTTCCCCGCGTTCGCGGATCTGATCGTGGATGCCCAGGGCAATCTCTGGGTGCTCGACTACACCCGCCCGGGAGATGAGGCGCGCTCCTGGACGGTCTTCTCGGCGGACGGTCGGGCGCTCGGCTCGGTCGCGACGCCGCCCGGCGTCCGGGTCCTCGAGATCGGCCGCGACCACCTCCTGGGCGTCTGGCAGGACGACCTCGACGTGCAATACGTGCGGCTCTATCGGTTGGACAGGTCGCCGTGACCGCCGAGGCGGGGTGTGAAGGCAGGGCCGCGTGATCCGGTTTTCGATCCGCCGTCCCATCGCCGTCTCGATGGCCTATCTCGCCATCGGGCTGCTCGGCGTGGCCGCCTGGCGCAACATCCCCATCGAGCTGCTGCCCGATACCGACCTCCCGCAGCTCTCCATCAGCGCCCAGTGGAGCCGCGCCACCCCGGAGGCCATGGAAGCGTTCGTGACGGCGCCGCTCGAGGCCGCGGTCCAGCAGGTCCGGGGTGTCGAGAAGATCTCGTCGGTCAGCAGCGAACAGTTCGGGCAGGGACGGTCGCAGGTCACCGTGGAGTTCGCGCGCGGAACCGACATGGACTTCGCGCGGCTGGATCTCTCGGAGCGGCTCGCGCAGATCGAAGAAGAGTTGCCCGAGGGAGTCGTGGGCCCCCGGGTCGAGCCGTACGTCCCCCAGGAGTTCCGCGAGCAGCGTCGCCCGTTCCTGCGGTACACGCTTACCGGACCGTTCCTGCTCGAAGCGCTGCGGGCGCACGTGGACGACCAGATCGCGCCCGAGCTGCTCCAGCTGGATGGCGTCGCCGGCGTGGAGGCCTACGGCGGCCGGGGCCGCGTGCTGGAAGTCGTGCTGGACGAGCATCGGATCAACGCGCTCGGCCTCCGGCCGCAGCAGGTCTGGCGGCAGATCCTCGACCTCGAGTACGTAAGCGAGGCGGGCGTCGTCGCGATGGACGGGCTGGAGCGCACAGTCGCGATCCGCCACCGGATTGACGCCCCCGACGACATCCGGCAGGCGGTCCTGTTGTCCGACCGCGGCCGGGTCGTGCGCGTGCGGGACGTGGCGACCGTCCACGACACGTTCGAGGAGCCGCGCGCCCTCTATCGGATTGATGGCCAGCCCGCGGTGGCCTTCCAGGTCCACAAGGAGATCGGCGTCAACACGGTCGCCGTGGCCGATCGGGTCAAGGCGCGCGTGGTCGAGCTGGAGCCGGCGCTCCCGGCGGGATCGCGGATCCTGCTCGACGACGACGAGAGCGAGGCGATCCGGAAGGCGCTGAGCGACCTGCGGATCCGCGCGCTCGTCGCGGCCGCCGTCGTGTTCGTCGTCCTGCTGCTGTTCCTGCGGTCCTTCCGCTCCGCCGGTATCGTGTTCGCCACGATCGGGTTCTCGATCCTGATCGCGCTCAACCTGATCTACTTCGGCGGCCTGAGCCTCAACGTGCTCACGCTCATGGGGCTCGCGATGGGCTTCGGCCTGATCGTGGACAACGCGATCGTGGTACTGGAGAACATCTATAGAAAGAGGCAGGAGCAGCGGGGCAGCGAGGCAGCGAGGCAGAGCGCGGGTTCCGGGACGGCCGAGACCACCGCGGATGCCGCGGAAGCCGGCGCGCGGGAGGTCGGGCTCCCCATCCTTGCGGCGACGGCCACCACGGTCATCGTGTTCCTGCCGTTCCTCTAC
This sequence comes from Gemmatimonadales bacterium, assembly GCA_036398175.1. Lineage (GTDB taxonomy): Bacteria > Gemmatimonadota > Gemmatimonadetes > Gemmatimonadales > GWC2-71-9 > JAOTWJ01. The sequence continues at coordinate 36,134 of DASWHL010000005.1, forward strand.
CTCCAGGGCGAGCTGCGGGATTACTACATCCCGTTCGCGCTGGTCGTGGGGATGAGCCTGGTCGCGAGCCTGTTCGTCGCGTTCACGTTCATTCCGGCCTTGGCGGCGAAACTGTTGCGCGGCGGCACGGCGGCACGGCGGCACGGCGGAACGCCCGATGCGGAAACCGGTCCCGGACCCGGGAGGGACGGTCCGCCGGACCACCGTGCCGCCGTGCCGCCGTTCTACGTCCGCATCTACGCCGTCCTGCTGCGCGGGACGCTCCGCTGGCCGTGGGTGACCGCGCTGGCCGCGCTGGTGATCCTGGGCGGCTCCTACCGCGTGTTCGACAAATACGTGACGCGCGGTGTGCTGTGGCGCGCGTGGTGGGGGGAGCAGACGTACATCAACATCGTCATTCGCCTGCCCCGCGGCGAAGAGCTGGACCGCACCGACGAGCTGGCCCGTTTCTTCGAGGACAAGCTGCGGGTGACGCCGGAGGTCGAGCGCTACGTCTCCAACGTCCAGCCGCAGTACGCGACCATCCGCGTCACGTTTCCGGACTCGCTGGAGAGCACCCAGATCCCGCCCGCCATCAAGGAACAGATGGTGGCCTACAGCTACCTGTTCGGCGGGGCCGAGGTGCGCGTCTATGGGTACGGCCCCTCGTTCTACGGCGGCGGGAGCGCGCCCCCCAACTACGCCATCAAGGTCCTCGGCTACAACTACGAGACAGTGCGGCGCATCGCGGAGGACCTCGGCCAGCGGCTGCTGCGGTTCTCGCGGATCCGCGACGTGGACGTGAACTCGGCCGGCGGCTGGTACACCCGGGACAAGGCCAGCGAGTTCACGCTGAGCCTCGACCGCGAGCGGATGGGGGTGCACGGGCTTACGGCGCAGGACGTCGTCTATCAAATCGGCGCCGCCATCCGGGGCAGCGTGCAGCGGGGCTTTGTGCGCGTGGGAGGCGACGAGCTGCGGTTCGACGTCAAGCTCTCGGGCAGCGAGGAAATGGACGTCCTCGAGCTGCCGAACCTCCTGCTCCAGGCCGGGGACGGGCGGATGGTCCGGTTGGGGGACGTGGGGGCCGTCCAGGAGCGCGAGGTGCTGAGCCGGATCGAGCGCGAGAACCAGCAGTACCAGCGGTACGTGAGCTACGAGTTCCGCGGCCCGTCCAAGCTGGGCGACCGCACCCGCGACGCCGTGATCGCCGCGACGCAACTGCCGGACGGCTACTCCATCGAAGGCGACGAGGAGTGGCGTTGGGATGAGGAGGAGCAGCGCCAGATCTGGATCGTGCTTGCCATCTCCCTGATCCTGATCTACATGGTGACGGCGGCACTGTTCGAATCGGTGATTCAGCCGTTCGTGGTGCTGCTCACCGTGCCGATGGCGCTCGTGGGCGTGTTTCTGATCTTCTACTTCACCGAGGCGAGTTTCACGCGCGAAGCGTGGATCGGGGTGATCACCATGGGGGGCATCGTGGTGAACAACGCCATCCTGCTGGTGGACCACGTGAACCAGCGGCGCCGGCGCGACGGCATGGCCTTGCGCGACGCCACCGTGCGGGGCACGCTCGAACGGGTCCGCCCCATTCTGATGACCAGCTTCACCACGATCTTCGGTCTCCTGCCCCTCGTCCTGTTCAGCGAGTCGGCGGACTCCAACATCTGGAACGCCCTGGGGCTCTCGCTCATCGGCGGCCTGGCCAGCTCGACGATCCTGGTGCTGACGGTGACGCCGGCGTTGTATTTGATTGTGGAGAAGCGAGGAGAGAAACGACGCACCGAGGCAGCGTGGCAGCGTGGCAGCGTGGCGGACGGTGCTCTTGCCTAGCGGCGTCGCGTACGGAGCATGGCGAACAGGCGGCCGTTGATGGAGTGGCGGAGGTCTCCGGCCTCCGCAACGAGTGCGTGATCGAGTGCGAACAGGTCCCCTAACGTCGTGAGCATGGCGTCGACCTCGGCCAAGCTGCCGATCGCGGAGTCGAAGAAGCGGCGCATCTCGGCCCTCCCCAGCTTCGCGTTGCCTTCCGCGATGTTGTTGTGGACAGACCAGACGGCGCGGCGCAACTGCGGAACCGCCACAAACCGCTCGCTCAGCGGCAGTCCCGCGGTCAACCGGTACACGACCTGCACCAAACGACGGGCATGCTGCCAGACTTGGAGCCGGTGATGCGTATCCATGACCGAATACTGTCCGCGAATTCCGTCGAGAAGGGCACCAATCCATCGCGGACGTTGACCTTCCAACGCCACACGGTTCCCCCCCGCCGTGTCTCACTGCCACGCTGCCACGCTGCCCCGCTGCCGCTTCTGCTCGCTCTCGGATGCACGCCCGCCGAGGGCGGGGCCACGTGGAAGGGCGAGGTGGACACGCTTCCCTCCGGCACCGTCGTCGTCACCAACCCCGCGACGGGCGTCTGGGATTCGGCGACCGCCTGGCGCGTGGTCGAGGAACTGCGGATCGGCACGGTGGACGAGATCGGTCCCGCGTTGCTGGGGCAGGTGACGGCGCTCGAGGTGGATGCGGCCGGCCGGATCTACGTGCTCGAGGGACAGGCGCAGGAGCTGCGCGTGTTCGATCGGGAGGGGAGGTACGTGCGGACGATCGGCCGGAAGGGCGGAGGCCCCGGGGAGTTCAACCAGGCGATCGGCATGGCGTGGAGCCCCGCCGGACACCTCTGGGTGGTGGATCCGCAGAACAACCGCATCTCGGTCATTGACACCGCGGGCGCGTTGGTGACGAGCCACCGCACGCTCGGCGGGTTCGTCTTCATGCCGTGGCCCGGTGGCTTCGACACGGCGGGCGTGTTCTACAACTACGCGCCCGACCTGAGCGGCGGGGCCTTCCGCATGCTGCTCGTGCGCTACGATTCGGCCCTGAACCCCATGGACTCGATTCGGCCGCCCCGCTATGCGGGACCGGAGAATTACTTCGAGGTCGTGAGCAATGAAGGCCGCAGCCGCATGCGAACCGGCGTCCCGTTCGGCCCGGGCCTTGACTGGCAGCTCACGCCCGCCGGCGATTTCTGGGCGGCCCTCACGGGGCCGTACGAGCTGTTCCGGGTGAGTGGTGCAGGGGACACCCTCCGGCGGGTCACGCGGGCGTTCGAGCCGATCCCGGTCACCGGTGAGGACGTGGACAGCGCCATCGCCAACCTCGAGTGGTTCACGAGCCAGGGTGGGAAGGTGGACCGCTCCCGGATCCCCGGCGTCAAGCCGGCCCTGCGCGGGATGTTCGTGGCGGACGACGGCCATCTCTGGATTGACGTGACGACGCCGGACCGCGCCGACCGGGGCTACGTCTTCGATATCTTCGATCCCGACGGCCGCTACCTCGGCCCGCTGCGGCTTCCCTTCCAGCTCTCCAGCTACCCGCCGCCCGTCATCCGGGATGGCATGGTGATTGGCGTGACGCAGGACGAACTGGAGGTGCCGTTTGTGGTGCGGGCGAGGATCCTGAAAGGGCGCTGAGGGCCCTACGACGTATGATCGTGGATCATCCGCCATCCCTCCGGCCGCCGCTCCCAGATCACGGTGAACGGTCCGGTGGCCGTGACGGAATCCCCCCGCGCAAGCACGTACCGCGCGGTTGAGAGCACGTAGTTCCCGCCCAGCATCCGCACCGTGAACTCCGTGAACGTGAGCGAGTCCCGCTCCGCGCCGGGCTCGAAGCGCGCGGCGTACCGGCCGCGGATGGCCTCGAAGCCGTAGACCGGGCCGCGCGACGTGACGAACGTCGTGGCCGAGTCGCGGGCGTAGGTGATGAGGAAGCCATCGAGGTCGCCGGCGTTCCAGGACTCGGCTGAGCGCCGCATCAGCCGCTCGAGTTCCGGCGTGGGATCGTCGGGCGGCGGGGCAGCGGCCGGCGCGCAACCGAGGGCGCCGGCGATGAGCAGAATGGCGGATCGCATGGCGCGAAGCTGCCGCCGGGGCGGCGGGCCGTCAAGCACCGGCGCCTGGCCGCGGCACCATGCGGTCCCCGGCATGGATCGGCCGACGGTGCCGGCGGGGGAACCACAAGGGCCCCCGCCCTACGAGCGGCGTGAGCCCGACGGCTCGCGTGAGAACCCGGCGACCTCGAAGTGCCGGTCGAACGTGAACGCGCGGCTCACGCCCGCGGCGCGCATGACCTCGAAGCTCACGGCGTCCGTCAGGCTGAAGCCAACGTCGCGATACGGTCGCAGCCACCGGTCGGTGGCTGCCTGCTGCAGGTCCGGTGTTGCCCACACGACTTCATGTGAGAGATCGTCGCGCAGCCGATCGAGGAACCGCACTCCGGCCTCGGCTCCGCCCGCCCGCACCAGGAGCGCGTGTACCTCCGCCACCACCAGGTTCGTGGTGATGAAGCGCGGTTCCCGACTCGCGAGCCAATCGTCATACGCGGCGGCGGAGGCGGCATGACGCTGGTCGCGAGGATTCAGGGCGGCGTACCAGCCCGACGCGTCGAGGAAGATGTCCGCGCTCATGCCTCGTGCGTGTCCAGATAGGCCTCGGCCAGATAGTCGTCGTGCCGCTCGGAGAGGTCGGTGGGGAGGTGCAGGTCCGAGCGCGACTCCATGTAGTCGAGAAACTCGAGCATGGGGCTGCGGCCCGTGCTCTGCTCCACGGCATAGCGCCGCAGGCCGCGGCGGAGCACCTCCGCGCGCGACAACCCGGTCTCCGACGCCACCCGATCGAGCAGCGCGCGCTCGTCCGCGTCGAGATAGACCTGGATGGGCTCGCGGACGCGGCGGGCCGGCTTCTTGGGCATGTCGAAAACGTCCTCCTCCGGCGAGCCAATCGCCGAATTCATAAACTATAATTTAGCAATGTCAGTCAATTAATCAACATTCGCCTGCGGTTCCGGCGTCTGGCCCCGTCTGGCCGGAAGCGTAAAATCCTGTGGGACAATGGGTTGGATCGGAGTGGGCCCGTTGAATTCGGACCGACGTCCGGGTATCTTTGGTGGCCGCCAGCAGGGGTCCGCCGGGCCCCTTCTTCCGTACCACGAGGAACACGCATGACCGCCCCCAACCAGCGCGAGCGCATCCTCCCCCGCTTGATCGAGGACGAGGTGAAGGAGTCGTTCATCGACTACTCGATGAGCGTGATCGTTTCCCGGGCCCTGCCGGACGTGCGCGACGGCCTGAAGCCCGTCCACCGCCGGATCCTGTACGCCATGAACGAGCTGGGCCTCGTGCCCAACCGGCCGCACAAGAAGTCCGCCACGGTCGTGGGCGACGTGCTCGGCAAGTACCACCCGCACGGGGACACGGCCGTCTACGACGCGCTCGTCCGTATGGTGCAGGACTTTTCGCTGCGCTACCCGCTGGTGGACGGCCAGGGGAACTTCGGCTCGGTGGACGGCGATTCGGCCGCCGCCTACCGGTACACCGAGGCGCGGCTCACGCCGATCGCCATCGAGATGCTGGCGGACATTGACAAGCGGACGGTCGCGTACGCGCCGAACTTCGACGACCGGCTCGAGGAACCCACGGTCCTGCCGTCCAAGTTCCCGAACCTGCTCGTGAACGGCGCGTCCGGCATCGCGGTCGGCATGGCCACGAACATTCCCCCCCACAACCTGGGCGAGGTGTGCGCCGCTATCCGGCACCTCGTGGACCATCCGGAGTGCGACCTCACGGACCTGCGGAAACTCGTGAAGGGACCCGATTTCCCCACCGGCGGCTTCGTCTTCGGCCGGGACGCCATCAAGGAGTGCTACGAGACCGGCCGCGGCCGGATCGTGATGCGGGCGCGGGCCCAGATCGAGGAGCGGGAGTCGTCCGGCAAGCAGCAGATCGTCATCACGGAGATCCCGTTCCAGGTCAACAAGGCGCGGCTGGTGGAGCAGATCGCCGAGCAGGCGCGAGAGAAGAAGATCGAGGGCGTGTCGGACCTGCGGGACGAATCCGATCGCGACGGCATGCGGGTGGTGATCGAGCTGAAGCGGGACGCCAACGCCGACGTCGTCCTGAATCAGCTGTACAAGCGCACCCAGATGCAGGCCACGTTCGGCGCGATCATGCTCGCGCTCGTGGACGGTCAGCCCAGGGTGATGGGCCTCAAGGAAATGCTCCAGCACTTCGTGGAGCACCGGCACCACGTGATCGTGCGGCGAACCGAGTTCGACCTCTCCGAGGCGCGGGCCCGGGAGCACATCCTCGAGGGGCTGAAGATCGCGGTTGACCACATTGACGAGCTGATCACGATCATCCGCGGCGCCAAGGACGTGGAAACCGCGGACGCGGCCCTGCGGGCCCGGTTCGGGTTGAGCGAGCGCCAGAGCAAGGCGATCCTCGACATGCGGCTCGCGCGGCTCACCGCCCTCGAGCGCACCAAGCTCGAGACGGAGCTGGCCGAGGTCCTGGCGCTGATCGGGGAGCTGGAGGGCATTCTGGCCTCGCGCGAGCGCCGCATGGTGATCCTCAAGGACGAAATGACCCACCTCGAGCAGAAGTACGGCGACCGGCGCCGCACGGAGATCGTGTCCGACACCGGGGACTTCAGCGTGGAGGACCTGATCGCCGACGAGGAGATGGTCGTGACCATCTCGCACTCGGGGTACATCAAGCGCATTCCGGTGAGCACCTACCGCCGGCAGCGCCGCGGCGGCCGGGGACTCGCCGGGATGGGAACGAAGGAAGACGACTGGGTGGAGCACCTGTTCATCGCCTCGACCCACGACTACATGCTCTTCTTCACCCAGAACGGGCAGCTGTACTGGCTCAAGGTGTACGACATCCCGCAGGGCGGCCGCGCGGCCCGGGGCAAGCCCGTCATCAACCTCATCCAGATCGGCGAGGGGGAGCGGATCGCCGCGTTCCAGGCGGTGCGCACGTTCGACGACCAGCATTTCCTGATGTTCGCGACGGCCCACGGGACCGTGAAGAAGACCGTGCTGTCGGCCTACGGGAACCCACGCGCCAGCGGCATCAACGCCATCAACATCACCGATGGTGACGAGCTGATAGACGTGCAGGTCACCGACGGCTCCAACGACATCGTGCTCGCGACCCGATACGGCATGAGCATCCGGTTCGCCGAGAGCGACGTGCGGGAGATGGGCCGGGCCGCGGCCGGCGTGCGGGGGATCTCGCTCGAGGAGGGCGACCGCGTGGTGGACATGGTGGTGGTCCGGCGGGACGCGACGCTCCTCGTCGTCACCGAGAAGGGCCTGGGCAAGCGCTCCGAGCTGGCCGAGTACCGGGTCCAGCGGCGTGGCGGCAAGGGCATCATCACGCTCAAGCACACGGACAAGACCGGCGTGATCGTGGCGCTCAAGGAAGTGCTGCCCGACGACGAGCTGATGATGATCACGCGCCACGGCGTCATCATCCGCGTCCCCGTGGAGGGCATCCGGGTCATCGGCCGGAACACCCAGGGCGTCCGGGTCATGAATCTCGACGCCGGGGACACGGTGGTGGACGTGACCCGCGTCGTGAAGGAGGACGACGAGGCCCCTTGCGACGACGCGCTGCCGGAAGTCGTCGTCCCGGGAGAGGATCAGCGCGAGATGGACGTGTAGCGGGCGCCCCGGGCCGCCCGTAGATTGGCAGCATCGTGAACCACGGAACCCTCGAGGCCGTCGTGGGCGGTCTGGTGACGCTCGACTCCATCCGGGAGGCGGCGGCCGGTCTGGTGGGGGTGGGGACGCGCACCTCCCTCGTCCCGGTGCCGGCCCTCCAGGCGCTGGCGGGCGTGCCCGTCTACCTCAAGCTCGAAAGCGAGCAGCCCACCGGCGCGTTCAAGCTGCGTGGCGCGTGGACCGCCATCCGCCGGCTGTCGGACGGGGTGCGCCGCCGCGGCGTCATCACCTACTCGAGCGGCAACCATGGACAGGCGGTGGCCTATGCGGCCCGCCGCCTCGGCATCCGGGCGGTGATCGTGATGCCCGAGACCGCCCCGGCGCTCAAGGTGGCCGGGGTCCGGAAGTGGGGTGGGGAGGTCGTGCTGGCCGGTACGACCTCCGAAGATCGCCGGGCGCGCGCCGAGGAGATCGTGGCGCGGGAAGGCCTGACGGTGGTACCGCCGTTCGACCATCCGGACATCATCGCCGGGCAGGGCACGGTGGGCCTCGAGATCGTGGAGGACCTGCCGGACGTGGCCCTGGTGGCGGTGCCCGTGGGCGGGGGGGGCCTGCTGGCCGGGATCACCACCGCGGTCCTCGCGCTGCGCCCGGACGTCTCCGTGACGGCGGTCGAGCCCGACGGCGCTCCAGCCATGCACGCCGCCCTGGCGGCCGGGAAGGTCGTGCGCTTGCCCGAGACCCATTCGATTGCGGATGGCCTGCTGCCGGTGGCCGTGGGGGCCCTCCCGTTCGCGCACGTCCGTGGTCGCGTGACCTCGGTCACCGTCCCGGACGACGCGATTGCCGAAGCCACGGTGTGGCTCCATCGCTCAGGCACGGTGCTGGCCGAGCCGTCCGGCGCCGCGACCACGGCGGCGCTCCGCGCCGGGCTCCTGCGGCCGACGGGCCCGACCGTGCTCGTCGTGAGCGGCGGCAACGTGGATCCGGCGGATGTGGCGCGGCTCGCGGAGCGGCGCGGGTCGTGACGCCGCCCCTCCCGCCTGAAGCGCGGGCGAAGATCGTCATCGCCGACGACGACCCCACGCTCCTCAAGACGCTCTCCTACATCCTGCGGGGGCAGGGGCATGAGGTGGTGGCGGTGGACGGGGGCGAGCGGTTGCTGGAGGTCATGACCCGCGAGCACCCCGACCTGGTCATGCTCGACATCATGATGCCCAAAGTGGACGGCCTCCAGCTGCTCGAGCGGATCCGGGCCACCCCCGCGTGGGAAGGGCTCCCGGTGCTGATGGTGTCGTCCATGCCGCCGGAGGACGCCACCGTCCGGTCGCTGGGGCTGGGCGCGGACGACTTCGTCGCGAAGCCGTTCCGCGTCAAGGAGCTCGTGGCGCGGGTGACGGCGCGGCTCCGGCAGAGCCGGCAGATGCGCGCGGTGCGGGATCACGCGGACCGGCGCGAGGCCGAGGCGCGGGCCGCGGCGGACGAGGCGCGCGTGCGGGCCGAGATGATTGACATCCTGCACGAGATCACGGACACCCTCAAGCCCGACGAGATCTACCAGATCCTGGCCCGCCGCGTGGCGCGCGTGCTCGGTGTCACACGCTGCTCCATGGTGCTCGCCCCGCCCGGCAGCGAGCTGGGGATCGTCGTCGCCTCCCACGACAACCCGATGGTCCGGAACCTCGAAATCCGGCTGTCCAAGTACCCGGAGATCCGGAAGGCGCTCGAAACGGGGAGCCCGGTGCTCGTGCGCGACGTGCGGACCGACCCCCTGTACGACGACGTGCGGCGCGGATGGGAAGCCGATCAGATCCAGGTGCCCACCCGCTCGGCCATCGCGATCCCGTTCAGCCTGCGCCAGGAGCAGCGCGGGGTGTTCTTCCTGCGGACCACCGACGCGGACAAGCCGCTCGAACCCGGCGACGTCCAGTTTGCGGGCGCGGTGATCGGCGCCGCGGTGAAGGCGATTGACCGGGCCCACGATCTCGAGAGCGCCATCACCGATCGGGCGCGGCTGCTCGAAATGGCCCACACCGATCCCCTGACGAGCTGCCTGAATCGGCGGGCCCTGGTCGAGCGGCTGCAGGGCGAGGTCGAACGCGTGAAGCGGTACGACCAGATGCTCGTGCTGCTGCTCGTGGACCTGGACAACTTCAAGGACGTGAACGACAGCCGGGGCCACCTGGCCGGTGACGCCGTCCTCCGGCAGGTCGGCCAACTGCTCCGCCGCGAGGTCCGGGCCGTGGACATGGTGGCCCGCTACGGCGGAGACGAGTTCATCATCGTGCTGCCGGAAACCACCCGGGACGGGGGTGCCGTGTTCGCCGAACGCCTGCGGCGCCGCATTGCGGCGCACGACTTCGCGGAAGCGGGGGAACCGTTGTACGTTACGGCCTCCATCGGCGTGGGGGCGATCCCCGGTCCGGACGTGGATTCGATGGACGCCCTCATCGCGCAGGCCGATACGTCCATGTACTCGGCCAAAGGCGGCGGACGGAACCAGGTAGGCTCATGAGCAATCAGCGCTGCCCGAAGTGCGGCACGGTGTACGGGGGGGACGCGCGGTTCTGCGCCAAGGACGGCAGTCCGCTCGTGGACGTCGCCGTCGCCGGGTCGTCGGGCACCACCATCCGGAAAGCCTACAAGGCGCCCACCACCGACCGGTTCACCCTGTCGAGCCAGCGGATTGACAACCGCTACGAGGTCGTGAAGCGCCTCGGCGAAGGCGGCATGTCCTACGTCTACGAGGCGAAGGACCTGACCCGCGGCGAGACGATCGCCATCAAGATCCTCTCCCCCAAGCTCTCGGCCGACAGCAGTTCCGTCCAGCGACTGCGCCGCGAGGCGGGCCTTGCCATGCGGCTCGAGCACCCGCACGTCTGCAAGATCCTGCGGCTCGGCGAGACCGAAGACGGGCTGATCTACCTCGTCATGCCGTATCTCAAGGGGGAGCTGCTGTCCGACCGGGAAGGGAAGGCCGGTCCGCTCCCCATCCCGCAGAGCGTCGAATGGCTGGGCCAGATGTGCTCGGGCCTCCATCATGCCCACCAGCTGCACATCGTGCATCGGGACCTGAAGCCCGAGAACGTGATGATCATCCCGGGCTCGGACGATCGGGAGATCGCCGTCGTGATGGACTTCGGGCTCGCCAAGGAAAACCGGGCCGACCCGAGCATGGCCAAGCTCACCGCGACGGGCATCATTCTCGGGACGCCGGAGTTCATGAGTCCCGAACAGATCCGCGGCCGGCCGATTGACGCGCGGAGCGATGTCTACGCCCTCGCGATCGTCGCGTTCGAGATGTTCACCGGCAAGCTGCCCTTTGCCGGCCGGAGCGCGCAGGAGATGATGATCGCCCGGCTGCGCGGCAAGCCGGCCACCGTGCGCCAGTACCGCCCGGAGTTCCCGGCGGCGCTCGAGGCGGTGCTGATGCGGGCCATGGCCGTCGAGCCCGATCAGCGCTACGGCACGGCGCTCGAGTTCGGCAAGGCGCTGGTCGAGGCGGCGGGAGAGGCCGAGGTCACACGGCGGTTGGCGCCGCTGCTGAGGTAGGAGCTCGAGGCGGATAAGGCTTCGACCCGCTCGCTGTTTGTCCAGGATCAACCCAGATACCAGGAGTGCACGTGCGACGCTTGCTGTGGGCGTGGGGATTGCTCCTTGCGGGGGCGGGAAGTGCGGGCGGCCAGACCATGGCGATCCGGGCCGGCCGGCTGATTGATGGTACGGGGGCCGCACCCGTGCGCAACGCCGTGATTCTCGTCGTGGATGGCCGGATCACCGCGGTCGGGGCCACCGTGCGGATTCCCCCGGGCGCCGAAGTCGTGGACTTGAGCGACCGGACCGTGCTCCCCGGGTTCATTGATGCGCACGTGCACCTGACCGGCACGGTGCTGGGCGAGCCCGGGTGGGAGAACGCCTCCGTCCGGGAGAGCCCGGCGGACGCGGCGCTCCGGGGCGCCGCCCACGCGCGGCAGACGCTCGCCGCGGGCTTCACGACGGTGCGGAACGTCGGCGCCGGCGGATTTGCCGACGTGGCGTTGCGCGACGCGATCAACGCGGGGCGCGTCCCCGGGCCACGGATGCTGGTCGGCGGGCACTCGCTGGGCATCACCGGCGGCCACTGCGACCCGACGAACGGGTATCCGCCCCACCTCTTCGGCGAGGAGCCGGGACCGGAACGCGGCGTGGCGGACGGCCCGGACGCCATCCGCGCAGCGATCCGCTATCAGGTGAAGCACGGGGCGGACGTGATCAAGATCTGCGCAACGGGCGGCGTCCTGTCCGAGGGCGACTCGGTGGGCGTGCAGCAGTACATGGAGGACGAGCTCGCCGCGGTGGTGGCCGCCGCCCACATGACGGAGCGGCGCGTGGCGGCGCACGCCCACGGCACCGCGGGCATCAAGGCCGCCATCCGCGCGGGCGTCCACTCCATAGACCACGGCTCGATCCTCGACGACGAGGCCATTGCCCTTCTGAAGGAGCACGGCACCTACCTGGTGCCGACCCTGATGGCCGGCGAAGCGGTCGAGGCCATGGCCAACAGCGGGGCCCTCCGGGGCGAACGCGCGGACAAGGCCCGCGCCATCGCCCCGCAGATGCGGGCGTCCATCCGGACGGCCGTGGCGGCCGGCGTGAAGGTCGCGCTCGGGACAGACGCGGGCGTCATGGCCCACGGCACCAACGGCCACGAGTTCACGCTGATGGTCCAGTGGGGCGGCATGACGCCCATGCAGGCGATCGTGGCCGGCACGAGTGCGGCCGCCGACCTGCTCGGTTGGGGCCACCGGGTCGGCACCGTGGCCCCGGGCTACCTGGCCGATCTTGCGGCCGTCCGCGGCGACCCGCTGGCCGACGTGACGGTCCTGGAACGGGTGGACTGGGTGATGAAGGGTGGGGCGGTTGTGAACTGACGGCGACCGCCGTGACCGCTGCTACCGCCCCACCCGCTCCAGCAGCCCCCGGGCGCGAGCCACGGGCACCCCCAGATTGGACCCGCCGAACTCGGGCAGGATGGCCGACGTGACGGCGAGCACCTCGCCGCGCATGGAGAGCACCGGCCCCCCGCTGCCGCCGGACGTGGTCTCCGCGTCGTAGACCACCGCTTCGCGGGTCACCTGGCTCACGATGCCCCGGCTGGCGAGCGGCGCCACCTGGCCGGTGCGGGCGAGGCGCGCGCCGAGCGTCCAGAAGTCCACGTCGTCGCCCGCCCGGAGGTCGGCCAGAAACTGGGCGTCCGCGCGGGCCATGAGCGCCCGCATCCCGAGCGGATAGCCGAGCACGATGACCTCTTCCCCGGCCTGCGCGGCGTACTCCGCGAGCGGCAGGACCGTGAGCCCCCGCACGGCACCGGTGCCACGGAACAGCGCGAGATCCACGCTGTCGCTCACGCCCACGAGCTGGAGCGGCAGGGAGTCGGGCGCGCCCGGCACGTAGGCGATCATTCGGCGCATGACCGGGACCCAGCCCTGCTGGGCCACGCGCCGGGCCGCGTCGTCGAAGTCCCAGGGCCGCGCGATGTGCCGGTTGGAGAGCAGCAATCCGTCCTCGCGCACCACGAATCCCGTACCCGTGAACAGCGCTTCGAGCACCGGCGCCGCCTCGTCGGTCGTGACCAGCGGTTCGCCGCCGGGTCCGCGGATCGGCGCGCCGGTCGGGCCCACCACCACGCGGAGCGGCGCGCCGGTCTGGGGATCCACGAATCCCCACGCGCCCTGGATGAACACGGTGGAGCGCGTGGCCGCGGCAATGACGAGGCGGGAGGCGGCGCTCTGGCCCTCGAGCGCGCGGACCCGCCGTGCCGTTTCGGAGGCGTCGGTCTGCATGTCGTCGAGGGTGCGCGCGAGGTCCGCGGCGCTGGTCGGATACTCCCGCGCCCGCTCCAGCAGCTCGGACAGCCCCGCCACCCTGCCCCGCTCCTCCGCCAGCTGCCGCTCGAGCTGCACGGTCCGGAAGACGAGCAGGCCGCCCGTTCCCAGGCCCAGCGCCATGACCCCGAGCACCGCCAGGCGAACGCTCCGGGCGGTCTGCGTCAGCAGCTCGGCCGGGAGGTAGCGTGCCACCGCCGCCCAGCGCCGCCACCGTCCGGAACGGGACCGCCGCGCGCATTCGACGCAGTCGCCCATGGCGTCCCGCAGCGGCTTCCCGCTCGCGCTCGCGGGGTAGAAGCGGACGCGCAGCATCGGCCCGCCGCGGCCGACCTCGATCACGTCGCCCGCCGACAGCAGCCGCTGGTCTGCGGGATCACCGTTGACCAGCACCTCCTTGCCGGGCGCCGGGTCCAGCTCGAACTCCTGCCCCACCCGCCGGATGATGCCGTACTCCTCGGGAGGGACCTCGCCGACGCCCACCGTGAGCGGGATCTCGGCGCCCGCGATGGTGCCGATCCGGAGATAGTCGCCGGCGGGCCAGACCGTGGTGCCGGCGCGCCGGCCGGTGAGATACACGATGGCCGGCTGGAGCGGCCCGGTTGCCGCGCCGGTCTCGGAGCCATGCGGAGTCGTCATGCGACGGAAGCTACGTGCGCGCCCGGCCTCCCGCTGTGGTGCGCATGAGGTTGCTCCGCCTCGCGCGATGGCGGATATTCCTCCGCTCCCCGCCCAAGGTCCCCAACCCGCCCATGCGCCGGTTTCCCGCGTTCGATCCGCCCGAGTACGTCGGCTGGCAGGCCGATCCCGCGCTCGTCGAGGCGTTCGACGGCACCTGGCGGCGCGATCCCCGGCGTGCGGCGGCGGTGGCCGCCCTCGACGAGGCGGCGCTGCTCGACCTGTACGCCGGCCTCCTGCGCACCCGGCTGCACGACGTCATGCTCAAGCGCTGGGTGCGCCAGGGCGTGATCAGCAAGGCCTGGCTCGGCACCGGCGAAGAAGCGACCACCGTGGGCCCGGTGCACGCGCTCGACCGCGCGCGCGACGTGGTGGCTCCCATGATCCGGAACGCGGGTGCCTGCTGCGAGATGGGGATGCCGGTCGCCGCCATGCTCCGCGGGTACCTCGGCACCAGCGACTCGCCGTCGCGAGGCCGGGATGGGCACGTCGGAGATTTCGCGCACCGGGTGCTCCAGCCGATCTCCAACATCGGGAACATGCCTCCCGTGGCCGCCGGCATCGCGCTCGCGAGCAAGCTGCGCGGCGAAGGACGGGTCGTGCTCACGTGGGTGGGCGACGGCTCGGTCAACGTCGGCGCCACCCACGAGGCGTTCAATTTCGCGGCGGTCCACCGACTGCCGGTGGTCTTCGTGATCCAGAACAACCAGGTGGCGCTGGGCACCGCGCTCACCGCCCATCGGCTGCCCGAGGACTTCGCGGACCTCCACAAGGCGTACGGCTGTACCGGTGGCTCGTTCGACGGGAACAACGTGCTCGACGCCTACGGCGCCACGGCCGTCGCGGCCGCGCAGTGCCGCCGCGGGGACGGGCCGGTGATCCTGGATGCGAACACGTTCCGGATGGGCGGCCACGCGACGCACGACGAGCAGGAGGCCCGCCACGTGTTGCCGGCCGAGCTGTTCCACCACTGGGGAGTGCGCGACCCGGTGGGGCTCTACGAAGCGTGGCTCCAGGGCGGCGGCATCGCCCCCGCCCGGCTCACGGAAATCGAGGACACGGTGTCGGCCGAGGTGGACCGTGCGGCCGACGAGGCGCTGGCGAGCCGGCAATCCCACATTCCCAAGGGAGAGACGGCGGTGGAGGGGGTGTATGTGGGGGAGTGAGGGCAGGCGCCTGCCCTTCCTGCCGTTCCTGCCCTTGCTGCTTTCCTGCATCCCCGACTCCCCCCGCAACGTCGAGTCGTCCGGCGCGGATTCGCTCTACGTCATGCAACGGCTTGGCGGCAACGCGCTGGTGGTGCGGCGCGGCTTCCGGGTCGCGGTGTTCGCCGAAGATCTGGACGGCGTCCGGATGCTCGCGCGCGGGCCCGACGGAACGGTGTACGCCTCGCTCACGCGGCTGGGCCGCGTCGTGGCGCTTCCCGATACCGACGGCGACGGCCGGGCCGACGGCGTGCAGATGGTGGCCGAGGGGCTGAGCCGGCCGCACGGCCTCGCCTGGGCCGGCGACACGCTCTACCTCGCGGAGGAGCACCGCGTGATCCGGCTCGTGCCGCCCGACGCGCGCGTCGAGGTGATCGTGGACGGGCTGCCGACCGGCGGCAACCACACCAGCCGCTCCCTCCTCGTGCGGGGCGACACGCTGCTCGTCTCGGTCGGATCGAGCTGCAACCTCTGCGACGAGCGGGATCCCCGGAGGGCCGCCATCACGCGGTACCGGACGGACGGCTCGGGCGAGCGACCGTTCGCGACGGGGCTTCGCAACGCGGTGGGCCTCACCTGGCATCCGCTCACCGGCGCCGTGTGGGCCACGAACAACGACCGCGACCGGTTGGGCGACGATCGGCCGCCCGATCGCGTGAACCTAGTCGTGGACGGCGGGTGGTACGGCTGGCCGGAGTGCTACCTGCCCGGCACACCGAATCCCGAGTATGAGGGCCGCGCCACGCGGTGTGACGACGCCATCGGACCCACGGTGGTCATTCCCGCTCACAGCGCGCCCCTGGGACTGGCGTTCTACGACGGCGCCCAATTCCCCGAGGAGTTCCGGGGCGACCTCTTCGTCGCGCTCCACGGCTCGTGGGACCGGTCGTTCCCCACGGGGTACAAGGTGGTCCGCGTCCCCCTGCGGGACGGCTCGCCGGCGGGCGAACCGGAGGACTTCGTGTCCGGCTGGCAGATCGGCCGGCGCTGGTGGGGACGTCCGGTGGACGTCATCGTCGGCCGGGACGGCGCCCTGTTGATCAGCGACGACTTCGGCGACAGGATCTATCAGGTGCGCTGGATCGGCGACGGCACCACGCCTTGACCGCCCCCCGGGGTCCAGCCCCCGGGCGGCGGGATGCGTTCTCGGCAGTCTCATGCAACGGGAGGACTTCATGATCGCGCGCATGGCAACCATGGCGGCCGTCGCACTCGGCGCGGCGGCAGCGGTTCTGCGACCCCCGGCGGCGGACATCCACGGCGAGTGGGTGAAGTACGCGGGAACGGAGGGTGACTCCGTGCAGGCCTATCTGGCCTTTCCGGAGCGGTCCGATCCCGCGCCCGCGGTGATCGTGATTCACGAGAACCGCGGGATGACCGACTGGGTGCAGGCCGTGGCGGACAGCCTGGCCGCGGCCGGGTTCGTGGCGATCGCGCCGGATCTGCTGTCGCGGCACGGCGGAACCGCGGCGCAGGAAGACGCGCGGCGTACCCTTGGCCGACTGGTCCCGGACTCGATCACGGTGGACCTCGATGCCACGTACGCCTTCGTGCGCACGGTGAAGGCCGCCCGGGCGGACGCCGTGGGCGTGATCGGCTTCTGCTGGGGCGGCTCGCAGAGCTTCCGGTACGCCACCAACAACCCGGCTCTGAAGGCCGTGGTGGTCTGCTACGGCGGCGGACCCGACCTCGAGCATGTGGGCCGGATCGGCGCGCCCGTGTTCGGGGTCTATGGCGAGAACGATGCCCGGATCAACGCCGGGATTCCCGACATCGAGCGGGCCATGGCCGCCGCGGGCAAGGTGTATACGAAGACGATCTACCCGGGCGCCGGACACGCCTTTCTGCGGACGCGCGAGCCCGCAGACGTCGCGGACGGGGCCTGGCGCGACATCATCGGGTTTCTGGAGCAGGAGCTTCGGAACCGATAGGTCCCAGGCTCAGGCGGCCGCCACCGTTACCTCGCGTAGGTCAGGAGCCCCACCACGGCGTTCCACGTTGGCTTCGCGAGGAACACCAGCACGACGATCAGCACGGCCGGTGCGACATACCGGACGAGGCCGGCCCATGTGCGCCGCAGGCCGACGTGCGAGAGCCCCTTGGCCAGCTCGGCATCCGCCTGCGGGAGCAGACGGTAGCCCACGAGCACCGCCGTACACAATCCGCCCACGATCAGGAGGAACTGACCCACCAGGGCATCCATGTTGCCCAGGAACGTCGTATTGAACGCGGCGGGCAATCCGAGCACCGTGATGCCAAGTCCCGCCCCGATCGCGGCGTCCCGCCGTCGCATCCCGAGGCCGTCCACCATGGCCGCCACGACGACCTCGAGCAGCGAGATGGCGGACGTGAGGGCCGCGAAGAGCAGCATCACGAAGAACGCCGTGTCCACGTAGTCGCCCGCGCGGCCCAGCTGCTCGAACCCGGCGGGAAGCGCAATGAAGAGGGCCCCGACCGCGCTTTCGCCCACGCGGTCCAGCAGGGCGAAGTTGAAGATCACCGGAAAGACGATGAGCCCGGCAATGAAGGCGACCGAGAAGTCGGACAGGGCCACCGTCATGGCCTCCCTGCCGAGGTTCTCCTTGGACCGGAGATAGGAGGCGTACGTCATCAGCGCGCCCATCCCCAGGGAGAGCGAGAAGAACGACTGACCCGCGGCCGCCGTGAGGATGTCGGCGCTGAACAGCCTCCCGATGTTCGGGCGCAGGTAGTACGCGTAGCCGGCGCCCCCGTTCGGCAGCGTCGTGGCCCAGACCGCGAGCCCGATCAGGATGAGGAAGAGGAGGGGCATCAGGATCAGGTTGGCGCGCTCGAGCCCGCGCTTCACGCCGCCGGCCACCACGGCGATGGTGGCGATCATGAACACGAGGTGGTAGAGCGCGGCGTCCACGCCCTGTGACACCTCCCCGAAATACGCGCCCGTATCCGACGGGATCGCGTTCCGGATGGCGTCGAGCGCGTACCGCATGGTCCAGCCGGCGATGACCGAGTAGTAGGCTAAAATGCCGACGCCGCACAGGATGAAGAGCCATCCAAGGGGCGTCCAGGCAGCCCCGCCCAGCCGGCGCACGGCGCGGGCGGGCGACTCCTGGGAGAGCCGGCCGATGATGAACTCGGAGGTCATGAGGGGGATGCCCACGAGCGCTACGATGGCGAGATAGACGAGCACGAACGCCGCGCCGCCGCCTTCGGACGCCTTGTACGCGAACCGCCACATGTTGCCGAGTCCGACGGCCGAACCGACCGCGGCCAGAATGAATCCGGCGCGGGTGGCCCACGCGTCCCGGGGCGGGCTGGCTGGATTGCTCACACGTGACTCCTCGGTGAAAACGTCGGGTTGAGGTTACGAACTTGCGGGCGTTTGTAAAGCGTCGGGGGACGCGGCGATGGCGCGCCACACGCCATCAAGGACCAGGCGCACGGCCGCCTCGTCCGGTTTCCATCGGCCTTCGGCCAGTCGCAGCACGACCAGGCGCAACGCAGCGAGCCACAGATCCGCCCAGACGGCGGCGCCACCCGCCCGCACCTCACCCTGCGACTTGCCGCTGGCGACGAGCGTTTCGAGCGCGCCGCGCAACTCCCCCCAGGCGGTCCGGCTCCGCTCGTCGAGCAGATGGGTGAACCG
>DASWHL010000006.1:0-6946 GCA_036398175.1 Gemmatimonadales bacterium
CTGGATCTCCCTCGACGTGAGCCCGGACGGGCAGACGATTGCCTTCGACCTGCTCGGGGACCTCTACACCGTCCCGATCGCGGGCGGCCAGGCCACCCGGATCACGAGCGGGATTGCGCACGACATGCAGCCGCGGTTCAGCCCCGACGGCACGCAGCTCGTGTTCGTGTCCGACCGCAGCGGTGACGAGAACGTCTGGCGGTTGACCCTGGGAGGTGGGGACCCGGTTCCCGTCACCACCGGGGTGGCGAGCGCGTTCCTGTCCCCCGAGTGGACTCCCGACGGGACCTACATCGTGGTGTCGCGGGCGGCGCCGCTTCAGGGCCTCGAGAAGCTGTGGCTCTACCACGCGCGCGGCGGGACGGGGCTGCCGTTGGTGCAGCAGCCCGCTGGGCTGCGCATGCTCGGCCCGGCCTTCGGGCCCGAGCCCCGGTACGTCTGGTCCGCCATGCGCTTCGGCGCCTGGCAGTACAACGCGGTCCTGCCCCAGTACCAGCTGGGCCTGTACGACCGGGAGACGGGCTCCATCACCACCATGAGCTCGCAGTACGGCTCGGCGTTCCGGCCCGCCGTGTCCCCCGACGGCCAGTGGCTCACCTACGGCTCCCGCCACGACAGCGAAACGGGACTCCGCCTCCGCGATCTCGCCACCGGCGAGGAGCGCTGGCTGGCCTATCCGATCCAGCGGGACGAGCAGGAATCAGTCGCCAACATGGACGTGCTCCCCGGCTACGCCTTCACGCCCGACGCGCGCGCCGTGGTGATCTCCTACGGCGGCGAGATCTGGCGGGTGCCCGTGGATGGGAGCGCCCCCGCGAAGATTCCGTTCACGGTGAACGCCGAGGTGGCGGTGGGACCGGAGGTCACGTTCGAGTATCCCATCGAGGACACGCCGACCTTCACGGCCAAGCAGATCCGCGATGCGGTGCCGTCCCCCGACGGTGGGCGGATCGCCTTCACGGCGCTCGACCGGCTCTACGTGATGGACCTGCCGTCCGGCACGCCCCGCCGGCTCACGACGCAGGAGGTTGGGGAGTACTTCCCAACGTGGTCGCCAGACGGGCAGTCCCTGGCGTACGTCACGTGGGACGAGTCGGAAGGCCACATCCTGCGGGTGCGGGCCGCCGGGGGCGCGCCCCGCCGGCTCACCACCACGGCGGCCTACTATCAGCAGCTCGCCTGGTCCGGCGACGGCACCCGCATCGTGGCGATGCGCGCGTCCGTGCGCGACCTGAAGGAAGCCATTGATCCTTTCGTGTCCTCCGGGCTGGGCGCCGAGTTCGTGTGGCTGCCCGCGGACGGCGGCGCCGCCACGGTCATCGGGCCCACGAACGGCCGCTCCCGGCCGCACTTCACCGCGGACCCGGAGCGGATCTACTACTACGGGCTGATGCCGGCCACGGCGGGGCAGCCGGCGACGGTCGCACTCACCTCGAGCCGCTGGGACGACACGGACCGGAAGGCCCACCTGCGGGTCACCTGGCGGATTCCGATTCTGGTCGGCGGCTGGGAGACATCTCCCACCTCGGACATCCTGCTGCCCCGGGATTTCACGGACGACGCGCGCGAGCCGAGCATTCCCCAGGCGTCGGCCAACCTGGTCCTCATGGCGCCCCGGGGGGATCTCGCCCTGGCCCGGGTGAACAACGACGTGTACGTCGTGGCCGTGCCGCAGGTGGGCGGGCAGGTGCCGACGGTGATGGTGACCAAGCCGGACAGCGCGGCCATGCCCGTCCGGAAGCTCACGGACATCGGCAGCGAGTTCCCGGTCTGGGGCGCGGACGGCCGGACGGTGCACTGGTCTATCGGCAATGCGTTCGCGACCTACCGGCTCGATCGCGCGGAGGCGGTGGACGACAGTCTCCAGCGCGCGGGCGCCGACTCGACGGCCCGTGCCGCGGCGGCGTACCGAGCCGAGGAACTCCGCGTCACGGTCACGGCCACGCGGGACATTCCGCGCGGCGTGGTGGTCTTGCGCGGCGCCCGGGTGATCACGATGCGGGACCGCGAGGTGCTGGAGAACGCCGACGTCGTGGTCCAGAACAACCGGATTCTGCGGGTGGGGCCGCGCGGCGACGTGCCGGCCGGCGCCCGGGTGCTGGACGTCACCGGAACGACCATCATCCCCGGCTTCGTAGACACGCACGCCCACATGTGGAACCTCTGGGGCCTGCATTGGAACCGGCCGTGGATCTACCTCGCGAACCTGGCCTACGGCGTCACGACGACGCGGGATCCGCAGACCGCGACCACCGACGTGCTGTCGTACGAGGACCGGGTGAACGCGGGCCACATGCCGGGTCCGCGAGTCTACTCGACGGGTCCCGGCGTCTTCTGGACCGAGGGCATCACGAGCCTCGACCACGCGCGCGGCGTGCTCCGGCGCTACAGCGACTACTACGACACCAAGACGTTCAAGATGTACATGGCCGGCAACCGCCGGCAGCGGCAGTGGCTGATCATGGCGGCGCGGGAGCTGAAGCTGATGCCCACCACGGAGGGAGGGCTCGACTACCGGCTCAACATGACCCACGCCATGGACGGCTATCCCGGCATCGAGCACACGATGCCCATCATCCCGGCGTACGGTGACGTGATCGAGCTGTTCAAGGTCTCGGGCACCACGAATACGCCCACGCTGCTCGTCTCGTACGGGGGCCCGTGGGCCGAGAACTACTACTACACCAACGAAGACGTGGTGGGAGACAAGAAGCTCGCGCACTTCACGCCCCAGGAAGAGCTGAACTACAAGATCCGGCGCCGCAATCCTGGTCCCGGACCCGGGGGCTGGTTCCACGAAGACGAGTACGCCTTCCGCAAGCACGCGGGCTGGATCAGGCAGCTGGTGGAGGCCGGGGGCCGCGCCGGGATCGGCAGTCACGGCCAGCTCCAGGGCCTGGGCTATCACTGGGAGCTGTGGGCGGTGCAGAGCGGGGGCATGAGCCCGCACGACGCGCTGCGCGTGGCCACGATCCTCGGCGCCGAGGCCATCGGGCTCGGCCGGGACCTGGGCTCGCTCGAGCAGGGCAAGCTGGCCGACCTGGTCGTGCTCGACGCCAACCCGCTGGAGAACATTCGCAATTCCAACACGATCCGCTACGTCATGAAGAACGGGCGACTGTACGACGGCAGCACGCTCGACGAGGTCTGGCCGCGGCAGGTAATGGCGGCGGACGAGCCGTGGCGGCACACCGCGCCCAGCGTGGCGGCGGGGATCCGGGGAGGTGCCCAGTGATCGCGCCGCGTTCGCATATCCGGAGGAGCGTCATGACGGTTCGCTTCCGCGCCGCCCTCGCGGCGCTCGCCCTGGTGACACTCGCGGCCGGGTCGTCCGCCGCGCAGGCGCCGGCCCGCCCCGCCGGCGGGCGCACGCCTCCCAAGCCCCTGCCACTTCCCGAGGCCCGCCGGGCCACGTTCACGGCCACCGAAGGCACGTGGATCTCGCTCGACGTGAGCCCGGACGGCCGGACCATCGTGTTCGACCTGCTGGGCGACCTCTACACCATGCCCATCACGGGTGGCACGGCCACCCGGATCACCGAAGGCCCCGCGTTCGACGCGTCGCCCCGCTTCAGCCCGGACGGGGAGTCCATCGTATTCGTGTCCGACCGGAGCGGCGGCGACAACGTGTGGACCATGCGTCTGGACTTCACGGACACGACGCAGGTCACGCAGGGCAACACCAGCCAGTACATCGCGCCGGAGTGGATGCCGGACGGCCGCCACATCGTCGTGGCCCGCGCGCCGGTGCGGGGCGGCGCGGCCAAGCTCCAGATGCACAACCTCGACGGGCGCAGCCCGCTCCCGGTGATCCGCGCCCCGGCCCAGCTCAAGACGGTCGGCGCCGCCCCCAGTCCCGACGGTCGCTACATCTGGATGGCCGGCCGCAGCGGCGACTGGCAGTACAACGCCCTGTTCCCGCAGTACCAGCTCCGGCGGTACGATCGGGAAACCGGCAACCTGATCACGATGACCAACCGCTACGGGTCGGGGTTCCGTCCGGCCATTTCCCCCGACGGCAAGTGGCTCACGTACGGCACGCGGGAGAACACGGAGACTGGGCTCCGCATCCGGGATCTTGGCACGGGTGAGGAGCGCTGGCTGGCCCACCCCGTGCAACGCGACGATATGGAGTCGCGCGCCTCGCTGGACGTGCTGCCCGGGTACAGCTTCACGCCGGATTCCCGCGCGGTCGTCCTCTCGTACGGCGGGAAGATCTGGCGGGTGTCGGTGGATGGCGGCACGGCCACCGAGATTCCGTTCGAGGCCAAGGTGGACGTGCCGATCGGGCCGGAGGTGAAGTTCGCCAACCGGATGGACACTACCTCCATGGTGACCGCGCGGCAGATCCGCACGCCCGTGGCCTCTCCCGACGGCTCGAAGCTGGTGTTCACGGCGTTCGACCGGCTCTGGATCAGCGACCTGCCGCGCGGCGAGCCGCGGCGCCTGACGGGCGGAGACGTGGGCGAGTATCACGCGGTGTGGTCGCCCGATGGACAGTGGGTGGCCTACGTGACGTGGGACGATTCGGTGGGCGGCCACATCATGAAGGCGCCGGCCACCGGCCGCGGCCAGCCGCAGCGGCTGACCCGCGTCCCGGCGCTGTACTACAACCTCGCGTGGTCGCCGGACGGGCAGCGCATCGTCGCGAGCCGCGGGGCGGCGCGCGAGCTGCAGCGCGCCCCCGACATCTTCTTCGGTCCGCTGGGCGGCCAGTTCGTCTGGGTGCCGGCCGCCGGCGGCGACGCCACCGTGATCGCCCCGACGGGCGGCCGCGACGTGGCGCATTTCCGGATGGACCAGCCGGAGCGGATCTACGCGTACAGCTTCGGCCAGGGGCTCGTGTCCTTCCGCTGGGACGGCACGGACATCAAACAGCATCTCCAGGTGCGCGGATCGCTGCCCCCGGGAATCGCCAATCCGCACGGCGACGAGTGGCTCCAGCTGCCGCGCCGGGTCTTCCCGGAAGTGCCGGACCGGCTCACCATGGGTCACGAGCCGGCGGAGACCGGGCCGCAACCGCCACCCGCGGGGCTGGTGCTCATCTCGCCGCGGGGCGGGCGGGCGCTGGCGCAGGTGGGGAACGACATCTACACCGTGGAGATCCCCGAAGTGGGCGGCCCGACGCCGGTGGTCTCCGTTGCCAACCCGGCGGGCGCACCGGTCAAGGTCCGCAAGCTCACCAACGTCGGTGGCGAGTTCCCCGCGTGGAGCGCGGACGGGAAACGCGTGCACTGGGCCATCGGGAACGCGCTGTTCACGTACGACCTCGAGCGCGTGGAGGCCATCGAGGACAGCACGGCGGTGGCGGGCCGGGAGACGGTGGGCCGGGCGCTGGCCGTCCGCTCGCTGCTGGACAGCCTCAAGGCGACGCGCAAAACCGTGGACAGCCTCACCAAGGCCAGCAAGCCGGTGCCGGATTCCCTGCGGGCCCGGCTGCACGGGTTGATGGCCGACTCGGTCCAGTCCCGCGCCGACTCGCTCATCAAGGCGGCGGACGACCTGCGGGCCAGGGCCGCCGCCCTGCGCGCCCGGGCCGACTCCACCCGTGGCGGGGACAGCCTCGTGGCGGACACGACGGCCTACACGCCGCGGGAGCGGCGCATCACGGTTCAGCTCCCGCGCGACATCCCGCGCGGCAGCGTGGTGCTGCGCGGCGGCCGGGTGGTCACCATGAAGGGCCACGAGATCCTCGACAGCGCGGACGTCGTCGTGACGGACAACCGGATCGTCGCGGTCGGCAAGACCGGCGAGGTGGACGTCCCGGAGGGTGCGCACGTCGTGGACGTTTCCGGGAAGACCCTGCTGCCCGGATTCGTGGACACGCATTACCACGCCCAGTGGCTGGTGCCGGAGATCCACCCCGAGCAGACCTGGCAGTACCTCACGAACCTCGCGTTCGGTGTCACCACCACGCGTGATCCGCAGACCGGCTCCACCGACATCCTGAGCTACCAGGACCGGGTGGAGGTGGGCGGGATGCTCGGGCCGCGCACGTACTCGACGGGCCCGGGTGTGTTCATCCAGGACAACATCCGCGACGCGGACCACGCCAAGACCGTGCTCCGCAAGTACAGCGAGTACTACGACACCAAGACGCTCAAGATGTACATGGCGGGCAACCGGCAGCAGCGGCAGTGGATCATCCAGGCGGCAAAAGAGCTGAAGCTGATGCCGACCACGGAGGGCGGGCTCGATTACCGGCTCGACCTCACCCACGTCATGGACGGCTACCCGGGCGTGGAGCACGCGCTGCCCGTCGCACCCATCTACAGCGACGTGGTGCGCTTGTTCAAGGCGTCGCAGACCACCAACAGCCCGACGCTCCTCGTGTCGTACGGCGGGCCGTTCGGGGAGAACTACTTCTACACCACGGAGACTGTGCACGACGACGCCAAGCTGCGGCGGTTTGCGCCCCACGCCAGCGTGGACGCGCGGTCGCGGCGCCGTGGGCCGGGCGCGGGCGGCAGCCCGGGCGGCGCGGGGTGGTTCCTGAAGGACGAGTACGTGTTCCCGAAGCACGCGCAGTTCGTGAAGCGCATGCTCGAGGACAGCGCGCGGGTCGGCGTGGGGAGCCACGGCCAGCTCCAGGGCCTGGGCTACCACTGGGAGCTGTGGGCCATGGGCTCGGGTGGCGCCTCCACCCACGACGTGCTGCGCGCCGCCACGATCCTCGGCGCCGAGGCCATCGGCTTCGGGCAGGACATCGGGTCCGTGGAGACGGGCAAGTTCGCCGATCTGCTCGTTTTCGACGCGGATCCGCTGGCGGATCTCCGGAACTCGGTGCGGATCCGGTACGTGATGAAGAACGGCCGGCTGTACGAGGCCGACACGCTGAACGAGACGTGGCCGCGCCAGCGGCCGCTGCCGCCGCAGCTGTGGCAGAATCTGGAGGAACCTGGTGGGGTGGGGGCTGGCATGCGATAGAGACGTGCAGCGTGCAGAG
>DASWHL010000007.1:0-77712 GCA_036398175.1 Gemmatimonadales bacterium
GACCGTGAGCCCCGAGAGGACCGAGTGCTCCGGGAACTCGGTTCCCGGGTCCCGGACGTGGGTGTCCCGCTCCTTGATCAGGAGCCACTCGCGCTCGCCCTTCTTGATCTTCACCAGGGTCCAGCGCCCGCGCAGCTTGTAGCCGCGCAAGTCAAAGAGCAGCTTGCCTTTGGCCAGCCCCGCCACCGGGTCCTCCAGGGCCACCCATTCCCCGCGGTCCCAGACGATCACGGCCCCCGCACCGTAGTTGCCCTCCGGGATCAGGCCCTCGAAGTCCGCGTACTCGAGGGGGTGGTCTTCCACGTGCACGGCGAGCCGCTTGTCGTCCGGGTTGGCGGACGGCCCCTTGGGGACGGCCCAGGAGCGGAGCACCCCTTCCATCTGGAGCCGGAGATCCCAGTGGAGGTGGCTCGCGGCGTGCTTGTGGACCACGAAGAGGCGGCCGTCCTGGGCGCCCACCGCCCCGGCGGGCTCGGGGGTGATCCCCAGCGAGCGCTTGGCGCGATAAGCACTTAGCTGATCCCGGTCCTCGGGTCCCGTTGCGTCCATGATGAAGAAATCCTATAGTTGCCGACCTATGAGCGCACGCCCCATCGGTTCCGCCACCCTCTCGTTCGGCCTCGTCTCGGTCCCGATCCAGCTGTACTCGTCGTCCGAGTCCCGGGCCACCATCTCCTTCAACTGGCTGCACAAGGAATGCGGCTCACGCCTGAAGCAGCAGTACGTCTGCAAGCAGGACAACAAGGTGGTGGAGAACGACGACCGGGTGAAGGGCTACGAGTTCGGCAAGAACCAGTACGTGACGTTCACCGCCGAGGAGATCAAGGCGCTCGAGGAGCAGAAGAAGGAGTCCATTGACATCACCGAGTTCGTCCCCGCCGACCAGGTGGGGCGCAACCTCGTGAGCAAGGTCTACTACCTGGGCCCCGACAAGGGGGGCGCGCGGGCCTACCGCCTGCTGAGCGCCGCGCTGCGGGAAACCGGGCTCTCGGCCATCGCGCGGCATGCGGCGCGCGGCAAGCAGTACCTCGTCCTGATCCGGCCGGAGGGCGACGGGCTGGTCCTGGAGCAGCTCTACTACGCCGACGAGGTCCGCCCGTTCTCCGAGGTGCCTCTGGGTGAGGCCGAGCTGAAGCCCGACGAGCTGAAGCTGGCGGTGCAGTTCATCCAGCAGGCCGCGCGGGACGCATTCGACCCCACCAAGTACGAGGACGACGTCCGCAAGCGGATGCTCGAGCAGATCGAGCGCAAGATCGCGGGTAAGGAAATCACGGCGGCCCCCGAGGAGGAGCCCCAGACCCAGATCATTGACCTGATGGAAGCCCTCAAGCAGAGCCTGGCCCGGGGCGACGCCAGGAAGGAGGCCGCCAAGGCGGGCGAGGCGTCCCGGAAGCCCCGGCGGAAGGCCGCGGGCGGCGACGCTTAGGGCGCATGCACGGCTTCGGCACGGCCGAAGTCGCCCGGCTGCTGGGGATGACGCCACGGCAGGTCCGGCGCCTGGCCACGTCGGGCGTGCTCCGACCCGCGCGAGGTCCCCGCCGCGCCTATCGGTTCTCGTTCCAGGATCTGGTGCTGTTGCGGGCGGCCAAGGCCCTGTCCGGGGCGGCCGTGCCCGGGCGGCGGGTCCACCGCGCGCTGCGGTCGCTGGCGCGGCAGCTGCCGCGGGACCGACCGTTGAGCGAGCTGCGCATCACGGCGGAAGGGGATGCGGTGGTGGTGCGGGACGGCGATGCGGTCTGGGTGCCGGAGTCCGGCCAGCTGACCCTGGACTTCCTCGTGGCCGACCTCGCCACCGAGGTCGCCTCCCTGGCCCGCCAGCACGCGCGCCGGCGCGGTCGCGACGATCCGGCGGACGCCGACGGCTGGTTTGCACTGGCCCTGGAACTCGAGACCGCCGCACCCGCCGAGGCCGAGGAGGCGTACCGGCACGCGCTCCAGCTCAACCCCGATTTGCCGGAGGCCTTGATCAACCTGGGGCGCATGCTCCAGGCCCAGACCCGGCTGCACGAGGCAGAGGACCTCTACCGCCGCGCCCGCACCGTGCAGCCGGACCTGGCCGTGGCGGTGTTCAACCTGGGCACGGTGCTCGACGAGCAACGCCGGCTCCAGGAGGCCATCGAGGCGTACCGGTCCGCGGTGGAGCTGGATCCGGAGTTCGCGGACGCCCACCACAACCTGTCGGGGCTGTACGATCAGGCCGGAAACGCGGTGGCCGCGTTCCGGCACCTGCGGCGGTACCGGGAGTTGACCGGCCGGCCGCGGCGGTAGGGCCTGGCAGCTTCAGGCAATTCTCAGCACGTTTTCACGGGCCGGGGGGTAATGAGGAGACGGCGCCATCCCTGGGGGTCCCCATGCCGGTCAACAAACTCAAGCGCTTCCTGGACGACCAGCAGGTCCGGTACGTCACCGTTCGCCACTCCCCAGCCTTTACCGCGCAGGAGGTGGCCGCGAGCGCCCACATCTCAGGCTACGAGATGGCCAAGACCGTCATGATCAAGGTGAACGGTACGGTCGCCATGGCGGTGCTCCCCGCGCCGCTCCACGTGGACCTGCGCCAGCTGCGCGAGCTGACCGGGGCCGATTCCGTGGAGCTGGCCACGGAGTCCGAGTTCAGGTCTCTGTTTCCGGAGTGCGAGCTTGGGGCCATGCCGCCGTTCGGCAAGCTCTACGACATGGAGACCTACGTCGCGCGCCGGCTGACGGAGGACGAGTACATCGCGTTCAACGCCGGGACGCACACCGAGCTGATCCGGATGCGGTTCCGGGACTTCGAGAAGCTGGCCGAGCCCAGGATTCTGGCGTTTTCGCATTAGGGCGCTTCGACCTCGGCGGAGTTCGAGGCCCATTACGCGACAAGCGCTTGACCCCGACTGATGAGCATGTTAGCATGCTCATATGAGTCACCGCCTTCAGGTCCTTATTCCCGAGCAGCTCCACCGGCGGATCGCCAAGGCCGCCCAGCGGCAGCGCGTCTCGAAGGGTGAGTGGGTGCGTCGTGCGTTGGAGGCGGCGCTCCGACCGGCGCTGCGGGTGTCGGAATGCCACGATCCGCTGGACCAACTGGGCTCGCTCGGAGCCCCCACGGGCGATGTGGACGAGATGCTGGCGCAGATAGACGCCGGGCGGGCGTGAAGGTCTTCCTCGACTCCAACATCCCGATGTACGTGGCCGGGCGTGCGCACCCCAACCGCGAGCCCGCCCGGCGAATGCTGGAGCGTGTCCGGAGCGGCGAGGTCGAGGGCTGTACCAGTACGGAGGTGCTGCAGGAGATCCTGTATCGCTACTCGGCGCTCGAGCGACGGGATCTGGCCCGCGACGTGTACGACCTCTTCGTGCAGATCTGCCCGATCGTCTTCGACGTGACGCTCGCGGACACCGACCGCGCGCGCGACCTCCTGGTCGAGCACGTCGGCCTGTCCGCCCGTGACGCCGTGCACGTCGCGGTCATGGCCAACCGCGGCGTCGAGTGCATTGCCACCTTCAATCGCGGATTCGACGGGGTGCCGGGAATCCAGCGGGTGCCGCTGACGTAGCACCGGCGTGCGGGCGGACGCGAACGGGCGCCCGATAGCCCCGGCCCCATGAAACGGTCACGAAAGCGCCGTGAGGCGCGCCGGCCACGGTCAGGACGCCGCGGTCGGCCTCGCGGCCACGGCCTGTGCCACGAGCCCCATCTCGTCCAGGAAACGGCTGCCGCCCGCATCCCGCCCGCCGCGGGTCTGCACCCGGGTGAGCACCAGGCGGTCGCGGGCGCGCGTCATCCCCACGTACAGCAGTCGTCGGGCCTCGCGGATCTCCTCCTCCCGGCCGTACGTGACCGGACCCCAGCCCGGCATCTGGAAATCCTCGACTCCCACCACGTACACCCGGGAGAACTCCAGGCCCTTGGTAGCGTGCAGCGTGAGCAGATTGACACGCGCGCGGTCCACTTCGACCCCCTCCGAGCTGGACAGCGCCACCCGTTCGAGGAACCGGTCCAGCTCATCGGCCAGCGTGTCCCCCTTGCTGTCGCCCACGAGACGCATCAGGCGGGCGTAGGCCGCGGGGTACCGCTGCTCCGCCGTGCGCTCCGTGCGGAGCTTCTCGAGGAGCGCCTGCCCGCCGAGCCGGTCCACGACCGTGTCCAGATCCGGAAGGTCGGGCGCGCCCAGCCGCTGCCGCTCCGCCGCGTAGAACTCGAGGCAGTCGCTGTACGGACCCAGCGCGTAGATCTGCGAGATCTGGCGCAGGACCTCCGCCTCGTCGCTGGACGGGCCGGCGCCAAGCGCGAGCCCGAGCCCCACGAAATCGAGCAGGTGCGCCAGCGCCGACGTGCGGGTCCGGACGAGCTGGAGCCCCGTGAGGGCGACGAACACGCCCGCCAGCGCCTCCGCGTCGTCGAGCGCGTGGTGCGCCCGGGGAAGCGGCACCGCGAAGCGCTCCGCCAGGGCCTCGAGGCCCGCCCGGCCCGTCACGAGGGCGCGCGCGAGCAGCAGCGAATCGAACACCACCAGGTCGTCGGCGCCGCCCAGCGGCGCGGCGAGCCGCCGGAGCACCGGCAGATCGAACTCCACGGCGTTGTGCGCCACAAGCAGGTCGCCGCCCACGAACGTGCGAAACGCGGGCCACACGTCCGCGAACGGCGGGGCACCGGCCACGTGTGCGTCCGTGTAGCCGTGCACCGCCGTGGCGCCCGGCGTGATGGGCACGTCGGGCCGCACCATCCGGTGGAACCGGTCCACGACCGCGCCGGACCGCACGCGCACCCCCGCGATCTCGACGATCCCGCACGTGGCGATCTCCACGTCCGTGGTCTCGAGGTCGAACGCCACGAAGTCGTCGAACTGATGCGCGAGGTCGCGGCAGTGCACGAGCTGGAGCGCCTTGAACACCGTCACGACGTCGGCGTCCACCAGGACGTCGCCGGCGCGGGCATCGTTCACCCCGCGATAGGCGACCTGCGTGACCCCCGCGCCCAGCAGCAGCCCGCGGAGTCCCACCCGCTCGGGGCCCGCGGTCTCGAGCAGGACCCCGCCGCGCCCGTGCAGGGCACCCGCGAGCCGGTCCGCGAGCGCGACCGCCTCCGGCACCGACGCCGGATCGCGCAGATCCACTTCCCGCTCCTCGAGGGCGTTGGTGTAGGGACCGACACGCTGCGACAGCAGCGTCTCCACCAGTCCCGCGAGCGAGCCATGCGCCCGGTACTGCGCCGCGAGTCCCTCGACGTGATACAGCAGGCGCCACAGCCGCCGCGCGTCGGCCGAGCCGCGGACCAGCGTCCCCGCCACCGCGCGCGCGGCATCGAGCAGGGGCACGCGGGTCGTGCGCGCGTGCACCCGCACCCGTTCGAGCAGCGCGGCCGGCAGGACCCGCTGGGCAAACGCCTCGAGAAGAATCGGATCGTCCGGCCGCCGCATGAGGCGGAGCGCGGCCACGACGTGCCCGGCGACGGGATCGTCCTGGAGCGCCCGCCCCCGGGCCAGGCGGCACGGGATCCCGCCCGCGAGCAGCGCGCCCTCCAGGGCGTTGCCGACCTCGTGGGTCCGGTACAGGACCGCGTAGTCGCCCCACGGCAGCCCGGACGCGGCGCGGTCGGCCTGGAGATCCGCGAGCAGGAACCCGGCCTCCTCCCGCTCGTCGGCCAGCAGCCAGGCCGCGACGGGATACGGCGACTCACGATCGGCCACCAGCTCCTTGGTGAACAGCCCCTGCTCCACCTCGATCAGTTGCCGGGCGCGCGCAAAAATGGGCCGCGCGCACCGGCGGTTCCGGTCCAGGAGGTAGTGCCGCGTGATGCCGAAGTCGTTGGCGAAGCGGAGCAGCACCCGCGGGTCCGCCCCGCGCCACGAGAAGATGGATTGCTCGTCGTCCCCAACGGCGAAAACGTTGCGATGCCCCGCCGCGAGAGCCGCGATCAGCCGGTACTGCGCGGGATCGAGGTCCTGGAACTCGTCCACCAGGATGTAGTCCCACCGGCCCGCCACCGCGCCGGCCAGATCGGGCCGGGTGTCCACGAGCCGCACCGCCTCCGCGATCAAGTCGTCGAAGTCCAGCAGCGTGCGGCGGCGCAGGAGGTCGCGGTAGCGGGTCAGCAGGTCCGCATCGGGCTGCGCCACCGGCTCGCCGCGGAGGCGCACCGTCGTAAACGCGTCCAGCACCTCCCGCACCCGCCGGCGATGCCACACGCCGAGCCGGCGGAGGATGATGCGCTGGTAGTCGTCGTCGGCCACCCCGAACCCGCGCGGGACGCCGATGGCCTCGCCGTGGGCCCGCAGCACCTCGGCACACAGGGCGTGGAGGGTGCCGCGCGTCATGGCCTCCGCCGCGCCGCCCAGCGCCGCCCGCAGCCGGCCGGCGACCTCGTCCGCCGCCTTGTTGGTGAACGTGACCGCGCAGATCCGCGCCGGAGCGAATCCGTGCTCGGCCACGAGGTGGCGGATCCGCTCGATGAGGCAGAACGTCTTGCCCGCGCCCGGCCCCGCGAGCACGAGCACCGGGCCCAAGGGCGCGGTAATGGCCGCGCGTTGCGCCTCGGTGGGGGTGAGCACCGCCACGGGCAGGGTCAGGGCGGTGGGGGCGACGCCGCCCGGCGCCCGCCGAACTTCTCGAGCAGGAGCCGGAGCGACGTGCGCGCGGCGTCCAGCTCATGGCGGAACGTGGTGTCGCGGAAACGCCCGGCACTCCCTTCCTGCCGGGCCGCCTGCTCGCGGAGCCGGCCCAGCGCCTCCTGCACGTCGTCCACCTCCGCGAGGAGCGTGGCCGCGTTGACCTCGAGGCTGTCCCGGTGGGCCCGGATTTCCTCCCGGGGGAACGCGGCTCGCAGGGCGGCGAGACCCGCGATCAGCGAATCGCCGCGGGCGGCGGCGACACGGGCGGCGGCCGCGAGCGAATCGGTGGGGAACGCCCGGGCAACGGCCTGGGCACGCGCGAGCGCCGCGCGCGTGCGGCGCACCTCCGCGGCCAGCGCCTCGGGGTCCACGTCACGGAGCCCGACGAGCAGCTCCGCGGCCTGCTCCCGGAGCTGGGCCAGGCGGTCGTTCAGCGCCACGGACGCCGAGCCGGCCACGGGCAGGTCCGCGGCCAGCGGCGTGGCCGCGCGGCCCGGGTTATACTCCACGGCCTGGTTCCCGACCAGGTCGAGGGCCACGAGCCGGGCGTCCGCATCCACGCGCGGCGCGTGCGCCTCGTCCACGGAGAGGGTCACGCGCACGCGCCCGGGGCTGAGGAGGCGGATGCTCTCCACGCGGCCCACCCGCACGCCCCGCACGAGCACCGCGTCGCCGCGGGCGAGGCCCGCCGCGGCGGGCAGGTCCACCGGGACCGCAATGGTCCCGTGCTCCGCCGCGCGCCGGCCGGTGACCAGCGCTCCCAGGAGCACGAGCACCAGGACCACGCCCAGCGCGATCGTCCCGGCCTGCCGCTCGTAGGCGTGCGAGAGGTCGAGTTCCGTGAGGATCCGGAAGCTGTCGGTGACGCGGTCGCCCAGGCTGCGGCGTGGGGGCATGCGTAAAGATCGGGCGACGGCCGTCCCGGCGGTAGCGCGGCGTATCGCCGGACCCCATCCATCGAACCCCCGGAGTGCGGCGACGCCTGCGGAGCAGGGTGTAGATTCCCGGCCATGTTGCACCAGGACGTGCGCGACGGCATCCTGACCCTGCGGCTCGAGCACGGGAAGGCCAATGCGCTCGATCGCGAGCTACTGGAGAGCCTGTCGGCCGCGCTGGTGCGCCTGGACGCGGACGCCGCCCTTGGGGCGGCGGTGCTGACCGGGAGCGGGACCATCTTCAGCGCCGGCGTGGATCTCCAGCGTCTGCTGGAGGGCGGCGCCGGGTACGCGCGGGCGTTCGTCCCGGTGCTGGGTGCGACGCTCCACCGCCTCTTCGCCTGCCCGAAGCCCGTGGTGGCCGCCATCAACGGCCACGCCATCGCGGGCGGCTGCGTGCTGGCCGCCGCCTGTGACTACCGGCTCATGGCGCGCGGGCCCGGAACCATCGGCGTACCGGAGCTGCGCGTCGGCGTGCCGTTTCCGCTCGTCGCGATCGAGATCCTGCGGTTCGCGACCTCGACCGCGCACCTCCAGGAGCTGGTCTATCAGGGCACCACGTACACGACGGACGCGGCGTGCGAGCGGGGACTCGTGGACGAACTGGCGGCGCCGGAGGCGGTGGTGGACCGCGCGCGCGAGGTGGCGCAGCGGTTCGCATCGGAGCCGGTGGCGCGGTTTCGCCTCACCAAGCGGCAGCTGCGGGCGCCCACGATGGCCGCCATCGCGGCCCATGCGGCGGAGACCGACGCGGCGGTGCTGGCGGAGTGGGAGCGGCCCGAGACACTGGCCGCGATCCGGACCTACCTCGCGGACCGGCGGCGCTGAGGGATCAGTCGGGACCGCCCAGCCGGTACATCCGGGACCGCCACAGCCGTTGCGCCAGGATATCGTGCTCGACCACGACCTCCAGCCGGAGGAAGGTCCCGCTGTCGGCGAGCAGGTAGGTCTCGGCGATCCGGCCGCCGCCCGCCGGGCGGAACTCCACCTCGAGCGCCGGCCCGCGCCATCGGGCGCGGACGCGCACGATCTCGTCCCCCACCACGATCGAATCCCGGTCGCGGCCCGGATGCACCACGTACGTGAATCCGTCCCCGTTCACGAACGTCACGGCGGTGTCCGCCTGCGTGATCCGGAACGCGGCGATCGGCTGGGCCATGCCGATCAGCCGCGCGAGCTGCTGATCGTCCTCGGGTCGCCCGCGGCGCCGCAGCACCGGACGCAGATCCGAGGCCGGTCCCCGGGACACCAACGAATCACCCGCGATCCGGGACGAGTCCGCCCCAACCGCTGCCGAATCCGGCGACGGGGGCGCCTCGGTTTTCAGGATCCAGTTCCCGGAGAGGTTCGGCCGTGACTGGCCGGATGCGGGAACCGCCATGGCCGCCAGCAGCAGCGCGGCAGCGGGAAGCGCGAACCTCGACATACGGGAAGTGTACCACCCCACCGCCTCAGGCGTTCCCATGCTGGCACGCCGGGGCTTCCGCCCGGGGCCGGTTTGGTGCATTGTGGGGGGATCAGGACCCAGCGGAGGAGGTCCCCATGCTTCAGAAAGTCGTTGCCCACCTCATTGATCACTCGGTCATCAAGGGCACGAGCGCCGACGTAGACCCGAAGCGCCCCCTCTGCCACGTGCATACGCCCGCGCGCGAGGTGGTGGAGGTGGACCTGCGGCAGGTGAAGGCCCTGTTTTTCGTGAAGGATTTGGCCGGCAAACCCGGCTACGAGGAAGCCCAGGCGCCCGCCGAGGGGGATCAGCGCCTGCGCGGCAGCCGCCTGGTGGAGGTGGCGTTTGCCGACGGCGAGCGGCTTGGCGGCCTGATGAACCGCTACCCGCCCCTCGGCCCGTTCTTCTTCATGCTGCCCGTGGACCCGCAGAGCAACAACGTGCGGATCCTGGTGAACCGGGACGCCGTGGCCACCATGCGGTCGGTGGACGCCCAGGCCGACGCGCCGGCGCCGCGCGACAGCCGCCCCCAGCGCATTGGGCTGAGTGAGGTCCCCCCGCCACCCAAGCGGACCAGCTGGGTGTTCGACGGCAAGGACATCAAGCAGATCCCGGCCGACTGACCCGACCGGCGCGCGATTTCACCCCCGACCGGCGGTCGCCCGGTCAGAAGGTAAAGGGCGGCGGCGCCCCTCCCCGCGCACGAGCGCGGCCAGCATCTCCACCAGGCCAGGCCCTTCCTCGGCCAGGTCGTAGCGCACCCGCACGGCCGGCTTCTCCATCCGGATCAGCTGCCGGAGATCAATCGGCGTACCGATGATCACGAGGTCCGCCGGTACGCGCGCGATCGTGTCCGCCAGCTCCCGGACCTGCGTGGCGCTGTAGCCCATGGCCGGAAGCACCGCCCCGGTGTTGGGATATTGCGCGAACGTGGCGGCGATCGAGCCCACCGCATAGGGCCGCGGGTCCACGATCTCGCCCGCGCCGTGCTGCTCGGCGGCCACCCAGCCCGCGCCGAACTTCATCCCGCCGTGCGTGAGCGTGGGACCGTCCTCGATGACGAGCACCCGCCGGCCGCGGATCGCGGGCCCGTCGTCCAGCGTGATGGGGCTCGCGGCCTTGATGATGCGCGCCCGCGGATTCAGCCGCGCCACCGTGTCCCAGGTCAACGCCACGGCCTCGGCGGTGGCGGTGTCCACCTTGTTGATGATGATGGCGTCCGCCATCCGCACGTTGGCTTCGCCCGGGTGGTAGAGCATCGCGTGCCCCGCCCGGTGCGGGTCCACCACCACCAGATGGAGATCCGGCGCATAGAACGGCAGGTCGTTGTTGCCGCCGTCCCAGATCACGACGTCGGCCTCGGTCTCGGCCTGCCGGAGGATGGCCTCGTAATCCACGCCGGCGTACACCACCCGACCGGCCGCCAGATGGGGCTCGTACTCCTCGCGCTCTTCGATCGTGACGTCGTGGGCCGCGAGGTCCTCGTAGGTCGCGAAGCGCTGGACCGCCTGCCGGGCGAGGTCGCCGTACGGCATCGGATGGCGCACCACCACGACCCGCTGGCCGAGGTCGCCAAGGATGGCGGCCACGCGGCGGCTGGTTTGGCTCTTCCCCGAACCCGTCCGGGCGGCGCAGACCGCCACCACCGGCACGCGACTGCGGAGGGCCGTATGGCGGGTTCCGAGCAGGAGATAGTCGGCGCCCGCGGCGAGCGCGCGGGAGGCGAGGTGCATGACGTACTCGTGGGAGACGTCGCTGTAGCTGAAGACCACGACGTCCACCGCGAACTCGTCAATCAGCCGCTCGAGGTCCGCCTCGGCGAAGATCGGGATCCCCCGCGGATACCGCGGGCCCGCGAGCACCGGCGGATACACCCGATCCGCGATGTTCGGGATCTGGGTGGCCGTGAACGCGACCACCTCGTAGGCGGGGTTGTCGCGGAAGAACGTGTTGAAATTGTGAAAGTCCCGACCTGCTGCCCCGAGGATCAGCGCCCGTTCCGGCATGTGCCCTCCCCTGCCTGAATCACTACAGGGGAGGGCGTGAACGGACTCTGAATGGATCGTGAAGGCACGTCAACGCGACCGTCTCAGCACCACTTCACGCGGACCCGATAAGAGATCGTCGTCGTTGCCCCGACGGCGACGGGCACCCGGAACCGGAAGGTGCGGGCATCCACCCGCTGCCAGGCATGGCTCGACTCCAGGATGGTCCAGTCACCGGCGATCGGCTCGAGCACGTCCACCTCGACGGGCTCGTCTTTGCGGTTCCGCAGCTCGATCTCCCACAGGGACTGCGATTCGCATCTCCCGGTGACGCGCCATTCCATCTGCCGGCGGTCGGCCACGACGTCGAACGCTTCGCCCATCTTGATGCGGAGCGTCTCGTCGCGCGGGGTGTGGTCAATGCGGTCCTCGCCGATGAACTGCTGGGCGCCAGCGCGGTCGGCCTTGTAGACCCGCACGATGCCCTTGGGCAGGGGCATCCCCAG
Source organism: Gemmatimonadales bacterium (assembly GCA_036398175.1). GTDB lineage: Bacteria > Gemmatimonadota > Gemmatimonadetes > Gemmatimonadales > GWC2-71-9 > JAOTWJ01. Next base: position 11,461 of record DASWHL010000007.1, read on the forward strand.
CTGGCTCGACTCGGAGTTGGTGAACTCCAGGAACACGCTGACCTTCTCGTTCGACGCGACGTCGCCGAGCTGGGTGCGGTACCGGTACGGATCACCCGCCAGCACCAGCCGCTTCTGCAACGCGATGCCCGACGCTTCCAGCAGGGTGACCTGTTTCTGCTCGTTGTTGAGGACCCCGGTGGGCCGTTGCAGGGTGTACAGGTGGTACTCGAACAGCCCCTCCTCGGTCATCAGCTGGTCCGCTTCCGCGAGAACCCGCATGGCCTGGGGGGCACTCCGCGCGAGCCCGATTTCGTCGCGCACGCGCTGCACGTCGCCGGCCACCAGTTTGAGCTGCGCGTTCTGGTAGGAGGCGCCCGACCGGTTGTCGAGGGTGACCCAGCCCGTGAGATCCGCGCGGGTGTCCGCGTCGTTCACGACCATGACGTAGTCGGCGCGCCACGTCATCCCCTTGGTGAGATACGACACCTCCACGGTCCGGCGGCCCTCGGCGGCGTCCAGCAGCCACACGAGCGTAGGCTCCGCGATCAGGTTCTCCGGGATCTCCGGGAAGGCCATCCGGCCGGCGACCCCGTAGGTGATCTCGTTGCCGATTCGCAGGATCGGCGCCTGGTTGACCGACAGGACTTCGGCCTGCACCGGCTCCTCGACGCCCTTCGTCGAGTTCCATCGGTAGACCGTGATGGTCCGTCCCACGTACTTCCGGAGCAGCTGCTCGGGACTCAGCAGGTCGTAGCGGTAGTTCTGCTCGAGGACGCGCAGGCGGCGGCCGTCCAGGGCCCGCACGCTCACGGTGTAGGGCTCGATCTGCCCGGCGACGTCCCGGAACTCGATCTCCCCCGGTCCCCGGCCGAGATCCACGGTTCGGACTTCGCGCACGAGCCCGAAGTCCTGGTTGTAGACGGTGATCATGACCTGTTGCCGCTGATCCGCCCCGCTGCGGCGTGGCTGCTGGGCCGTGACCGCCGTGGCCGCGGTCATCAGGATGGCCGCTCCTGCCAGGAATACCCGCATGGTGCTCCGCTCCGTGAAGGTTGCCCTCAAGGACGCCCGTGCTCCCTGAAGTTGCACACGGGGGGCGCCCCCGGCATCCCCCCGGCTTGCTTCCCTCCGGACGGTCCACCAGAATGGGCCATGCCCCAATCGGACCTCTCGGCATGACCCAGCTCGCGACGCTCTTCGCTCCCGAGGCCATGGCGCACCGGCCCCCGCTGCGCATGCGGTTCTGGGTGTACAGCTCCGTGGCCTACCTCGCGCCCGTCCTGGTCCAGGTGGTCTGGCCGGAAAGCGAATCGTTCGGCGACGAGCTGGTCTGGCTCGTGACGCTCGTGCCCGCCTTTCTGCTGTCCCTGCACTACGGCCTCCGGGGAGCGCTCGCGGGGCTGGTCCTCGGCACGACGCTGTTCGTGGTCGTCCAGGCGGTGTTGGCGGCGAACTTCGTCCCGGACGACTGGCGGATCACGATGCCGATCTGGGTGGCGTACGGCACGCTCGCGGTCAGCGTGGGATGGTTGTCGGAAGAGCTGCACGCGTTCTATCAGCGGGCCATCCGGTCGGAACGGCTGGCCGCAATCGGCGAAGCGACACTCGCGCTGCGGCACGAACTGAGCGACACGCTGAGCGTGGTCAGCGTCCAGACCGAGATCCTGTCGTCGGACCAGGCGCCGGCAGAGGGCAAAGCGGAGGCCCTGCGCCTCATCCGGAACGCCACGGACGAGGCCGCCCGTCTGCTCAGGGACCTGACCACCCTGGATCAGGCGCCGCCGACCATCCACTACTCGACCGGGGATGCCGCGCTCGATCTCCGAGGAGTGGCCGCGCCGGAGCGGCCATGACGGACTGGGTCGCGCTGTTCCATGAGCTGGCCGACGCGGCCGACCGTATCGCGACCCGCCATTTCCGCACCGCCGCACTGACCGTGGAAACCAAGGACGACGCGAGCCCCGTGACAGTGGCGGATCGCGAGATCGAAGCGGCCGTCGTCGCGCTGATCCGCCGGCGGCATCCCGAGATGGCCATCCTTGGCGAGGAAACCGGGGAGACGGCGGCCGGGCGGGATCGCCGGCTCATCGTGGATCCGATAGACGGCACGCGGAACTTCGTGCGGGGCGTGCCGATCTTCGCCACCCTGCTGGCGGTCGAGGAAGCCGGCGAGGTGGTCGCGGGGCTCGTCTCCGCGCCCGCGCTGGGGCAACGGTGGCATGCCGCGCGGGGCACGGGGGCGTGGAACGGCGAGCGGCGGCTGGCCGTCTCGACCATCTCCCGGCTCGATCGCGCCCATCTGTTTCACGGCTCGCTGGGCGGCAGCGGGGAAGAGAACCCCCTGCCCGGACTGGTCCCGCTCGCGGATCGCGTCGAACGTACCCGCGGGTTCGGGGACTTCTACCAGCATGTGCTCGTCGCCGACGGCGCCGGAGAGATTGCGGTGGATCCCGTGGTGAAACCGTGGGACATCGCGGCGCTCCAGGTGCTGGTCGAGGAGGCGGGCGGCCGGGCCACCAGCCTGGCCGGCCAGAAGACCATCTACGCCGGCAGCCTGGTCAGCACGAACGGCCCGTTGCACGCGGCCGTCCTGGAAGCGCTCGCGACACCCGGGTAAGCGGCCCGCGGCCGGCCCCGGCCGGCCCCGCCTCCTTCCCCCTCCCCGCCCGTGGCGCGGTGCGATCCACCGCGCGGGCCGTATGCGTTCCGTCTGCCGACCTTCCGAGCCTATCGAGCCCGCGTCACCTCCGCCTCGGCGGCGATGTACCCGAAGGCCGCCCATTGCGGGCCGGCGAGGATCTCGTGGAACACCTCCCGCGCGCGCGCGGAATCTCCGTTCACCAGCAGCCAGGCCCCGACGCCGTACGCCACCGTCGCGTTCTGGATGGCGTCGCCCGACCGCGCCGAGGCGAGCAGCTCGTCCGCCCGTGCGTCCCCCCGGAAGAGCAGGAGCAGGCGGTGGTACGCGTCGTTCTCGATGACGTCGAGCTCCGCGGTGATCGGCTCCAGTACGGCGGCCGCGGCGGTCTCCCGACCCAGGCGGCGCTCGGTCAGATAGAGCCAGTAGCGCGTAGCCACGAGCGCGTCGGGGTTGGTGGAAACCGCAAGGCACTCGCGGTACGCGCTCAGCGCCCGTTCGAAGTCCCCCTGGAGGTAGCGCGCCAGGCCCAGGTGATACCAGATGTTGAATTGCAGCGTGCTGGTCGGGATGCCACGTGCGTTCGGCTGCCCGTCGGGCTCGACCTCGTCCGGCATCCCCCGGACCAGCGTGACCGCGCGGGTGAAGTCCCCGACGGCCGCGTCCAGCTCCCGAATCGTGACGTAGCGGTGCCCGCGGTGGCGCAGCAGGCGCGCGTCCTCGGGGTGCCGGGCCAGGGCGTCCGTGAACGCCGCGATGGCCGCCCGGTAGTGGCCGAGATACGCCAGCCGCCGCCCCAGCCAGATCCAGGCGTCCGGATCGTCCGGCTGCGCCACCAGGGCCGCGTGGGCGCTGTCGAGCTGGGCCCACTGGACCGCGCGCACCGAATCGGGCGCCGCGACCGGCACCAGGCTGTCGCCGAGGAGGGAGACGGCCTGGACCCCCGGCTCGCCGGTGGGCGGCGGGAAGGGATCGGGCGTCGCGCAGGCGACGGCGAGCGCGACCGTGAGCACTGACGGGAACCGAGGCATACGGCGATTCTGCGGCGGCGGCGCGGCGGGGTCAAGATCGGGATTCGGCCCGGGACTGGCCCCAAGCACGCCCCCTCCACCACGAGCGCGCTTGACTCCCGGCCCGCCCCGGGACACGATACGAGGACCCCAAGTCAAGGACCCCTGCCGTGCCCGCGTACCGCTTCACACTCAACGGCGCCGACACGACCGTGGACGTTCCCGCCGACATGCCCCTCCTCTGGGTGCTGCGCGAGACCCTCGGCCTGACCGGTACGAAGTACAGCTGCGGGATCGCCCAGTGCGGCTCCTGCTTGGTGCATCTGGACGGGGAACCCGCGTTCTCCTGCATCCTCCCGGCTTCGAGCGTCGAGGGACGGCGCGTCACCACGATCGAGGGGCTCGCCACCGGAGGCGCGCTGCACCCCGTGCAGCGCGCCTGGCTCGAGGTGGACGTGCCGCAGTGCGGGTATTGCCAGTCCGGGCAGATCATGGCGGCGGCCGCGTTGCTCGCCAGAAATCCGCGTCCGTCGGATGCGGACATTGACGAGGCCATGTCGGGCAATCTGTGCCGCTGCGGGACCTACAACCGGATCCGGTCCGCCATCCACGTGGCGGCGAGGGAGTCCCAGCCATGACCGCCACGCGCCCGGCCGGCATGGACCGGCGACAGTTCCTCCAGATCACGGGAGCGGCGGGCGCGGGCCTGCTGCTGGCCTGCCGCGTGGCCCGCGCCGAGGTGATCCCCGGCGCCGCCGGCACGGTCAATGCCTGGGTGCACGTCGGCGCCGATGGGCAGGTCACGATCGCCGTGTCGGAATCGGAAATGGGTCAGGGCACGATGACCGCGTTCGCCCAGATCGTGGCGGACGAGCTCGAGGCGGACTGGAGCAAGGTGCGCGCGGTGCACGCGCCGGCCGATCAGGCCAAGTACGGGCGCCAGAGCACGGGCGGGAGCACGAGCATCCGGATCGGCTACGACTCGATCCGGAAGACGGGGGCCGCGGCGCGTGAAATGCTCGTGGCCGCGGCGGCGGCGGCGTGGGCCGTGCCGGCGGGCGAGTGCCGGGCCGAGCTGGGCGTGGTGCGCCACGCCTCCACGGGCCGCCGGATGGACTACGGCGCCCTGGCCGACCGCGCGGGCCAGTTGGCCGCGCCGACGTCCCCGGCCCTCAAGGACCCCACCACGTTCCGCTACGTCGGGAAACCCATCAAGCGGCTCGACAGCCGCGAGAAGGTGACGGGGGAGGCCGTGTTCGGGCTCGATGCCAAGGCCACGGGGCTCCTCGTGGCCCAGGTGGTCCGGCCGCCGGTGATGGGCGGCGCGGTTGCCGGTTTCGACGCGGCGGCGGCCCGGGCCGTGCCCGGCGTCGTGGACGTGGTCCAGGTGCCGAACGGCATTGCGGTGGTGGCCGAGGGCTTCTGGGCCGCGCAGAAGGGGCGGCAGGCGCTCACGGCGCAGTGGGACGACAAGGAGTGGGGCGACCTCTCCTCGGAGAAGATCACCGGCCTGCTGCGCGAGATCGTGGGGAGCGGCACGGTGGCGCGGAACGACGGCGACGCCGCGCAGGCGGCGGCGGGGGCGGCGCGACGCCTCGAGGCCGTCTACGAGGCCCCGTACCTGGCGCATGCGGCCATGGAGGCCATGAACTGCACGGCCCACGTGCGCGCCGACGCGTGCGACGTCTGGGTCGGCACGCAGGCGCAGACGTCCACGGTCCAGACGGCGGCCCGCATCACGGGCCTCCCGGCCAGCAAGATCACCGTCACCACGCTCTACCTGGGCGGGGGGTTCGGGCGCCGCTCGCAGACGGACTTCGTCGAGGACGCGGTGCATCTCTCGAAGGCCGTGGGCCGGCCGGTGAAGGTGGTCTACACGCGCGAAGACGACATGCGGGCGGGCTGGTACCGGCCCGTCACGTACAACGAGCTGGTTGGCGGACTGGACGCGGACGGCTGGCCGGTGGCCTGGATCCACCGCATTGCCGGCGCCTCCATTGCCGAGCAGTTCGGCCCGCTGCGCAACGGGATTGACGCAAGCAGCGTCGAGGGCGCGGCCAACATCCCCTATCGCATCGCCAACGTGCACGTCACGTTCGCGCACCCGAAGCTCCCCATCACCACGTGGTGGTGGCGCTCGGTCGGCAGCTCGCAGAACGCCTACATCACGGAGTGCTTCCTGGACGAGCTGGCGCGCGCGGGTGGCCACGATCCCCTGGCGTTTCGGCAGCGGCTGCTCCAGGACCATCCCCGGCATCTCCGCGTCCTCAATACGGCCGCCGAGAAGATCGGCTGGGGCCGCGCGTTGCCCGAGGGGCACGCGCTCGGGATCGCGGTCCACGAGTGCTTCGGCTCCTGGGTGGCCCAGGCGGCCGACGTCACCATGGAGAGCGACGGTCCGCGCGTGCACCGCGTGGTGTGCGCCGTGGACTGCGGCCAGGCCATCAACCCCGACACGATCGCGGCCCAGATGGACAGCGGCGTCACCTACGGGCTCTCAGCCGCGCTCTGGGGCCAGATCACGCTCGACAAGGGCCGGCCGCAGCAGACGAACTTCCACAACTACCGGGTCGTCCGGATGCGCGAAATGCCGAAGGTCGAGACGCACATCGTGAACGCGGGCGACGCGCACGGCGGGATCGGCGAGCCCGGCACGGCCCCCACCGCGCCGGCGGTGTGCAACGCGATCTTCGCGTTGACCGGGAAGCCGGTGAGGAAGCTGCCGATACAGCAGGCGGGATGACGGGATGGACGGGATGACGGCATCAACGGGATGGACAGGATGGGCCGGATCGGAGGCTCGTCGCTCCCGTTGATCCGGCTTATCCCGTCCATCCCGGTCATCCCGTTGATCCCGTCCATCCCGTCATCCCCGTCCACCTCACCCCCCCCCGGAGGCCCCATGCCGCTGCGCCGTTCGCTCGTGGTGCTCGCCATCGTGCTCTTCGCGCCCGCGCGCGCACACACGCAGGTGCCGGCAATCGCGGACTACACGGCGGGGATGGAACGGCAGGACGGGTTCTTGCCGTTGCATTGGGACGGCGCGAAGGGCCGCCTGCTCATGGAGGTGCGGCCGGGCGTGGAATTCCTCTACCTCACGTCGCTGGCCACCGGCGTGGGCTCGGAGGGACTCGGGCTCGATCGCGGCACGATCGGCGGCGAACACCTGGCCCACTTCTCGCGGATCGGGCCGCGCGTCCATCTCGTTCTCACCAACCCGCAGTTCCGCGCGATCGGCGACAACGTTCCGCTGGCGCGCTCCGTCACCGAGTCGTTCCCGCTCTCCATTGCCGCCGGGTTCGACATCCTGGCGGAGTCCGGCGGACTGCTCCTCGTGGACGTGACGCCGCTCGCGACGAGCGACGTCATGGACGTGGTGGGGAGCCTGCGCCGCGCGGATCAGGGCAGCTTCCGGGTGGACCGCGACCGGAGCGCCATCGAGCCGGCGCGCACGAAAGCCTTCCCGCGCAATACGGAGATTGACGCGGCCCTCACGTTCACCAGCGACAACCCCGGCCGGCTGGTGCGCGCGCACACGCCGGACGGCCGCGCCCTCACCCTCCGCGAGCACCTCTCCTTCGTGCGGCTCCCCGAGCCCGGATACCGGCCCCGCGCGTTCCATCCGCAGGCGGGGTACTTCCCGACCACGTTCTGGGACTTCGCGAAGCCGTTCGACGACGACTATCCGACGCGCTTCATCAGCCGGCATCGCCTGATCAAGCAGAACCCGGGTGCCGCGCTCAGCGATCCGGTGACGCCCATCGTCTACTACCTCGACGCCGGGATCCCGGAGCCGTATCGCACGGCGTTCCGCGAGGGGGCCCAGTGGTGGGCCAGCGTGTTCGAGGCCGCGGGGTTCACGAACGCGTTCCGCGTCGAGGACATGCCGCCCGACACGGACCCCATGGACGCGCGCTATCACGTGATCCAGTGGGTCCACCGGACGGCGCCCGGCTACTCCATCGGTCCGTCGTTCGTGGACCCGCGCACCGGGGAGATCATCAAGGCCGCGGTTCGGATGGATTCCTACCGGTCGCAGATGGACTATGACATCTACGCCGGCACCATTCCCGTCCGGGCGGGCTTCGACGACGGGGATGCCGGCTGGCTCGCGTCGCTCGCGCAGGGCTCCGGCGCCGAGGAATTCGCCATGGCCCGCCGCCGGCAGCACACGGCGCACGAGGTGGGCCACACGCTCGGCCTGGCCCACAACTTCGTCACCGGGAGCTATGGGCGGGCGAGCGTGATGGACTATCCCGGCCCGCTCATCACGCTGGCCGGGCAGCGGCTGGATCTCAGCGACGCCTACCGCAACGGCCCCGGCGCCTGGGACACGCTGGCGATCCGGTACGGCTACACGGAATTCCCCGCCGACCGCGAGACGGAGGGTCTCGCGACCCTCCTCGCCGACGCCCGCCGGCGCGCTCTGCTGTTCATCACCAACCCGGACGAGGGGGACGCCGGCAGCTACCCGGCAGCCACGACGTGGGTGAACGGGGCCGACATGGTGGCCGAGCTCGAGCGCGTGATGGCCGTTCGCCGGGTGATGCTTGAGCGGTTCGACGAGACGGCCATCAAGCCGGGCGAGCCCATGTACCTGCTGGGCACTCGTCTCTCGCGCGCCTATCTCCACCACCACTTCACCCTCGGCGCGGCGGTGAAGACGATTGGCGGCATGGAGTTTCGCTACGCCGTGCGGGGGGACGGGCTCACCCCCACGACGGTCATTCCGGGCGACCGCCAGCGCGCGGCGCTCACGGCCGTGCTGGACGCGCTCGAGCCCGCGGCGCTCGCCGTCCCCGAGCGCGTGCTCCGCCTCATTCCCCCCCGGCCCTTCGGGTACGCGACGGAGGCCCGCCAGTTCCAGTCGGGCGCGGCCCCGGCCTTCGACCAGCTGGCGTTGGCCCGGACGCTTGCCGGCGACGTGATCGGCCGGCTGCTCGATCCGCCGCGGCTGGGCCGCGTCGTGGCGTTTTCGGCGCGCGATCCCTCGCTGCCAACACTGGGTGAGATCATGGGCGCCATGCTCGAACGCACGTGGAGCGTGGAGCCCGGTGGCGAGGCGGCGGCCCTGCGCCGCGTCGTGCAGCGCGCCGTCGTGGACGGCCTGATGGACCTCGCCGCCGACCCCGGGGCCGTGGTCGAGACGCGGGCCGCGGCCGAGTGGTCCTTGCGGCGGGTGGAAGAGATCGCCGAGCGGCAGAGTCCCCTGAGCGGCGACGACGCGGCCCATCTGGCCCTGGTCCTGGCGGACGTCGCCCGGTTCCTGGACCGGACCGACGACCCGACCCGGCGCACCCGCCGGTTCCCGACGCCGCCCGGCGCCCCCATTGGCGGTGCACACCGAAACCAATTGCGGTTCCCGGCGTAGATGATCTCGATAGCCGAGGGCCGAGGGCCGAGGGCCGATTCGTTCCGGGCGCCGGTCAGCGACGCGGATGCGCGACGGACGGCGTCGGCCATCGGCCATCGGCCATCGGCAATCTCGTGAAGGGAGCGTGATGACGGGACTGCGGGACCGACTCCAGGCAGCGCTGGACGACCGCTACACGGTCGAAGAGGAGGTCGGCCAGGGCGGCATGGCCCTGGTGTTCCGCGCGCGCGACCGGAAACACAACCGGACGGTGGCCGTGAAGGTCCTGCGCCCCGAGCTGGCGTCGTCCCTCGGCCCCGAGCGGTTCCTGCGCGAGATCGAGATTGCCGCCCAGCTCCAGCACCCGCACATCCTGCCGGTCTACGATTCCGGCCAGTCGGACGGTCTGCTCTACTACGTGATGCCGTTCGTCCCCGGCGAGTCGCTGCGCGACCGGCTCCTGCGCGGGGACCGCGTCACGGCGGACGAGGCGCTTCGCGTCGCGCGCGAGGTGGCCAACGCCCTCGACTACGCGCACCGCCAGGGTATCGTGCACCGCGACATCAAGCCCGCGAACATCCTGCTGTCGGACGGCCACGCGGTGGTGGCCGATTTCGGGATCGCGCGGGCGCTCTCCGCGTCCGCGCAGGGCGGGCTCACGATGGCGGGCATGGCCGTCGGCACCCCCACGTACATGAGCCCGGAGCAGGCGCTGGGCGAGCAGCACCTGGACGGCCGCACCGACATCTACGCGCTGGGCTGCGTGCTGTACGAGATGCTGGTGGGCTCGCCCCCGTTCGACGGCCCCACGCCGCAGGCCGTGGTGGCCAAGGCGCTGGCTGGCGGCCGGCCCCGGCTGGCCAATGATCCGCACGGCGTCCAACCGATCCTCGAGCGCGCCCTGGCCCGCGAGCCCGCCGACCGGTTCGCCACCGCCGCCGAGCTGACCCAGGCGCTGGACGCAGTGTCCAGCGGGGTTGGTTACCGGTTCCGCGGCCAACGCCGCCGCCGCGGCCTCCTCGTGACCGCCGCAACCGCTGTGGTCGCCGCGGCCGCAGTCCTCTTCTGGCCCCGCGGCTTCCGCGTGGACGGCGACCCGCGCCAGAGCCTCATCATCTACCCGTTCGAGAACCGGACGGGCGACGCCGGTCTCGCGTACCTCGAGGAGGGCGCGATGAACCTGCTCGGCCTCGCGGTGGCCCAGTGGCACGACCTGCGGGTGTTCGACGACGAGCGCACCGCCTCGCTGCTCCGGCGCAAAAACGTGGACGGCGCCGCCGCGCTCGACTTCGATCGCGCGCAGGCACTGGCGCGCGAGGCCAGGGTGGGCACGCTCGTCCTCGGCGACCTCCACCGGGAGGGGGATTCCCTCGCGGTCGAGGCCAAGATCCACGACGTCCGGTCGGGCGAGCGGCTCGCGACCGAGATCGTGCGCGCGGGATGGGGGGCGGATCCGCGGCCCCTGTTCGACCGGCTTGCCGCCCGCATCCTCCGGATCAGCGGGGCCCCGGCCGGCGAGCGGCCGGACCTGGTGGCGCAGACCACGCGCTCGCTCGAGGCGTATCAGGCCTATCTCTCCGGCGTCGGCCACCTCCAGCATTTCCGGATCGAGTCCGCCCGCGTGGACCTCGAGCGCGCTATCGCGCTCGACTCGACCTTCGCGCTCGCTTACGTGCGCCTGCGCGACGTGGTAGGGTGGGAAGGCGCGACCGGCGGAAGCGAGGGCGAGCGGCGCGCGCTGATCAGCACGGCGCAGCGCTACAGTGGATCGCTTCCGCCCCGCCTGCGCAGTCTGATCGAGTACTACGGGGCGTACGAGGCGGGAGCGCTGAGCCGGGCGCGCGACATCGCGATGGAGATGATCGCGCGCGACTCCACGGACGTCGAGGCATGGTATCAGCTCGGCGAGGCGCACTTCCACGATCAGGCGCCGCAATTCCCGCCGCCGCCGGGCCGCGGCAACATCGGGCGGAGTCTGCGCGCGTTCCAGCGCGCCCTGGCGCTCGACTCGAGCTACGTGCTGGCCTACCAGCACATCCTCGACGCGCTGAACGCGTGCGCCGGGGCCGGCAACGGCGTCCTGTGCCTGGCGGACTCGGCGGTCTACGGGTTCCCGCAGAATCTCGCGACGCAGTTCGGGCAGCCGGTCGTGGACCGGTTCAAGCAGGAGGCCAGGACGGCGCAGCTCGCCACCGCCCGCGGGTGGGTCTCCGCGGAGCCGACCCTCCCACGCGCCCGCCAACACCTGGTCCAGGCGCTGATCGGCGAGACGCGGTGGGAGGAGGCCAAGCGCGAGACCGCCGAGCTGCGAAACCAGGGCGCCCTCGAGGCCGCGGCGGGCCTCGAAGCGCTCATCGCGGCGGGCCAGGGAGACTACGGCGAGGCGGGGTGGTGGTTGAGCCGCGGGCTCGCCGCCGGCGACACCATGACCGTGATCCTGCTCCCATCCGTGCAACAGGTCGGCGCGAACCTGTTCGCCGGGGCCGGTCGGGTCACCGAGGCCATCCGGTTCGCGCGGACCATCTTCGGCATGGTCCAGCTCGACTCACTGCCGGGGCCCGGGGGCATGCGGGTGGCCAAGAACGACATCCTGACGCTGGTGCAGGCCGTGACGTGGGCCCAGACCCGCTATCCGCGCGACAGTGCCACCGCGGCCACGCATCGCTGGCTCGACCTCGTCGAACGTCAGACCGTCGGCGACACGGCGGCGCGGCGGACCGCCATGGCCGCCAACGGCCAGGCCGCCCTCCTGGCGTTCCTTTCCGAGCGCGACTCGAGCCTGTTGGGCCGAGTGGCGCCGTATGCGGGTGAGAGAACGATGATCCGCGCCCACATGGCGCTGGAGCGCGGCGACACGGCGGGCGCGCGGCGACAGGCGGCCGCCGCCACCGGCGCCGACCTTGGCGCCGGTACCGTGGATCCCGCCAAGGTGCCGGACGGTGGCGCGCGGGTAGTCTGGGCGCTGGGCTGGGGCGACCTGCTGGGTCGCCTGGGGCACCTGGACGCCGCGCTGGCCGTCTACAGCTACGCCGATTCCGCTCCCCATCCGGTGGCGGCACCGGGCGCGCTGGTGCAATCCTGGGCGGAGCGCGGCGCGTTGCTCCAGCGTCTGGGCCGGACGCAGGAGGCCATCGCGCAGTATCAGCGGTTCACGGATGCGTGGGACCGAGCCGACGCCGGCCTCCAGCCGATGGTCGAGCGGGCGCGGCGGGCAATCGCGGCGCTGCGCGGCGAGGTGGACGAGCGCCGCAGTTAGGTCCAACGCCCCCGCCTGGAGGAACTGCCTGCATGAACGCCGGAGCCCGGAAGGTGAGACTGCTGCTCGTCATCGGCATCGCTGCGGCGGGCGCCGTGGCGCCAACCGCGGCCCCCGCGCAGGGCGAGCGGCTCGTCGTGTTGGTACGCCACGCGGAGAAAGCCGACCAGCCCCGGGCGGACCCACCGCTCACGGAGGCGGGCCGCGCCCGCGCTCACGCGCTTGCCGCCGTCACCGCGTCGGCCGGCATCGGCGCGGTCGTCGTCACCCCGTTTGCGCGGACCCGCGAGACCGCGGCAGCGGTGGCGCGGGCCCGCGGTCTCACACCGGTGGAGATCCCGGTCGGGCGGAGCGTCGCGGCGCACGTGGCGGCGGTGGTGGAGGCCGTACGTGCCCGCCCGGCGGGGGAGCCCGTGCTCGTCGTGGGACACTCGAACACGATTCCCGCCATCGTCACCGCGCTCGGCGGCCCCCCGCTGGCCGACCTCTGCGACAACCAGTACGCGGTACTCTACGTGCTGTCCGTCCCCGGCGAGGGCCCGGCCCGCCTCGTCACCGCGTCGTACGGCGCGGCGGATCCGGCCGACGCCGGCTGTCCCGCGATGCAGATGCGCTAGGCGCCCGCCGGGCCTATCGCCGACCCGCCGCGTCCGCCGCGTCCGCCGCGACCGCCGCGACCGCGTTGCCTGCCGACCCGAGCGCATTCCAGTTGGCCATGGCGTTCAGGGCCAGCGCGAACGATCCCTGCGTCTGCCACCGCCAGAACGGCCGGATCGCGAAGTAGATGACGTGGCCGCGACCGAGTGGCGCGTCAATCACCGCGGCCTTCTTGGTCAGTTCGGCACCGCCGACCAGCAGCCCCGAGACAAGCAGCGAGTCCTGGCGTTCGTGGAACTGGACGATCACGCGCGCGCGCTGCCGTTCGATTTCCGCCACGACCGCGGGATCCATGACCGCCTCCGCTTCGCGGGCGGAGACGCTCGTGTCGCGCTCCTGCACGGTCATGAGCGGAGCCTGGTTGAAATACACGGGGAACGTGCGGCTCTCGTAGCCGTAGAGGATGGGGCTCGCGCCATCCGCGCCCTGCGCGCGGAACACGGCGCCGCGGGTCCGGAGGTTCCGCGCCTCCGCGATGCGCACGGTCGGGGTGAAGTCCAGGTTTACCGGGAAGGGCGCGGTCGCGCCTTCCACGAGGAGGAGCCCGCCGCGCTCGACGAAGGCCCGCAGGGCGGCGGCGCCCTCGAGACCCATGCCGGGACGCATGTCGTCGGTCTCGTCGAGGCGGCCCAGATTGGGCGTCTCGGGCGTGGTCTTCCACGGGATGGGCGGGCCCACCATCGGCGCGCCGTTGAGCAGCGAGCCGCCGCGCGCGCTGGTGTGGGGAAACACGACCACGTCTATCCGGTTCAGGGTACCGGGCCGGCGCAGATCCTGGTCGGAGATGTAGGTGTACGGCACGCCCAGCTGGTCGAGTGCGTAGCGGACCCAGCCCTCGTTCTGCGTCTCGCGCCACGTGTGCATGAGGGCGACGCGGGGGAGCGTAACGGCGTGGGCGGTCACGGCGGGCGCGGCGGCCACGGCGGTCGCGTTGAGGCCGAGCGCGGTGATGGCCTCCCGGGCGTTCCCACCCATCACGATGAACGTTCCCGCGGCAAAGTCGCGGTTGCCCGCCCGGAAGGCCGAGTCGGCCACGGACACGCGCGCATCCCCCACCTTCCAGGGGAGCAGGGCCGAGCGCCAGTCGCCGAGGTGGGGAACGAGGAACGTCGTGCCCGAGCCCGCCACCGTGCCCGTCACGGTCGCGTCCGTCGCGAGCGGGGTCATGGGTTGGGCGAGCGCCGTCGAGTCCGCGACGGTGACCGTCTCGACGTGGCGCAGGGCATCCAGCGTCCAGCCCGTGTCGTCGTAGGGCTGCGGAAAGTCCGGCTCGTACTTCTGGACAGCCAGCAGGGTCCGCACGGTGGCCGTGTAGGGCTGATCCATGCGCACGATCCAGTCGCCGCGCTTCACGGCCACGCGGTTCTTCGCGGTCGTGTCGCGCACGGCCTTCGGGTTGCGGACGAGCATGAAGTCGCGGTCGGCCGTGTGGACCTCCGTGCCCTGCATCCGGAACAGGTTCACCAGGTCGGCCGCTTCGGCGGCGCGCTGCTGCCCGCGCGGGACGACGAACGCATACGGCGCCGCGGTTCGGCCCTTCCGGATCATGCGTTCGGCCTTCGCGGCGTAGTTGTCCAGGAAGGTCTCGGCGTTGCGCGCCACGTACCGCAGCGCCACGATCACGCCGGACTGCTGGTAGTTGATGTTGCTCCGGATGCACCACTGCACGCCGTTCACGGGCGGGTTGGGCCGGTACCATTCCCGATCGGTCTGGCTGCCGCGCAGGTTCACCGTGTGGCAGTCCGCGCCGCTCGAGGTGTACGTCTCGTAGAACCGCCCAATCCCGTTGTGCAGGTTGGCAATGGCCAGCACGTAGTTGGGCGCCCAGCCGTCGTAGAAACCGTGCGTCCACACTCCGGGCAGGCCGCGCCGCGTCAGCTCGTTGACTTCCTCGTAGGCGAGCTTGTGCCATTCGTCCACGACGATGGGGTCGAACTCGTCGTTGTACGGGCCCGTGCCGGTGCTGGCGTACAGGAACGGAATGGACTCGTGCAAATCATGGCCCACGACCGGCTTCCAGTGCAGGTAGCCACGGATGTAGTTCTGCGTGAGCTTCTGGGAGAGGACCATGCCGTCCCGGTTGTTGTCGTGCGCGGTGTACTTGCCCCAGTACGCCAGGTTCACGGCGCCGCGCGGCAGCTTGAGCGCCTTCGTCTGGCGGTAGACGTCCACCACGCGGTCGCGGCCGTCCACCTCCAGGACGGGCGTGATCAGCGTGATCACGCCGCTCCGGATCTCCCGGGCGTACGCCGACTCATCCACGGCCAACCGGTACGCCAGCTCCATGAGCATCTCCGGGCTCCCGGTCTCCGGCGAGTGGATCGAGCCGGTGAGCCAGTAGATGGGCTTCGCGGTCCGGATGAGACGCGCCCGTTCCGCGGGGTCGAGGCCCCGCGGATCGGCCAGGCGCGCGAGCATGGCACGGTATTCGTCCAGCCGCGCGATGGTCTCCTCGTCGGCAATTGCGAGCAGGATCATCTCCCGGTCTTCGTCGCTCGCACCCAGCGAGAAGAGCTGGGCGCGTGGCGACGCGTCGGCGACGGCCGTGAAGTACCGGTTGATGTCGGCCACGTAGCTCAGCCGTCCGATGGTGCCGGGGACATACCCCAGCACGGCGAGCGGCGTGGGCACCGTACTCGACGCGGGCAGGTAGTCCACGAACTCGGTGCTGAACTTCCAGACCGAGTCCCTGGGGGTCAGCTCGCGGATCTTGACGGTGTAGGCGGAATCAACGGCCTGCTGGGCGGCGGCGGGCGCGGCGAACAGCAGGAAGGCGCAGGCGAGGAAGCAACGAGACATCAGCGGGGACCATGGAAAGAGACACCTGAAGCTGAAGGCCGGTCCGGGGCGCGGCAATGCCTGTCGCCCCGGAGGCCGGTTTTGTGACCTTCACGCGCGCGGCCTACGTGTCGAACCGGAGCGTGAACACCGACGAATCCACCACCAGCCGCTGCCGCATCGCTTCACTCAGGACGATCTCCACCCGGTCGCCGTAGCGGGCCAGGCGCCGCAGCAGGCGCTGCCAGTGGCGCACGTGCCCCTCGTGGAGGTGATCCACCCGCAGCGTCACGTAGGTGGTCGTGTCGCGCAGCACCGCTTCCAGGTGGCGGGAGGCGCGGACGAAAAACCCGCGGTCCAGCCACCCCTTCAGGTGCAGCGAGAGGTTCCCGGCCGCGTTCCGCGCCTCGGCGAGGGAGACTTCCAGCGCGCCGGCCCGGCGGTAGCGCCCAAAGGCCCGCTCGAGCCGCCGCAGATACTCCCTGGCCGCGCGCCGCGCCGGCTCGCCCACCGGTGCGAAATGGCGGTCAATGTAGTCGCGCATGGACAGTCCCACGATCCAGTCCGCCACGGCCCGCGGGATGAGGCGCGGCCGCCACCACGGCACCGATCCGACGAAGCGCGCCAGGCGGGGGAGCCCGCCGGCCAGCAGCCCGCGGGTGACGAACCGCCTCCCGATGGCCAGCGCCTCGCGCAGCCCGTACCGGTCGCCGGCCACCGGTTTTCCGAGCGCGCGGAGCTTGTTGCGGATCCGGATGGCGATGCCGCGGTCGTCGAACAGCCGCCGGTGCAGGTCCCGGTACCCCGCGAGCAGCTCCTCGTAGCTCATGCCCTTGGGCATGACGTTGGTCCACAGCTTCACGTTGTCCGAGCTGTCGGTATCCGGAATCAGCCTCCCGTCCGCCGCCAGGCGCTCGTACAGGGGCGTCTTGGGCGTCGCCTGAAGCAGGCCGATCATGGCCGCCTGGATCCCCGACTCGGTGATGAAGCGCTGCTGCCGCGCGAACGAGTCCGGCGTATCGTGATCGAAGCCGAGGATGAACCCGGCGAAGATGTCGATCCCGTGGGCGTAGATCGCGCGCACCGACGTGAGCAGGTCCTGCCGGGTGTTCTGGAACTTGAGCGTTTCCTTGAGACTCGCCTCGTCCGGCGACTCGATCCCGATGAACACCCACCCGAAGTCCGCCGCGCGAAACAGCGCGAGCAGCTCGGGATCCTGGGCCAGGTTGAGCGACGCCTCGGTCCCGAAGTGGAACCGGTAGCGGTGCTCGCGCTGGTACGCCGCGAGATAGCGCAGCAGCTCCTTGGCGGCCGGCTTGTTGCCGATGAGATTGTCGTCCACGAAGAACACGCTGTGGACGCCGCGCGCCCGCAGGGCGTCCAGCTCCCGACCCACCTGCGCCGGCGTCTTGGTGCGCGGCTTCCGCCCGAACATCACGATGATGTCGCAGAACTCACAGCGGAACGGACAGCCGCGGGAGAACTGCAGGCTCACGGCCTGGTACCGGGACAGGTCCAGGAGGTCGAACCGGGGCACCGGTGAATCCTCGAGCGACACCGTGCCGGTCTCCTGGTACAGCCGCTCGGGCGCGCCGCGCTCGAAATCGCGGCAGAACCGGGGCCAGACATACTCGGCCTCGCCGGCCACCACGGTGTCCGCCAGGCCGTCGTACCGCTCGGGACACAGCGACGCGAAGCTGCCGCCGGCCACGACGTGATGGCCGCGCCCACGATAGTAGGCCAGCAGCTCCCGCTGCCGGGGGAACTGCACGCCCATTCCGCAGATACCGACGATGTCCGCCTCGGGATCCAGCGGCAGGGACGTGATGTTCTCGTCCACGATGGTTACGTCCCAGCCGGCGGGGCACAGGGCCGCCAGGGTGGCCAAGCCCAGGGGCGGGTTGATGGCCCGCTTGCCCGGCAGCACCGTGTCCACCGCCCATTTGAAGCTCCAGAAGCTCTCGGGGAACCGGGGATTGATGAGCAGCAGTCGCATGAGCGCGCCCTCCCGTCTGCGCGTGGCCTGCCTCAACCTACCCTGGTCTCGATTCCCCGCCTACTTCACCACGAGGATCGTGATGATCACGGCGATCAACACGAGCGCCAGCGTCGAGATCACGATGGTGTTGTTGCGCGCCGCCGCCGGCATGGCGCTGGCCCCGTCTTCGGCGATGCGCGGTTCGACGCCCCGCACCTCGGGGCGGACCCGCGGGCCGGCCAGGCGGGCGCTGGCGTCTGCCGGGGCGCGGGTGCCGGTGGCTGGCTGGGTCAGCCCCGGGGACAGGATGCGGACGATGTGGTCCGCGGAGCCCGGCAAGGACAGCGCGCGCACGCCGGCACTTGCCGCGGCGGACAGGCCGGCGTCGGTTGCCTGCTGGGCCACCACGGGCGGCGCGGCGATCAGCACCAAGGCGCAGGCGGCCACGAGGGCAAGGCGAAACGGCCGACTCTCTCTTGAGTGTTGCATGGGACACTCCTCAACGGGGTTGGGGGTTATGTGAACAAGCCTGGGAAACGACCGTCCGGCGAGCCGCCTGGTTCCGAAGCGGCCGGGCCGCCCTCCGGCGATGGCGCCTCGTCGTCGGAGACGGCCATCGGCACGGTGAGCGAGACCGCCATCTGCATGAGCTTCAACCGACTCTCGATCCGGCGGTTCGCCTCGCGACCTTGATCGGGGCTGTCACTCACGACCAGGATGTGCGTGACCTGCCGCTCGCACACCAGCTTGCCTGTCCACTTCCGCCCGGTGCGCCGCGCGGTCGCGTGCTCCCCTTCGAGGAGGGCGCGGATCCCGCTGAGTTGGCTCTCCTCCGGCGGCCGCGCGAACTCGTAGGCGTACACCCAGAGGGTCTCCGGGGTGCTTCGTTCCGCTTTGTCCACCATGCACTCCCTAACGTGTCCCCGCCGTCTGCCTGAAGCCCATCCAACGCTGGACGTCTATGCCTCGATCTTCTTGCGAGCAAGAAGGAGGACGGTGCCCAGCACAATCGCTCCCACACCGGCCCAGACCGGAATGTTGACGGTCCGCTGCTCGGTGACCGACATCTCCATCGGACCGATGGTGGTCCGGTGGGTCTCCCGGTTGTACTTGAACGTGCCGAAGGCCAGGGCGAGGACGCCGGCCACGATCAGCATGATGGCTCCAAGCTTCAGTCCGCTCATCTGGCTTCCTTCCGCAAAACCCTTGGCTCTCGACGACCGGCGGTGCATCGAGGACTGCGGTGACAGGTTACGCTCGCCCGCGGGCCGTGGGTATCGGTCGAAGGGGTGAAAACGGACGTAACGCTTTGGTGGCACGTTTCGCCGGGGCGACCCACGCGAGTCGGCGCCCGATCGGCGGTGCCAGGTGTACATGCAGACGGCCACCGCCGCCGATCCCTGTCCGCGCAGGCAGGCCCTACCTCCAGAGACCTACGCCGATTGGGGGAGGTTGGCGGTGGTCGGTCGGCATCGGAGTGGCCGGAGGGCTCGGGTCCCACCGAAGCAGTACCTCGTTTTTCGGCTGTTTGAGCGATGCCTTCCGGAAGCGATCTGCCGTAGCTTGGCCCCAACATGGCGTACTGTGAGTTCGTGATCCCGCGGGCCGAGCACCGCCGGCCGCCGGCCGGCGCCGTCCTCCACCGGGGATACGCGGTCGTCCAGCGACGTGCGCGCTCCTGGGGGCGCAAGCACCGGATCGTCGCCGTGGCGCTCGTGCTGATGGCGCTGGCCGGCCTTGCCCTCAGTTGCGAGGCGCGGGCGTCGTTGCTTCAGGCGCGCTACTTCACCCGGCAGGCGGCACAGCTGACCACCGAGATCGGCGAAGGTCCGAGCGACCGGATCCGCTTTCCGGGCGACGGGCCGTACGACCGCCGCTTCGGCTACGCGCGCCTGCCGGCCGCGCTCCGGACGGCGACCGGGCGGGGCTACCGCATCGCGGCGCAGGTCCGCGTCTCGGAACGATTCGCGGAAGTGGTGGACCGGGGGGTGTTCCCCATCTTCCGTGAAAAGACGCAGGCGGGGCTCCGGATCCTGGACCGACGCGCCGCGACGGTCTTCGAGTCCCGCTCGCCCGAACGGATCTACCGCTCCGCCGATGCCGTTCCTCCGATCGTGTGGCAGACGCTGCTGTTCCTCGAGAACCGGGGGTTGCTCGACCCGCGGTTCCCGAAGCGCAACCCGTCGGTGGACTGGTCGCGCACGGCGAGGGCGGTCGCCGACGTCGCACTGCGCTGGCTTGGCAGTGACCGCTCGGTGTCGGGCGCGAGCACGCTGGCCACGCAGCTGGAGAAGTTCCGGCACTCGCCGGAGGGCCGGACCCGCTCGGCGGGGGAGAAGGTGCGCCAGATGGAGGCGGCGTCGCTGCGAAGCTACATCGGCGGCGAGAACACCGAGGCCGCGCGCCGCGGGATCGTCGCCGACTACCTCAACTCCGTGCCGCTCGCGGCCATCCCGGGGCACGGCGAGGTCACCGGCGTCGGCGATGGGCTGTGGGCGTGGTACGGCGCCGACCCGGACGAGGTGAACCGGTTGCTGTGGGAGGAGGCGCGGGGTGGGACCGCCTCCGACACCGCCGCCGTCGCCCACCGCGCCGTCGCCTACCGCCAGCTGCTCAGCCTGCTGCTGGCGCACCGCCGGCCGTCCTACCTGCTCGTGCAGGCGGAGGGGCACGGCGAGCTGCGGAAGCGGGCGGACCACCACCTCCGTCTCCTGGCCCGCAAGGGCATCATTTCGGCGGCGTTGCGCGACGCGGCGTTAGCCGCCCACCTGACGCCGCGCAGCCGTGCGCCCGGCGTGCCGCGCGTCTCGTTCATCGAGCGGAAAGGCGCGAACGCCGTCCGCAGCCAGTTGCTCGGGCTCACGGGCGTGGGCACGCTCTACGAGCTGGACCGCTTCGACCTGACCGCGCGCACCACGTTGGACCTTGAGGTGCAGGAGGACGTTACCGACCTCCTCGTGCGGCTGACCGACCCGGCCTTCGTGCGGGCGCACGGGCTGGGGTCCTCCGGCCTGCTGCGCCGCGGCGACCCGGCGCGCGTCATCTACGCCGTCGTGGTGCACGAGCGCACGGAGGAGGGCAACGTCGTCCGCGTCCAGGTGGACAACTACGACTCGCCATTCGACGTGATCGAGGGCAGCAAGCTCGAGCTCGGCTCCACGGCCAAGCTGCGCACCCTCATCAGCTACCTGGAGATCGTCGAGCAGCTCTACCTCCGGCACGCCGGCCATGCTGTCGCGAGTCTGCGGGCCGAGCCGATCGGCACGGGCGACTGGCTCACGGTCTGGACGCTCGCGTACCTGGCCGCCAACCCGGACGCCTCCCTCGAGCAGATCCTGGAGGCCGCGATGGCGCGCCCCTACTCCGCCAGCCCGGGGAAGAGCTTGTCGGGCGGCGAGCGCGGGACGCCCGGGACTGTGAACGACCAGTTCACGACCCCGGCGGTGGCGCACCAGGCCGCGCACATGGGCGGGAGCTTCTTCACCGGCGGCGGTCCCCACGCATTTCGCAACGTCGACACCGCCCACGATCAGCAGGCCATCTCCGTGCGCGACGCGTTCATCGGGTCGGTGAACCTGCCGTTCATTCGCGTCATGCGCGACATCGTGTACTACCATCTGTACCGGCTGCCGGGCAGTGCGTACCTGCTGCTGGGTCATCCGGCAGGAGTAGGCTGGGACCGCGACGAGTCACGCCACCAGGAGTACGCGGCCCGCGCGGCCGGCGGCGACGGCCGCAAGTTGATCAACCAGTTCTACGGGCGGTACGAGGACGCAGACTCCGGTTCGGTACTGGACGCCCTCGGGCGCGGCCGGTCGGTGGCCCAGCTCGCGTGGGCGTACCGCTCCGTCACACCGGACGCCGGACTCGAGGAGTTCGGCGCGTACCTCCGGGGCCATCTTGGGGAGCCGGCCCCGTCCGACGCCCGCATCGTGCAGCTGTATGACGGGTCCGACCCGACCGGGTTCTCGATTCCCGACCGCGGGCACCTCGCCGGGATGCACCCGCTCGAGCTCTGGCTGGCGGCGTATCTGCGCCGGCATCCGGGCGCGCCCCAGCTGGAAGTGCTCGAGGCCAGCGCCGGGTGGGAGAGGGACGGCGGGCGCTCCCCACTCCCCGGCATGGCGGCGCCGGAGCAACGGATCGGGACGCTTGCGGAGTCGGACGCCTTCCGCGAGATCCACCGCTCGTGGCGGCGCCTGGGCTACCCGTTCGCGTCGCTGGTGCCCTCCTACGCGACCGCGATTGGCAGCTCCGCCGACCGGCCGGACCACCTCACCGAGCTGGTGGGTATCCTGCTCAACGACGGCGTCCGCTACCTGGTTCGGCGTGTGGAGGAGCTCCACTTCGCCGCGGGCACTCCCTACGAGACGCTGCTGCGTCTGTCGCCATCCCGCGGTGAGCGCGTGCTCTCGCCCCCGATCGCGGCGGTGGTCCGGGCCGCCATGCTCGCCGTGGTCGTCCGCGGCACGGCCCGACCGGCCTTCGGCGCCCTGCGCGCCGTGGACGGCTCGCCCTTGCCGATCGGCGCGAAGACCGGCACCGGCGACAACCGGTTTCGCATGGTCGGGCATGATGGGCTGGTCGTGGAGGATCGAGCGATCGATCGGACGTCCACGGTCGTGTTCTTCCTCGGCGACCGCCTCTACGGCACCATCACCGCGTTCGTGCCCGGGGCGGCCGCCGACCACTACGACTTCACGAGCGCGCTGCCGGTCCGGATGCTGAGGATGCTCGGCCCGGCGCTCGAGCGGCTGCTCGCGCCCCGCCAGGGTTGAGGTTCACCACCGCGCCCTGCGGTCCCGAACGTCAACATGGATGAATGGGCCGTGCGCGGCCGTCGAGGGATACTTGCCCAGCCCCCCGATGAGCCCCTGCGCCTCCGGTCTGGCGGCGGCGTCATCGATCAGCCGATACAGCACTTCCGCGTCGCGGATATCGCTGCGGCCGTCGCCATTGAGGTCGTCCATCACGCCGTTCCGGTCCTCGTCGATGAAGATGTCCGCCGCCGCGCCCCACTGGTGCTGGCTGTAGCGCACGTTGCCCAGGGAACGGTTGTAGGCCGGGGTGCGGTACCCGCTCATGACGTGAAACGTGGTCGCCTGATAGCCGGCCTCGCTCACCCGTTGCAGCACGTGCTCGAGGGCGAGCAGGAGCCGCTCGTCCAGCACGACGTACTTCGGGTAGCCGGCCGCCTGCTTGCACAGGAACTGCTTGAGCCGGAAGTGGGGGGAGACCAGGACGTTCTCGTTTTCCCGCGTGACCTCGACGAAGCCGGCCGGCGGCCCGTGGCCGGCGCCCCCGCGGGCTGGCTGCTCGGGATAGCGGCCGATCCGATAGCCATTGAGGAGGTCGCCCTCGAGTCGGTCGTACGGGACGACGACAAACGCCTGGAGCGTGACGGACGCGCCCCCGTCCGGGGCGAGCAGCTGAATGGGGTAGAGACCCGGCGCGGGCGGCGCCGTCCATTCCCAGCGGCCCGCGTCCAGGGACACGATCCGGCCGGCCGCCGGCCGCGCCACGTAGCCCGATCCCGGGCCACGGTCGGCCACCACTACCTCGAACGTCACGGTCTCGCCCGGGAGCACCGTCAACGCCCTCACCGGGTGGGGCGAGTCCACGTTCCGGTACCGGACCGCGAATGCGGCCGGCGCAGGCGGGTCGGCGGGACGAGCGGCGGCCACCAGGAGCGCGCCGAGCACCAGTGCCGGGAATGCGAGGATGATGAAGGATCGGGGCCTACGGCGCAGGGCCACGGGCGCTCCCCAGATCGTTGTCGATCGGTCATGGGTCCGTCGTGACGCTGGAGGCTCAGCCGAGTCTGGGGGCGCCGCCCCGGAGGACGCCTACTCATCCTTTTGAGGTAGGCGGTCTCATCCCTCCGGAGTATACTCCGGTTGACCTCCAGGGGCACATTGGAACCGTGGGCCGACGACTATGGGGCGGTGGGGAGAGGTGCGCGCAGGGCCTTCCAGAGGGGCGCGTCCCGGTCGTAAATGTCCCGCCGGAAATGGATCGTACCGTCCCCGTCGGCCCAGGCAGTCCAGTACAGCAGGTGGATCGGCATGGGTTCCGGCAGCGGCACGGTGCGGTCCACCACCTCGCCCAGCGCGCGCACGATCGTCTCGCGACCCCACTGCCCGTCCCGGCGGAGGAGGTACTCGGCGAGGTCGATCGCCTGCTCGACCCGAATGCACCCCGAACTGAAGTCCCGCTCGGTTTCGTCGAACAGCTCGCGGGCCGGCGTATCGTGGAGATAGACGTTGAACCGGTTGAGGAACATGAACTTGATGCGCCCGAGGGCGTTCAGCGGCCCGGGGTCCTGAGCCAGCCGGAACGGGAACCCGGCGGGGGTGATCGCCGACCAGGCGACCGTCGCGGGATCCACTTCCCGAGCCTCCGGGCCCCAGCCCTGGAACACCCGCACCTTGTGTCCCGCGAGATAGGAGGGGTCGCGCTTGATGCGCGGGAGCAGATCCTGCACCGCGAGGCTGCGGGGCACCTGCCAAGAGGGATTGAGAACGAGGTACCGCATCGTGTCGCTGAACACGGGTGTGCGCCGATAGGGGCGTCCGACCACGACGCGCATGGTCTTCACGACCGCCGCCGCCTCCACCACGTCCAGCGTGAACGCCGCGATGTTCACGATGATGTGACGGCGTCCCAGATCCTCGGGGAGCCAGCGCCAGCGCTCGAGGTTCAGCTCCAACTGGGCGGCGCGACGCTCCACCGGCACGTTGAGCTCGGCTCGAGTCGCGGCGTTCACCACGCCATCTGCCGCAAGGCCGTGCCGCCGCTGAAACCTCTTCAGGGCCTGCTCGAGCTCCTCGTCGAACAGGTGGGCGTCCTGTTGCGCCGCCGGCCTGAGGTCGTCCTCGAAGCGAAGTCGCTCACGCAGCGCCGTCACTGGCGGGCCGCGATCACCCCCCTTCAGGGTCGGCCCTGGCGGGATCGCGGGCCAGCCGCCCGTTGCCACCACCTCGCGGTAGCGGGCCAGCGCCTCGCGCAGCCGCCGGAAGCCCCGCTGAGGTGGTGCCAGCGTCGCCAGCGTGACGACGACGTCCCCCGACCCCAGGGCGGCCTCCAGCACGGCGGCGAAATCGGCGCCGCGCCGGTTCGCCACCCACTCCGGCTGGAGCGTTTCGTGATTCACGCGCCCGGCCAGAAGATGGGACCCGTAGACCAGGAACGCGTCCGTGAGCAGGAGATCGAGCTCCGCCCATCGGTCGGGAACGATCACGCCGCCGCTCCGAGCGTCGGCGCGCACCGCGGCGAGCAGGGTGTCGATGGCGGCGAGGTGGTAGTCGTCCGGCCGCAGCCCCTCGCGGTCCGCTCCGCGCAGGGCGCGCACCAGGTCGTCGGCCAGCCGCGTCGGGCCGCGCTCGTCGCTCCACGCCGGGCGGTAGAGCCGCCGCACGTAGAAGCCGGGCAGCGCCACGCTTTCGTAGACCGCCTCGCCGCCTGCCCGGAGCTCCGTGACGACGCCGGCGGCCTCGATGCGAGCCCGGATTTGCTGCGCGACGAGCTCGGGGGAAGCGTGGATGTCGGCCTGCCGGGCCTCCGTCCCCGGCGGCGACCCGCATCCCGCGAGCGCGGCACCGATGAGGAGCACACGATGGATCAGGTCACCGGACGGAGACATTGCCTCGAATGCGCGGGCTGAGGGAGCGGTGGGGCCCGCCGCGACGCCCAGGACAGACCCCCCTCGCCGCGTGTGCGCTTGTCAGGTCTTCATGATCTTGCGACCTACTTTGCGCTTCTTGACGGGACCGCGTCCACCAGGCGCCTTCGCCGCACGCCGTTTGGCTGCGGTCATTCTACCGCCTCTGCTTTTCTTTGCCATTTCGAAATCTCCTTTGTCTCCGTGTCACGCCCGCTTCCGAACGCCGGTGCCTACCAGAAGCAGGCCGCCGACGATCGCGACCCCACCGACCCAGGCAGGAATCACGCGCTGCTCCTCGGCCGAGACTTCCACGTCGCCGACTCTCATCACGCTCCGCTGGGAGCCGAAGCTGAGGCCTCCCGTGAACAGAACGAGGGCGCCGAGCACGACCAGCACGATTCCAGCAATGACCTGAGGCTTCATGCCTCCCTGTCTCCCTTCTTCTTCAAGCTCCCGCCCGAGTCACGCGCGCTCAGCGGCGCGCGTCAATCGGGCTCAGGGTCATCGGCGGCCGCCGCCTTTGCGGCCCGGGTCGCCGGGGGTCCCGCCGTCCTCATCATTCGTCGGGCGCCGGTGGTTCGAGTTGCCCGGATCGCAGCCTTCGGGTCCGTTGCCCACGCCCTGGTTGCATCGTTTCCTGCTGGGACGGCCTTGCGTGGTGCCCTCACAGCCGGTGACGGCAGTGCCGGTGATCGTCACGTCTCCAACTCCAGAGGCTCCTGCCCACGCGTTCCCGTGGAAGGTGCCGCGGGTCAGCGTGATGGCCGCTCCGGCGAGGATGCTTCCGATGAAGTCCGCATCGGTCATCGTCGCGGCCTGGGCGACCCACCACGTCACGTTACACTCGTCCGCGCCGCCGGCCAGAACCACCTCGAAGTCGGTGCCCGTGAGCGCGCCGGTCCCGCCGGTCCCGACCTTGAAGAGCCAGGTGTCGTTCGAGCTTCCGTCCAGCGTCAACGTGCCCGTCAACGCCGCGGCCGCCTCGAAGCAGTAGACTCCGGGCGGAAGCGTCACGCCATCGAGGGTACCCGTCAGGACCTCGTCGCAGTCCGCCTCTGCGAGCGCGGCGTACGTCGCGAGGAAGGCTTCGTACGCCTGCTGGGCACGCCCATCCCCAATGTGAATCGAGCCATCGACCTCGCAATTGGTGTCGGTGAACGAGCCAGTCGGGGAGGCTTGGAACGTGCCCACGTTTCCGGTGATGGTTCCGTCCGTGCAGGTCACCGCCGCGTTGGCCAGCACCGCGAAATCGGCGGACGCAGTGCTCGCGTGGGAGGCGAGCACGGTGGAATCGATCGGGGATACCGGCTCGCCGCATGCCGCGGAAAGCAGCGCGGCGAACGATGCCACGACGGCTACGTGCAATGGTCGATCTCTCATTGGACCCTCCAAATCGGCCCTCTATCGTCCGGTTTCAAGCCCGCTTGCCGGGGGAAGCCCGGCCGCCGAGCGGGGGCTCGGCGGTCGGTTTTTTCGCTCACTCCCCTTCGCTGCCAACACTTCTCCTGCGCACCGGTCCTCGGAACCGCGCCAGGCGTGCCGGCGTAGCTCACGGGTGTCGGTGGCGGGCTACTGCCGTATGCGTCTCAGCTCGACGCGCCGGTTCTGCCAGGCATCTCCTTCCGTACCTTCCCGGAAAATGGGCTGCGTCTGGCCGTAGCCCCGTGCCACCATCCGATCGTCTCGGACGCCACGCGTCACGAGGTAGGCCCGCACGGCCTCGGCCCTCCGCTGCGACAGCGCCATGTTGTACTGGGCTGTGCCCACCGCACTGGTGTGGCCTGCGACCTCGAAGCGCACGGTCGCCCACTCCGCCTCGAGGAGCTGCCGGGCCACGCGGTCGAGCACGTCGTGGGACTCCGGCGTCAACGCGGACTCGTCGAATGCGAAATTGACGCCCTCGAGCACCAACGTATCGCGCAGCACGATGACTGCCGGCGGCCGGGTCGGGAACGGCACATACACCCGCACCGTATCCACGCGCGTGACCGCGCGGGGACACGCCGGACACGCCGCCGCGGCGGCAGGAGGCCGCCGCCCCCCGGTGAAATACGAGATGCCGAGCGTGATCACGGGGTTGGTGACCGTGCTTCTGCTTCGGATCGTCGGGTCGTTGTCCAGATCGTAGCCCTCGAACTGCATCCGGCCCTCGAGCCGGAGCGCGAGGTTGTCGCCGAGAAAGTGGCGGATTCCCAGGCCCGCGTGGAGTCCCCAGGTCGAGTGCGTGACCCGCTCGTTCTCACCGCTGATGCGGGTCAACCCCGTCCCGACGAGCAGGAACGGGCTCGTCTTGGCGTTCAGGTTCACCGTGTAGGTGAGCGCCGCCGTCGGCGTCAGATACGTCACGCCGGAGCCCATCGCCGCCCCACCACTCACGCTGAATCCGAGGTTCCGGGTGAAGTTGTATCCCAGGCGGGCCACGGCGGTGGGTGCAATGCGACTCGGGCTGTCGCTGTTCGCGAACCGCTCGTCCGCCGGCCCGCTCCCCAGAAAGTCCCGGAGCGTGCCGTTCAGGAGCATGATGCCGCCGCCCAGGCTCAACTCCCAGCTGCCCTCGCGGTGGGTTTCCGGCGGCTGCTGGGCCATTGCCAGCGTCGGGAGGAACGCCGCCAGCGTCCACGCCCATTTCAAAGGTCGGTTGCGCATTGTTGGTTCTCCCCAATCTCTGAGAGTCATGGCTTCCAGCAGGTGCGGGAGCCGGCGACCGGATTGGTCTGCGGCTCCCGCGCCTGCCGACGCTTACGGCAGGGTAATGGTGTTATTGGTACCCAGACTCACGGCGCCGTTTCGCGCCAAGGCTCTCCCGAGCATAGTGGTGTTGTCATTCAGGGTGATGGTCTGGAGCGCGAGGATATTGCCTCGGAACGTCGTGCCAGTACCGAGCGTCGCGGAACTGCCGACCTGCCACCACACGTTCTGCGCCTGGGCACCATTGATGAGCGCGATGTTCGCGGTGGTACCGGTCGTGAGCGTCGACCCCATCTGGAACACGAACTGCGCGTCGGCGTCTCCCTGGCCGTCGAGCGTGACCGTTCCCGTCACCGCCAGCGATGAAGCGGCGCAGTACACTCCCGGCGGGAGCGTCCTTCCCCCCAGATCGGCAGGGGTCACGACGGTATTGCACGGCAGGGCGACGAGCGCATCATACGCCGTCGTGAGATCGCCCTGCGCCGTGGCCGCGACCGCGGTCGCCAACTCGGTGTCGCCGGTGATCGTGCACGGAGGGAAACCCGTGAGGGCGCTGCCCGGGCTGACACCCACATCGGCGTTGATGGTGCCCCCGGTGACGCAGCTGACCGTCGAGCCCGCCAGGATCCCATAGGTCGCCGCTGTCCCCAGTGGTGGACCGGACGGCCCTGTGGTGCTCACGGTCGCCGTGGCCAAGCCTGACACGTCGCCACTCGTTGCGCGGATGGTATTGACGAACGTCCCGGGCGTCGTGCCCGCGGTGAACACGCCCGTGCTACCGTTGATGGTCCCGCCGCCCGCCAACACGGACCACGTCGGCGCCGGCGAGATCGCAACGACGGCGCCGGTCGCGTCCTGGCCCTCGGCGGTGAACTGTATGGTCCCACTGATAACGGCACCGCCCGGATTGGGTCTGACGGAGATGGCCACCAATTCACCTGGGGCGGTTACCGTCACCGTCGCGAAGCCCGAAATGTCGCCACTCGTTGCCCGGACCGTGTTCTCGAACGTGCCGGTCACCGTACCCGCAGTGAACAATCCCGTGCTTGCGTCAATGGCTCCGCCGTCCGCCACGACCGACCACGTCGGCGTCAGTGAGACAAGATCGCCATTGGCGTCCCTGCCCGTGGCAACGAATGGCTGAATGGCGCTAATGGCCAGGGCTTGTGGGTTGGGGGTGACGGTGATCGTCGCCAAGGTACTGGGCGACGTCGGGGCGTTGTGCTCGCACGCCAGGGCAAGTAGTGCCGCGAGGGGGATGACGACAACGCCTCGTACCGCACGTCGGCTGGAGCTTAACATTCGTTGTTCCTCCTTGGGTCTTTCGCGTCCGACGGAGGCGCGCTCAGGCATCCAGTGGATGCAGGAGTCTCCTCGTGATTCGTGCGAACCACGGTGAAGTACTCGCTGTTTGCTTCGCTTCGCCGTGATCCCTACGGTACCAGCTTACGCGCCGTCGCCTGCGGTCGGTATCGCTCGAAGGGGTGAAAATGGATGTAGTGCAAACGAGCGACGGGGGCTGCGTTGTGCGTCAGCCCTGCGCGGTCTTGCGGCTGGTGCGTCGCCGCGATCCATCGGCCCCAGAATGCAGCAGCGCCACGTCGCCGACGATCCGGGCGGACAGCGCCCGCAGGAGATCGAGTTGCGCGGCGCTCCATCGGCGGGGCTTCCGGTCCATGACGGACAGCGTGCCCACCGCACGGCCATCCGGGGCGACGAGCGGCACCCCCACATAGGCCGTCACCGTTCCGTCGCGCACGGCGGGGTTCCGTGCAACAAGGGGGTCCCTCCGCCCGTCCGTCACCACCAGGGGGCGACGGGACGCGACCACCTGTTTCATGAACGGCCAGGAAACGAGCAGGGCGGCCGGTGCGGACAGGCCGCAGCTGCTCGTTACCAGACGACGGTCCGCACCCACCAGCGATGCGCACACGACAGGGACGTCGAGGACGCGACCGGCCAGCTGCGTGACGCGGTCCAGGGCCACCGAATGTACCACTACAGGACCTTGCGACCCTGAAGCAGGCGAACCACGACCACGATGAGCGCGATGACCAGGAGAACGTGAATGAGTCCACCGAGGGTGTACGATGTGGCGAACCCAAGTGCCCACAGGATGAGCAGAATCACCACGATGGTCAACAACATCTGTCCTCCTCACGGGTGGTACATGGGGGTGCGGGCCGCTACCTGATCGCCTCCGTGTAGGTCCGCGCCCACGCCGAATCCGCGGCGATGTCGTACAGGAGGGCGTCGAACCCGTCACGCGTGAGTCCGTGCGCAGCGAGGATCGAGTCCGCGGCCGTGGGGCGTGCCTGGATGGCCCGGGCCACCGCCACCGCGCGGTCCACGGGCGTCATGGCGGAGGCCCCGGCCGTTCTCCCGTCCGAGCGACCGCAGGCGGCTGCCAGGATCAGGGCCGTGCCGAGGGCCAGCCGCCGGAGGGGCGCGTTCATGGCCCGCCCTCCCTGGGGGTGGTGTCGCGCTGCTGCGACCGACCGCCCTTCTCGTGTCCGAGACCGCGGGCCCGGTGCTCGGCCCGGATCGCCTCGGCGAGCGCGCGGCCGCGGTGCCCCGCATCAAGCTGCCGGTGCACAAAGGCGCCGAAGGTCTCCGCGGGCGCGCCGCCGCGCACCGCCTCGACCTCTTCGCGGACCACCAGCGCCGCTTCGTCGGCGGGCAGGCCGCGGCGCCGGAGCCCGTCGAGCACGTCGCGCACCATCGCGTCGGTGACGCCGGCCCGCCGGGCTTCCGTCACCAGCGCCGGGAGTTGGAGTGCCCGGAGGATCGCGGGCCTGGAGTCGCCCAGTTGCGCGAGCGGCGCCGCGAGGAGCGCGGCGAGGGCAAGCAGTCGCGGCATGGTGTTAGCGCCTCACCTGGCCATCACGGTCAACCGCTGCCGCAAGGTCAGGCTCAGGTGCGACCCCGCCGGCAGCACGATGTCCTCGTCTTTCATGATGTCGGAAACGACGGCCCCGGTCACGCCGCCAGCCACGCCGCCGATGATGGTCCCCGTCGCGTTGCCGCCGATGACCCGGCCCAGGATTGCCCCGGCCGCAGCACCCACGCCCACGCGAGCGGCGTCGATGGGCTCGATGCCCCGACCCTCGGTGATCGTCTGGAGGGAGTCGATCGAGGCATTGATGGGATACGTCTGCCCCCGCACCGTCACGCTGGAGATCGCGAGCGTGAGCGTGCCCGTGGACTGTCTGTTGGGAGCCGGACTCACGTCCGTGATGGTCCCCTGCACCTGGGACCCGGCGGGGATGGCCACCCGGCCGCCGGCGCTCTTCACGTCGCGTACCACGCTGGCCGTGAACGTGTCGCCCGTGCGCGCCTGGCGCGAGCTGATGACGTTGGTGAGCGCCGCGTCCACCTGCGTGCCCGTGCTGAGGGTGTAGCTCGCGGGCGCGGCGGCTGCGGCGGACGTGGAACCGTCAGGAAGGTCCATCCCCTCGCCCCGGCTGCAGGCGGCGAGCAGAACCAGCGCGATGGCCAGATGGCCGTAACGTGTCGTGGTAGTCATGGGTGCGATCCTCTGTCATGCGTGGATGAGTCTCTGAATCTCCCGCGCACACCCTAGTCGGTGTAGGGCAGCGGTTGACCAACGACCCACTTGATGAGCCGGCCGGACTCCAGGGGTGTCTGGAGCTCGACGTGGTTGAGGAGAGCCAGCGTCGCGGCGGACGCCGGCGAGGGCAGCTGACGCGCGAGTGTTGCGATCGTCGTGCGCCGGTCGAGTGTGACGATGTCCAGGCGCTGCGGCTGCACGTTCAGCGCTGTGCGGTCGGTCAGGGGCTGGAAGCTCCGCAGCGCGCGCTCGATCACCGCCTGGTAGGTGGACCAGCGCGCGTCCGGCGCGTAGCCGACGAGCCCGTACACCGCCCCGCCGTGTTCCACGAACAGCACCATCCCCCTGAGCGTGCCGTTCTGGGTCGTCGCACCGAAGGGTGCGCTCACCGCCCGGAGCCCGCTCTGGGTCGTGCGCGACGTGGAACCGCCCGTGATCCCCTCCTGCGCCAGGAACGCGCGGGCGGCAGCATCGGCACTCGTCCCTTGGGCCGGCCCCAACTCGACCACCGCGTCCTTCCCGGGGCTGACGGCCACGACGGCCTGCTTCCCGTTGTGCGTCGCCCACCCTTCGGGGAAGATGAGCCGGAAGCGCAAGTCGGGATGCGAGAACTGACTGCCCTGGAAGTACCCCTCGCGCGGGTTTTCCCCGAACACCTGGCCGTCGAGCCGCCGCAGGTACGAGTCGCGATTCACGACGGTGCCGGTCTGCGGCGTGGCCGCGAGCAGCGCCGCGATGTGCTCGCGGCGGTTCGCGGGGCTCGGATGGGTGGCGAGCCACGTGGGAAGCCGACCGCCCCCTTGCGAGGCGCTCATTTGCTCGAGCATCTCGAACACGACGGGCATCTCCCGGGCGTCCCAGGTGGTCCGGCGCAGGTAGCGCAGGCCCAGGTCGTCCGCCTCGGTCTCGTCGTCGCGGGAGTACTTCAGGAAGAGGATCCCCAACGCCGCGTTCGCGAGGCCCGCGTAGCTGGCAAACCCCGAGCTCACGATCGAGCCGACAACGAGGCCCAGGCCCGCGAGTTGCTGGTTGCTCATCCGGCTCACGGTGTGCCGGGCGGTGACGTGGCCGATCTCGTGCCCCACGACGGAGGCCAGCTCCGCCTCCGAGTTGAGATGGGCGAGGATTCCGCGGGTCACGTAGATGAACCCGCCGGGGACGGCGAAGGCGTTGACCGCGGGGTCGTCCACCACCCGGAACGTCCAGGGAAGGCCGGGGCGTTCCCCGGTGGCGGCCAGCCGCGCGCCGAGCTGCTGGACGTACTGCTGCAAGGCCGCATCCGGATAGAGACCGATGGACGCCACGATCTGCGGGTCGTACTCCCGCCCCATCTGGATTTCCTGCGCCTCGCTGATGAGCATGATCTGATTCCGGCCGGTGGCCGGGTTCGTGACACACCCGCTCGCGGCGAAGCCCGCGAGGAGCGCCAGCGCGCCGCGGGTCCGGACACGGGGGCGGGGCGCCATGGTCCGGCTCACTCCCGTTCCCGTTGGCGCCACGGCAGGCGCGCGACGGAGACGACCGCCGCGCCCAGCAGCAGCACGTACACCAAGCCGGTCCCGACGTGGAACACCCACCCGAGCAGCAATGCTCCCAGGACCACACCCAGCAGGATCCGCAACGGTTCGGCGCTCCATTCCATGGCCTCCGGTGAATACGCGACCTATCATCAATGGTCGCGGTTTGGGCTGGCGGCGACCATCGCTCAGCCGAGTGAAAAACGACGTAGGTCCCGTGAACGGGTGACCGGGCTGCCCGCCCGTCGAAAGCACTAGACCCTTTGGGGGAGGGGGCACCTTGCCGAGGCCGGACTCTCATCCGGCCCCGGTACTCCGCCAGCTCCTACGGTCTTCGGGAAACCGGTGAAGGCAAAGCGGTGCCGCCGGAGGAGCCTACGCCTCGGCTTGCCGCTCGGTGTGGTGCGCGTACGCCGCCAACTGGAGGCGGCTATGGAGCGCCAGCTTCTCCAGGATGTTGTGCACGTGGCTCTTCACGGTGTGCGTGGTCAGGTGGACCTGCTGGGCAATCTCCTTGTTGCTCAGCCCGTCCGCGATCATGTCGATGATCTCCCGCTCGCGCGCCGTCATCCGCACCGCGCGCCCCATGCCCGCCACGGAACGACCAGTCGCGAGTTGCGCAATGTGGGACAGGAGCGTGTCGGTCAAAGCCGGCGGGAGCACCTCCGTGCCGCGGGCCACCGATCGAACGGCCTGCACAAGATCGTCCACCGTCGCATCCTTCACGACGAAGCCCGACGCTCCCCGCCTGATGAATTCGACGATGTCCTCCGGCACCGGGAGCAGGTCCATCACGATGACTCGTGCCTCGGGAGCCACTCCCAGGATGTCCTCCACCAGGAGGTGGCTGTCGTGATCCCCCAACCCGGCCGCCACCAGCACGACGCGCGGCCCGGCCTTCGGCACCCGGAGCAGCGCTGTGGAGGGGTCCTGGGCAACCGCCACCACCGCGAGATCGGGCTGCCGGTCCAGGATGGCCACGATCCCGTCGCAGTGCAGACGATTACCCTCGACCACCGCCACCGGCGTGACGGGTTGCGTGGGCGAATCGTGCCCCGGGACCTGGCCTAGTTCCGCCGCCGGATCCGGGTCAGGGCGCAGCGGTTTTGTAGGCATAAGCGGCGATCTGTAACCGCGTGTGCAGCGTCAGCTTCTCCATGATGTTGCGCACGTGGCTCTTGACGGTGTGGGTTGCGATATGGAGCGTGCTGGCGATCTCCTTGTTGCTCAGTCCTTCCGCGATGAGATTGATCACCTCTCGTTCGCGCGGCGTCATCCGCACGGACTCGAGTACATCCGGCCGACCTTTGGTGACCGCGTCCCTCGCGATCTGGGAGAACAGCGATCCGGTCATCTGGGGAGGCAGGACATGGGCTCCCTCGGCGACCGATCGTATGGTGGTCACGAGATCGTCGAGGGTGGCATCCTTCATGATGAAGCCGGACACGCCCACATGGACGAACTCCACGATATCCTCGTGGACCGGGAGCAGATCCATCACGATGACCTTGGACTCCGGAAAATCCCGCCTGACTTGTTGCGCGATGCGCAGGCTGTCACCGTTCCGCAGTCCGAGGTCCAGCAGGACCACCTGAGGATTCACCTTTCGGAGCAGGGCCGTGTCGCCGTTGGAGTTCCCGGCCACGACCTTCAGGTCCGGGTGCTGGTTCAGAAGCGCGGCGATCCCCTCGCGCACCAGGCGATTGTCCTCGATGAGTGCGACGGAAATCACGTACCCCCTCCCGACGCGCCGACCAGGTCCACCATCCCCGCTGCGGCGCCACGCGGGATTCCTCCGCCACGATACTAGGGCCGCCCGGCCGCAACGGAAAGCGGGGAAATCGGCCGAACCGGGGCCGTTGTCGGGGAAAGACCCTACAGCCGGTTGAGGTCACGGCCGTCAATCGGGTGGCTCGACCGGGTCGCTGCCGAGGATTCCGGACTCGGCAGCAAAGCGGAACAGGTCCGCCCGCCCCTTGAGACCGAGCTTCTGCCGCAGCCGAGTACGGTACGTCTCCACCGTCTTGACGCTCACACGCAGTTGGTCCGCGATCTGCTGATTGGAGTGTCCCTCCGCCAGCATCCGGAGCACCTCGCGCTCGCGCGGACTCAGGTCCTTCGGCCGTTCCCGGTCCGTGCCGACCTGCTCGTCGCCCGGAGGCCGTGAAGGACGGTCGGTATGCGTGAGGTCCACGAAGGTGCGCCCACTGTGGACGGCATGGATCGCCAGCAACAGCTCCGAATCGGCAATCTTCTTCACCACGTAGCCCGCGGCCCCGGCCGCCATGGCCGAGGCGAGATACGCCGAATCATCGTGCATCGTGAGGATCAACACGCGGGTCGTCGGGCACGCCCGCAGCACCCGACGGATGACCTGGCCACTGGGTGGTCCGGGCATCGAGAGGTCCATCAGGACGACGTCGGGTCGCAGCTCCCCGGCTTGCCGGGAGGCTTCCCAGCCATCCCCCACTTCGCCTACGACCTCGATCTCGGCCTGCGCGTGGAGCAACATGCGAAGTCCGGCCCGCAAGACGGCGTGATCGTCCGCAATCAAGACTCTAATCGGGGGCACGCCTGCGGGTCCTATCGGGCGCGCCTCCGCGCCTACGCCGGGCCGGGGGGGGCGGGGCGGGAACACGCGCGCGGACCGTCGTTCCCCATCCCGGCGTGGACTCGATGTCGAGCGACCCGCCCAACAGGGTCACTCGCTCCCGCATGCCGTGCAGGCCAAGGCCCGACGTTCTCCGGCGCGTCGTCCCGGTGTCGAAACCGACGCCGTCGTCCCGGACGACGCACTCGAGCATGGTCCCCTCGTATGTCAGTTCCACACCCACCGCGCGCGCGTGGGCGTGCCGCGCCACGTTCGTCAGCGCCTCCTGGAGGATCCGATACGTGGTCGTCTGCACGAACGGTGGCAGGGGGTGCGGAATGGTGCCGGACAACCGGAGGTCGACGGCAATCCCGAACGATCGGGCCCAGTCGTTCCCGTGCCGCCGCACGGCCTCCGCGATCCCCAGGTCATCGAGGACGGCTGGGTGCAGGCCGCGGGCCAGGCGCCCGATGTCGTCCACGGTCTGTGCCGCGACCCCCCGCAGCCGCCGCGCGGCCGCTTGCACGTCCAGGGTGACCGCCTGCTCCTCAATGGCGCGAAGCCCGACCAGCACCGCGGTGAGCGACTGGCCGGTCTCGTCGTGCAGCTCCCGCGCGACTCGCCGGCGCTCGTCGTCCTCGGCGGAGAGCACCCGCTTCATCAGTTCGAGGCGCGTGGCCTCGGCCCGCTTGCGGTCGGTGAGGTCGGTAATGATGGCCATCAGCACGCTGGTGCCGCCCCGCACCTCCGCCCCGGCTCCTCCGGGGTGGGCCCCGATCGGGACCGCGGAGAGCGCGATCCACACGGGCGTTGCGGTCCCGTCTCCAGCCACCATGGCGAATTCCCGGGCGACGTTTCGCGTGGCGCCTTCCCGAAGCAACTCCTCGAAGGTCGAGCGTTCAGCCGGGCCGACGAGCCGCTGGAAGCGCGAACCCCGCAGCGCCTCGACCGCCGCTCGCGCGAGTTCTCCAAGGCAACGGTTGCCAAACAGCACGGTCCCATCGGGGGTCAGGAGCGCGGCGCCGTCGGTCATCGCGTTCAACAGCGTGTGGTACGGATGAGTGGCGCCTTCGATGGTAAGTGTGTGCTCGCCCCCGGGACCCGATACGACCAGCGCGTCCACCTCACCGGTCCGGATGGCCTCCAGCGTCGCTTCGGCCTCCTCCAGGCGAGCCCGGAGCCCCGGGACGGGACTCCGGCGCTTCCCCCCGTCCCGCTGCCGCCTCACCGCCATCGCCCGCCGGTCTTCACGACTTGCCCGGCGCTCTGGGGCGCAGGTCCAGCCCGACCAGGGCGCGCTCGGTGTCGGAGAGGTCGCCGACCAGCTTGCGGATCGGTTCCGGGAGCTTGCGCACCAGGGTGGGAAGGGCGAGGATCTGGTCGCCCTGGGCCAACTGCGGGTGCTCGAGGAGATCGATCACCTCGATGCGGTATCGTCCCTCCAGATGTTCGTCGCAGATTCTCTTGAGGTTCGCTATGGCTACGAGGGACCGCGTGGTCTGACCCGCGATGTACAGCCGGAGATCGTAGAACCCCGCGGTCGCGCGGGTCTTGCGGATCTTGCGGGTTTTGGGCGCTCGCCGTGCCGGTTTCGCGCTCATCAACGCGAGCGCCTCCCCGTCCGCCGTGCCGCGACCGCCCCGCCGCCGATATGGACATCCCGCTCCGACCCGACCAGCACGCGGCCCTGATGCCGCGTCACGTCGAGCAGTTTCAGGCCCCGGCCCGTCAGGACGAACTCCCGCACCTGATTCGAGTGCGGCATGCCCCGTGATTTCAGCACGTCGAGCGTGCGGATCCGCTCCCCGTTCGTCTCGACGTTCCGGAGCAGCAGCCACGTATCCATGAATGAGGAAATGCCGATGTCGGTTCCCTGGGGATCCTCCTCGTTGATCGTCAACGACGTGAACAGCGCGGTCACCCGTCTGAACTTGAGGAAATCGATCAAGCGCGCGAGCATGGCCTTGACTTCGACCGACGTCCCGACCGAGATCAAGTTGCTGATCGGGTCCACCACGACGACCCGCGGCCTCGTTTCCTCGATCAGCCGGTGCATGGCGCTGAGGTGCCCTTCCAGACCGCTGATCGTGGGGCGCGCCGCGTGGATCTGGAGCAGGCCCTTGCGGAGCCAGGGCTGGAGATGGAGGCCGATCGCCCGCAGGTTGCGCGCGATCTGGGAGGCCGACTCTTCGAACGCGAAGTACAGGGAAGACTCGCCCCGGCCGCACGCGGCGTTCACGAAGTAGGCCGCCAGGCTGGTCTTCCCTGTGCCCGCGCTGCCCGACACCAGAATGCTGCTGCCCCGAAAGTAGCCCTTCCCCCCCAACATCCCGTCGAGGTCCTTCACGCCGGTCGAGAGGCGACCGGGAACGGCCCGGTACTGCAATCCCAGCGAGGTGATGGGCAGCACCGAGATGCCCGACTCGTCGATGAAGAACGGCGCCTCGTTGGCCCCGTGCGTCGAGCCCCGGTACTTCACGACGCGCAGTCGCCGGGTCGCGTTCTGCTCGTTCACCCGGTGGTCCAGCAGGATGACGCAGTCGGTGATGTACTCTTCCAGACCGTGGCGCGTCATCCCACCATCGCCACGTTCCCCGGTCACGATGGCGGTGACGTCTTTGGTCCTGAGCCAGTTGAAGAGCCGGCGCAGCTCGGCGCGCAGCAGGCCGGTCTGGGACAATCCGGCAAAGAGTGTTTCGATGGTGTCGAGGACCACCCGCTTGGCGCCGATGGCGTCGATCGCGTGCCCCAGGCGGATGAACAGGCCGTCCAGGTTGTACGCGCCGGTCTCCTGGACCTCATTGGGCTCGACCCGGACGTAGTCCAGGGAGAGTTTCCTGTGGGCCGAGAGCGGGCGCAGGTCGAATCCCAGCGAGGCGAGATTCTGCGACAGATCTTCGACGGTTTCCTCGAACGACAGGAAGACGCCCGGTTCGCCGAACTGGCGTGCCCCGTTGATCAGAAACTCCATCGCGAGAATGGTCTTGCCGCACCCGGGGCCGCCGCAAACCAGCGTCGGCCGCCCCTGCGGCAGCCCGCCCCCGGTGATCTCGTCCAACCCCTGAATGCCCGTCGGGGACTTGGGCAAGCTGCGGTCCGAGGCCGGGTGCGCCGCCGGTCTTGGGCTCATGGGCCGGACCCCTTGCGGCTCATCGGAGGGAGCGGGGGAGAACGCCGGCTCGGCCGGCGTTCGCGGACGTGGGCGTCGCGGGCTTGGGACCTCATGCACCAAAAGTACGCACCTCATCCGGCCAGCCGCTAGCCGGCGGACCCCGGGAGGTAGCACGGCCCCGCGGACGGGCTCTAGGCCGTCGAGCGCCGGTCGGAGTCCGTGCAGAGGGACTTCCCGTAACCGCTGGGGCGGCAACAACAACGGGCGGTCTCATGGCCGCCCGTTGGGGTCCGCCTAACGCCACGACTATGGCGACGGTCGGGCCACCTACCTCTTCGCAAGCGGCCAGTCACCGCTCAAGATCATGAACTCTGCGCGGCGATTCCGGGCCCACGCAACCTCACCGCTCCCGGCATCGATCGGGGAGTTCTCCCCGACAGACCCCTGCTCCAATCGGGCGGCGTCAATCCCCTTCGCCACGAGATACCGCTGGACCGCGGCGGCCCGGCGGTCGCCAAGGGCCTGGTTGTATTCGTCCGACCCACGGTCGTCGCAGGCACCGGTGATGCGCACGCGTACCGTGGGGTTGGCATTGAGAATCGCCACCTTCCGATCGAGGGCGGCGTGGCCGTCGGGCTGGATCTCAGCCTTGGCGACATCAAAGTGGACCATGACCGCCAGCTCGTCCCGCAGTGTGGCGTTTTGCCTGGCCACGGCAGCAGCGGCCGCCACGCGTGCTCGCTCGACGGAGTCCGCCCGAGCCCGTTCGGCGAGCGCAACCAGACGAGCCTGCTCGACCGAGTCGGCGGTGGCGCGACGCACCGCATCGAGTGAGTCCTGTGTACGGCGCTGCTGCGCGATTTCGGCAGCGGTCGGCTGTGGGGTCGCCGCCACGGGTGGCGGCGCGCGGTTGCACGCCACCGCAAAGCCGAGGAGCACGAGGATGATGATGAATGCAGTCTTGCGCATGATGACTCCCATTCAGGTTACTGCGTCGGCGGCGCGAGATTGCCGCAGGCGACGATCATCCGGCGTGAAGTCACTGGAGTGCCTCATCGAGGAACCTTCTCTGCTAGAGTGTCGCGCCGGGGCGGTTGGACACCGCCCCGGCAGCTACGTGCGACACCGGCGTGACGGCCGGCGGGATGTTCGGTGTGATGTCGGAACGTTACCGGCAACGCCAGTCGAGGGGAATCGTCCGTTCGACGGATTTGTGGCCTAGTTCCGAAGGACTACTGGATGAGGGAAGCGCCGTGCACCCACTCACGTCCGCTTGCGCGCGCCGGCCACCTCTGCCGCGTCGCGGAGCGCTCGCCGCAGCGTCTCGCCGGAGCGCCGGGCGTGCTCCCGTGGGGAGCCCACCACCGCATCGAGGCTCGGCGCGGCGCGCTCCGGCCGCACCGGCGGGACCACCACCCACCGGCCTGTGGAACTCGCCCGGAATGTGGCCCATCTGGTATGATACAGAATCTCACGTAAGGAGCATCACCATGCGCTGGACATTGTTGCTCGCAGCGGCAGCGCTCGTCCCGACGGCGCCGCTCGACGCTCAGAGCCAACCGCCGGACTCCGCGGCCCTCGCCGCGCTGCAACGCGTCCTGAAGCTGCCGCAGTCCACCGCGGGCGCGCGTGAGGCCGGGGTCACGGACAGCTTGATCCGCATCGTCCTGCGCGAGGCGCGCCGACGCGGCATCCCCGCCGGAGATGCTCAGGAGGCGGTCGAAGTGGAAACCGATGCCGTGAACGCCGGCGCACCAAAGGACAACTTCGGGGCGTTCGTGCAGGCGCAGCTCGCGGCCGGCAAGCGCGGCCGGGAGCTGGCGGAGGCCATTCGGGCCGAGCACGCAAAGCAGGGGCACGGCCCCACGGGAGCCGGGGCGATGGGTGCGCACGAGCATGGCGGCGCGGAGCTCAGGGGCAAGATGGACAGCGCCGGCCGCGCCCGGGCCGACAGCGCCGCCAAGGGAAGGGGGCGACGCCAATGACCCGCCGGTTGATCGGATGCGTGGCGGTCACTGGGTTCCTGCTGGTGGGATGCGGAACCGAGCAGCAGGCCGAGACGGAAACCGTACCAGCCGCCGAGGCGGGGGCCCTGCCTCCCGCGGTGGCGCGGGCGGTGGCGGTGGCCCGGGGCATCGAGGCCAACCCCGCGGCCGCGGACTCGATCCTGGCGGCGCACGGCCTCACCGCCGCGGGCCTGGACTCCCTGATGTACACGATCGCGGAGGACTCGGCGCTGGCGGCAGCCTACACCAACGCGCTGCGGTAGCCCGTGTTCTCCCGCAGTAGCCGGACGAGGCGCTCCCGGAGGCGCCTCGCCCGTTGGGTCTGCCTCGTACCGGCCGTAGCTCCTTCTAGCGCGCCTTCCAGGCGGCGAGCACCGCCGCTTCCTTTTCCGGCTTGAGCCCCGCCCGCAAGGCTGCCCGCCGCTCTTCGGTCCGCGACTTGTGGTACGCCAGCGTATCGCGCACCGTCTCCTCGAACGGCCGGTACGTGAGGCCGCTGGCCTGGGCGTTCGCGACGCTCACCGTCATGAACCCGGCGGTGTCGGGCCCCTGCCGGACCCACACCGGCAGCTCACCCCACTGGCGCACCTCGTGCTGCTGGAGGAAGTCCTGCTCGACCCATGTGAACGTGGCGTTGGAGCCGATGGCGGCCTTGATGCCGTTCAGCATCTCGCCAAAGGGACGCGGCCGCTCGGGCCCGGTGGCGTTGAACACCCCCACGTCACCCTGCTCCACCATCCGGATGGTCCACTCGGCCAGGTCGCGCGCGTCAATGATCTGGGTGGGATCGTTGGGGGAATTGGGCGCGAGGACTTCCCCGCCCCGATCAACCCGCACCGGCCAGTACGTGAACCGGTCGCTCTCGTCCCGCGGTCCGACGATGAGTCCCGGGCGGATGATCGTGGCGCGGCCCGGGAACCAATAGGCCGCCTCCCGCTCCGACAGCGCCTTGAGCTCGCCGTACAACCCCATGGTCTGCTGGTTCAGCTCGAGCGTGAACGGGTCCGCCTCACCCTTGTACTCGAGGACGGGCGTCGTCTCGTCCATGCCGGGCTCGCTCGTGTCGCCGTAGACCGAGATCGTCGAGATGAAGACGTACTGGCGGCAGGCATCCTTGAGCAGCTTGCCCGAGAGCCGCACCCAGTTGGGCAGCGTGGTCGGGTTGTCTATCACCACGTCCCACTCGCGCCCCTCGAGGGCCGTGAGGTCGTTGTTGCGGTCGCCCACGAGGTGCTCGACCGTGTCCGGCAGGTCGGCCTGGCGCCGTCCGCGGTTGAACACGGTGACGGTGTGTCCGCGCGCGACCGCGTAGTGGACCTGGAACGGGCCGGTGAAGCCGGTGCCGCCGAGGATCAGGATCTTGAGCGGCGTCTGCGCACGCCCGACGTGCCGCA
The DNA here is from genome assembly GCA_036398175.1 of Gemmatimonadales bacterium. GTDB lineage: Bacteria > Gemmatimonadota > Gemmatimonadetes > Gemmatimonadales > GWC2-71-9 > JAOTWJ01. The sequence continues at coordinate 53,654 of DASWHL010000007.1, forward strand.
CGTCCAGCGAGCGGCCGACCAGCGGCCGGGGGATCCAGCCGAGGCCGAGGGCGCTGCCGCCGGCGGCGGCGACCTTCAGGAAGTCTCTGCGATTGGAGGTCATAGGGGATCGCGTCGGTCCGCGTTGGAAAGGAAGGTGGAATTCGTGCGCAGAATCTACCCGCCGGGCACACCGATTGTTCGCCCGGCGGCAACCGTCACTCCGCACGTAGAGCCGTCAGCGGGTCCACCCGGCTGGCGCGCCGGGCCGGCAACCACGCGGCCGCCAGTCCGACGCCGAGCATTCCCAGGACCACCGCGGCGAACGTGGCCGGATCCGTGGGACTGGTGCCCGCGAGCATGCTGCCGAGGAGCCGGGTGAGTCCCAGCGCCCCGAGCGTCCCGATAGCCACTCCGAGCAGCACGAGTCGCCCACCTTCCCAGACGAACCTGGACACGACACGGGCGTCCGTGGCGCCGAGTGCCAGCCGGATCCCGATCTCGCGCACGCGATGCGTCACGCGGTATGCCACGAGACCCGTGATCCCGACGGCCGCGAGCAGCAAGGCCACCCCGGCGAAGCTCCCGAGCAGCAGGACGTTGAATCGCGGGCTCACCAGCCGCCGGCCGAGCACCTCGTCGAGGGCCGACACCTGCGCGGGCTCGAGCTCCGGCGACACCTCCCGCAGCCGGTCGCGAACGGCGGCCGCGAGACCGGGTGCGCCCCCCTCGGCGCGCACGACGATGTACCCCCCCCACCGCGGCAGCTGGAAGAACGGCCAGAACACCTCGGGCCGCGGCGGCGCATCCGGCCGGAGCGCGGGGATGTCGGCCACGAGCCCGATGACCGAGAACTCGAGACCCATTTCGGGCATGACCAGGCGTTCACCGATGGGGCTGCGCCCGGGCCACAGCCGCCGCGCGGCGGCTTCGTTCACGATGGCCACGGGGGTCGTGCCCGCGCGGTCGGCCACGGTGATGTCGCGGCCCGAACGCAGCGGCACGCCCAGCGTGGCGAAGTACTCCGGTCCCACGTTCCGCCACAGCACGACCGTGCTGTCCGACTCCGGACCGCCGGCGCGCGCCATTCCCGGCTCCTCGCCGCCGAAAGCCGGGCCACCGGAGGTGAGGCTCGCCGAGGCGACGCCGGGAAGCGAGCGCACCGCGTCGAGGGCCTGAGCGTACAGCGCCCGCACGGCCGTGACGTCGCGATAGGTACCGGATGACACGCCGGTCCACGCCACCAGCACGCGGTCGGGCGCGAAGCCGGGATCCCATGCGGTGAGCCGCGCGAACGTGCGGCCGAGGAGCGCCGCGCCGGCCAGCAGCATCACCGCAATGGCCGTCTCCGCGGCTACGAGCAGGCCACGGCCGCCCCCGCGGGCCACGCGCGACGCGTGGAGCTGCGCGGCGAGGTCGGCCCGTGCTCCGCGCAGCGCCGGCATCCCACCGATCAGGAGGGCCGTCACTGCGGCCAGGCCCAGCGCAAAGAGCAGCACGCGCCAATCCACCACGATCTCGTCCAGTCGCGGAATGCCCGGTGGGGCGACCGAGCGGAACAGGTCCACCCCCCACGACGCGAGCAGCACGCCAAGCACGGCGCCCGCGCCAGACACGAGCACGCTCTCGAGCAGGAGCAGGCGCGCCAGCCGCCCGCGACCCGCCCCGATGGCGGCGCGAATCGCCAATTCCTGCTCGCGCCCCGAGACACGCGCCAGCATCAGGTTCGCGAGATTCACGCAGCCGAGGAGGAGGACGAGGCCCACCGCCCCGAGAAACACCAGGAGACGACGCCGCACACCCCCCACGAGGCTGTCCTGCAATCCCACGACCTCGACCTGCCAGCCGGCGTTGGTTTCCGGATACGTGGCACCGAGTCGGCCTGCGATGGTCGCAAGCTCGGCGGCCGCGGCCTCGCGCGTAGCCCCCGGGGCGAGGCGCGCAACGGTGCCGAACCCCCGCCAGCCGCGATTCTCCTCGTCTCCGGGGTCGAAGGGCAGCGACATCCAGATCTGCACGTCCTCCAGGTCGGGAATCTCGGTGGCGGGCGCGAGCACGCCGATGATCGTAACCGGCTCGCCGTCCAGTGAAACCGCGCGGCCGACGACCGCCGGTTCGGCGCCGAAGCGCGTCCGCCAGAGCGCGTCCGACAGGACCGCCACGCGGTGCGATGGACCGTGGTCGTCCGGACCCATCACCCGTCCCAGCGCCGGTTGAATCCCGAGTGCCGCGAACACACCGTGCGTGACGAGGCCGCCGTAGACCGATTCGACCTTGTCGGACTCGGTGATGCGGACGGGCCAGTCGCGGGCGATGCCGACGGCGGCGAGCGTCGCGCTGGCGGCACGCCAATCCTCCACGTCCGGCGGCGACGCGATGCAGAAGCCCTCGACGGAGGGATGGCGCTCGCAGATCGTCACCAGCTCCGAGGCGTCCGGGAACGGGAGGGGTCGGAGCAGCACGCCGCTCACCACCGAGAAGACGGCCGTCGTGGCGCCCAGGGCGAGCCCGAGCGTGAGTATGGCCGCGACGGTGTAGCCCCGTTGGCGAGAGAGCTGTCGAACCGTGAGCCGCAGGTCGTGCAACAGTGCGTCCATGTCAGTCCCACGAGGGCCGGGGATGGGCAGGGGAAACGCAAATGCCGGACCGCTCGCCGGGATCGCGGAAGAACGCGCGGGTAAACGGGTTACTCACGGGTGGCAGAATCGGGAGTGAGACACTCCCTGTTCGTCCATGGGACGGGTGTGTGCGCCATTGGGACGGCATGCGGGCTGGCGGTCGGCACGGTTGCGCAAGGCGCGGCGGGGCGGTATCTGCAATCCGGTGACGCTCGATCCCATCCCCTCCGCGTCGTCTCCCGACGCCGTTCCGGCCCCGCTCGCCCCCGGCCGGCGTGTCGGCTCGCGGTACGAGATCGTCCGGCCCCTCGGCCGCGGCGGGTTCGCGCACACGTATCTCGCGCGGGCCATCGAGGGCGGCCGCGTGGTCGCCCTCAAGACCCTGCATGGCCGCGCCGTTACCGACCTCAAGGCGTACGAGTTGTTCGAGCGCGAGGCGCGTGTGCTCCTCGGGCTCCGGCACCGGGGCGTCCCCGAGTTCATCGAGTTCTTCCGGGCCGACCTGGGCGGGACGCAGACCGCCGTACTGGTGATGGAGTACGTGGACGGCCCGAGCCTGGCCGGGACGATCGCTGACGGACCGCCGCTCGCCCCGCTCCAGGTGCTCGACCTCATGCTCGAGCTGCTTGGCGTGCTCGACTACCTCCACACACGCGCGCCACCCATTCTGCACCGCGACATCAAGCCCGCCAACGTGATCGTGCGCGCGGACGGCGGCCCCGTGCTGGTGGATTTCGGCGCGGTGCGCAATGTGTTCAAGGCGCCGGGCGAGAGCGGACCCACAGTCGTGGGGACGTACGGGTACATGCCGTACGAGCAGTACATGGGGCAGGCGAGCCCGGCCAGCGACCTCTACGCGCTGGGGGCTACGTTCCTGCACCTCGTCACTGGTCGCCCACCTTCCGACTTCATGGCGGACGACGGGCGCCTTGCCGTCCCCGCGTCGCTCCCGGTGGGCCAGCCGCTGCGCGGCGTGATCGCGCGGCTGCTCGAGTCCGCCCCGACTCGGCGGTACCCATCGGCGCGTGCCGCCCGCGAGGCGCTCCTGGCGCCGGCTCGGCCGGTTGCCGAGGGACCGGGCACCGCGCTGGTCCCGGCAGCGACCGTGCTGCCGCTCGCGCTGGATCCGGCGCCACGACCGCTCGCCGGCCCGGCGGCCGAGCGTTTCACGGCGCTGGCGCACAGCATGTGGCAGTTGATGGAGCCCACGCAGCTCCCCGACGAGCACTGGGGCGTCATGGACTGGTTCCAGATCGTGTTCTTCTCGACCGTGACCGTGGGTGTCTTGCCGCTCGTGTTCTTCGGGATCGCCCGGTCCCGCAGGCGGCGCCTGCGGCGGTTCTTCCGCGACGGCGTCCCGGGCACCGCGGAGATCATGGACTTCCGGCCGGAGGACGTGGCGTTCGGGGTGAAGTTCACGAGAGTGCGCTACGAGTTTCAGGTGGACGGCCGCACGCACCGCGGGAGCGACGTGGTACTGCCAGTCATTGCCGACCGCTGGCGGGCGGGGGAGCATGTGGAGGTCCTGTACCTCCCCGAGCGGAGCTACGACAGCGTGATCATCAGCGTAACCTGAGCAAGGAGCACCACCCATGCTCTTCCGACAGATCCGCGTTCTGACACTGTTCACGGCGGTGGCCGCCCCGGCCGTGGGCCAGACGGTCCAGTACCGCGCCCCCGGTGGCGGGGTCTACGTCTCGCAGGCCGATACGGGCGCCGTCGCGCGCGCCGAAGCCGCATTGGCGGCCGACCCGGACAACGTCGAGTTGATCCTCGCGCTCGGCCTCGCGCAGTCCGGAATACGCCGGTACCGGGAGGCCATCGCGACCTTCTCGAGGGGCATCGAGCTCGCGCCGGACAACGCGGTGCTCTACCGCTGGCGGGGCCACCGGTATCTGTCGGTCCGGGAGTTCGACCGCGCGCGCGACGATCTCGAACGGGGCCTGCAGCTCGACCCGGACTGCTACGGCTGCTTGTATCACCTGGGCATCGTCACGTTCGTCGCGGGCGACTTCGCGGGCGCGGCCGCCGCGTTTCAGCGCGGCTTGCCGCTCGCGCCGAACGCCGGGGAGACGGCGGGCTCGATTGACTGGACCTGGATGTCCCTGATGCGCGCGGGCCGCGCCGCGGACGCGAAGGCCTGGCTGGAGGGGAACGCCGATTCCCTGCCCGTGGAGAACGCGTACACGCGGCGTCTCCGCCTGTACCGGGGCGAGATCGGTCCCGGCGAGGTGCTGCCGCCCGGCGAGACCGACGACGTCAACGTCGCGACGCTGAGCTACGGGGTGGGCAACTGGTACGTGATCCGGGGCGACACGGCACGCGCCCGCGAGTGGTTCGGGCGGGCGGTCGCCTCGGGCGGGTGGCCGGCGTTCGGGTTCATCGCGGCGGAAGCGGAGCTGGGGCGGCTGCGGTAGACTGAGGGCCAGCGGCGGATCACGCCGCCCGGGACCCCGGCCAACCCTCGCCACCCTACTCTATCGGTCCACCCTTCTTCACCTGCGGCACCCCGTCGGTCATCCACTTGGGCGCGGGCGCGTCCTTCAGATAGTGGTCGAAGAACTGCCGCATCCGGACCTGGAAATCCTTCTGATTCTCTTTCCGGCCCAGGTGGTGCGGCTCGTCGGGATAGGAGAGCAGAATCACTGCTTTGCCGTTGCGCCGCGCGGCGTTGAAGTACTCGAGCCCCTGGTGCCAGTCCACGGCCCCGTCCGCCGTGCCGTGCAGGATCATGAACGGGGTCGTGATCTTCTGCACGTTGTGCAGGGGTGACTGGTCCTCGTATTGCTCCTCGGCGGTCCAGGGCGTCGAGTCGCGGCCCATGCGCACCTGGCCCACCTCCATGATGCCTTGCTGGACGGTCCCCGTCTGCTTGTACAGCTCGTTGTAGAAGCTCACGAGGTTGGTGGGCGGCGCGCCCGTCACCACGGCGGCGAACATGTCGGTCTGGGTCACGATGTAGGACGACTGGTACCCGCCCCAGCTGTGGCCCTGGAGCCCGATGCGCGCGGGATCGGCGTAGCCCAGCTCGATCACCTTTTTGACCGCACTCGTCACACAATCCAGCGCCGACGTGCCCGGCCGGCCGATCTGATAGACCACGTCGGGCTGGAAGACGAGGTAGCCGTTACTCGCGTACGTCGAGATGTGCGGCCGGTCGTCGTACACCGGCATCGAGAACCGGTGATGCGTGTTCGACATGATCTCGTAGAAGTACACCAGCATGGGGTACCGCTTGCCGGGCTCGTAGCCCGCGGGAAGCGTGAGCGTGCCCTGGAGCCGCTGGCCCTTGCTGTTCGTGTAGTCAATCAGGACCTTCCCGCTCGGCCACAGGAATTCCGCGAGCTGGGGGTTGGCGTCGGTGACCTTTCTGGGAGCGGCGAACGCGCTCGTGGCGGTCCAGTAGTCCGGGAACTCGCGGAATGTCTGGCGAGTGAAGGTCACGCGGTCGGCCCTGGCGGCCTTCTCAATCTGGCCGATGCCCTGATCGTCCCAGATGAGCGGCGTGGGCCGGCCGGTGGGCGGGAGCCGCCAGTACCCCGACTTCTTGGTCCACTCCCCGTACGCGGCCAGCAGCTGCGGCTGAGTGAGGTCCACGGCCTCGTCATCCTGGCTTCCGCCGCCGAAGCCGAACCCGCCACCGCCGCCGCGCGGCTGGCCATCGTCGTCGAACCGGACCAGCCGGAACCGGATCTGCTCGGCGTCACCGACACCGCCCGTCAGGTTGACCCCCTTGCCGCCGTCGAGGGGCAGGCGCCACAGGTCGAAACGGTGATTCAGGATCACCGCACGCCCGTCCTTCGTCCAGCCGGCAACCCCATAGGTCGGCCGCTCGTACGGATGGTCGTCCTCGGCGTTCACGAAGCTCACACCGGTGGCGCGGTCGAGGGCCACCGCGCGGCCGGCCTCGAGGTCGTACGCGAAGACATGGCCGTCCTCGAGGTACAGAAACCAGCGGCTGTCGGGTGACGTGCCCATCGTGCGGCCGAGGGCCCTGGCGACAAGGGTCCGTTCGCCGGTGGCGATGTTGACCCGGTAGTAGTCGGCCCGGCCGCCGCCCCAGCTCACCTCGCCGCGATACGGCGTGTCGAGGCGGCCGATGCCCCACTTCCCGTTGGCGGTGGATTGGACGGTCCGCATGTCCTCGTCGCCGAGCTGCACGAACTTCCGCGTGGCGAGGTGCAGCACCGCCGGATAGGTGGCCCGCCGCAGCTGCTGGATCCGGACCGTCTGGACGGACTGGGGTTCCGTGTCCTTCCAGTGCCAGACGTCCACGTTGGCTCTGGCGTCACCGCCCTCCTCGGGCTCGACTTCCTGCGCCTTGATGCCGATGAAGATGCGCGAGGCGTCAGGACTCCAACGCGGCGCCGCGAACTCACTCACCACCATTCCGGTGGGAAACGCCGCATCCGCGGCGGGGTCGTAGGCCGTCGCGTTCGACCGCGGCGTGCCGAGCCGGGTCCAGGCGTAGAGCACGTTGTCCTTTTGCTTGTTGCTTTTGGCCTTGTCGCCGGAGAGCACGGCCAGGTTGGTTCCCGAATCGCTCCAGGCGAGCTGCGCGTAGTCGCGGGCGCCGGTGTTGAGCGCCTGGGCGGCGCCGGTGGCGAGATCCAGCAGATAGACGCCGTTGCCAAGGCGCTCGGCCGCGTCCACCGTGTACGCGAGGAGCCGGCCGGCGTCATCGAAGGCGTACAGATTGACGTTACCAATATTGCGCGTGACGCCGGTGGCCAGCTCGCGGAGCACCAGATCGGCGCCATCGCGTGTGGTGTCGCCCTGCGGCCGGTTGGCGCGGACGGCCAGCCACCGGGCATCGTTCGAAAAGCGGAAGCTCGCCGCGTTCGGGACCGTGAACTTCTCGCCGCCCGCGACGTCGAGCAGCTCGAACCGGCGGGTGGGGCGCGCGCCCTGCGCGGGCGCCGTCCCACGCTGCGGGGTCGGGGCTCCGGGCCGGGCGCCGCGCCGCGCCGAGTCCCGGCCGGGGGGATTCACGTAGTAGCCGAGCCACCGACCGTCGGGAGAGAACACCGGGGAGCCGGCCGCCCCGCCGCCAAAGCCCCCGCCCCCGCCGCGACCCGTTTCCGGAATCGCCCCGGCCGGAATGGTATGGACCTTGTCGCCATCCAGCTGCCGCACCGTGATGGTCATGTCGCCGTCGTTGGGCTGAACCGTGTGGGCCAGCCAGGCGCCGTCCGGGGAGATGGCCGCGTTCGTGATCCGGCGCCACGGCCCGTACTCGGCCAGGTTCAGGAGTTTGGGTCCCGTGTCGGCCTTGGCCGCCGCGGTGTCGCGAGGTTGCCGGCCGCCGCGGGCCTGGGCGGGGGCCGGGGGAGCGACGACGACGACGAGCAGGAGGAGCGTGAGCCAGGTGGCACGGGAACGGCGCATAGTGGTCTCCGAGTTCGCGGAGTGGCAGGCGAGTGAGATTGCCGGTAGTACGCGGCGCGGCGGGTGGCCGTTGGGAGGTGGCCGCGAGTTCACTCGCGGGTGGAACCGGCGACCGCGGCCGCGGTATCTGGGACATGCGCGGTCATTGGGCGAACGCCATTTCGGCCCTGGTGGTCGGCCTTGCCGGACTCACCGCCGCGTGCGAACCGGGCGGCGGCCCGTCTATGCGCTTCATCGCCGGCACGCCGCATCAGGAGTACGCGGCGCGCCTCCGGCAGGCGGGGCTTCACGCCACGGCGCTCGGGCGCGACTGGATGGCCGCCGCCGACCGGGCGCTGGCCGAGCCGGTGGACGTGGACACACCCCACCTGGAGGCGCGGTTTCTCGACCCGGCGCGCGCCACGGCGGTCGCGTACCGGCTCGTGCTCGAGCGCGGGCAGCGGCTGGTGGCGCACCTCGACTCCGGCGAAGGCGGCCGCGGGGATGCGCGGTTCTTCCTGGACCTCTTCTTCGCGGCGGACACCACGGCCTCGCTCCAGCTCGCCGCCACCGGCGACTCCGCCGGCCGGACCCTGGAGTACGTGGCGCTGCGGCCCGGCACCTACGTGCTGCGCGTGCAGCCCGAGCTGCTGCGCGGCGGGCGCGTCACGCTTTCGGTCACGGCGCGGGCGTCCCTCGGGTTCCCGGTTGCCGGGCGGGACATGGCGGGCATCCGGAGCGGGTTCGGCGCCCCGCGCGACGCCGGCCGACGCGAGCACCAGGGAGTGGACATCTTCGCCCCGCGTGGCACGCCCGTCGTGGCCGCGGTGGCGGGCCGCGTGTCCCGCGTCAGCACCAGCCGGCTGGGCGGAAACGTCGTCTGGCTGCGTGAGGACGGGATAGACCGGCGCCTCTACTACGCGCACCTCGACCGCCACGCGGTGCTCGAAGGCGCGTGGGTGCGGCCGGGCGACACGCTCGGCTTCGTCGGGAACACCGGCAACGCCCGCACCACACCACCGCATCTCCATTTCGGCATCTACATGCGGGGGCTGGGACCGGTGGATCCACACTTCCACCTGTATGATCCGCCCCAGGACGTCGCTCGCTTCGCCGGCGACTCGGCGCTCGTGGGACGGTGGGCGCGCATCGGGACGGCCGAGGCCGCGATCCGGGCGCGCCCGGGGACCACGTCGGCGGTCCTGACGGTGGTGCCCGGGCTTACGCCGGTGGAGCTACTGGCGGGCTCCGGCGGCTGGTACCGGGCCCGCCTGCCCAATGGTCGGGAGGGATATGTGGCGGTGCGCGCCACCGAGACGCTCACCCCGCTCGAGATGGCGACCGTGGTCGGCGGATCCCTGCTGCGCGCGGCACCCCGGGACGCGGGAGCCGCGGTTGATTCGGTGGGCCAGGGAGACACGGTACCGGTCTTCGGCCGGTTCGGGGCGTATGCGCTCGTCCAACGTGCCGCGGGACCGCCGGGCTGGCTTGGGGAAAGTCGTCTGGAGGCACCCGCGGTGGTCGGGGGCGGTGAGGATCGCGGGGGAGCGGCAGGCGGACGGTGACGGTCGCTCAGGGTGCGGCCCGTTCGGCCTCCGCCACCAGCGCGATCCCGCCCCGCACGTTCTGGTGCACCCGCACGCGCACGCTCCTGGGCGCGATGGCATAGACCACGTCGTCCGCGATCCGCGCCGCAAGCGTTTCACAGAACGCCCCCTCTTCCCGATACGACCACAGGTAGTACTTGACGGCCTTCGACTCAAGGCAGCGTTCGCCCGGCTCGTACTCGATCTCGACCGCGCCGAAATCCGGCTGGCCGGTTTTCGGGCAGATGGACGTGAACTCGGTCGCTTCCAGATGGATCCGCTGGACGTCCGGCGCGGGGAACGACTCCCGCTTCAGGACCTCGCGGGCTTCGACGGGACTCGTCGGCCGCGGGAGGGGGCCGGTGGGGGGAAGGACGGTCATGGGAATCCCAATCTAGCGTGGGATGCGCGGGTGGCGGAGCCGCTTGCCTCCGGCCTCGATCCTCGGCACGTTTTCCACGAGGCGCCCGGCCCCCTGCCACGTGCCGGCCGGCGCACTACCCGGGAGAGCCCGATGACGAGATCCCACCCGATCCGACTCGGCGGCGCGTTCACGCTCATCGCGCTGCTGCTCACGCCCCGTGCCGCATCCGCTCAGCGGCCGTTCCCCTCGGACTCGAGTCTCCGCGCCACCCTGGCGGACCTGGTAGCTGCGGGTCGCGCCGCCGGGGTGGTCGTGGGTCTGCTCGAGGAGGACGGGACCCGGCGGGTCGTGGCACACGGCAGCCCCGGCGCCGGCGGACGTCCGCTCGATGGCGAAAGCGTCTTCGAGATCGGGTCCATCACGAAGACATTCACCGGCACGTTGCTCGCCGACATGGCGAGTCGCGGCAACGTGGCTCTGACGGATCCGATCGCGTCGCTGCTGCCCGCCGAAGTCCGCGTCCCCGCCCGGAACGGGAAGGTCATCACCCTGCTCGATCTCACGACGCACCGCTCGGGCCTGCCCCGGTTGCCCACCAACTTCTCACCGGCCGACCCCGCCAACCCGTACGCCGACTACACCGAACAGCAGCTGTACGCGTTCCTGTCGGGCTTCACCCTGCCGCGGGAGCCCGGCGCCGCGGCACTGTATTCCAACGTGGGACTGGGTCTGCTCGGCCACGGACTCGCCCGCCGCGCCGGGATGTCGTACGAGGCCCTCGTGACCGAGCGGATTCTGCGGCCGCTGGGGATGGAGCACTCGGGCATCACCCTGACGCCCTGGATGCGGGAACACCTGGCGCACGGCCACAACGCGTACGGCGACCGGGTCCCGAATTGGGACATCACGACCCTGGCCGGCGCCGGCGCCCTCCGGTCCACGGCCGACGACATGCTGCGCTACGCAGCCGCGGCGCTCACCGCAGGTGACACCGGCGTGCTGGTGGCGGTGCACGACGCGCTCCGCGCCCGCCGCGCCTATGGGACGGGCGGTGACAGCATCGGGTTCAATTGGATCGTCTCCGCGGGGAACGAGCGGACGATCACCTGGCATAACGGGGGCACTGCCGGCTATCGGACCTTCCTCGGCCTCGATCGCGCGGCCGGCCAGGCCGTGGTGGTCCTGACGAACTCCGGTGGCAATGGCCTGGACGACCTCGGCTTCCACCTGCTCGATCCCACCATACGCCTCGCACCGGTGCCGGTGGGCCCCGCCGTGGCCACGGCGTACCGGCGGGGCGGCATCGAGGCCGCGCTCGCCCGCTATCGCACGCTCCGCGCCGCCGAGCAGGACGCGGGGCGGTTCGGGGAAGGCGAGTTGAACGGCGTCGGCTACTGGCTGCTGCGCTCGGGGCGGACGGAGGACGCGATCGTGGTGTTCCGCCTCAACGTGGAGATGTTCCCCGACGCGTCCAATCCGCACGACAGTCTCGGCGAGGCCTACCTGGTGCGCGGGGACACGGGGCGGGCGATCGTCAGTTACCGGCGTTCCGTCGAGCTGAACCCCAACAACACCAATGGGATCGAGGTGCTGCGCCGCCTGGGGGTTCGGCAATAGCCCCATCACCACGGGCCGCCTACTTTTCGACGCATGACCGCGCGCCCAGCCGTCGTCCTGCTCTCGGGCGGCCTCGATTCCACCACCACGCTGGCCATCGCCCGCGCCAAGGGCCACGCCGTGCACGCGCTGACCGTGCACTACGGTCAGCGGCATGCGGCGGAGCTGGCCGCGGCGCGGCGTGTGGCGGCGGCCTTCGGCGTCGCGGACCACAAGGTCCTGGGCCTTGACCTTCGCGCGTTTGGGGGCTCGGCACTCACCGACGACCTGCCCGTACCCAAACACCGGTCCGGCGCCCAGATCGGGCAGGGCATTCCCGCCACCTACGTGCCGGCGCGGAACACCGTCCTGCTCTCGCTGTCGCTCGCCTGGGCCGAGGTCCTGGGGGCCTGGGACATCTTTCTCGGCGTGAACGCGCTCGACTACTCCGGCTACCCCGACTGCCGGCCCGAGTACATCGAGGCGTTCGAGCGGCTGGCGAACCTGGCAACGAAGGCGGGTGTGGAGGGGATCCGGACCTTCACGGTGCACACGCCGCTCATCCGGATGTCCAAACGCGAGATCATCCGCACCGGTCGCGACCTGGGCGTGGACTTCGGAATGACGGTGAGCTGCTACGATCCCGACGACGCGGGGGCCGCATGCGGCGCCTGCGACGCCTGCCAGCTGCGTCTCAAGGGGTTCGCCGAGTTGGGGATCCCGGACCCCGCCCCGTACCGGAGCGCCACGGCCGGCCGATGACGTACACGGTGAAGGAGATCTACGCCACGCTCCAGGGCGAGGGGTTCCACACGGGCCGCCCGGCGGTGTTCCTCCGGTTCGCGGGCTGTAACCTGTGGACCGGCCTGGAGCGCGACCGCGCCACGGCCACCTGCCGGTTCTGCGACACGGACTTCGTGGGTACCGACGGCCCGGGCGGCGGCAAGTTCGCCACGGCCGCGAAGCTGGCGGACCGGGTCGCGGCCACCTGGGACGCGCGCGGAGAACCCTTCGTGGTCTGCACGGGCGGCGAGCCGCTGCTCCAGCTCGACCGCGCGCTGCTGGACGCGCTCCACGCGCGCGGCTTCACGGTCGCCATCGAGACCAACGGCACCCTGCCCGTCCCGGGCGGCGTAGACTGGGTGTGCGTGAGCCCCAAGGCCAACGCGGACATGGTCGTGACCAACGGAGACGAGCTGAAGCTGGTCTACCCGCAGGCGGGAGCGGACCCCGAACGGTACGAAGCACTCGACTTCAGATACTTCTCCCTGCAGCCAATGGACGGCCCCGACCGAGAGCGCAACACCGCCCTGATCCAAGCCTGGGTAGCCACCCACCCCCGATGGCGCATCAGCCTCCAAACTCACAAGCTCCTGGGAATCCGATAACCCACCACCCCCCCTACCGCCTCCTACCGTCCCCTACCGTCTATTTTCCCCCCCATGCCCAAAGCCGCCATCATGTCCGCTCCGCGCAAGGCCATCGAGATCCGCGAGTTCCCGACGCCGGACCTCGAGCCGGGCGCCATCCTCCTCGAGACGATCGTGACCGAGGTGTGCGGCACGGACGTGCATCTGCACCACGGCCGCCTGGCCGGGGTCCCCTACCCCATTATTCCCGGCCACGTCAGCGTGGGCCGGATCGCCGCACTGCGCAACGTTGCCGCTGACGCGCTGGGTACCCCGCTCACCGAGGGCGACGTCGTGACGTTCTACGACGTGCACGGGACGTGCGGGCGCTGCTACCAGTGCCTCGTGGCGCGACAGCCCAACCGCTGTCCCGAACGCCGGGTCTACGGCATCACGTTCTCGGCCGACGACGGCCTGCTTGGCGGGTGGGCGGAGCAGATCTACCTGAAGCCGGGCGTGCTGACGGTGAAGCTGCCGGACGACCTGTCCCCGGACACGGTGATCGGCGGCGGGTGCGGCCTGTTCACGGGGTTCGCGGCGGTGGAGCGCGCGGACGTGCCCATGGGGGCGACCGTGCTCGTGCAAGGCGCGGGACCCGTGGGCATTGCCACGGCGGCCTTCGCCGTCCTCCGGGGCGCCGCCCGCGTGATCGTGATCGGGGCGCCGCAGGCAAGGCTCGATCTCGTCAAGCGGTTCGGTGCGGATGTCACCCTGCTGCTCGAGGCAACCCCACCGCACGAGCGCGAGGAGATCGTGCGCGACCTCACCGGGGGCCGCGGCGTGGATGTGGCGATCGAGGCCGCCGGCAGCCCCGCGGCGGTGCCGGAGGGACTTCGACTGCTCCGCGACGGCGGGACCTACGTGATTGCCGGCCACTACACGGACGTCGGGCCGGTGAACCTGAACATCCATCAGGACGTGAACCGCAAGCACGCGCAGGTGCGCGGCCAGTGGGGCACCGACTTTACCCACGTCGTCCGGGCGCTCGCCCTCCTGGCCCGGCACCGCGAGGTGCTGCCGTTCGCCGATGTGATCGGGGCCCGGTACAGCTTGCAGGACGCCGGCCGCGCGCTGGCGGACGTGGAGGCGCTGCGCGTCACGAAGGCGGTGATCTCGCCCAACGGAGTCACGGCGTGACGCCGCCCTTCGCGACCTATCTGTTCGACCTGGACGGCACGCTGCTCGACTCGGTCGAGCTGATCCTGGCCTCGTACCGGCACACCGCCCTCGTGCACACCGGCGCCGCACCCGACGACGCCGTCTGGCTGGCCGGGCTCGGCACGCCCCTGCGGACGCAGCTCCGCCACCTGTCCGACGATCCCGCCGAGATCGCGGCGATGGTGGAGACGTACCGCGAGCACAACCTGACCAACCACGACGCCATGGTGCGCCCGTACGACGGGATCGTGGAGGCTGTTCAGATCCTGTCGGCCCGGGCGGAGCTGGGACTCGTGACCAGCAAGCTGCGCCACGGCGCGCTCCTCGGCCTGCGCCGCGCCGGCCTCGAGGACCTGTTCGACGTCGTGGTGGGCGCCGACGACGTGGCGCGCCATAAGCCGGACCCCGGGCCCGTGCTCGCGGCGTTGGAGCGACTCGGTGCGGAACCGGACACCGCGGTGTTCATCGGGGATTCACCGCACGACATGGCGGCGGGACGCGCGGCCGGCGTGCGGACGGCGGCGGCGCTCTGGGGGCCGTTTCCGCGTGAGGCCCTGGCACCCCATCGGCCCGATTTCTGGTTGGCGGCCCCGGCCGACATCGCGCGTCTGTAGGGCGACCCGACGGGTCGCCCCTACACGGGCCGGGGTTGGCGGCCATTCACCGGAATCTTCCAAACCCCGGGGCCCGTAGGGACGTCCAACGGGTGATTGCCAATCCGCGCCTGTGAACCCCCGGAGGTCCCATGCCGCAACCCCATCGCTCCCCCCACACCGTGCTGCTGGCCGGTCTGCTCGCCCTCCCGGCCGCGCTCGCGGCCCAGGGGGTCGAACGCTTCGAACTGGCCGGCGACCGCGTCGCCATCTTCAACCTGGCCGGCTCGGCGGTGGTGGAGGCGGGAACCGGCTCCGCCGTGGTCGTGGAGGTCCGTCGCCAGGGCGGCGACGCCGGCCGCCTCGAGATTCAGCAGGGCCCCATCCGGGACGCCCAGACGCTGCGCGTCGTCTATCCGGACACCCGGATCCGTTTTCGGTCAGACGGGTGGCGCGGCCGCACCCAGCTTCGCGTCCGGGACGACGGGACGTTCGGCGGCTGGGGCGACCGCGGGGACGACCCCCGCCGCGTCACGATCAGCACGGATGGTGACGGTATGGACGCCTCCGCCGACCTCCGGATCCTGGTGCCGCAGGGTCGTCGCGTCAGCGTGTACCTGGGCGTCGGTCCCCTGTCGGCGTCCAACGTGAATGGGGATCTGCGGCTGGACGGCAGCTCGGGCGCCGTCACCACGGAGGGCACCACCGGCAGCCTGACCGTGGACGTCGGATCCGGCTCCGTGCGCGTCACCCGGCACGCCGGGAATGGTTCCATAGACACGGGCTCGGGGAGCGTCGAGGTCACGGGGCTCCGGGGTGACGAGCTGAACGTGGATACGGGCTCCGGGAGCGTGGCGCTGTCCGACGTCGTCGTCGAGTCGCTGCTCGTGGACACGGGCTCCGGCGACGTCGAGGGCTCGGGCATCCAGGCCGGGACGGTCAACGTGGACACCGGCAGCGGCAGCGTGGACATGGGCCTGGTGCGGGCCCCGCGCGAGATCGTCGTGGATACCGGATCCGGGAGTGTCACGTTCACCATCCCGGACGGGCTCAACGCCGACGTCGCGCTGGAGACCAGCTCGGGCACCATCGCAATGGACTTCCCGCTGGAGATCCGTCGGTGGGAGCGGGACGAGGTGCGTGGCGTGGTGGGCAGCGGCGGCGGCTCGATCCGCATCGAGACCAGCTCCGGAGACATCACGATCCGCAAGCGGTAGGGCGCGCGCCAGGGCTTCGCGGGCCGGTTAAGTTCCGGCCCATGTCCTTCGCCCCCTTCGCCCTCGAACGCTGGCAGAGCACCTGGGAGCACCGGGTGCGCATCAATCTCTCCGAGAGTGGCGTCCACGCGCTCTCCGCGGCTGAGCTGCTCGAGCTGGCCGGTGACCCGCCGGACGCGCTGCTCAGCGTGCCCCTGGGCTACGGCCAGTCCGAGGGCTCGGACGCGTTGCGGGCCGAGATCGCGCGGCAGTACCCCGGCGCCACCGCGGACGACGTCACCGTCACGGTCGGCAGCGCGGAAGCGAACTTCTCGACCTGCTGGACGCTGTTCCGGAGCGCGCGCCGGGTAGTTGTCCTCGCTCCGACCTACATGCAGATCTGGGGCCTGGCCGAGAACTTCGGCGTGACCGTGGTCCCCGTCTGGCTCCAGCCGGACCGCGACTGGCAGCCGGCCGTGGACGAGATCGTGCGCGCCATCACGCCGGACACGGACGTCGTGGTCGTGACCGATCCGAACAACCCCACCGGCCGCATCCTCGGCGACATGCCGCGCGAGGCCATCATCGCGCGGTGCCGCGCGGCCAAGGCGTGGCTGCTCGTGGACGAGGTCTACCGCGGCGCCGAGCGCAGCGGGAACACGACTGCCACGTGGTGGGGCGCGTGGGAACGCACCGTAGTCGTGAACGGCCTGTCGAAGGCGTACGGCCTGCCGGGACTCCGGATCGGGTGGGTCGTGAGCCCGCCGCCGCTGCGCCTTCAGCTGCTCGAGCGGCACGACTATACGGTGATCGGCGCGGGGCCGCTGGCCGATCACCTGGCGGTGCGCGCGGTCCGGCACCGCGAGCGCATCTTCGCGCGGACCCGCGGGATCCTCAACGCCAACTGGCCGGTGCTCGAACGCTGGCTCCGCTCGTTCGGGCCGCGGTTCACGTGGCGGCCGCCGGACTGTGGCGCCATCTGTTTCGTCCGCTATGAGGGGGGACCCTCGTCGCTCGACCTGGTGGAGCGGATCCGCGCCGAGCAGAACATCCTGCTCGTGCCGGGGGACCATTTCGAGATGCCGGGATGGCTGCGGTTGGGATTCGGAAACCGGAGGGAACAGCTCGAGGAGGCACTTGAGGCGCTGACGCCCGCGTTTCGCGCCCTGCTTGGTTAGGCGATGGTCAGACCGGGGCCGCCCCCGCCTCCCGGCCCTGCGCCCCGAGGGCAACCGCTTCCAGGATTTCGTCTACTGCTTCCACCAGCAGCTCCACGTCGAACGGCTTGGGGATGAGCAGGCAGCCTGAGCGCTCCAGGAACTGCCGCACCTCCGGCTCCTGCGTATCGCCCGAAATGAACACGAAGCGCCGGGCAAGATGCGGCAAGCGCTGTTCCACCTGGGTGTAGAGCCCTTCGCCGCTCAGCCGCGACACGCGGGTCTCCGAAACGATGCAGTCCACCGGCTCCTGCTGGAGCACGTCGAACGCCTCGACGCCGTTCCGGGCGGGAAGGACACGGTGCCCGGCGCAGCGAAAGACCTCGCCGATCACCTCCCGCGTGGTGTCGTCCGACTCCACGACCAGGATCACGCCCGCGCGGACCACGTGGGGCCGGACGCGCGTCACCGAGGGGCGCGCGGGTTTTGGGGCGGTAGACGACACGAGACCGTGCAGCGTGGCCGTGGAGCCCACGGCCCGGTCCAGCTCGACGGCGGCCCGGTCGAGGACGTCCCGCTGCGACAGGCCGAGGTCATCCCGCGGCAGGCTTCCGATCAGGGCCTTGACCACCGTGAGCCGGCTGTTGATGGCGCCGACGGTCTCGCCCACTTCGCGACGCAGAAACTGGAGCCAGGCGGCTGCGACCTCGCGCTCGGAGGGAGGGTGCTTCAGCGCGGGGGCGGGCGGCGTCGCGGGCGTAGGCGCCGTGGCGGCTCGGGCCCGCGAAGACTCCGACCGCGGCGGCGCGGGGCGTCGGCTCCGGGCCAGTCCCGCCACCACCAGCGCCAGCGCCACACCGGCCACGACGCCGAGCGCGAGCGCAGCCGGGGTGGTCATCGCCGGGTCGCGCCGCTACCGGGGCCCAGTGGGGATGCGGCCAATCACGCGCCGCGGCGTGTTCATGCCGCTGCCCCGGCGCAGAACGTCTCGAACGCCGAGGCCAGATCCTGCGCGATGTCCGGCGCGTCCCGGCCCTCGATGTCCTTGCGCTCGAGCATGTGGAGCACGCGGCCGTTCTTGAGCAGGGCAATCTGCGGCGACGACGGCGGATACCCTTCGAAGTAGTCGCGGGCGCGCTGCGTGGCCTCCAGCTCCATGCCGGCGAACACCGTCAGCAGCTGGTCGGGCCGGGGGCCCTGCTGGAGGGCCAGGGCCACCCCCGGGCGCGCCTTGCCCGCGGCGCACCCGCAGATGGAGTTGACGACGAGGAGCATGGTTTGATCCCGCACGGCCAGGTGCTCGTCCACCTGGTCGCGGGTCAGCAACTCGGCAAAGCCAAGGCGCGTCAGCTCTTCGCGCATCGGCTGCACCATTCGGGGGTCATAACGCATCGTGCGGCTCCTGCTGGGGGACAGCTCATCACGGCGACTTTCTAAGGTAACCTTCACGCCGCCGTGAGTCAGCCGCCCCACGGCTCCGCGCGGCCCGCCTGGGTGATCTCGGGCACACGGTCCGGATGGAAGATCGAGGCGAGGATCTCGATGCCGTCCACGACCCGCGGTCCGGACCGGTTGAAGTAGGCCGATCCGTCCACCACCCAGGCCCTTCCGTCCCGCACGGCTCGGGGCGCCAGGGCGAGGAGGCGGTCGCGGTGGGCGTCGGCCTCCGCCCGGGCACGCGCCAGATCGTACCCGCACGGCAGGACCAGCAGCACGTCGGGATCGAGGCCGCTCACGGTGCTCCACGCGAGCTGCCGCGACCGCTCCCCCGCCGACCCGGCCAGGTTCTCGCCCCCGGCCAGGGCCACCATCTCCGGCCCCCAATGACCCGGCACGAACACCGGATCGAGCCATTCGAGGGCGAGCACCCTGGGCCGGGGGCGCGCCGCCACGCGGCGCGCGACCGCCTCGATCCGGCCCCTCAGCCGGCCGGCGACCTCCCGGGCCCGCGCCTCGATGCCGGCGGCGAGGCCCACCTGCTCCACGGTCGCGAGAATGCCCTCCACGCTGTGGGCGTCGAGGGAGAGGACGCGGGCCCCGCCATCGAGCGCCCGCACCGCCTGCTGCGCCAGCGAGGTCGGCACGGCGCAGACCTGGCAGACGTCCTGGGTGAGAATCAGATCGGGGGCGGCTTCCCGGAGCGCGGCTTCGTCCAGCGTATACACGCTGCCGTGCAGCGCCATGGCCTGGCGGACCGCGGCGTCAATCTGGCCGCTCGCGAGGCCGGCGGGATCGAACCGGGGACGGCTCACCCGGGGCCGGTTCAGGACGTGCGCCGGGTAATCGCACTCGTGCGAGATGGCCACGAGCCGGTCGTCCAGACCCAGGGCGCAGACGGTCTCCGTGGCGCTGGCGAGCAGGGAGGCAATGCGCATTGATGGCAATGTAACCGCGGCCTTGACACTCCCCCGGCGCATTCTCACATTCCGCCTCACACCTGGCGGTTGTCCTGTTTCGGAGTCCTGCATGCCCTACATCATTGCCGAGCCCTGCCTCAACACCAAGGACCGCGGGTGCGTGGACGTCTGCCCGGTTGACTGCATCTACGAAGGGGAGGATCAACTCTACATTCACCCCGACGAGTGCATTGACTGTGGCGCCTGCGAGCCCGAGTGCCCGGTGACGGCCATCTTCCCGGAGGAGGACGTCCCACCCGAGTGGAAGAGCTACATCGAGAAGAACCGGGTCTACTTCGAGAGCGGCGAGGAACGGCAGGTCGCCCGTGGCCGAGGCGCCTGACTCGCGTCGCCGGCATTCCCTGACGGGCCTTCGCGTCGCGCGGAGGCCCGTCGTGCGTCGGGGCTGACGCCTACCGCAGGAAGTGCGCGGTCGAGTCGCGACTCCCCGCGTTCGGCGCCGGCGTGAGGTCGAGCAGGCGGCACATCAACTCGTAGAGATGCACGCTCTGGAACGGGCTGGCCCGATAGCCCTGCCGGAACCACGGCCCCGACGCGACGAAGACCCCCCACATGGCCGGGGAATCCGGATCCCAGCCGTGCGACCCGCCGCGGAACGCGTTCGGGTGCCGTTCGTACCAGTCGCGCGAGCTGATCTCCCATCCTTCGTCCGCCACCGCCACGATGGGATGGATGCGCGGGCTGTCGCGGTAGCGCCAGCGGTCGGGCAGGTCCGCCTTCCGGTAGACCTGGAGGTGCGGATGACGTCCCGCCAGCAGGTGATACACGGAGTCCTCGAGCCCCGGCGCGGGACGGAGCTGGAGCACGGGCGACCAGTCCACGACCTGGGCGAGGTCCGCGGGCAACAGGTCGTCGAGGATGATCACCCGCTCCGGCGAGCGCGCCGCCTGGCCGTGGTCGGACACCAGGAGGATCGCGATCTCCTCCAGCCTCCCCCGATCCGCGAGGCCATCGAGCAGCAGCCCGATCATCCGGTCGGTTGCCTGGAGTGCCGCGGTGACTTCAGGCGACTCCGGTCCGTGGTCATGGCCCGCGACGTCCACGGCCGAGAAGTAGGTGGTGACGAACCGCGGACGCTCCGGCTCCGGGAGGTCCAGCCACTCGAGCACCTGCGTGATCCGGCGTTCGAGGGGCATGCGGTCGTCGAAGGGCAGCCAGTAGGTCGGCCGCACGCCCCCGATCTCCGCCTCGACGCCGGGCCAGAACAGCGGCGCCGAGCGGATGCCGTGGCGCTCGGCAGTCACCCAGATCGGCTCCCCGCCCCACCAGCGCTCATCCGCCACCGCCTGCCGGTCGGTCGGCCGGAACCAGGCGTCGAGCTCGGGATCGTACATCGTGTTGGCCACGATGCCGTGCTGGTCCGCGTAGAGGCCGGTGACGATGGTGTAATGGTTGGGAAAGGTCTTCGTGGGAAATACGGGAACGAGGGGAGCCCGCGCTCCGCGATCCACCAGGCGGCGGATGTTGGGGAGCGACACCGAGTCCAGGTAGTCGTGCCGCATCCCATCCACCGAGACGAGCAGCACCGTGGTGGGGGCGGGCGGCTGGGGGGCGCAGCCCCACAGGCTCCCGAGCGAAGCGGCCAGCAGTGTCAGGAACGGTCGCGACATGGCCCGGAAAGTAGCCGCCGGTACCGCGGGCCTGCAGGGCGGCCATTTTGCGCGCTTTCGGGGTATACTTTCGCGCCGATCCGCCACAGTGTGCCCAACCAAGTCCGGAGGCCGCGTGACCCGTTCCGCATACGTCCTGGCCCTGCTCACGCTCGCGCCGTCCGCGGCCGCGGGCCAGCGCCCCATCCCCTACCCGGTGACGCCACCGCCCGAGTTCCAGCACGCGGTCGAGCGCAACACGCGGACCACGACGGGCGAGCCCGGCCTCCAGTACTGGCAGCAGTGGACGGACTACACGCTGTTCGCCTCGCTCGACCCGGCCGCCAAGCGGGTCACGGGTCGGGCGCAGATCCGCTATCACAACCGGTCGCCGTACACCCTGCCGGTGGTGTTTCTCCAGCTGCCACAGAATCTCCACGCGCCGGGCGCGGTGCGCCTCGAGCCGCAGGAGGTGACGGGCGGCATGGAAATCACACGGGTCGTGGCGTCCGGGCAGGCGCTCCCCTCGCAGCCCATGGACCGCGGCGCGGCGTACGAGGTGTTCGGCACCACCCTCGCCGTGCGCCCGCCCACCGCCGTCATGTCCGGCGCGCAGCTGTCGCTGGAGATCGAGTGGAGCTTCACCGTCCCGCAGTCGGGGGCGGGGCGGATGGGCTGGAACGGCGACAACCTGTTTCACCTCGCGTACTGGTATCCGCAGATGGCGGTGTTCGACGACGTCGTGGGCTGGCACACCGACGGCTACGCCGGGAACGCCGAGTTCTACGCGGGATTCGGGAGCTACGCGCTCACCGTGGACGCGCCCGCGGGCTGGGTGGTGGCCGCCACGGGCCATCTCGAGAACGCGGCGGACGTGCTGCCGGCGCCGGTGCGGGAGCGGCTGGCCCGCGCCGAGCGGAGCGACAGCGTCGTGCACGTGCTCACCCCGGAAGACCTCGGACCCGGGAAGGCCACGACCCCGGGCACCAATGGCCGCCTCCGGTGGCGCTTTGCGGCCGACACGGTACGGGACGTGGCGTTCAGTGTGGTGAGCGGATCCCGGTGGGACGCCACGCGCACGCCGGTGGGCGACCGCAACGGCGACGGGACCACCGACTACGCCACGATTCACGCGTTCTGGCGGCCATCCGCACCCCGCTGGCAGCACGCGTGGCGCTACGGTCAGCATTCCATTGACTTCCTGTCGCGCTGGACCGGATTGCCGTATCCGTGGCCGCACATGACGATCGTCGAAGGCGGCGGGATCATCGGCGGAGGCATGGAGTTCCCGATGATGACCCTGATCGGCGACTACAACACGCGGGAGGACGCGGACCTCTACAACGTGGTGGTCCACGAGCTGGCCCACATGTGGGTCCCGATGCAGATCGGCACCGACGAGCGGCGCCACGCGTGGATGGACGAGGGCACCACCACGTTCAACGAGAACCGGGCGCGCGAGGAGTTCCGGCCCGGCGACACGGGCGACGCCGAGGAGCGCGACGGCTACCTCGGCCTGGCGCGCGCGGGCCTCGAGGGCGAGTTGATGCGGTGGTCGGACTATCACTATCCCGGCCCCGCCTACGGGATCGCGTCGTACCAGAAGCCGGCGACCATGCTCGCGGCATTGCGGGGGATGCTGGGGCAGGACGGCTTTGCCCGGGCCTACCGCGAATACCTCCAGCGGTGGCGGTACAGGCATCCCAAACCCTGGGATTTCTTCAACACGTTCAACAGCGTGAGCGGCAGGAACCTCGACTGGTTCTGGCGTACGTGGTACTACGAGACGTGGACCATGGACCACGCCATCGCGAGCGTTACGCCTGGCACGGACGGCACCAGGATCGTGGTCGAGGATCGGGGGCTGGCACCCATGCCGGTGCGGCTCACCATCACCCGCACCGACGGCACCACGGAGGAGCAGGAGATTCCGGTCGAGACCTGGTTGAGCGGGGCGAGGCGGGCGGAGGTGCTGGTCGTGGGCCGGCTCGGGGTGGCGGTGGTGGAGATAGACGCGGCGCAGGTGTTCCCGGACGCGGACCGGGAGAACAACCGGTGGGCGGCGCCGCCGATGCGGTAGACGCTTCGCCTCCCCTCGCGCCACGGCACCTGACGTTGTCATCCCGACCGGAGCCGATTATGCTTTTGCGTCTCTCAGCCCCATCAGGTACGTAGCCACGACCTCTCCCACCGGCTGATGCGTCTCACGCTCCGGCAGGCAGCCTCGTATCTCCAGGTGGACGAGGGCACGTTGCGAGGCTGGATCAAGAAGCGCGGCCTTCCCGCTCACAGCGTTGATGAGCGGCTCTATCTGAACGCCGTCGAGCTCTGGCAGTGGGCGACGGAGAACGGGATCGCCGTCTCGCGCAGCCTGCTCGACGACGCCCGGCGCTCACCCGAAGTGATCCCGCCCCTTTCCACGCTGCTTGGCGCAGGCGGGGTCCACGCGGACGTGGGCGGAGCGGACAAGGCCAGCGTCCTGCGCGAGGTCGTCGCGCGGCTCCCCCTGCCGGGGGATCTGGACCGGGAGTTCCTGGTTTCCGTGCTGGAAGCCCGCGAAGCCATGGGTTCGACCGGCATGGGCGACGGGATCGCCATCCCCCACGCCCGGAATCCCATCGTCCTGCACGTGGAGCAACCGCTCGTGGCGCTGTGCATGCTGCGCCACCCGGTGAACTTCGACGCGCCGGACGGCCTGCCCGTCCACGCCCTGTTCGTGCTGATCACCCCCAGTGTCCCCGTGCACCTCAAGATCCTGAGCCGCCTGGGTCTGGTCCTGCGAGATGCCGGCCTGCGCGCGCTCCTGAAGGACCGCGCCGGCGCCGACGTGATCCTCTCCTGCATCCAGCAACTGGAGAAGCGCGCTACGGCCTTTTTCCGAGTCCAGGGATGACCCCGCTGCTCGTTGGGCTGGCGCTCGTGCTGCTGGGGGGAGTGGCAGCGGTCGCCCTGTCCCGCTGGCCGCGCCTCGCGACCCGCGCGTTCCTCGCGCTGGTGGTTTCCGGTGCGGGGACGGCCCTCGTACCGGCG
>DASWHL010000008.1:0-26895 GCA_036398175.1 Gemmatimonadales bacterium
GGGGGGGTGGGCGGGCAGCGTGCCGGCAAGCAGGAGCGTCGCGAGGACGGCTGTTCCGGCGGCGTGCAGCCCCGACGTCAGGCAACGTCGGACGGGCACACGTCGGGACAATCCCAGCCGAGGAACCAAGAGAGGTGCTGCCCACCGCATTGCTGCACGCTCAATGGGAACGGACGGGCAGAAGTCTGGCGCGCCATCCGGTTCCCTGCAACCACCCCCGTCGGTTTTTCCCTGAGTCGTCGTCGTCCGAGTGCCCGAGGTGGGAGTCGAACCCACACGGCCTTGCGGCCACGGGATTTTGAGTCCCGCGTGTCTGCCATTTCACCACTCGGGCGCAGACGGCTCCAACGACGCGCCGACCACCGCAGAGGCACAACGAGGCGGCGGCAGTCACAATGTACTGCACCAGCCCCGGGACCACCGATCGCGGGCCGCGGACGGCCGCGTATGGCCATTGGGCAATCGATTGTGCATAGTTGAACAGGATCGGCGAATCGCCGCTACTACACGACTTCCTCACCGAGGAGAGCGCCATGCTGAGACGCCTCACGTTCGCGGTCGCACTCACCGCCGGCCTGATGCCGTTGGCCGGCCCGCTGGGGGCGCAGGGGCTGGAGGCCGTGAACCGCCACGAGCGGAAAGGCTTCTTCATCGGGTTCGGGTTCGGCTACGGAGGCCTCTCCGCCGAGGGAGCCGACGGAACTGAGGGTGGCGTGAGCGGCATGCTGCGGATCGGCGGCACCCTCAGCCAGAAACTCCTGATCGGCGTGGAGACGAATGGCTGGACCAAGAGCGAGGGCGGCGCCACCCTCTCGTTCGGGACGCTGACGGGCGCCGTACAGTTCTATCCGGCCGCGAACGCCGGGTTCTTCCTGTCGGGTGGGGCGGGCCTGGCCACGATTACGCTCACGGGGTTCGACCCCGAGTATGGGCTGGGTGTGCTGCTGGGGCTGGGCTACGACGCGCGCGTCGGCAGGAACTTCTCCATCACGCCGTTTCTGAACGGCTTCGCGTCGTCCATCGAGGGCACCACCGTCAGTGTGGGCCAGCTCGGCGTAGGCGTGACGTTCCACTGAGCCGCCGCGGCCCGCGGCGGCGGGAGCGCGCCGGCCGAGCACTCGCGTTCAGTTCGGCCGGCGCATCTGCTGCTGTCCCGCCTCCATCCGGCGCCGGATCAGCTCCTCGATCTGTCGCTCCAGCCGGGTGAACGCGAGCACCAGCTGCGCCCGCTGCACCGGCGTCAGGTACTCCCGGAACTCGGCCTGCTCGCTCCGCAGCTGGCCCATCCGGTCCGCCTGCACCGACTCCAGGGCGTCGAGCAGCCGGGTGACGCTGTCCGCGTCCGCGGCTACCCCGGGACGCAGCTCGCCGCCCAGCGCCTGGAGGATTTCCCGCTCCCGTTGCTCGGCCTGGCGGCGCGCCTCCCATTGCCGCCGGACGCTGCTCCGGAAGCGCTCGACCTGCGCGTCCGTGAGGCCCGCCTGCATGCGGTAGTTCTCGATGAACCGCTGCACGACCTGCTCGCGCAGCCGCTCCGGGTCCTGGCGGACCTGTCCACTGAGCGGCCCCGCCAGCAGGACCATGCCGACGACGATCAGCATCGTACGCATCACCCCTCCATCATCAGGAGCAGCGTCTCCAGCTGCTCCTCGTCGAGGTCGTCCAACGTGGCCTGTCCCACAAGGCCGGGCGCCACGGCGGGGTTCAGGGAGTCGAGCACCTGACGCAGCTCGGGAACCGAGAGGTCGTGCAGCCCCGGCGTGAGCACGGGCCCGGCTCCCACGAGCGGCGGCACACCATCCCGCCCGAACGTGAACCACCCGGCACTCACCATCAACGCGAGACCCGCCGCCAGGGCCACCCAACGCCCGAGCGGCCGGACGGGTGCCGCGCCTCCCGCCATCCGGAGCCGCGCCGTCACCCGCGCCGCCACGCGGTCTACGTCGAGGCTTGCCCCCGCCTCCTCCCCCAACCGCGGCCCCAGCCGCTCCAAATCCCGATCCGATACCCGCATCGCTCCCTCCAAATCTCCCGCTCTGCCCCTCTGCCCCTCTGCCCCTCTTTTCTGCCGTCACTCCCCTCCCAGCGCCCTCTTCAGCCGCTTCACCACATGGTGGTAATGCACCCGCGCCGCCCCCGAAGACGTATCGAGCGCCCGGGCGATCGCGTCGTAGTCGAGTCCCTGCTGCGCCCGCAGCAGAAACACGTCCCGCTGCATGGGCGGTAGCTCCGCCACCAGGGCCGCGACGCGCGCCAGCAGGTCGCGCTCGACCGCTTCGCCGTGCGGATCGGCGGCCTGGTCCGCCACGTCGTGGTTGCCGAGCGGCACCACGGTTCGGCGCCCGCGCCGGCGGCGGAGGTCCGTGAGCGCGTTCCCGGCGATGGTCATGACCCAGGTCCGGAAGCTCGCCCCCGCCCGGTATCCCGCGATGTGCCGAAACGCGCGAAAGAACGCCTCCTGGACCAGGTCCTCGACATCGTCCCTCGCTCCACCCGCGGCCAGGAACCGGGCCACCGCCCGGGCGTGCCGGCGCACCAGCTCCGTCGCGGCCGCCTCGTCTCCCGCCTGCCAGCGGGCAATGAGGGCCCCGTCCTCGGGCTCCGATTGAAGCATGGCCGCGGTCACATCCTGTCTGACGGGAAAACGGTCTCAAAGTTAAGCCCCGGCGCCGGATGGGGACTGGAACGGCGGGCGCCAGGCGGTTAAAATCGAACGACCGTTCGAATGGCCATGCTCCCCTACGACGAGCGGCTTGGCGGACTGCTCCGCACGGCTGCCCACGTTTTTGCCCGCAAGGGCTATCACGCCACGACGATGCGCGACCTGTCGCGCGCGTCGGGGATGAGCCTGGCCGGCATGTACCACTACGTCCGCGGCAAGGAAGACCTCCTCTACCAGATCCAGCAGCGCTGTTTCACGGGGGTGCTGACGGGCGCGGAGGAGGCCCTCGCGCGCCACACACAGCCCGACCAGCGGCTGCGGGCATTCGTGCGGCACCACCTGGCCTTCTTCGCCGCGCAGCCGGCCGAGATGAAAGTGCTCTCCCACGAGGCGGACAGCCTGACCGGGAAGCGCGCCGAGGAGATCCTGCGACTCAAGCGGCGCTACGCGGACCTGTTGCAGGGTCTCGTCGTGGCCGTAGATGGCGACCACGCGAGCGTCGCCGCGTACGCCCTGTTCGGCATGATGAACTGGACGTACACCTGGTACCGGCCGGACGGGAAGCTCTCCCCGGATGCGCTGGCCCAGGCGTTCGCGGAGCTGTTTCTGAACGGCGTGCGCAGCCCCGCCCGCCCGGACCCCAGCCGGCGCCCCATGGGAGGACGCGCGTGACCGAACCGACGACCTACGCCCCGGCCGAGCAGCAGCTGATAGACCGCATCGCGGGCGGCTTCATGGTCGAGTCCGAGGAGGACATGACGCCGGGCTACAAGAAGGCGCTCATCACGCAGCTCATGGTCCAGGGCGACACCGAGCTGATGAGCGCGCCCGCCTACTATCTGGCGTCGCGCGACGCGCCCAACATCAACAGCCGGATCGCGGTCACCGCCATCGTGCACGACGAGCTGGGCCACGCGAACATCGCCTACCGGATCCTCGAGGACCTGGGGGTGGACAAGGAGTGGTTGATCTACGGTCGCCAGCCGCACGAGTTCAAGCACCCGTACGGCTTCGATCAGGCGCTCGACAACTGGGCGGAGATGGTCGTGGCCAACGGGTTCTTCGACCGGGCGGGGATCACGCTCCTGGCCGACGTGCACCAGCACACGAGCTACGGCCCGCTCAAGCGGGCCCTCGTCAAGGTGGACCGCGAGGAGGTCCTGCATCTCCGGCACGGCGAGTCCTGGATGAAGCGGCTGGCCAAGGCCGGCGGCGAGGTCCGGGAGGCGCTCCAGCGGACGGTGGACTGGATGTTCCCGATGACGCTCGAGTGGTTCGGATTGCCGGATCACCTGAAGCGCCACAGCGGCCAGCTGGTCTACCGGCTCAAGGGCAAGACCAACGACCAGCTGCGGCAGACCTGGATGGAGGCCACCGTCCCCCTCTGCGAAGGAATCGGCATCCAGGTGCCGGCCCACTGGGACGAGGAGCGCAACGAATACGTCGTGGACTATCCGTTCCCCTGCCAGTACGACCCCGCGGCCAAGCGCTGGCTGTTCGGCGAGCCGCTCACGTGGGACCAGGTGTTCGACCGGTGGAAGGCCCGCGGGCCCATGAACGAGCGGTATGTCGAGATGCTCCAGGGAGCCTACCGTGGCTGGCTCACCAACTGAGGCCGAGGTCTGGCAGGCGCTCCGCCAGGTGATCGATCCGGAGTACCCGCTCTCGATCGTGGACCTGGGGATGGTGTGCGGCGTGCGCGTGGACGGCGGGGCTGTGGCCGTGGACATGACGTTCACGTCCATCGGCTGTCCGGCCATTGACATGCTCGTTCACGACGTGCATGAGGCCGTGACCGCCGTGCCCGCCGTGACCGCCGTTGCCGTCGCTGTCGTCTGGGACCCGCCCTGGACCAGGGACTGCATCAGCGACCGCGGCCGCCGGGTGCTGGCCATGTATGGAGTCGTGTCGTGAGGGAGCGCCGATGAGCGGACTGCCGGTCTACGAGGTGTTCGCGCGCAGCAAGCACGACGAGCCGTTGAAGCACGTGGGGAGCGTGAACGCCGCGGACGATGACCTGGCCAGGGCCTACGCTTGGACCCTCTACGACGAGGAGAGTTGGGTAGAAATGTGTGTCGTGCCGCGTCACGCCATCGTGCCCATCACACCGCATGGAAAGCTCCCGGTGTGGGGGAACTGAAACTGATGAGAGAATTCGACTCCCTCGAGGGGATGCCGGCGGCCGCGACCGAGGGGCTGCACTGCCTGCTGTGGGCCCTGGCGGATACCAAGCTCCTGCTGGGCTACCACTACGGCGAGTGGACGTTCGGGACGCCCGCCCTCGAAGCGGCGGTCGCGAGCTGCTCGCTCTCGCAGTCGGAGCTGGGGCACGTGCGGCTGTTCCACGCGCTGCTGCGCAAGCACTGGGGTGAGGACCCCGAGGCGGCCATCGAGGCCCGCGAGTCCACGGCGTTTGCCAATGTCGCGTACCTCGACCAGGCGGTGCGCGACTGGCCGGGGTGCGTGGCCCTGAACGCCGTGGTGGACCTCGCGGCCACGCGGGTGCTGGCCGCCCTCCAGGGCTCGTCGTTCAAGCCGCTCCGCATGAGCGTGGACAAGATGCTGGACGAGGAGCGGCACCACGCGCATCACGGGCGGGGCTGGTTCCGCACGGTGGGCCGCGGAGGCGGCGACGCCGCGGCGCAACTGCGCCGCGCCACCGAGCGCGCCCTGTCCACGGCCGCCGTCTGGCTGGGCCCGCCGGACGACGCCGGCGACCGGGCGCTGGTCACGCAGGGCATCAAGGCCGCCTCCAACGCCGATCTCTTCATGGCGCTGGCCGGCGACGTGGCCGACCTGGTCGCGGACGCGGGCCTCTCCATTCAGGCCGACGCGCCGGCCCGGTTCGACGGCTGGGATCCGCGGACCCGGCGGATCGGCGGCGGCGGGCCGGCCGAGGATATCGTCTTTCACCTGCGCGGCGGGGCCAACGCGCTGTTCAAGCTCGGCGAATGACGGCGACGTCCAAGACCTGTCCGTTCTGCGGCTCGCGCGACACCGTGAAGGAAGCGGATTTCGGCACCTCGCTCATGGTGAACCGGCAGTACTGCCGGCACTGCCGTTCGTTCTTCGAGGCCGTGAAATGGGGCGACACCGAGGATCTGGACCTGCCCCCGTTTCTCCATCCCATACAGGAGGAAGGACCCGCATGACCGACTGGGGCGCACCCACCGACAAGACGCTGGTCGAGTACCGGGTCGAGGACGGCGTGGCCGTCTTCGAGCTGAGCGATCCGCCGGCGAATACCTACACGTACAACATGATGCGCCAGCTGGATCAGGCCATCCTGACGGCCCGGATGGACGACGCGGTCCACGTGATCGTGCTGCGCGGCAAGGGCGAGAAGTTCTTCTCGGCGGGCGCCAACATCGCCATGCTGAACGAGGTGACGCCGCGCTGGAAGTACTTCTTCTGCCTCCACGCCAACGAGACGCTGAACCGCCTCGAGCACACGCCCAAGCTCGTGATTGGCGCCCTGAACGGGCACTGCGTGGGCGGCGGGCTCGAGATCGCCATGGCGTGCGACCTCCGACTCGCGGCCAAGGACGGCGGCAAGATCGGCCTGCCCGAGGTGACGCTCGGCGTGCTGCCGGGCACGGGCGGCACGCAGCGGCTCTCCCGCATGGTCGGGAAATCCAAGGCCATCGAGATGATGGCCACCGGCGCCCTGTTCTCGTTCGAGGAGGCGAAAGCGATGGGGCTCGTGAACGAGGTCCTGCCCAGGGCCACGTTCTGGGACGACGTGATGACGTACGCCCGGCAGTTCGTGCCGCCCGCCAAGGCCTCCAAGGCGGTGGGCCACATCAAGCGCGCGGTCTGCTCGGGCTGCGAGGTGCCGTTCGAGAGCGGGCTCGCCATCGAGCGCGAGCTGCAGCAGCAGCTGTTCCAGAGCGAGGACGCCAAGGAGGGCATTTCGGCCTACGTCGAGAAGCGGACCCCGGCGTTCAAGGGCAAGTAGGTGCGGACCGACCTGTTCATCGGGAATGACTGGCGGGCGGCGACCTCGGGCGAGGCGTTCGCGGTCGTGAACCCCGCCACCGAAGAGGTGCTGGGACACGTGCAGCACGCCGGGCCGGCGGACGTGGACGCCGCGGTGGTCTCGGCGCGCGCCTGCTTCGAGAGCGACGCCTGGCAGGGCCTGGCCGCGCGGAAGCGCGGCGAGATGCTCTACCGGGCGGGCGAGCTGCTGGCCCAGCGCCGGGACGAGATGGCGGCGCTCGAGACGCGGCAGAACGGCAAGCCGCTGTTCGAGTCGAAGATTGACGTCACCATGACGGTCGAGACGCTCAAGTACTACGCCGGCTGGACCGACAAGTACGCGGGGAGTCTCGTGCCGGTGGAGAGCGGCGACTTCGTGTTCACCGACCGCGTGCCGCTCGGCGTGGTGGGCGCCATCGTGCCGTGGAACTTCCCGCTCAACCTCGCCAGCTGGAAATTCGCGCCGGCGCTGGCCGCGGGCTGCACCGTCATTCTCAAGCCCGCGTCCGAGACGCCGCTCACCGCCCTGCTCATGGCGGAGATCATGCAGGAGGCGGGGCTGCCCCCGGGCGCCTTCAACGTCATCCCGGGGGGCGGCAGCACCACGGGGTCGGCGCTGGTGAAGCACCCCGGCGTGGACAAGATCTCGTTCACGGGGTCCACCGCGGTTGGCAAGCAGATCATGCGGGACGCGGCCGAGACCGTGAAGCGGGTGACGCTGGAGCTGGGCGGCAAGAGCCCCAACGTCATCTTCGCGGACGCCGACCTCAAGGCCGCCGTCCGCGGCGCCCAGACCGGCATCTTTTACGGGAAGGGCGAGGTGTGCGCGGCAGGCTCCCGACTGCTGGTCGAGCGGCCGGTGCACGATCAGGTGGTGGAGGAGCTGGCCGCGCGGGCCAGGAAGCTCACCCCCGGGGATCCCTTCGACAAGAACACGCGCCTGGGCGCGGTCGTCTCGAAGAAGCAACAGGAGACCGTGCTGTCGTACGTCGAGGCCGGCAAGCAGGACGGCGCCCGGCTCGTGGCGGGCGGCAAGGCGGCCACGGTGAACGGCAAGGGCTACTTCGTCGAGGCTACGGTCTTCGACGAGGCCCGGCCCGGCATGCGGATCGTGGACGAGGAGATCTTCGGACCGGTTCTGGCGGTCGTGTCGTTCGACGGGGTCGAGGAAGGCGTCCGGCTCGCCAACGAGACCATCTACGGGCTCGCGGCCGGCATCTGGACGAAGGACATCACCAAGGCCCTGACGGTGGCGCGCGCCATTCGGGCCGGCACCGTGTGGGTAAACACGTACAACCTGTACGACTCCGCTGCTCCGTTTGGCGGCTTCAAGCAGAGCGGCTATGGTCGCGATCTGGGCCGGGAGGCGCTGGACGGATATACGGACGCGAAGACGGTGTGGGTCGGCCTGCGATGACCGCCGGTGTCTGACGCGTTCATCTACTCGGCCGCGCGGACGCCGGTGGGCCGGGCGGGCGGCGCGCTGGCCGAGGTGCGCCCGGACGATCTCGCCGCCCTCGCGGTGAAGGCCGCGGTCGAGCGGGCGGGCGTTGATCCCGCGGCGCTGGACGACGTGATCCTGGGGTGCGCCAACGGCGCCGGGGAAGACAATCGCAACGTGGCCCGCATGGCGGTGCTCCTGGCGGGCCTGCCGGTCGAGGTGCCCGGTCAGACCATCAACCGGCTGTGCGGCTCCGGGCTCCAGGCCGTGATCTCCGCGTTTCACGCGGTGCGCGCGGGCGAGGGAAACCTCTTCGTGGCGGGCGGCGTCGAGAGCATGACGCGCGCGCCGTACGTCCAGCTCAAGCAGGGGTCGCCCTGGGACCGCACGCCCCCCCAGACGGCGGACACCACGGTCGGCTGGCGGTTCGTGAACCCGAAGATGCCCGCGGAGTGGACCATCGCGCTCGGCGAGACGGCCGAGAAGGTCGCGCGACAGTATGGCATCACGCGCGAGGAGCAGGACGCGTTCGCGTACGAGAGCCAGCAGCGGGCGGCACGCGCGATGGCCGGCGGGGTGTTTCGGGACGAGATCGTGCCGGTAAGGACGGAGCAGAGGGGCAGAGGGGCAGAGGGGCAGGTCGTGGACGCGGACGAGCATCCGCGACCGGACGTGACGCCGGCGGGGTTGGCGAAGCTCAAGCCGGCCTTTACCAAGGGGGGCACCGTCACGGCGGGGTCCGCGAGCGGCATCAACGACGGTGCGGCGGCCCTGGTGGTGGGCGGCTCTCACGTCCTCCCGTCATCCCGTCCTCCCGTCGTCATGGCCCGGATCGTCGCCTCGGCGGTGGCGGGAGTTGACCCGAGCGTCATGGGACTCGGGCCCGTGCCGGCAACCCGCAAGGCGCTCCAGCGGGCGGGGCTCACGGCGACCGATCTCGATCTGATCGAGTTGAACGAGGCGTTTGCGGCCCAGGCTATCGCGTGCCTGCGCGACCTGGACCTGGACCCGGCCAGGGTCAACGTCTACGGGGGCGGGATCGCGCTGGGTCACCCGCTCGGGTGCACGGGGGCCAAGCTGCTCACCACGCTCGTGCACGGCTTGCGGCGGACGGGCGGGCGGTACGGCCTCGTCACCATGTGCATCGGGGTTGGCCAGGGAATCGCCATGATCGTGGAGCGCGCCTGATGGCGTACGAGAATGTGCTCGTCGAGGTGGCCGACCGCGTGGGCACGCTCACGCTGAATCGCCCGGACAAGCTCAACGCGTTCGCCGGGACCATGCGCCGGGAGATCGCGGACGCCATCCGCGGGCTCGCCGGGGACGACGGCGTGCGCGTGATCGTGGTGACCGGGGCGGGCCGCGCGTTCTGCGCGGGCGCCGACATCGGCTACATGAAGGAGCTGACCGCCTCGCGCGACGTGGCCGCGTTCCGCGCGCTGGTCGAGGCCGGTCGCGAGGTGGTCACGGTGGTTCGCGCCACGCCCAAACCGGTGATCGCGAGCGTCAACGGGCCCGCCGCGGGCGGCGGCGCCAACTTCGCCCTTGCCTGCGATCTCCGGATCGCGTCGGACCAGGCCTCCATTGGCCAGACGTTCAACCGGATCGGGCTCCACCCCGACTGGGGGGGCACGTTCTTCCTGCCCCGGCTCGTGGGGGCGTCCCGGGCGCTGGAGCTGATCTTCGGCGCCGACATGGTGTCCGCCGACGAGGCGCTGCGGCTGGGCCTGTTCAGCCGGGTGGTGCCGCACGACCAGCTCGCCGCGGCGACGCGGGAAGTGGCGCTGGGCCTCGCGCGGAAACCACCCAGGGCACTCGCCCTCGCCAAGAAGGCCGTTTACGCGAGCGACCGGCACTCGCTCGACGATCAGCTGGACATGGAGCTGGCCCACCAGCTCTCCTGCTTCCAGAGTGAGGACGCCAGGGAGGGTCTGGCGGCGTTCCTCGAAAAGCGGGCGCCGGAGTTCCGCGGCCGCTGACCCACGTTCCGGCCCGGCCTCGTCACGGTCGCATGCTGACGTCGCCGGCCCAACCAAGTAGGGAGCGAGCCCCTGACCCTCGTCATTGCCCACCGCGGCGCCTCGGCCGAGCGACCAGAGAACACGCTGGGCGCCTTCCGCCTGGCCCTGGACCAGGGCGCCGACGGCGTCGAGCTGGACGTCCACGTGACGGCCGACCGAGAGGTGGTGGTATTCCACGATGCGGAGTTGGACGGCCGTCGAATCTGCAATCTGCCGTCTGCCATCGCCCTGTCCCATCGCCTGCCGAATGGAGAACGTATTCCGACCCTCGCCGAAGCCCTGGCCGTGATCACCCCATCGGCCACGGCGTTCGTGGAACTGAAGTCGTTGCCGCCCGAAGCCGACGACCGACTGTTCGCCCTGTTCGATGCCGCGGCCCGCCCCGACCGCTGCCACATCCACTCCTTCGACCATCGGATCATTCGCCGGCTATCGGCCCATCGGCCATCGGCCATCGCCGGCGTCCTGAGCGGCTCCTACACCCTGGATCCCGCGGAGCAGGTCCGGGCGGCCGGCGCCACGGCCTTGTGGCAGCACGCGGACCTCGTGGACCGGCCGCTCGCGGCGCAGATTCACGAGGCAGGGTTCCGGCTCTACGCCTGGACCGTGGACCGGCCCGACCGGATGCGGGAGTT
The DNA here is from genome assembly GCA_036398175.1 of Gemmatimonadales bacterium. Classification (GTDB taxonomy): domain Bacteria; phylum Gemmatimonadota; class Gemmatimonadetes; order Gemmatimonadales; family GWC2-71-9; genus JAOTWJ01. The sequence continues at coordinate 10,738 of DASWHL010000008.1, forward strand.
GATCGCGGACGGCGTGGACGGGATCTGCACCAACCACCCCGCCCTGGCGCGGGAGGTGATCGGGTGAACGACATTCGGCGGGTGGCCGTGATCGGCGCGGGCACCATGGGCCACGGCATCGCGCAGGTCGCCGCGCTGGCGGGCTGGGACGTGACGCTGACCGACGCGCTCACCGCGGCCCTCGGCCCGGCGCGGGACCGGATCCGCCAGAACCTGGACGGCGGCGTGTCCCGCGGCAAGGTGACCGCGCAGGCGGCCGCCGCCGCCATGACGCGGATCTCGCTCGCCACCACGGTCGAAGACGCGGTGGCGGCCGCGGACCTCGTGATCGAGGCCGTGGTCGAAGACCTTCCCGTGAAACGGGCGCTGTTTGCCGACGTCGCCTCCGCGGCCCCGTCCGCGGCCACGCTCGCCACCAACACGTCCTCTCTCTCGGTGGCCCGCATCGCTGAGGCCGTGCCGGATCCCGGCCGTGTGGTCGGCATGCATTTCTTCAACCCGGTCCACGTGATGAAGCTGGTCGAGGTGGTGACGCACGACGCCAGCCACGGGACCCACGTGGACCGCGTCGTGCGGGCGGCCCGCGCCATGGGCAAGGAGCCCATCGTGGTACGGGACGCCCCGGGCTTTGCCTCTTCGCGGCTCGGCGTGGTGCTGGGCCTCGAAGCGATGCGCATGGTCGAGCAGGGCGTGGCATCCGCCGCCGACATTGACAAGGCCATGGAGCTGGGGTACGGCCATCCCATGGGGCCACTCAAGGTGACGGACCTGGTGGGCCTCGACGTGCGGCTCGCCATTGCCGAGTACCTTCATCGGGAGTTGGGAGGGGCGCACTACGCGCCCCCGGACCTCCTGCGCGCCAAGGTGCGCGCCGGCGAACTGGGGAAGAAGACCGGGAGGGGATTCTACGAATGGCCGACGACACCATCCTGATCAGCACCGAGGGCCGCGTGGCCATGATCACGATCAACCGGCCCGACAAGCTCAATGCCCTGAACGAGCCCACGCGCGCGGCGATCGTCGCGGCGCTGGCCCGGTTCGAGGACGATCCCGAGGTCCGCGTCGTGGTCCTCACCGGGTCCGGCGAGAAGGCGTTCATCGCGGGCGCCGACATTGGCGAGTTCGAGGGCAGGACGCCGGTGGCGCAGTATCGGGTGATGAACAGTCCGGACACCAATGCGTTCGAGGCCGCGGACCGGTTCCCCAAACCCATCATCGCGGCCATCAACGGGTTCTGCCTGGGCGGCGGCTGCGAGCTGGCCATGGCCTGCGACATCCGGATCGCCAGTGACAAGGCCAAGCTGGGCCAGCCCGAGATCAACCTCGGCCTGCTCCCGGGCGGCGGCGGCACGCAGCGGCTGCCGCGCCTGATCGGTCTGGGCAACGCCTTCAAGCTGCTTTATACGGGCGACATGGTGACCGCCGACGAGGCCCTGCGGCTCGGCCTCGTGAGCGAAGTGGTGCCCGCGTCCGACCTCATGGCACGCGTCAAGGCGCTTGCCGCCACGATCGCGTCGAAGAGCCCCGTGGCACTCCGCTATATCAAGGAGGCCCTGCGCGCCAGCGTGCGGAGTCCCATGGATGCGGGGCTCGCACTCGAGCGGACGCTGTTCGGGCTCGTGTTCGCCTCGGACGATAAGGTCGAAGGCGTGGAGGCCTTTCTCCAGAAGCGGAAGCCGGACTTCAAGGGCGCATGACGGCGGCGCCCGGCGTCACCGACATGCACGTGCACGTCCAGCCCTGGGAGCAGTTGAAGCCCGGGGTGATGCAGGCCATGCGGGTGGGCAAGGAGGATCACTGGGAACGCCTCCTGGCCCTCATGGCGGATCCGCTGGCGCTGCTCGAGGTGATGGACGCGAGCGGGATCTGGCGCGTGGGCCTCGTCAACTACCCGAGCCCGGACGTCATGGGTTTCGACGACAGCACCAACGCGTTCGCGGCCCGGTACGCGAGCGCCGCCCCGGAGCGCCTGATCCCGTACGGCGGCGTGCATCCCCGGTTCACCACCGACCCCGAGGGCCAGGTGGAGGAGCTGCTCCAGCTCGGCACGCGCATCCTCAAGATCCACCCGCCCCACCAGGTGTATCCGGCCAACGCGTACACGATGGGTCTCGACGCCCTCGCCCGGATCTACCGGCGGTGCGAGGAACGGGGCCTGCCCGTCACCGTCCACACCGGAACGAGCATCTTTCCGGGGGCGCGCTGCAAGTACGGCCGGCCCATGGAGCTGGACGACGTGGCGCTGGACTTCCCGGACCTCCGGATCATCATGGCCCACGGCGGGCGCCCGCTCTGGATGGATGAGGCGTTCTTCGTCCTTCGCCGCCACCGGAACATGTATCTTGAGATCTCGGGCATCCCCCCGCGCAAGCTGCTCGAGTACTTCCCGCGCCTCGAGGAGATCGGCCATCGGGTGATCTGGGGAACGGACTGGCCCAGTCCCGGCGTGCACGACCTGAAACAGAACCTCGACCAGTTCCTGAGCCTGCCGCTCCCGCAGGACCTCAAGGATCGCATCACGCGCCACACGCCGCTCGAGGTGGTACCGCTCCGGTGACGCTGCGTCGGGTGGCCCTCGGGATCGGCCCCCTGCTCTTCCTGGCGGCGCTCATGCTGCCACCGCCGGGCGAGCTGACGGAGGCCGCCTGGCGGGTGGCCGGGCTCGCCGGCTGGATGGCCGTCTGGTGGCTCTCGGCCGTGGTGCCGCTCGAGGCCACCGCCCTGCTGCCGCTCGTCGTGCTCCCGCTGGCCGGGACGCGGGAGTTCGCGGCGGTCGCCGTCCACTACGCGGACCCCATCATCTTCCTGTTCCTCGGCGGGTTCCTGATCGCGGCGGCGCTCGAGCGCTGGGGTCTCCACCGCCGCTTCGCGGCGGCGGCCCTGCGGACCGCGGGCACCGACCCGCGGCGCATCGTTCTGGCATTCCTGCTGGCGACCGCGTTTCTCTCCATGTGGATCTCCAACACGGCCACCGCGGTCATGATGCTGCCCATTGCCGCGGCCGCCGCCGGGATCCAACGGGGCGCCGGTGACGACCTGCCGGCCGGCGGCGGCTTCCCCATTGCCCTGCTGCTCGCCGTGGCGTACGGCGCGTCCCTCGGTGGAGTGGTCACGCTGATCGGCAGCCCGCCCAATGCCATCTTTGCCGCCAACGCCCGGACGCTGGCGGGCGTCGAGGTCACGTTCTCGTCCTGGCTCCCCGTTGGGCTGGCCGTCGCCATCCCGATGCTCGCCGCCTGCTGGTGGATCCTGGTCACGGTCTGTCGTGTGCCCCGCGGCCCGGCGAGCACCGTCTCCCTCCCCTCGGTCGGTTCGGGGGGCCGGCTGGCGCCGGGCGAGCGGTTCGTCCTGGGCGTGTTCGTCGGCGCCGCCGTGGCGTGGCTGCTCCGCACCCCCAAAGTGCTGGGCTCCCTTCGAGTTCCGGGACTCACCGACCTGGTGCCGGGACTCGGCGACGCCGGCATCGCCCTGCTCGCGGCCCTGCTGCTGTTCGTGGTCCCGCTCCGCGGGGGCACCCGACGCTTTGCCCTGGACTGGGAGACGGCGCGGCAGGTCCAGTGGGGCGTGCTGCTCCTGTTCGGCGGCGGGCTGGCCCTGGCCGGCGCGTTCGAGGCAAGCGGGCTCACGACGTGGATCGGGGCCCGCCTCGTGGCGCTTCACGGCCTTCCGGAACCCGTCGTGATCGGTGCCACGGCCACGCTCTTCGTGTTCCTGACCGAACTCACCAGCAACACCGCCACGGCGGCCCTCGGGATGCCGCTGCTGGCCGGGGCGGCCGACGGCTTGGGGATCCCGGCCACGCAACTCATGATCACTGCGGCACTTAGCGCCTCCATGGCCTTCATGCTCCCGGTGGCCACTCCCCCCAATGCGATCGTGTTCGGTTTCGGGATTCTGCGGATCGGGCACATGGCCCGGGTGGGGATCCTCCTGAACCTCGTCGCCATCCTCGTGATCACCGCGGCTGTATCTTTCGGCTTCTTCTGAGCCGACATGCCGTGACCGACGTCATTCCGATCGCCAACTTCCGCACGCGTCTCGAGGCCGAGCTGGCGGCGCGCCTGCTCGAGGGCGCGGCCGTGCCCTACGTCATCAATTCGCCGGAGGGCATGGCGCACGGTCCGCTGGGGGACGGCGCCACCCTGCTCGTGCGCGCCGAGGACGTCGAGCTGGCGCGCGAGGTCCTGGGCACGGTGCCGCCCGCGGCAACGGCGCGCGTGGTCCGGATCGCCACGTGCCCAACCGCCGCGGCCTCGGGCCGGGTGCGCGAGGCGCTTCAGGCCGCCGGGATCTCGGCCCTGTCCACGGCGGTGCGGGACGAGCCCGGGGGGGAGCGTCATGCGGTCTTCGTGCCCGTCGCGCACGCCGCCCGCGCGCGCCGCGTCATCCAGACCGCCATGATCGAGCCGTGACGCCGGATCGGCTCTTTGTGCTGGCCGGGTCCCTGTCAGCGCTGATCGCGGTCGCGGCCGGCGCGTTCGGCGCGCATGCGCTGCGCGCGCGGCTGTCCCCGGACCTGCTGGTGGTGTTCGAGACCGGGGCGCGCTATCAGATGTACCACGCGCTGGCCCTGCTCGCCGTGGCCTGGCTGGCGGCGGCCAGGCCGGGCGCGAACGCGGTGGTCTGGGCCGGCGGGTTGTTCCTGATGGGCACCGTGGTGTTCTCCGGCAGCCTCTACGCTCTCGCGTTGAGTGGCCAGCGGTGGCTCGGCGCCATCACGCCGCTCGGCGGCGTCGCGTTCCTGGCCGGCTGGGCCTGCCTGGCCTGGGCCGCCCTCGCCCGTCCGTGATCACGGCTCCCATGCCCCCTCACCCGGCTCGCCCACCTTGGTGTCTCCCGTGTCCTCCATGGCTCCTGTGACCCCAACGGTCTACTTCAACGGCGCGTTCGTCTCCAAGGACGAGGTCCGCATCTCTCCGGACGACCGCGGGTTCCTGTTCGCCGACGGCCTGTACGAGGTGGCACGCAGCTACGGCGGCCGGTTCTTCGAACTGGACGCCCACCTGCATCGCCTCGCCAGCGGGCTCGCGGCCCTCGAGATCCACGGCGTGGAGGCGCACGCCCTGGGGGGCGTGTTCACGACGTTGCTGGGGCTCAACGGCCTCGACGGGGCCGACGCCACCGTGTACGCCCAGGTCACGAGGGGCGCGGCGCCGCGCACCCACTGGTTTCCCACCACGCCGGTCCCGCCCACCGTGTATGCCGAGTGCAAGCCGTTTGCGCCGCGCGGGGATCCCCAGGTCGGCATCGCCGTCATCACGGTGCCCGACATCCGCTGGTCCCGCTGCGATATCAAGGCGGTGGCCCTGCTCCCCAACTGCCTCGCCAATCAGCGCGCGCACGCCGCGGGGGCGCTGGAAGCGATCTTCATCCGCGATGGTGTGGCCATCGAGGCGACCTCGAGCAGCTTCTTCGCGGTGGTGGACGGCGAGGTCCGCACCGCGCCGGCCTCCAACTACATCCTGCCGAGCATCAGCCGGGCGGTCGTGCTCCGGTTGTGCGACGAGGCCGGGTTGCCGCACCGGGAGACGCCCGTGTTCGCCGAGGACCTGACCCGGGCCACCGAACTGTTCCTGGCCAGCACCACGCTCGAGGTGATGCCCGTCGTGCAGGTGGACGGCTGGCCCGTGCGGGAGGCCATCCCGGGCCCGGTGGCCACGCGGCTCCACGAGATGTTCCGAGCCGCGGCGACGCGCCGCGCGTAGCGCGGCGGGATGCCCGCTTCACGACGGAGGTTGACGATGCGTATGGTGGTGGCGCTGGGCCTGCTGGCCGCGTGTGGGGCAACCCTGGCCGCGCAGGCGCCCGTCCGATACGAGCACTACACCCTGGAGAACGGGCTGGACGTGTTCCTGGTCCCGGACCGGACCGTGCCCGTCGTGACCGTGAACGTCTGGTACGACGTCGGGTCGCGCAACGAGCGCTCCGGCCGCTCCGGGTTTGCCCATCTGTTCGAGCACATGATGTTCCAGGGGTCCGCCAACGTCGCCAAGGGCGAGCACTTCCAGCTGGTCGAGCGGGCGGGCGGGAACCTGAACGGCAGCACCAACACGGACCGGACCAACTACTTCCAGACCCTGCCCTCGAACCGGCTCAATCTCGGGCTCTGGCTCGAAGCGGACCGAATGCGCTCGCTGGCCATCACGGACGAGAACCTCGAGAATCAGCGGGAGACGGTGAAGGAGGAGCGCCGCCTGCGGGTGGACAATCAGCCCTACGCGGCCGCCTTCACCGACGGGCTCACCGCCGCGTTCGACTCCACCACGTGCTTCGCGTACAGCCACTCCGTGATCGGTTCGATGGACGACCTCAACGCCGCCGGGGCGGACGACGTACGGGAGTTCTTCGCGCTGTACTACGCGCCCAACAACGCCACGCTCACGGTCGTCGGCGATTTTGCGGTGGACGAGGCCCGACGGCTGATCGGGCAGTACTTCGGCGGGATTCCGCGCGGGGGCGAGCCGCCCGGGCCCCCGTGCGACGTGCGGCTCGGCACCGGCGAGCGGTACACGGTGTGGGAGGATCCACTCGCGAATCTTCCCGCCGTCCTCGTCACCTACCTGGTGCCGGAGCACCGGCACGCGGATTCCCCCGCGCTGGCGCTCCTCCAGTCCATTCTCGGCGAGGGCGAGAGCTCCCGCCTCAACCGCGCGCTGGTCCGGGAGCAGCAGGTGGCGCTCCAGTCCGGCGCGTTCCTCGACAGCCGCCGCGGTCCCGGTCAGTTCATCGGCTTCGCCATCGCCAACCAGGGCCAGACGGCCGACACGCTCGTCGCCGCCGTGCGCGCCGTGGTGGCTGATATCGCCGAGCGGGGCATCGCGCCCGAGGAGCTGGAAAAGGCCCGGAACGCGTTTCGCCGGAGCTTCGTGTTCGGCCGGCAGAACTCCATGGGGATTGCCGAGAGCATTCAGCACTACAAGCACTTCCACGACGACGTATCCGAGATCAACTCGGACCTCGATCGGTACCTGGCCGTGACGGCGGCGGACATCCAGCGCGTCGCCCGCACGTACCTGGCGCCGGCCAACAGCACGACGATCCTGGTGGTGCCGAAGGGCAGCAAGGGAGTCCAGCCATGACCGGCGCACCGTCGCATTTTCTCCTGGTAGCCGTACTGACCGCGGCCACGACCGGTGTCGCGGGCGGCCAGTATCCCACCGAGCCGCCGCCGCCGATGCCGCTCACGCGGCTCGGGTTCCCGCCGTTCCGTGAGGCGCGCCTCGGCAACGGCCTCACGGTGGTCCTGGTGGAGAACCGCAAGCTGCCCATCGTGAGCATCCAGCTCAGCATCCCCACCGGAAGCGTGCACGATCCGTCGGGCAAGCAGGGTGTCGCCTCCATGGCGGGTGACCTCCTGACCAAGGGCACCGCCACGCGCTCGGCCGACGAGATTGCCGCGGCCATCGAAGGGGCGGGCGGCAGCCTTACCGCGTCGTCGGGCGAGGATTTCTTCACGCTCGCGGCCACGGTGCTGGCCGACGGCGTGGACCTGGCGTTCGCGTTGATCGGCGACGTCCTCACCCGGGCCACGTTCCCGGACGACGAGATCGAACTGACCCGCCGCCGCGTGCTGTCGGCCCTCGAGGTCGAGCGCTCGCAGCCGGAGGCCGTCGCGGACCGCTTCTTCGTGCGGGCGCTCTTCGGCGATCACCCGTATGGCGCCCGGGAGACGCCCGCCTCCATCCGCGCCATCACGGCCGACGACATCCGGGCGTTCGCCCGCACCCATCTCCATCCCCGCGGGGCGCTGCTGGTCGTAGCCGGCGACCTCGACCTGGGCCGGCTGCGCCGCCTCGCGAACGCGCATCTCGGCGCCTGGCGGGGCAACGTTCCGGCCCGGACCTACGGCGAGCCGCCCCTGCCCCGCGCAACCGAGATCCTGCTCGTGCACCGCCCGGGTTCGGAGCAGTCGAACATCGTCATCGGGAACCTCGGCCTGCGACCGCGGTCCGCGGACTACTACGCCGCCACCGTGGCAAACCGCGTGCTCGGCGCCGGCGCCGACGCCCGGCTGTTCCTGATTCTCCGGGAGCAGAAGGGCTGGACCTACGGCGCCTACTCGAACCTGAGCCGCCGCTACGACATCGGGCCGTTTGAGGCGACGGCCGAGGTCCGCACCGCCGTGACCGACAGCGCACTCCGCGAGCTGCTGCACCAGTTGCGGCGGATCGGCACCGAGACGATCCCGGACTCGGAGCTGACGGCCGCCAAGGGGTACCTCACCGGCGTCTTCCCGCTCACCATCGAGACGCCGCAGCAGATTGCCGGACAGGTGGCCACGCAGAAACGGCTGGGCCTGGGCGACGACTACCTCGAGAAGTACCGGGACCGGATTGCGGCCGTGACCGCGGCCCAGGCGCGTGCCGCCGCGGCCCGGCTGATCCGCCCCGATTCCGCCGTGATCGTCGTGGTGGGCGACGGCGCGAAGATCTATGACGGTCTCGCGGCCATCGGTCCGGTCCGGATCATTGATCCGGAGGGCGCCCCCCTGACCGTGGACGACCTGGCGCCCGCGGCCGGCATGCTCGCGCTGGACCCGGCGCAGCTCGCCCCGCGCCGCGACTCCCTCCAGATCCTGATTCAGGGCAACCCCATGGGTTCGCAGACCGTGGAGATCACCGCCGGGCCCGACGTGGTGGTGGTGGTCGAGCGCACCATGATCCCCCTGATGGGCATGAACCAGGAGACTCGGGTGGAGATGAGCGCCGCCACGCTCGCTCTCCGGGCCGTGGATCAGACCGGCCAGATCGGCCCGCAGACCGCCGAGACACACGTCGTGGTGGACGGCGACCGCATCACCGGTCGCGCGCAGACGCCGCAGCCCGGTGGCCAACCGAAGGTGGCGGAGATTGACACGGTGCTGCCGGCGGGAACCATCGAGGCCAATCAACTGACGGTCGTGGTGCCGGCCCTCGCGCTGGCGGAAGGCGCCAGCTTTGCGGTGAGCGTCTTCGACGCCTCGGAGGGGTCGCTCAAGCCGTACGCCATCCGCGTGGAGGGAACGGAGACGATCACGGTTCCCGCGGGCAGCTTCGAGGTGTTCAAGGTGGTGGTGACGGGCGGTCCGTTCCCGACCGCCATGCACGTGACGCAGGCCACGCCGCGGCGGATCGTCCGGCTCGAGCTGGTCGGGCAGCCATTCGTGATGGAACTGGTCAAGTAGGGCAACCGGGACCCAAGCGACCACGCGGCATTGACCATGCACATCTGTGGGGGGCGCGGGACAGACCCAGGGCAGGTCCCGCCGACTGACCGGATGACGGAAGTGGGCGTAGGTTCTTGACTGCAAGCCATTTAGGCAGCAGAATCCCGGGGCTCCTTCAGGGGATCGGCGCGGCATAAGCTCATGCAGTGTGCTCATTGCGCCACACCCGTTCCCGACGACGCACGGTTCTGCCATTCGTGCGGATCGTTGGTGTCGGACGCGGAGGGGGCGGCACGGGCCTCGGGCGCCATGACGCAGGACTCGTTCGTCAAGATCGAGGAGCTGCTGCGCAAGGAGACCGCAGGGCAGTACACGATCGAGAAAATGGTGGGCAAGGGCGGGATGGCGCTGGTCTACCTGGCCCGCGAGCTCCACTTGGCCCGCAACGTGGCCATCAAGGTCCTGCCGCCCGAGCTGACGTTCGGCCACGGCGTGGAACGGTTCAAGCGGGAAGCCAAGACGGCCGCCGCGCTCGACCACCCCAACATCATCCCGGTGTACCGCGTGTCCACAGAGGGCACGCTGTTCTGGTACGCCATGAAGTACCTCGAGGGGCAGTCCCTCGAGCAGGTACTGAAGGACCGGGGCAAGCTCGCGCTCCACCTCGCGATCAAGATCCTCCGGCAGGTGGCGGACGCGCTCGACTACGCCCACGAGCGCAAGGTCGTGCATCGGGACATGAAGCCGGCCAACGTGATGCTCGACACCCGGAACCGCGTGATCGTCACCGATTTCGGCATCGCCAAGGCGCTGAGCGAGGGCACGCTCACGGCGTCGGGCTCGGTCATCGGCACGCCGTATTTCATGTCGCCCGAGCAGGGGATGGGGAAGATGGTCTCCGGGGCGTCCGACCAGTACTCGGTGGGCGTGATGGCCTACCGGATGCTCGCCGGCCACGTCCCGTTCGAGGGCGACTCGGCCATTGACGTCCTGCACAAGCACTGCATGGTGCAGCCGCCGCCGCTCGAGAACGCGGCGCCGGGCATGCCGCGGCACGTCTACCTCGCCGTGCACCGCGCGCTCGACAAGAAGGCGGAGCACCGGTTCCCCACGGTGGGGGCCTTCGTGGACGCCCTGGAGAGCGCCGACGCGCTCGGGGCGTCGGCCGCCGCCGTGTCCCTCGGGGGCACGGGCGCGGGGGATGCCACGCTGGTGGTCCCCACGCAGGGGTTCAGCAACGCGGATCTCGCCACGACCCCCATGCCGAGCCTGGCGCGCTCGGCGCCGGGGCTGGGGGATCCGACGATCGCCACGCCGCCGCCGCAGACGGTGCCGCCCCGCACCGCCCTGCGGATCGTCAAGAAGAAGCGCTCGCCGGTGGGTTTCATCGTGGCGGGGCTGATCGTGGTTGGCGGCGGCGGCGCGGGTGTGTTCGTCGCGACGCGGGACCGCCCGGCACCGGATCCGGTGGTCTTGGCGCCGGTCGAATCGCCAACAGAGGCTCCGGGCCCGGCTCAGCAGACTCCGGCTCCGACCAGGGACACCGCGGCCCAGTCGTCGCCGACCCAGCCTCCCGTGGAGAGCCGTCCAACACAACCTATCCCGGCCGCACCGACCACCGGCACGCTCATCATCCAGGGAATGCCCGCCGGTGGGACCGTGACCGTGGGGGGCCGGGTTCAGTCGGGGACGCAGTTGGAGCTGCCGCCCGGGCGCCATCAGGTCCGGATCGTCCATCCGAACTACGAAGTGCAGTCGCAGTTGGTCACGGTGCAGGCTGGGCAGCTTGCCACGGTACGCTTCGACGCACGCCTCATCACGCAACAGCAGGCGCCCGTCACCCAACCGCCGGCGCAGCAACCGCAACCCACCACGCCCACCAGGCCGGCCGGCCTGCTCGAGGGTCAGGGAATCCTGCGGCTGAGCGTCAACGTGGCGGCGGAGGTCTACGTCCAGGGCACGCTGAAGGGGCGGGGACGCGTCATTGACACGCTCCTCGCCGGCACGTATGAGATCAAGATCGTTGGGCCGAGTGGCTACCGCGACACGACGTTCTTTCAGCAAGTGAACGCCGGGCCGGACGGTACGCTGGTCCGCGTCGAGTTGAAGCGCCAGTAGCACCCGCCGTTCCACCGGCACGCTGTTGTAGCACTGCAATCTGAGAGAGGCCGGCTATGCCGCGTTCCCCGTTCGTCCTTTCCGCACCACTCTGCCTGGCGTTGCTCCTCCCGGCATCCTCCGCCCTGGCGCAGGGGCGTGACGAGTTGATCCGGCAGGCCGAGGAGTATTACCAGAACTTCCAGACGGAGCCGGCGCTGATCAACCTGCGGGCCGCCCTCGACCCGACGCGCGGCGAGCCGGACAGCACGTGGGCGCACGGTGTCCACCTGATGGCGCAGATCTTCTTCGAGCAGGGCGATACCACGCAGGCCACCACGTGGCTGCGGTGGGCGTTCCGGGCCGATCCCACGATGCAGGTTGACTCCGCCAGGTTCCTGCCGGAAGTGCTCGCCCTCTCGGGGGCGGCTCGGGCATGGGTGCGGCGCACGGAGAGCGAGGGAGATTTCGTCACCGAGACCCGGTTCGAGTGGCCCGTAGGGCGAATGGTGCCGGCCACCGGCTCGCTGCGCATAGACAACGCCGGCCTGGGGGTTCCCCTGCGCGTGCTCGTGCAGCGGTCGGGCGACCCGCAAGGCCGCCCCGTGCCCGAGGGCGTCACCGCCACGCTTGGCCCCGGCAGTTACGAGGTCCAGGCGGCCGCGGACGGATACCTCGGCGTGCGGATTACTCGCGTCGTGCTCCCGGGCGTGACCACGGTGCTCAGGTTCAATCTCCAGACGGTCGGCGCCGCCGCCGCGGGACCTCCGACGATGGTGGACCCGCTGTTCGGCCAGATGCGCGCCCAGACCGCCCGGCTGTCCGTCTGGCGCTTTGGCCGCGGGCCCACCTGCGCGTCGGGCTTCTACGCGGGCAACGCGCTCTTCGTCACGACGTATGACGCCATCGAGGGGGTGGACAGTGCCCTCGTGACGCGATCGGACGGCACGCGGATCGAGAACCGGGTCATTCGCGTCGTGGCGTACGACACCACCGCCAATCTGGCCGTGCTCAAGCTCCCCACGCACAGGGACTCGCTGTCCCTCGGCCGGGGACTTCCACGGCGCGGCCAATGGGTGTTTCCGCTGGCGTTCACGGACTGCAACGCCGGGACGCTCAACAACCGGGCGGTCCGTGTGGCGCTCGGCGACGACCCCATCGAGCTGGCCGAATCCACCACCGGCGCCCAGCTGGGCGCCGCCGTCGTGGATTCGACAGGGGGCGTGCTCGGGCTCGCCTATCGCGGCGACCGCGCCATCCCCGCCGGCACCATTGCGGCCATCGTGGCCCAGGCCCGCGAGCGCGACCGGGCCGGGCAGCTCATGACGCTTGCCGCTGTGGCCCAGCAGGAAGGACACACGCCGCGAACCGCACAGACGGTGGCCGGGGCCCCGCAGCAGAGGAAGGGTGGCTTCCCGGTCATCATCGTCGTGGGTGGGCTGGCGGCGGCGGGTGGCGCGGCCGCGCTCCTGCTGTTGGGCAAGTCGGAGAACGGCGGGAACGGCGGCGGCAGCACGACGGGGTCCATCTTCATTCGCTTCCCGAATCAATGAGCGGCGGACCTATGACACGAATACGGTCGCTTCTGGTCCTGGTCGGTGCCGGCCTGCTCGGCTCCTGTGGGGATGGGCTCGAGCCGCCCACCACCGGGTCCATCGCCCTGATCATCCAGATCGGACAGCCCCAGAGCCAGGCGGTCGTGCTGTCGGCGGGCGCACCGGCCGACACCGGGGTCGCCGCTGATACCGGCGCCGCCGTCGTGGTCGCGTTCGACGCGGCCTCCTACACGGCGGCCCGGGCCCGGGCCGTGGGACCGTCCACCCGGACCGTGGATCTCCAGCTGGTGGACAACTTCTGGGAAGGCGCGATTGACGCGCTCGCCCCCGGCACGTACACCGTCACCGTGGAGGGCCTGGAGAACGGGGAGATCTCGGCCCTCGGCACGACGTCGGGCGTGGACGTGGTGGCGGGACAGCAGTCCACGGCCTCCGTGACGCTGTCGTCGTTCCTCCCGAACGTCACGGTCGGCATCGCCTCCCCCACCACGTCGCTCGAGATCCCGATCACCCTGTCCACCGTCGCCAATGCGGACGGGTACCGGGTCGAGTGGGCCGCCAACCCTGAGTTCACGGGGGTGTCGTCCCGCAACCTCACGGAGCTGAGTACGGTGCTCAGTCTCTCGGCCCTCGGCACGTTCTATGTGCGGGCCCGGGCCCTGAGCGGGACCACGGCGGGGGCGCCGGGAACGGCCAAGACATTCGAGACTATTGGCGACGTGCCCGTGACGGGCGGCGACGCCGGCTCCGCGCTCGACCTCGGGTTCGGCGTGGCCGTCAATCAGCGCCTGACCCAGCTCAACATCGTCCCCGCCGCGGACGAGGACTGGTTGTCGCTCGAAGGATGCACCGGGGACAACGTGACCATCGAGACCTTCGCCGCCCGCCTGACGCCGGCGTCGAAGCTCAACACGCACCTCCGGCTGTTCAGCGCCGACGGCGCCACGCTGATCGCCGAGAACGACGACCTGGACGGCACGACGACCGACTCCCGGATCCAGACGATGCTTCTAGGGGACGCCAGCTATGCGTTGCGGGTGACGAGCTCGGCCTCTGGATCCACGGGGCACTACGAGATCGAGTTCACGGTCACGGCCGGCGCCAAGAACCTCGGCACGTACTGCCAGATCGTGAAGCGCGTGGAGGTGTCCCCGACCACGGCCACCATTGATCCGGGCGCCACCGAGCAACTCACTGCTGTCGGCTACGATGAGATGGACCAGACGGTGCCCAACGTGCGGTACCTGTGGGTCTCGTCGAACACGAACGTGGCCGTGGTGGACACCACGGGGCTGGTGACCGGCATGGGCGGCGGCACCGCGATCATCTCGGCCTCGGGACAAGGGGAACCGGGCAACGCCGTCATCACGGTCACGGGACCGGCGCTCGGCGCGCCGACCCAACTGGCCTTCAGCGTTCAGCCCACGACGACGACCGCGGGTACGGACATCTCGCCGGCCATTGACGTCGAGATCCGCGACACCAACGGTTTGCTCGTACCGGACGCCCGCGACGCGGTGACCCTGACCATCGCCGACAACCCGGGTGGCGCCACGCTCTTCGGCACGAAGACGGTGAACGCCAACAGCGGTGTGGCGCGGTTCACGGGCCTGTCCATGGACAAGGCGGCGGCCGGCTATTCGCTGACGGCCACGTCGGGCTCGCTCACGGGCGCCATGAGCACAGCCTTCACCATCAATCCGGGACCGCCCACTCAGCTCGCGTTCGGCACGCAGCCTGGCAGCACGGCGGGCAACGGGGTGATCGCGCCGGCCGTGACGGCCACGATCAGCGACGCGTTCGGGAACGTGGCGACGAGCGCCACCAACGCGGTGACCATGGATTTCGGGCTGAACATCTGGAAGTCCGTGTTCTCGCCCGGCGCGCGGTTGGGCGGGACGAAGACGGTGAATGCGGTGAGCGGCGTGGCGACGTTCTCGAACCTCAGGGTAGACAAGCCCGGCACTGGGTACACCCTGGCGGCGAGCGCCGCCGGGCTCACGGCGGACAGCAGCGATCCCTTTGCCGTGGGCCTCGCGGTGGCGTCGGTGCGGGCCGCGAAGATGAGCTATCACACGTGTGCCGTCACGTCGGGCGGCCCGTACTGCTGGGGGAACAACGGGAACGGCCAGTTGGGAGACTCGACGGTCACGTTCAACAACGACAGCGTGGCGGGCGTGGTGTACGGGGGGCTCGCGTTCACGCAGATCGTCGGCGGGGACGGTCATTCCTGCGGCCTCACGGCCGCCGGGGCGGCGCACTGCTGGGGCCGCAACAGCTCGGGGCAGTTGGGGAACAACTCCACGACCCGCAGCGTCATCCCGGTGCCCGTCTCGGGCGGGATGACATTCTCGTCCCTCAGCGCCGGGATTGTCCACACGTGCGGGCTGGTCGGGACCGCCATGTACTGCTGGGGGAACGATGGCAACGGCCAGCTGGGCGACTCCCTGCCGCTCGCGAACCAGCTCACCCCGGTGCTGGTGAAGGGCGGGCTGAGCTGGGCATCGGTGAACGCCGGAGGCTATCACACGTGCGGGCTCACCCTGGGCGGCGACGCGTACTGCTGGGGGGCGGACTTCTACGGCCAGCTGGGGAACGACTCGACGCTGGCCGACCAGAACAAGCCAGCCGTGGTCTACGGCGCCAAGACGTGGTCGGCCATTGACGGCGGGTACTACCACTCGTGCGGCGTGGAGGCGAACGGCGCCGGGTCGTGCTGGGGCCGGAACTTCGACGGCCGGCTGGGGGCGGACACCGTGACCGTGCCGGTAAACTCGTCGCAGCCGACGCCGCGGGTGGTCTTTGGCGGGCTGACGTGGTCCACGATCCAGGTGGGCTGGTTCGGCTCCTGCGGGTTGACCACGGCCGGCAGCGCCTATTGCTGGGGATACCACTACAATGGCCAGCTGGGCGACGGGACGGCGACGGGTATCGGTAGCCGTCTTCCGGTCCAGGTCGCCGGAAATCTGACGTTCGACGCCCTCACCGTCGGCGGAGAATCCACGTGCGGGCGGGTCGGGACGGCGGTCTGGTGCTGGGGCTACAACGGCTACGGCAATTTGGGGGACGGCTCGTCGTCGAACAAGAACGTGCCGGTGCAAATCGTCCAGTAAACCTGGATCGTTGCAGCAGACACGGATGGAGAAACGGACGATGACAACGGCGGGCATTCTCTGGCGGTGGACGCTCGGTATCCGGGAGGCACTGATGACAGGCAGAACGGCATGGGTGAGGCTTGGCGCGGTCGCCGTGACGGCGGGCCTGCTGGGCTTGGCCTGCGTGGACGCACCGACGGACGTCGACCCCCCGATCACGGTTACTGTTACCCCAGCCACCCTGTCGCTCGCCTCGATCGGCGAG
>DASWHL010000009.1:0-11342 GCA_036398175.1 Gemmatimonadales bacterium
CCGCCTTCTCGAGTACGCCGATCTCCAGGCCGCCCAGCGCGGGATCCCGCTTTGCCAGCCGCGCCAGCTCGATGGCCCCGGCGAGACCGGCGGGCCCGCCGCCCACGAAGACGACGTCGAGATCAATGCGGTCGGCGGCGGGTGCTTGGGCGAGAATCAACCGCTCGCGCGGCAACGCAGGCTGCCGCGCGGCGAGGGGTGGGAGCGATCGGGTCATGTGCCGAACGGGAAGCGCACGCCGAACGTGACCGTGTTGTCCCACGCGAGGCTCCGCACCGCGTAGCCCACGGGCAGTCCTTCGGACGATGGCGCCATCAGGAAGCTGCTCCAGGCCACCCGGCCGCCGAGCCGCTCCGTGAGCCGGAAGTCGTACCCGACGACCACCGTCCCGCCGACCTCCATCGTCGTCCCCTGCCCGTCCGCCGTGAGATTCTGATTCACGACCGGCGCGGGACGGAAGTACGTGACCGCGCCCCCGAGGCCGAAGTAGATCGGCGCCCGGGCCTTGAACCGCCAGAGCAGCATCGCGTTCCCGCGGATGGCCCAGATGCCCCCGCGGGACTGGCATTGCGACCGGACACAGAGCCGCTGCGTAGGCCGGCCGATCTGCCCCCCGACCGCGACCCCGACGGTGCTGCCGAGCGGCGCCTGGAGGTCAACGCCCGCCGCCCATCCGGAGCCGGCGCCGGCCGTCACGCACTGGCTCGGTGTGCAGCCGGCCACGGTCGAGTCGTAGTACGTGGCGCGCGCCCCGCCGAACCCCAGGCCGGCGTTCACGGTGGCGGACAGCGGGAACGCCTTGGGCTGGACCTGGCGGATCGTGGACTGCGCGGTGGCCAAGCCCACCATGGCGGCCGTGAGCAGCAGCACCAGGAGTCCGCGCGTCATGCGTTGCGCACCTTGCGCACTTCCTCGGTGAGCCGCGGCACCACGTCGAACAGGTCGCCGACGATGCCGTAGTCGGCCACCTTGAAGATGGGGGCATCCTTGTCCTTGTTGATCGCGACGATCACCTTGGCCGTGCGCATGCCGGCGAGGTGCTGGATGGCGCCGGAGACGCCGACGGCGATGTACAGATTGGGGCTCACCGTCTTTCCCGTCTGTCCCACCTGCTCCGCGTGCGGCCGCCAGCCCGCGTCCACCACCGCGCGCGACGCGCCCACCGCGGCCTGACTCCCGAACGCGGCCGCGAGATCGTCGAGCAGCCGGAAGTGCTGCGACTCCTTGAGCCCCCGTCCGCCCGCCACCACGATCCCGGCCTCGGCCACGTCCACCGCCGCGTGCTCGGGCTCCTTGACCTGGGTGGTGCGGGCGCCCACGCCGTCCACGACCGCAATCCGCTCCACCGTGCCGGCCCGCGCCGCGTGGACCGGCGGAAAGTTGTTGGGCCGGAGGGAAACGACGACCTGCGGGGCCGTGACGCGCAGCCGGTAGACGGCCTTGCCCGCATACACCGGCCGGGCCACGACGATGGCGCCGCCGTCCAGCGCCACCGCGTGGACGTCGGCCGCGAGCGGACAGCCGAGCCGCGCCGCAATCCGGGGCGCCAGGTCCTTGCCCAGGGCCGTGGCGCCGAGCAGCACGGCGGCATAGCCGGCCCGCGCCTGCTGGGCCACCGTCGCGGCGTAGGGCCCGGGCTGGTACAGCCGCACGCCGTCCGCCGTCGCCAGGAACACCCGATCCGCCCCGTGCGCCCCCGCCGCCTCGACCGCGAGGTCGGCCGGGCCGAGCGCGACGGCGTGCGTCTCCCCGCCGAGCTGATCCGCCAGGGCCCGCCCCGCCGCCAGCGCTTCGAAGGACACGCGCTTGAGCACGCCGTCCCGCTGCTCCAGCACCACGAGCACGTTCGCCATCACAGCACCTTCGCTTCCGTCCGCAGGGCTTCGATGAGCGCGGGCACCGCCTCCGCCCCCTCGCCCACGATCCGGCCCGCCTGGCGCTCGGGAGGATAGGCGAGTCCAATGACCTCGAGCCCCGCCCCCGCGAGCGCCACGGGCTTCGTTTCGAGCGGCTTCTTCTTGGCCGCCATGATGCCCTTCAGCGCCGGGTAGCGCGGCTCGTTCAGGCCCTTGTCGGCGGTGGCAACCCCGGGCAGCGCGAACTCCACCACTTCGACGCCGCCTTCCACCTCCCGTTCGGCGGTGCCCCTGCCGTCGGCGATCGCGAGCGACGTCACCGCGCCGACGGACGGGAGGCCGAGCAGCTCCGCCACGATGAGGCCCACGGCGTGGCTCGAGTCGTCCACCGCCTGCTTGCCGAACAGGATGAGGTCGAAGCCGCCGCCCCGCAGCTCATCGGCCAGCGCCCGCGCCACCGGCAGCGGATCGAGCGGCACCGCGTCCGTCTTGAGCAGCACCCCGCGGTCGGCGCCCATGGCAAGCGCGGTGCGGATCGTCTCCTGCGACGCGTCGCCACCCACGGTCACGATCGCGACCTCGCCCGCGCCAGCCTTTTCCTTGAGGCGGAGCGCTTCTTCGACCGCATACTCGTCATAGGGATTGAGCACGAACTTCACGCCGGCCTCGTCAATGGCCTTGCCATCGGCGGCGATCTTGATGCGGGCCTCGGTGTCCGGCACCCGCTTGACACAGACGGCGATCTTCACCGCAACCTCTTTGATTACAGAGCTTTACGACCTGCGGACTCTCCGGTGGCCGGAAGCTATACGCGGGTCCGGGACGCCGCAACGTCACAGCCAGCGGCGGCGCCGAAAGAAGACGAGCAGCCCGAGCACGGTTCCCACCATGACGGCCCACACCGCGGGATAGCCCCAGCGCCATTCCAGCTCCGGCATCCGGGCAAAGTTCATCCCGTAGATCCCCACGATGAAGGTGAGCGGGATGAACACCGTCGCGATCACGGTGAGCACGCGCATCACGTCGTTCATCCGGTTGCTCACGCTCGACATGTACATGTCAATCAGCGTCGCGGCGGTATCCCGGTACGTCTCGATCGTGTCGAGCGTGCGGATCGCATGATCGGCGACGTCCCGCAGGTAGGGCAGCGTCGCGGCGCTCACCCGCGGCGAATCGCCGCGGGCCAGCGTCCCGAGCGCATCGCGCAGCGGCCAGATGGCCCGCCGCAGGTCCGCGAGGGTACGCTTGACGTCGTAGATCGCGGTGAGGGTCGCGCGGTCGGGAGAGACGATGACGACGTCCTCCAGCTCCTCGATGCGGTCGCCGATGGCTTCGAGCACCGCGAAGTAGTTGTCCACGATCGTGTCCACGAGAGCGTAGGCCAGGAAATCGGCCTCCTGCTGGCGCAGCCGGGACGCCGGCTCCGCCAGGCGGCGCCGGACCGGGTCGAACGTGTCGCGCGAGCGTTCCTGGAACGTGAGCACGTAGCGCGGACCGAGCACGACGCTCACCTGCTCCATCTCGACGGCGTGGTCGGGACCGGCGAGCAGCATCCGCAGGACGAGGTAGAGATGCTCGCCGTGTGCCTCGAGCTTGGGGCGCTGATTGGCGTTGAGCACGTCCTCGAGCAGCAGGGGGTGCAGACTGAAGACGCCGCCGATCCGGGCAATGATGTCGGCGTCGTGGATCCCATTCACGTCCACCCACAGGATCCCGGGTCGGTCGCGACAGGCCTCCAGCTCGGTCACATCGAAGACCGTCTGGCGTTCGAACGCCCCCTCGGCGTCGAACCATTGCACTTCGACCTCCACGTCCTCCGCGAGCCGGCGGCCCACGTGGACCAGCGCTCCCGGCGACATCCCGATCTTGCGGGATGCGCGCGCGGCGCGTGGAACGGCTCCCTGGTCCGCCATCGCTCACCTCCCGATCAGCGTCGCGATGCGTCGCGGCGCCGGCGCGCTACCGCCGCCGGCGCCCCATCCGGCACACCTCCGCGTACTCCGCGGGACCGACGGGTTGCACGGAGAGCCGCGCGCCCCGCTTGATCACCATCATGTCCCGCAGCGCGGGGTTGGCCTTCAGGTCCGCGAGGGCCACCACGGCGGGGAACCGCTCGACGAACCGGAGATCCACGCTGTACCAGATGGGCCTGTCCGCCGTGGCCTTCGGATCGAAGTAGTCGTGCCCGCGCACGAACTGGAGCGGGTCGGGATAGCCGGCCCGGGCGACCTCGGCCAGCCCGACCACCCCCGACGGATCGGCGTTGGACGCGTAGAAGAGCACGCGGTCGCCCACCTGGATTTCGTCGCGGAGCAGGTTCCGCGCCTTGTAGTTCCGCACCCCTTCCCACCCCGTCCGCCCGTCCCGTTCGAGATCCTCGATGGTGTACGCCGACGGTTCGACCTTCATGAGCCAGTGGCGGGGCACGGCACGCTCCTGTCTCTCGGTGGCGGCCTGCAATCTGCGATCCGCCACCGGTCAACGCCGCGCGGGCAGACGTTTCAGCAGCTGGATCTGTCCCGTGTGATAGAGGTCGTGGGCCGCAGCGCCCTGAATCATCTGGGCGTAGCTCCACGTTCCCGCCGGCGACCGGGCGCGCAGCCTGCGGGGCGGGAGCGCGGCCACGGCGGCCCGCATCTCGTCGTGCATCCGCTTGAGCAGGCGCACGTCGGCGCGCCAGCGCGCGGCATCCGGCCGCGCGGGCGTCTCGGGCCAGTTGCTGGGCGCCCGCGGGAACCCCTCGGGCGGCCGCTCACCGGTCAGGCGACAGCGGACCACGTACTTCCAGTATGCCGTGTGCAGCACCAGATCCCAGATGGAGTGGCGGTTCCGGGCCGGCCGCCAGAGCGCCCGCGCCGGCGTCACGCCGCGGAGCGCCCCCGTGAGCGTCGCCCCATGCCAGGACCGCCCCGTAAAGGCATGGTCCACGACCTCCACCAAGAGTCGAGTCTCCGGCGCCATGTGTCCTCCCTTACGATGGCCGAGGGCCGATTGCCGAGTCGGCCAATCGGCCATCGGCCATCGGCTATCGGCCATCGCTCAGTCCCCGAATGCCGAAATGCCGGTGACCGCCTGTCCCAGCACCAGCGTGTGGATGTCGTGCGTCCCCTCGTACGTGTACACGCTCTCGATGTTGGCCAGGTGGCGCATGGACTGATACTCGACGAGGATGCCGTTGGCGCCCAGCAGGCGCCGTGCCTCGCGCGCGCACTCGGCCGCGATGTTCACGTTGTTCCGCTTGGCCAGCGAGACCTGCTGGGGCGTCATCGTGCCGCGGTCCTTGAGCCGGCCGAGCTGCAGGGCCAGCAGCTGCGCCTTCGTGATCTCCGTCAGCATGTCGGCCAGGCGGGCCTGTTGCAGTTGGAACGCGGCGATGGGCCGGTCGAACATGATGCGGGTCTTGGCGTACCGCAGCGCCTCGTCGTAGCAGGCCATGGCGGCCCCGACGCTGCCCCACGCAATGCCGTACCGCGCCTGCGTGAGGCACATGAGCGGGCTCTTGAGCCCGCCGCTGCCGGGCAGGAGGGCGTCCTTGCCCACATGGACGTCCGCGAGCACCAGCTCGCTCGTATCGCTGGCCCGGAGGCTGAGCTTCCCCTTCTGGTCCCTGGCCGTGAACCCCCGCGTGTCCGTCGGCACGATGAACCCGCGGATCGAGGCCTGGTCGTCGAGCGCGCCCGTCTTGGCCCACACGATGGCCACGTGCGCCAGGGAACCGCTCGTGATCCACATCTTGGCGCCGTTCAGCACCCATCCGTCCTTCGTCGCGCGCGCCGTGGTGATCATCCCGCCCGGGTTCGAGCCGAAGTCGGGCTCGGTCAGGCCGAAGCAGCCGATCGCCTCGCCGGTGGCGAGGCGCGGCAGCCACGCGCGGCGCTGCTCCTCGCTGCCGAACGCGTGGATCGGGTACATCACGAGGCCGCCCTGCACCGAGGCGAACGAGCGGATGCCCGAGTCGCCGCGCTCCAGCTCCTGCATGATCAGGCCGTAGGCCACGTTGTTCAGCCCGGCACAGCCGTACGTCTCCGGGAGATTGGCGCCGTAGAGCCCGAGCGCGCCCATCGTGGGGATGAGATGGACGGGGAACGCGCCGGCGATGTAGTGCTCGCCGATCACCGGCATGACCTCGTCGTCCACGAACCGGCGGACCGTGTCCCGGACCGCGCGTTCCTCCTCGCTCAGCAACGACTCGACATCGTAGAAATCCACGCCTTCGAAAGCCACGCACCCTCCTGGTCTGTCCGTCGCGCCGGCGGGTCAGGAACGTAGTCGGAGACGGGAACGCCGGCCACCTCGTCCCCCGCGTCCGCCCAGCCCCCCTACTCCACCCCGACCCCCGACGCGACCGCGGTCCGCCGCCGCCCGAACTGGTGCCGGTCCGACCGCCGGAACACCCGTCGCGCCGCGTCCCAGCGGTACTGCTCCACGTGGATCGCGTCCGTCTCGATCAGGAGCCGGAAGAAGACGGAGGGCCGTCCGCCGCGGGAACGGGTCGAGAGCGTGCCGGCGCACGCGATCACGGCGCCGCCCAGCGTCTCCACCTGCTCCTGATGGTCGTGGCCGCAGAGCACCACGTCCGCGCCCGCAGCCACGATGCGCCGCTGCGCCGTGCGCCAGCGCGCCAGGCCCATCCGCTCGGAGAGGGCGCCGCGGAGCACGTTGTGGTGCACCACCAGCACGCGCGCCTGCCCGGGGCGGGCCCTGGCGAGCGTCGCCGCCGCGCGGGCCATCGCGGACTTCGGCAGATGGCCCTTGACGGCAATGTCGCGCAGCCGCGGCGTCAGCGAACCCCAGGCCACCCCGTGCGACGTCAGCGCCCCCGTGATCAGCACGCCGGGCAGGTCCAGCGTGGGCACCAGCTCGGGGCCGAAATACTGCCGGTACTTGCGATACTTGGCCGCGCTCCCGAACGGCACGAAGGGACGCCACCACCACTGCACGTCGTGATTCCCCGGCAGGACGTAGACGGGGCCGGCCCGGGTCATCTCGCGCACGAAGGCGCGCGCGCGCTGGAACTCGCCGTGCCGCGCCCGCTGGGTGAGGTCGCCCGAGAGCACGACGGCGTCGGGCTCCAGATCCGGCACCAGCGCTTCGACGGCCTCGATCTGTGCGAGGTCGGCGAGGCCGCCGAAATGCAGGTCGGACAGATGGACGAGACTGACGGTCACGGAACACGTCCTATCGGCCGCGGAGCCACTCGGCCACGATCCGCTGGGTAATCCGGCGGGTCACGAGGTACCAGGTCACGGTGGCGGCCGCGCCGATCAGCCGCGCGCCCTGCTGGGGCGGGAGCACCGCCATCACGTACCCGCCGAACGCCAGCGTCGTGCCGAGACCGACCCAGCGCGCCGCGCGGGCCGAACGCCCGCGGATCTCGCGCTCGCAAACCGCGCACAACTCGCCCAGCGCCAGGTCCACCGCGCGGTGGCACCGCGGGCACTCCTTCTCACGCAAGACGCCGAACGACGGCGTCAGTGAACTCGTCCGTCGAAGCATGCCCCCCCACGTCCCGCGTGCGCGCGTCGCCGTCCCGCAGCGTCCCCTCCACCGCCTCCCGCACCCGGCCGGCGGTGGCCAGGTCCCCGAGGTGATCGAGCATCATGCAGGCCGCCAGCAGGAGCGCCGTCGGGTTCGCGACGCCACGCCCCGCAATGTCCGGCGCCGACCCGTGCACGGCCTCGAACAGCGCCCCGTTCGTCCCGATGTTGGCCCCCGGCGCGAGGCCAAGGCCACCCACCAGGCCCGCGATCTCGTCGCTCAGGATGTCCCCGAACATGTTGGTCGTGACCATCACGTCGAACTGGCGCGGATCGAGCACCAGCTTCATGGCGCACGCATCAATGATCACGTCGTTCATGGCCACCCGGCCGTGGTACTCTTCGGCGACCTCCCGGGCCACATCCAGGAACAGGCCGCTCACCGCCTTGAGGATGTTGGCCTTGTGCACGACGGTCACCTGCCGCCGGCCGTGGCGCACGGCGTACTCGAAGGCGTACCGCACGATACGCTCGCACCCCATTCGCGTCACGATGGCCGTGGACTGCGCCACCGCCCGCGGATCCCCCCCCACGGTGACGAACGTCTCGAAGCCGATGTAGAGCCCTTCGGTATTCTCGCGGACGAGCACGATGTCCACGTCCTCGTACCGCCCGCCCGGGATGATGGTGCGGGTGGGCCGGACGTTGGCGTAGAGGTCGAACTCCTTCCGCAACGCCACGTTGACGGACCGGTAGCCGGTCCCGACCGGCGTCGTGAGGGGCCCCTTGAGCACCACGCGATGGCGCCGCACGCTCTCGAGCGTGTCGCCGGGAAGGGGATCGCCCGTCGCTTCGAGCGCCGCCATCCCGGCCAGCTGCCGATCCCAGCTGATGTCCGTGTGCGCCGCGTCGAGGATCCTGAGGACGGCGTCCGTGATCTCGGGCCCGATGCCGTCCCCCGGAATCAGGGTGACGGTGCGGGTCACGGCAAGCCCGGCGTCAGCGTCTTGAAGGCGACGCGCAGGGCGTCCCAGGGATCGTCGCCCTCGCCTCGCGCCACCGTCCGCCACCCCAGCAGCCCGGACCGGACGTCCCCCATCACCAGCGTCAGCTCGGCCTGCCCGCGGCCTCCTGGCCCGCGGGTGAACACCAGCGCCGCCGGCACCAGCGCGTACCGGTCCGCGGCCACTCCGTTGAGCGACCGCATCTGGCTGCGCAGCGGATCCGGGATCTGCGCGACGCCCGGCGACCGCAGGAGGGCCGATCCCAGCTGGTCGGGATTGGCCAGCATGGCCGGCGCGCGCGCCGCGGCCCGTCGCAACTCGGGCGGGAGCACCCACGTGACTTCCGGGGATCGCTCGGTCAGCATGGCGCCGATGATGCTGTCCGCCCGATCGAGCGCTTCGCGGCGCGAGGCCAGATACGACTGCCACCCGAGGTCTTCGGCGGCGGTGACGAGCGTGAGCGGATAGACGGCCACACGCTGGCCGGCGATCCCCGCCGTGGGCAACGGGAGGGTCGGACGCTCCGGCCCCGGATCGTCCCCCGGTGTCCGCTTCCCGGCGCAGGCCATCAGCACCGCGGCCGTGACGGTCACCAGGGCTAGGCGTTGCGCCATTCCGCCTCCCGGCCCTCGAGCGTGGCCTGAATGCCCTCGTGCGGATCCTGCAGCGCCAGCAGATCCCGGAGATAGAGACTCTCGACCTTGCCCAGCGCTTCCTCGTATGTCGCGTAGTAGGACTCCATCTGCGCCTGTCGCGCCAGCCGGAGCACCGGCCCCGACGTGGCGATCAACCGCCCGATCATCTCGTCGAGCCGCGCCTCGAACGCCTCGTCGGGAAACACGCGGTTCACGAGCCCGAACGCGGCCAGCTCCTCGGCGGAAAGGTCCTCGCCGAGCAGGATCCACTCCATTGCCTTGCGCCGGGGAGCGGCGCGCGGCAGCAGGACGCACGGGATCGGCGGGAACAACCCGCGCCGCACCTCGGGCAGCGAGAACGTGGCGGACCGCTTCGCCACCACCAGGTTGCATCCCAGCGCCAGCGCGAACCCGCCCGCGACGGCCGCCCCATTGACCGCCGCCACGCTCACGACGTCCAGCAACCGGATCGTCTCGAAGATGCGGTGGAAGACCTGGAGGAGGCGCGTCACGCGGTCGCGCGAGTGCTCGGTGAGGTCAATCCCGCTGCTGAAGGAACCGCCGCTGCCACGGACCACCAGGACCTTGAGATCGCGCGCGTCGCGCAACCCCAGGAGCGCGCCGTTGATGGCCTCCATCATCTCCAGGGACATGGCGTTGTCGGGGGGGCGCTGGAGCGTGAGCGTGGCGACCTGTCCCTGGTGGGACCTCTCCAGGACGACGAACGGTGCGGTCACGACAAGCTCCCTCGCGAGGGGACGGGCCCCTGACGCGCCGGGGACCGCGCGGGGCTCAGACGATGCTCAACCCACCGTCCACGAAAATAACCTGCCCGGTGATGTGGCGGGCTTCGGGCGAGCACAGGAATACGACCACGTTCCCCACGTCCTCGGGCTCGGCCAGGCGGCCGAGGACCGAGTTCTTCTTGGCCCGGTCCACCACGTCGGCCGGCAGAGACTCGAGCGCCTCGGTCCGGACGTATCCCGGCGCCACCGCGTTCACGTTCACGCCGGCGGGCCCGAGCTCGATGGCCGAGGCGCGCGTCAACCCGATGAGCGCGGCCTTGCTCGCCGCGAACGCCACCACCCCGAAGCTGGGGTGGAACGCCTGGATGGACGCGATGTTCACGATCTTCCCCATCCGCTGGACGCGGAACAGCCGGGCCACGGCCTGCGTGCAATGGAACGCGCCGGTGATGTTGGTGTCCAGCACCTCCCGCCACTGCTCGGTTCCCAGGCGCCACATGGCCGCGTCCCGGGTGATGCCCGCGTTGTTGACGAGGTAATGGACGCCGCCCAGCTCCGCCTTGGCCCGTTCCACGAACCGTTCGACCGCCTCGAGGTTGCGAACGTCGCATTTCTCCGAGTAGACGGAGACCCCCAACGCCCGCAGCGCGGTCTCGGTGAGCAGCGCCTGCTCGGCAATGTCGCGCCCCGCGATGTCAATGTAGTTGAAGGCGATGTTGACGCCGCGGCGCGCGAACTCGAGGGCGACCGCCCTGCCGATCCCGGTGGCCCCACCCGTGACGAGCGCCGTGTTCAGGCGCATCCCGCTCTCGGTGGTGGGGGCCGGCTGTGGTCGGGTGGCGGGCGCCGTCGCCGTGCCCGAAGCACGGCGGGATGCCGCCTCCCAGTCGGGGGGATCGGGCGTGAACGGGATGTCGGCCGCCGAGTGAAAAACTTGGAGAAGGTACGGCCCCACCCGGGCGTCGGCAACCAGCGGACACCCGGACCGGCTCAGGAGACCCGGCGCCCGGCGACCGCGCCGATCAGTCCCAGCATCAGGACCAGCGCGGCACTGAGCCCCAACGCGAACGGGCCGCCAACCCACTGATACGCCGCCCCGAACGCCAGGCCGCCGGGCAGCGCGAGCATGCCGGTCCCGGCATGGTACAGCCCGAAGCGTCGCCCGCGCGCGGCCCGGCCACCCCAGGCCGCCACGAGGGCGCGCTCCGGCGACTCCGTGCCGGCCGACCCCAGCCCGAGCCCGAGGAGGCACAGGCCGCCCACCCACGGGCTCGCGGCGGCGGCGAGTCCCGCGGCCACGGCGGCATGCACGATCCACCCGGCCACCATCGTCCGCGTCGCCCCGAGATGGTCGCTCGCCCACCCGCCCGGATAACTCGCCGCCGCGCGGACCAGGTGCAGCGCGGCCCACCACAGGGGAATCATGGCCGCCGCCACGCCCAGGTCGTGGAGCCGCAACAGGAGCAATGCCTCCGGCACGCGAACGCCGGCGAACAGGAAGATCAGCACCACCACGGCCGGGCGCGGTGCCACGGCGTCCCTCGGCGACGGGGCCGGCTCGGCCATCGGCCGCGGGGCTGCCTCCCGCGGCACGTGGCGGAGCGCGATCGCGGCGACGAGCACG
>DASWHL010000010.1:0-30227 GCA_036398175.1 Gemmatimonadales bacterium
CACGAAGCGGACGATGCCTGGTCGCACGGACAGGTGGGCGATGAGATGGTGAGACATCAGCCGGACAATCTCGCGGCCCTGGCAGATGACGATCTCGGTCTCAAAGGGAAGCCGGCGTGCCAATTCCGCCCCGAGGTGCGCCCGGGTGACCGGCCGCCGGATCACGAAGGTGCCCGCCGCGCCAATGTTGACAGCATCGAGGTGCTTCAGTTGCTGGGCGAGCGTGGTGGGTCGGAAGGTCCTGTGACCACCGACGTTGACCCCTCTCAGGAGCACCACGAGTGCCACGAGTTTCCTCCTGTTGGGCCCGCTCGAAACCGCTGACCCACGAACACATCGGGCTGGACGCAACCGACGACGGCGTCTGGGCGACCTCCTTCAACACCGTGCTCCGGCCGACGGGCGATGAACGTTGGCGCGCCGTTTCAGTCATGCGACGCGAAGACCTTCAGCACAATCTTCCAGCCATCGCTGAACCGGTACAAGCTGAAGTAGTCCGTGTACACGTGTTCGTCGTTGATCCATAGTTGGAGCTTCACCATCGCTGTGCCACCGGTCACGTCGACACGCTCAAAAACGTGGCGAACCGTGTCGCCGCTCGGCTGGCCACTGCGATCCAGGACGTTCAGCCACATCTCCAGTGGAGCCACGATGATGGAATCGGCGTCGTAGACCGATAGGAGAAACGACGGGTGAAAGCCGGCGCGAACGGCCACAGGGTCCTCATCCACAAACACGCCCCGGACATAGGCGTTTTCGATCACCGCCCGGATGGCACGTGCATCAGCTTCCGGAGTTTGGGCGACCGCATCATCGCCACAGACTGTCGAGCCGATGAGCAGTATGATCGGGGAAAGCCGCATGAACTCGCCTCCAGCTGGGGATGCAGCTCCCTACGACGGGTCGGAATGACAAGTTTCCGGCGCCCGCCGGACGCGCCGCCCAGCGGCGCTTCTGCTGCGAGCGGTCCTATCGTTGCGAGCGCAGCGAGCTTCCATGGTCCGCTCGTCAGCAGCCAGCATCGTTAGGCCGGCGGCACGCCAACGTTGCGTCAGAACAGCCAGTCGCGCAATGCCCTGGTGCCCGCCCGCGCGCCAGTCGCGCGTATGCTCGGCGCTTCATGGTCGGGGAGCGCGCCTGGCAAACGCGGCGCCGGTGGCCCTCGGCGTCCACAAGCCCCGGTGCCCCGTCGTCGGCGAGGTCACGGACCCCGGTCCAGCACACGCGGCGTCCTCTCGCCCGCGCTTGGCGCCCCCGGCGACGGAGGTCCGACTATGGGCGCCCACCGTCGGCCAGCCGCCGCAACTCGCTCAACAGCTCGCCCACCCGCCGCATCGCCTCGCCGTAGGTCGCCCAATCCCCCACGCGCTGGGCGCTGGTGGCCCGGTCGTACTGTTCCCCGGCCAGACGGATCAGCTCGGTGAGCCGCGCCGCCGCCGCCGGGACAGCCTCGGTCGCCGCGGCCGCCCGCGGCACCGGCGGGCCCCGGCGCTCCACCTCGAGGTCGTCCGCAAAAAGCCGCGCCATCGCGCGATCGAACGTCTCCTCCATCACCACCCGGTTCTCGTAGGCCACCACCACGCGCCGGAGCTCGGGAATGCGCCCGCCCTCCGCCCGGAGGTAGACGGGCTGCACGTAGATCAGTGACTCCTCGATGGGAATCACCAGGAGGTTGCCGCGAATCACCTGCGAGCCGCGCTGATCCCACAGCGTGAGCTGCTGCGAGATCTCCGTGTCCTGGTTGATGCGGTTCATGACCTGGCGCGGCCCGAACACCAGGCTCTGGCGCGGGAACCGGTAGACCACCAGCTGACCGTAGTGATCACCGTCCATGCGCGCCACCATCCACGCCCGGAGGTTGTCCCGCTGGCGGGGCGTGAACGGCGTCATCATGATGAATTCCTCGCGCTCCTCGCCCGGCAGCTTCATGACCGTGTGCCGGAGGAACGGATCACTGGTGCCCCCCGCGCCGGCCCCCGGAGCCGGAATCTGCCACTGATCCTCCCGATGATACAGGATGTCCGCAACCCGCATGTGAAAGACCGTGTAGAGCGCCGTCTGGACCCGGAACAGGTCCTCCGGGTACCGCACGTGCGCGCGCAGGTCCGCCGGCAGGTCCGCGAGCGGCCGGAAGATGCCCGGGAACACCTTCTCGTACGTCCGGACGATCGGGTCGGACGGCTCCGCCACGTAGGGCGTCATCGTGCCGTGGTACGCGTCAATCACCACCTTCACGCTGTTGCGCATGTAGTTGACCCCGCCGCCGATCGGCTGGGCATACGGATACCGCCGGCTCAGGGTGTAGGCGTCGAGCAACCACATCAGCTGCCCAGCCTCGGTGATCACGAGGTACGGGTCGCCGTCCCATTGGAGAAACGGGAGCGCCGTCCGCGCCCGATCGCGGATGCTCCGGTGATACTGCACATGACTCTGGGGCGTGACGTCGTCGGAGAGCAGGATCTTGAGCGAGCCGAACCGGATGGCGAAGAGCACCTTGCGGAACAGCGAGCGCACCGGCACGCCGCCCTCGCCCTCGTACGAGGTGTACACGTTGCCCTCGGCCGCCGGGTGGCTGAACTCGCGCTGCCGGGAACCCACGATGACCCAGTCGCTGGACAGCTCGCCGTAGTAGATCTGGGGCCGCGAAACCCCGATCGAGACATCTCCCTGCGGGGGAAGATCCTTGATGAACAGGACCGGCAGGCCCTGCTCGCCCACCTCGTTCACCGGCGTCAGCGTGACACCCATCCCGTGCGTGAACACCAGCCGCTCGTTGATGAACGTGCGGGCCGGCAGCATCTGCGAGTTCAGTTCGCGGGCCGACAGCATCACCTGACGATACACGCCGTCAATCCAGTACCGGTCGTCGGTCACGCTGACGAAGTCGTAGTAGGTCCGGATCGCCTGGAGCTGGCCGAACGTCTGGAGCAGGAGTTCGCGGTCCCAGAGCCGCACGTTCCGCAGGGTGCCGTCGTTGGCCCGGATGTCCGCGAGCGTGAGGCCGCGCTCGCCGGTGAGATCCCGTTCGACGACGCTGTCCAGCCCCCAGGCGCGGCGGGTGGCGGCGATGTGGTGCTCGAGCTGCGGCGCCTCGCGCGCCAGCTCGTTGGGATCCACCTGGAACCGCTGGACGGCGGCCGTCGCGCCGGCGGCGATCACCGCAGCGCCCACCACCAGGCCGACCGCGAGGGCCGCGTTGCGCGCGAGCCGGCGGCGGTGCGCGCCCCAGAGGACCAACCCCGTGCCGAGCACCATCACGAACGCCGAGACGCGGAGCGCGGGCGCCGTCACCGCCAGGTCGGCGTAGCTCGCACCGAACATGGGCCCGCGGTCGGAGTAGAGCAGCGAGGGCAGCTCCACGAACCAGCGGTGCAGGGCGAGCGTGACGAACAGCAGCGCCAGCAGGACCGCCAGGTGCCACTGCGTCGAGGGCTCGATCCGGAGCCGCCTGCCCAGCAGCACGATGTCCCGCCGGATGACGTACAGGCCCACGGCGAGCAGCAGGCTCAGCGCCGCCAATCCCAGCAGAAGACTGAGACCGGTCGAGACGAGCGGCAGGGTGAACACGTAATAGCCCACGTCGCGGCCGAAGATCGGGTCGGCCACGTCGAAGGGCGTGCGGTGCACGAAGCCCAGCACCGTGAGCCACCCGCCGGCCGCGGCGCCGGCCATGGGGAGGGCCAGCACCAGCGCGACGGGCAGGCTGAGGCGCTGGAGCAGGCGGCTCACGTCCGCGCCCCGCGCGGCATCCGCCAACCGCACCACGATGGGATCGGGCACGATGCCGCGCTGCGCAAACCGCAGGTTGGCGTACAGGAAGAGAAACGCGGCGACCCCGACACCGGCGCCCAGGCCGAGCCTGGCCAGGAGCCGCCGGGTGAACACCACCTCGTAGCCCACCTGCCGGAACCAGTACCAGTCCGTCAGGATCTCGGCCAGCCAGGGAACACCGGCGAAGGCCACGAAGACGGCGGCGATCAGGATCAGGGGGATGACGACGATCGGCTTCATCAGCTGCGAGCTCCGGCGAGAGGGTTGCCCCTCAGAAGGTAGGCCTGGGACCGCCCGCGTCCACCGCACGGAGCGCAGCAGGCCATGCTCCACGACCCCGATTGAAAAACTCCTATCCCGACGGTGATGGCGCTCTGGGCGCCCACCAAGAGGTGGGTCTGGCCCACGGACGCGTGCCGCGCGAGCCGGGTCTAGTGTTCAGCCGCGTTCAAGGCGGAGCCAGAGCAGCGAGTGGGGGCCGAGCGTGAAGAGATACTCGGCGTGGGTGATGGGCGGAAACCGCTCCCCACCGATGATCTCCACGGGCGTGCGCCCCCGCCACTCCTCCACCGGCACGAGCGCCGGCTGGACGAACCGGGACAGGTTGTGGAGGCAGAGCACCACGCCGGCGTCACTCTCGCGCACGAAGGCGAGCACGCGCGGGTTCTCGATGGGGACGATCCGCATGCCGCGGCTGCGGAACACGGGGTCGGCGCGGTGCACCTTGATCATGCGCCGGAGCCAATTGAGGAACGAGGTCGGCTTGTGCTCCCGCGACCGGACGTTGTGCCCGGCGAAGTGGTATTCCGGCTCGGTGATCACGGGCGCGTAGAGCCGCTCGGGCGGGGCGCTCGAGAAGCCTGCGTTCGACTCGGCAGACCACTGCATGGGGGTCCGCACGCCCATCCGGTCACCCAGGCGATAATCGTCGCCCATCTCGATTTCGTCTCCGTAGTACAGCACCGCGCAGCCCGGGAGACTGAGAATCAGGCCGTGCAGCAGCTCGACCTGCCGGCGCCCGCCGGACAGCAAGGGCCAGAGGCGCCGGCGGATGCCGATGTTCAGGCGCATGCCAGGCTCCGCGGCGAAGTGCTGCCACATGTAGGTCCGGTCGTCGTCGGAGATCATCTCCATCGTCAGCTCGTCGTGATTGCGCAGGAACATGACCCACTGGCAGTCGTCGGGGAGCGTCCCGGTCCGCTCCAGCACGCCGACGAGCGGCGCGGCCAGCTCCCGGCGAATCGCGAGGAACAGGCGCGGCATCAGCGGAAAGTGGAACGCCATGTGAAACTCGTCCCCATCGCGCAAATAGGGCAGCAGGTCTTCGGTCGGCTGGTTGGCCTCGGCCAGGAGGACGCGGGGCGGGGCGTAGCCCTCCACCAGCCGGCGGAGGCGCTTCACGAAGGCGTGGGTCTCCGGGAGGTTCTCGCAGCTCGTGCCCTCCCGCTCGAAGAGATACGGCACGGCGTCCACGCGGAATCCGTCCACGCCCAGGTCGAGCCAGAACCGCGCGATGTCGAGCATCTCCTCCTGGACGCGGGGGTTGTCGTAGTTGAGGTCGGGCTGGTGGGCGTAGAAGCGGTGCCAGTAGTAGAGGTCGCACGCGCTGTCCAGCGTCCAGTTGGAGGGCTCGGTGTCCACGAAAATGCGGCGGACCCCCCGGTAGCGATCGGGCCCGGGGCTCCACACGTAGTAGTCGTGGAACGGGTTGCCCGGGCCGCGGCGCGCCTCCTGGAACCAGGGATGCTGATCGCTGGTGTGGTTGAGCACGAAGTCCACCAGCACGCGCAGATCGCAAGCGTGGGCCGTCTCCAGCAGCCGCTGGAAGTCGTCGAGCGTGCCGAGGTCGGGGTGGACGGCGCGGAAGTCGGCGATGTCGTAGCCGTCGTCGTGGAGGGGGCTCGCGTAGATGGGAAGGAGCCAAATGGCGCCGACCCCGAGATCGCGGATATAGGGGAGCTTCTCGATGAGGCCCGGCAGGTCGCCGATTCCGTCGCCGTTCGAGTCGTAGAAGCCTCGGACGTAGACTTCGTAGAGGACGAGATCGCGGTACCAGGGGGTGGTCATCGTATTCCGACAGTACTCACCCGGGCGCAGGCGCCGCCAGCGGCGACGCGCAACGGTCGTGGGGCGAGCACGATGCCGCCGCTACGCGGCTATCCCTCGGTCGGCGGAAACGGCTGTGTGATCCGCTGGCCGCGGCCGGAAGTCACCGATTGGCCCCCGCACCCCGCGGGGGGCTGAAGTGCTTGAGTCGCATGCTCGCGCGCAACGATTGCAGCAGGCTCGATGTCGGCTGCGAACCGGCGCGGGAGATCGGGCCAGCATGCCCCCAATGTGCAACGGCCCCCCCCGCTACGCGTCACCGCCCCAACGCCGGACCCCGACAACCGAACGCAGGCCGACCGCAGGCGCGCGGCCGGGACCCCGCACAAGGCGAGCGGTAGGTCGCGGAAGCCGCAGCGCCACATTGACACCCCTCCCGGCACGCCGTAGCGTCTCCAATACCCAGCACACGTGCCCCCACCCAGCGCCCGCACCAGGAGGTCGCCATGGCTGACCAGGTCCGCAAAGCCCGCTACTGCTACGTCGTCGTCCCCAACCGGCCCGGCCGCGGCGCCGCCCTGCTGGCCGCCCTCGCCGAGGCCCGCGTGAACCTCGTGGCCTTCTCCGGGTTCCCGGGCGGCGGCGGCAAGGCGCAGCTCGACTTCGTGGCCGACGACCTGGGCGCCGTCCGCCGCGTGCTCCAGCGCCAGGGGCTGCGCCCCCGCGCCGTCAAGCGCTGCTTCGTCGTCACTGGCGACGATCGGATCGGGGCCGTGGGTCACCACCTCGGCCGCCTGGCCGAGGCCAAGATCAGCGTCACCGCCGCGGACGCGGTCGCCGCCGGCCGGAACCGCTACGGGATGATTCTCTGGGTGAAACCCAAGGACTACGCGCGCGCGGCGCGCGTGCTCAAGGCCCGATGAGCCGCCCGACCCGCGTGCTGGCCGCCGCCGCCCTCGCCGCGGCCGCGGTCGTCGCCGCCGACGGCCGCCGCGATCCGCCGGGTTCGCGCCTGGCCGCCCAGGGCCAGCGCGACCCCCTGGCCGAACCGTTCGTGGGCGTCACCACCAACGGCACCGTCGTGCCCGACCTCTTCCCGATCCGCCGGACGGGCGTCTCCACAGCGCCCGTCGTGTCGGCCACCCGGACGTTCCTCCACGCGCTCTCCGACAGCCAGCGCGCCCGCACCGCGTTCCCCGTGGACCACATCGAGTGGCGGCGGTGGAACAACGTGCACCGCTACGACCGCGCGGGCGTGAGCTTCACCGAGCTGACCACGGCCCAACAGCAGGCCGCCTGGGGACTCCTGGGTGCCGGCCTGTCGGCGTCCGGGGTCGAGAAGGCGCGGGCCGTCATGCGGCTCAACGGTCACCTGGGCGAGCTGACCGGCCGCCCGGAGGAATACGGCGAAGGGATGTACCACCTCACCGTGATGGGGGAACCCTCCACTGCCAACCCGTGGGGCTGGCAGCTCGACGGCCACCACCTGAACCTCAACTACTTCGTGCTCGGCGACCAGGTGGTGATGACGCCCGCCTTCATGGGCTCGGAGCCGGTCGTCGCCCGCTCGGGCCCCTATGCGGGTACCGCAGTCCTTCAGATCGAGGAGCAGCGCGGCCTGGCGCTGATGGAATCACTCACCCCCGAGCAACGGGCGGTGGCCGTCCTCGACGTTCCCAAGCGGCGCGGCAACGCCCTGGCCCAGGCCTTCCAGGACAACCTCGTCCTCGACTACGCCGGCATCCGCGCCTCGGCACTCACGAGCCTCCAGCGCGCCCGGCTGCTCGAGCTGATCGCCGAGTACGTGGGCAACCTCCGGGACGGGCACGCCGCCGTGAAGATGGCCGACGTGCGCGCCCACCTCGACGACACGTATGTCGCGTGGATCGGCGACGTGGGACCGGACGCGGTGTTCTACTATCGGGTGCACAGCCCCGTGATCCTCATCGAGTTCGACCACCAGGGTCCCATCGCGCTGCCGGGCGACCGCACCGTCCCCACCCGGGCGCATGTCCACACCGTGGTGCGGACGCCCAACGGGAACGACTACGGGAAGGATCTCCTGCGGCAGCACTACGAGAGGCACCGGGGCGACAGCGCCCACGGGCACCGTCCTTAGCCGGCGGGCCCCCGCTCCCGGCTCACCGGATGTTCCAGCCGTTCACCGGCCCGCCGTGGAAGAACGCGGCGGGCGTCATGATGCCGTCCCGCTTGAATACCGTGCCGTCCTTCATGACGAACACGACCGTCCGGAGCGCGTCAATGGACTCCAGCGGATTCCCCGGCACCGCGATCAGGTCCGCGGCGAGTCCGGGCCGGATGGGTCCGCGCGTGGTCTCCGTCTCGCTCACACGGTAGCCGTTCACGGTCATGGCGCGCAGGATGTCCGCGTTGGGGATCCCCGCGGCCTTCCACGTCTCGATGAATTCGATGGCCACCTCGCCCCGGGTCTTGCCGGGCACGAAGTAATCCGCGTCCGTGGAAAACGTGAGCGGCACCTTGTGCTCCCACGCGTTCCGGAGCATGCGCACCGTGAAGTCGTACCGCGCCGGGTTGGTGTGCCCCGTGAGCGAGATGGGCGTCTCCGTCCCCGCGCGGAAGATCCCCTTCCGGGCCATCTCCTTGTGCAGCGAATCGGTCATCCCCCGGTCGTGCGCGATGGACCAGATGCCCGCCTCGACCGCGCGCTTCCCGCCCTCGACGGTCTGGACGTGGCCCTCCACCTTGAGCCCGATCTTGGCCGCCTCGGCGATGAACAGCCTGATCTCGTCCACCGTATAGCCCCACGGCTTGCAGTCCACGCAGATCTTAATGACCGTGGCGCCGAAGAGCGCGTTGTGCCGCACGGCCTTCACGATCTCGTCAGGCCTGTCGGCGTCGAGGTACTCCGGATAGACGATGTTCTTCTGGACGGCCATCTCCGGCGTGGGCCAGAACTGCCCGCCCATGCCGCCGATGATGATGCCCGAGTTGACGATGTGGGGACCCGGGATCCAGCCCTGGAGAATGGCGCGCCGGAGCGCCGCGTCCGCGAAGTCGCCCGCATTGCCCATGTCGCGCACGATGGTGAACCCCGCGTTCAGCATCTGGATCCCGTTCGAGACCGCCTGGATGGCCCGGAGCGGCGTCCCGTCGAGCACGTAGGTCAGGTAGTAGACGTTGTTCTCCGGCACTTCCTTGTACGTGAGCGCCAGGTGATTGTGCGCGTCCACCAGCCCCGGCATCACCGTCAGGGTGGACAGGTCAATGACCTCCGCCCCCCGCGGAATGGCCACGTTTCCGCCCACGGCCGTGAACTTCCCGTTCTCGACCAGGATGACCTGGTTGGCACTGACGGTCCCGGCCTCCGGATCGAGCAGGCGCCCCGCCCGGATAGCCGTAACCTGCGCCCCAGCCTCCCCGATGATGCCCACAACCGCCACGAACGTGACCAAGAACCTGAGCATGAACCGCTGCATGATCGAACCCTCCCCCAAGGAAACCCCATTCCCACACACCCACGCTATACGCTATACGCTACACGTCAGCTCCACTCTCGCCCCGCATCTCCCGCTCCACCTCCTCCGCGCTCTCCGCCAGCCGCTCGATATCCCCCAGCAGCCCCCGGGCGGAGGCCAGGTCCTGCGTAATGCTCTCCGCGGTCGCGACCCCCGCCTGCA
This sequence comes from Gemmatimonadales bacterium, assembly GCA_036398175.1. Lineage (GTDB taxonomy): Bacteria > Gemmatimonadota > Gemmatimonadetes > Gemmatimonadales > GWC2-71-9 > JAOTWJ01. Next base: position 9,477 of record DASWHL010000010.1, read on the forward strand.
TGCGCAGCAGCCCGAGCCGGATGGTCTCCAGGGCGCCGACCGCGTCCAGCATCTTCTGGTGCGCGGCGTCCCGCGTGGCGCGCAGCTCGTCCCGGAGCTTGGCGCGGCGGTCACTCCCCGCGCGCTCGTCGTCACCGATCTGGCCGAGGAGATCGTTCAGCTCCTCCACCCGCCGCCGCATGCTTTGCGCGTCCGTCTCCAGCCGCCGCACCACCTGGAGCAGGTCCGGGAGGGCTCGCTTCGTGGCTTTGGGCAGCGCCTCGTACAGGTGATCCGCGGCGAGTCCCAGGGCCAGCTCCGTCGGGCGGTAGGTCGCGGTGGCCGCCGGCGAAACCTGCTTCAATCCGATCCCCGCGAGCTTGAACGCCCACCGCCCGAACCGACTCTTCCAGAACCGGAGCCAGCGCTCGCCCCAGATATCGCGCCGGCGCTCGGTGCGGGCGGCATACACGAGCCCGGTCACCGTGAACGCGGTCGCCGACGCGCCGAACATGCCCCACAGATTCCCCATGTACGGAAAGCCGCTCATCAGCATCAGGCCGAACGTCCCGCCGGTGGCCGCCAGCGTGCCAAGCGTCGCGTACTTCAGCCCACGATCAATCCACCCGGGCGGCCCGAACTCGAATTGCAGTTCCTCGCGGCGGCGCTCGACGTCCTCCTTCAGGGCCAGCTGCGCGTCCTCGAGGCCGAACCCCGACCGGAGCAGGCGACGCGCACCGCGCACAACCGGCCCGATGATCGCGGCCCCCAACACGCCGGTGGCCACGACGACGCTCACCAGCGGCGAGACGCTCCCGGCGAGCCAGACCAGGGGGGGCATGACGAGGAAGAGTGCGATCACGCGCACCGCGGATCCCTCCCGGTAGGTCTCACGGTTCTGCTTGACGAACACCCGCAGCGGGATCGGCAGCTCGCGCCGCACCGGCGCCGATTGATCGAGCGCCTCCGCCAGCGCCTCACCCGTGGGAAAGCGCTCCGTGGGCGCCTTGTTCAGGCAGCGGCCGATCACCCGCCCGAGCTTGGACGGCACCTCCGGCGCGACGGTCGCCAGCGCCGGCGCCGCCTGGCCGATCTGCTTGGCGAGCACGGCCCCCACGCTGTCGCCCTGGAACGGCAGCCGACCGCTCAGCAGGAAGTACCCCACACACCCCAGCGCGTAGATGTCGCTTCGCGCGTCCAGCGGCTCGCCGCTCGCCTGCTCCGGACTCATGTACTCGGCGGTGCCCAGGACTTCGCCCGCCTCGGTGCCGGTCCCCTCCCGCACGTGCGCGATCCCGAAATCGGTGACGAGCGCGCGCCCGCTGCCCCGCTCCAGCAGGATGTTGTCGGGCTTCACGTCGCGGTGCACCACGCCCTGCGCGTGCGCGTAGGCAAGCGCCCAGGCCGTTTCCCGCAGCACCCGCGTGGCCTCGGCGGACGGCAGAGGTCCCCGTTCCCGCACCCGCTGTCCCAGCGTCTCGCCGTCCACGAACGCCATGGCAAAGAAGACGAAGTCGTCCACCGCATCCACGGCGTGGATCGGCACGATGTTGGGATGCGACAGCCGCGCCGCGGTGCGCGCCTCCCGCAGAAACCGGTCGCGCAGCCCCGGCTGGCCCGCGAGCATCGGCGGGAGGAGCTTGAGCGCCACCGGCCGGTCGAGGGCCACCTCGTGGGCCAGGTACACGATGCCCATGCCACCGCGGCCCAGCTCGCGCTCGATCGAGTAGCGGCCCCGGAGGGCCGCCTGCAAGCTCAGGAAATCGGGAGCGCTGAAGCCCGGCATGACGCCAAGGTGACGGGGCTGAGCCGGATGAGCAAGCGGCCCAGCTACGCGTGCGGGCGGAACACGCCCCACACGCCCCGCAGCGTATCGCTGATCTCACCCACCGTGGCGCGGGCCCGCACCGCCGCCAGGAGAGAGGGCATCAGCGCGTCCGTCCCGCGCGCCGCGGCCGCGAGCGCGTCGAGCGACGCCCGCCACTCGCGTTCCGCCCTCCGCTGGCGGACCGTGCGCAGCTGCTCGACCTGCCGGGCCGCGAGCGCCGAGTAGTCCGGCGCCGGGATGCGGGGCGGCGGCTCGGCCTCGGTGAACCGGTTCACGCCCACGATCACCGTCGCTCCCGCCTCGACCGCCCGCTGGTGCCGGTACGCCGACCGATGGATGGCCTCCTGGAAGTCGCCCCGCGCGATGGCGGCGGCGGCGCCGCCCCCGCGGTCCACCTCCGTGAGGAGGGCCCGCGCTTCCTCCGCGATCCGGTCCGTGAGCGCCTCGACGTAGTACGACCCGCCCAGTGGGTCCGCCGTCTGCGCGACCCCGCTCTCGTGCGCCAGGATCTGCTGCGTCCGCAGGGCAAGCGTCGCCGCCTCCTCGGTGGGCAGCGCCAGGGCCTCGTCATACCCGTTGGTGTGCAGCGACTGCGTCCCGCCCAGCGTCGCGGCGAGCGCCTGCACCGCCACGCGAACGACGTTGTTGAGGGGCTGCTGGGCCGTGAGCGTGGAACCGCCGGTCTGCGTGTGGAACCGCAGCCGACACGCCGCGTCGCTACCCTGGTACCGCTCGCGCACGATCGTGGCCCACAACCGGCGCGCCGCCCGGAACTTGGCCGCCTCCTCGAACAGGTCGTTGTGCGCCGCGAAGAAGAACGACATCCGCTCGGCGACCTCGGATGGATCGAGGCCGGCGGCGCGGGCCCGGTCCAGATACTCGACTCCGTTCGCGAGCGTGAACGCCACTTCCTGGACCGCGGTGGCCCCGGCCTCCCGCATGTGGTAGCCGCTCACGGAGATGGGGTTGAACGGCATCCGGCGGTCCGCCACGAACCGGAACGTGTCTGTGATGAGTCGCAGCGAGGGATCCGGCGGGTAGATGTACGTCCCGCGCGCGGCGTACTCCTTGAGCACGTCGTTCTGGACGGTGCCGCGCAGCTGCTCGGCGGGCACGCCTTGCTCCTCGCCCACCACCACGTACATGGCCAGCAGGATCGCGGCCGTCGCGTTGATGGTCATGGACGTCGAGACGTCCCGGAGCGGGATGTGCGCGAACACCAGGGCGAGATCGTCCACGGTGTCTATGGCGACGCCCGCCCGGCCCACCTCCCCTTCCGCCGCGGGAGCATCGGAATCGTATCCCATCTGGGTCGGAAGATCGAACGCCACCGACAGCCCGGTCTGGCCGGCCGCGAGCAGGGCCCGGAACCGCGCATTGGTCTCCTCGGCCGTGCCGAACCCCGCGTACTGCCGCATGGTCCACAGGCGGCCGCGGTACATGCTGGGGTGGATGCCGCGCGTGAAGGGGAAGACTCCCGGCGGCTCCGGTCCGTAGCAGCCTTCGATGGGGATTCCGGACGGCGAAGCGCGGTCGTCGCTCACACGACGGTCGCGGGCACGCGCGCGAGCGTCTCCCGGACGAACGTCACGTCGTCCGCGCTCCCGATGACCAGCGGGGTGCGCTGGTGCAGCTCCGTGGGCTCGATGTCCAGAATGGGTCGCTCCCCGTCGGTCGCGAACCCGCCTGCCGCCTTGGCGATGAACGCGAGCGGGGCGGCCTCGTAGAGCAGGCGCAGCTTGCCCCGGGGGGACTTCGTATCCGCCGGGTACAGGAAGATCCCGCCCGCCACCAGGTTGCGGTGAAAGTCGGCCACGAGCGAGCCGATGTAGCGCGCGTTCTTTTTGCTCTTGAAGATCCGGATCACTTCCCGGTACCCCGGGGACCAGCGGTCGTAGTTGCTCTCGTTCACGCTGTAGTACGTCCCCGTGGCAGGCGTCTGGATGGTGGCGTGGCTGAGCAGGAACTCCCCGATCCGCGGGTCCAGCGTGAACCCGTGCACGCCGCCGTACCCCGACGTGTACACGAGGATCGTGCTCGAGCCGTAGATCACGTAGCCGGCCGCGACCTGCTCCCGCCCCACCTGGAGGCAGTCCTTCAGCGTGCCCGGCGTGCCGTCCGGCGTCACGCGCTTGTGAATCGAGAAGATGGTGCCGATGGACGCGTTGGCGTCAATGTTGGACGAGCCGTCGAGCGGGTCGAACAACAGGACGTATTTTCCAGGGCGGTGCTCCGTGGCCACCGGAACCGGCTCCGCATCCTCTTCCGACGCCGTGACGCACACCCGCCCCGTCTTCTGAATGACGTGCTTCATGACCTCGTTGGCGAGGACGTCGAGTTTCTGCTGCTCTTCCCCCTGGATGTTCATGGCGCCCGCCCGGCCGAGCACCGCCGCCAGCCCCGCGCGCCGCACGTAACTCGAGATCACCTTGGCCGCGAGGGCCACGTCGTATAGGAGGTTGGTGAGCTCCCCGGTGGCCTCGGGGAACAGGCGCTCCTGTTCGATGATGAAGCTCTCGATGGTGACGAGTCGCGATTGAGACACAGGAACCTCGGAAGCCCGGGCGAAGAGGACGTCTGGCGTATTTCAAAATACATGCCGTCCGACCGGACCGTCACCATCCCGCCGCGATCCGTCCGATACGAGGCAATCCGGCCCTCGGCGAGCCGGGTCATGACCTCGGCCGCCGGGTGGCCGTAGCCGTTCTGGCCCACGGAGATGAGCGCCACTTTGGGGGCCGCCGCCGCGAGGAACGCCGGCCCGGTGCTTCCCGCGGAGCCGTGGTGCCCGATCTTCAGGACCTCGACCTGGGACACGGCGTCGAGCAGCGCGGATTCGACGGGCAGGCCGGCGTCGCCGGTGAGGAGCGCGTCGAAGGCGCCGAACGAAACGCGCAACACCACCGAGTTCTCGTTGGCCCGTACCTCGCCGCGCAGCCACCGGTCCGACGGGTGCAGCACCTCGAGGCGGACGCCGTCCCATTCGACGACATCCCCCGCGCGCGCCGGGTGCCACGCGGCGCCCGCCTCGTCCACGGCCGCCAGGAACTCGAGGTAGGGCGCGGACCCGAGCGGCTGCCCCGGCTCCATCACCGTCACCGCCGGCAGGGCGGCCAGGACGCTCGGCGCCCCGCCCGAGTGGTCGGCGTCGCCGTGGGTCACCACCAACAGATCCAGCGCCCGGACGCCGTGACGGCGCAGGAACGGCGCGACGACCGTCCGTCCGGCGTCGCGCCCGCCGAAGCGCGGCCCCGCGTCCACGAGCATCCAGCGCCCGCGCGGGGAGCGCAGCGCGATCGCGTCGCCCTGGCCGACGTCCAGCACGTAGAGCGTGAGGCCGTCGTAACGGTCCCGCGTCCAGACGTCGCGCGCGAGGCCGGCCCACACCGCGACGGCCAGCAGGGCGGCACCGCGCCGCGCGGCCACGGGCCACGTGGGGCGCCGGCGCACGAGCCACAGCCCCAACGCGAGGACCCCGATCCACGGCACCGCGAAGGGCAGCCCGGGGTCGCCCCCGATGACCCCGAACGGCAGGCGCGCACCGAGCGCGGCGACGCGCTCGAGGGCGGCGAGCGTGAGGCCCGCGCCGCCCGCGAGCAGCCCGCCCCCCGCCAGGCTCGCGAGGACCCCGGGCACCGTGACCCCGGCGATTGGGACCGCCACGAGATTCGTGACCACGCCGGCAAGCGACACCTGCCCGAACACCCGGGCCGTGATGGGCGCCGTGGCAAGGACGGCCCCGACCGACGCGGCGAGCAGGCGCACCCCGGGGTGGGGCCGGCGCATCCGCCGCAGCGCGGCCCCGGCTTCGGCGGTACCCCACACGGCGGCCACCGAGAGCCACGCGCCCGCCTGCGTGGCGGCCGTGGGATCCACCGCGAGCACCACCAGCACGGCTACCGCGAGCACCGCTCCACTCCGCGGGTGGCGCTGCCGCGCGCGGGCGAGGGCCCCGATGGCGACGAACGTGGCGGCCCGGGTGGCGGGAGCCGGAAAGCCCAGCAGCAGCACGTACCCCCAGGCGCCGGCGGCGCTGAGCCAGGCCGCGCGGGACCCGAGGCCCAGCGCCCTGCCCAGAACGGCAATCCAGGCGGCGATGATGCCGACGTGCAGTCCCGAGATGGCCAGAAGGTGGGCGAGTCCGGCGGCCACGAACTCGGCGCGCAGCTCGGGATCAATGTCCCCGCGCCGCCCCAGGACCAGCGCGTCCACGACGGCCGCCCGCGGGCCGTAGAGGGATGCGATGCGCCGGCCCACGGCATCGCGGATGCGGTATCGGACCGCGGGCGCGACCTCGAGCATCCGGTATCGCTCCACGCGGAGCGCCGCGCCCGGCTGGTGCCGGCCCACGACCACGAGCGTGGCCCCGGATGGCGCGGCGCCCGCCGCGAGGCGGAGCCGGAGCCGTCCGGCGCACCCCTCCGGCGCGTGGCGCACGACCGCGTCCGCAAGCCCGCGACCGCCGGGCGCATCCGCGATCCGCACGATGGCCGCGTGACGCCCTCGGTCCCAGACGGCCGCGCAGGCCGCCGCCTCCCGCGCGCCGGCCAGCCGGCCGTGCGCGAGCCCCACACCGCACGCCAGTACCACGACCGCCGCCCATGGCACGCGGCGCGCCAGCCCGACGCCCGGGACGGCGAACAGCGCGGGGATCCACCAGGGACCCGGTACGAACCGGCCGACAAGGAGGCCGGCCGCAAACGCGATGGTGAGGTGGGCAACGGGCGGCATGCCGCCCGTTCAGGTCAGTCGCGGGAGCGGACCAGGTGATCCGGGCGCGGGGCGCGCATCACCCGCTTGAACCCCTCGATCAGGGCGACCGAGATGTCCGCCTGCTCCTGCTCGCCCTGCATCCGAACGTGCGTCAGGACCGCGCCCCGGCGGGCCGTCACGTAGCGGGGCGGCAGCTTGTTGAGCGCAAACACGATCACGTCGTCCCGGCACCCGCCACACCCGCAGAAGCCGGGGAACGTCTCCTTCAGACGCTCGTACTCGCGCTCCACGACCAGCTCGTTGAGGTTCGTTACCCCACGACGGCCAGCTCCCTGCCCGACGGCTCGGGCATGCCGGTGAACGTGGACCCCGTGGTGCCGGTGAGCCGGACCCGCCGGTAAGACCCGATCCAGTCGGAGGGTCCCGCCACCAGCACAACCTTGTTGTTTCGGGTCCGGGACTGCAAGAGCCCGCCCCGGCGCGCGACTTTTTCGACCAGGACCTCGTGCGTGCTGCCCACCAGCCGGACGTTGCGACGCCGGGCCACGTCCCGCACGGTGGCGATGAGCCGCTCGATCCGGGCGCCGGCCACGGCATCCGGGACGGCATCCGGCAGGCGGAGCGCCCCCGTGCCCTCCCGCGGCGAGTACTTGAACGTGTACGCATCGTCGAACCCGACCTCGCGCACCAGGGACTCGGTCGCGTCGAAGTCGGCGTCGGTCTCGCCGGGGAACCCCACGATGATGTCGGTGGTGAGCCCGAGACCGGGAATGGCCGCGCGCAGCCGACCGACGACGTCGAGATAGTCGTCGCGGCTGTAGCGGCGCCCCATCCGCTTGAGCAGGTCCGACGATCCGCTCTGCACTGGCAGGTGCACGTGCTCGCAGACGGCCGGCACGGCCGCCAGAGCGGCGACCACGCGGTCGGTGAAGTCCGTGGGATAGGGGCTCGTGAACCGCAGCCGGCGGATGCCCGCGACGGCGCCGACCGCCCGCAGCAGGTCGGCGAAGTCGTGGTGGCCGTCGTGATAGCTGTTGACGGTCTGTCCCAGCAGCGTGACTTCCGTGACCCCCTGCGCCGCAAGCGTGCCCACCTCGGTGACGACATCCTCCAATTTGCGGGACCGCTCGCGTCCGCGTGTCATCGGAACGATGCAGAACGTGCACCGATAATCGCAGCCGCGCTGCACCGTGACGAACGCGCCGACGCGATCCGTCCGGGCGGGCGGAACGTCTTCGTAGTGCTCCCACGACTTGAACGCGGTGTCGGCGGCGCGGCGGCCGTCCCGGGCGCTGCCGACCAGCTCGGGGAGCGCGCGGTAGCCGTCCGGGCCGATCACGAGGTCCACATGCGGCGCGTCGTCGAGCAAGCGCTGGCCCAGGCGCTGCGCCATGCACCCGACGACCCCCAGCACCACCCCCGGCCGCTTGTACCGCTTGAGCTCGCCCATCCGCCCGACGACCCGCTGCTCGGCGTTGTCGCGCACGGCGCACGTGTTGACCAGCATCAGGTCGGCCGCCGCCGGATCGTCGGTGGCCTCATAGCCGTCGCGGCCCAGCACGCCGAGCATCAGCTCCGTGTCGGCCACGTTCATCTGGCAGCCGTAGGTCTCGATGTAGACGCGGCGGGTCATGCGGCAATCGGCCGGGCCGTGAGTCCCCCGGCATTGCCGCCGAGCCGCGCGCGGAAGCGCGGGGCGGGCGACGCGTCCACCGGCATCGAGACGCTGAGATAGTCCTCGGTCAGCCCCTCCGCCCGGCCCGCACGGCGGTTTAGCAGGACGACGTCCGCCGCGCCGCCCACGCGCGCCGCGGCGTGCGTCCGGCCCTTGGCCTCGACGAGTGCCCGCAGGTCCGCCGACCGCTCCCGCACCACGGCCGGCTCGACGGCGGCGCCCAGGCGGCGCGCCGGGGCGTCCGGCCGCTCCGAGTAGGGGAATACGTGGACGTACGTGAAGGGGAGTTCCTCGAGCAGCGCGCGCGTCGCCGCGTGGTCGGCCTGGGTTTCGCCGGGGAACCCCACGATCACGTCCGCGCCCAGCGCGAAGACCGGCAGGCGGGCCGCGAGCGTTTCCACCCGCCGGCGATACTCGCCCGCCGTGTACCAGTGCCGTCCCATCCGCCGGAGCACCCGGTCGCTGCCGGACTGGAGCGGCGCGTGGAGGTGCGGCGCGAGCCGGTGCGGGTGCGCAGCCATCAGGTCCGCCAGCCGTTCGTCCACCTCGGTGGCCTCCACCGACGACAACCGAAACCGCACCGTCGGTACGTCGCGCACGAGGTGCTCCGCCAGCCGACCGAGCGACCACCTCCCGTCGCTCCCGTCGCTCCCGTCGTTTCCATAGGCCCCGATATGCACACCCGTCAGCACGATCTCCTCCGCGTACCTCGCGAGGAGCCGGGCCTCGGCCACGAGGTCCTCCACCGGGCGCGACCGGTTCCTGCCGCGCGCCACGACGGTCGCGCAGAACGTGCAGTGCTCGTCGCAGCCGTCCTGGATCTTGAGCCAGGCACGCGTGCCCCGGGCAAACCGCCGCAACAGGCCGTCGCGGACCGCGGGGATCGGGAGGCGGAGCGCCTCGAGCACGGCGTCGGGCTCGGCGCCGCCCCGGACCGCGACCACGCCGGGCAGCGCGGCCAGCGTGCCGTCATCCACCGCGGCGGCACAGCCCATCACGACGGTCCGGATGTCCGGCCGTCGCCGCGCGAGGCGTCGAACCAGCCCGCGCATCTTGGCCTCGCCCACGTGCGTGACGGTGCAGGAGTTCACCACTGCCGCCTCGGCGAGCGCGGGATCGTCCACCACGGTGGCGCCCGCCTGCTCGAGCGCCTGCCGCACGACTTCCGAATCGTACTGGTTGGCCTTGCAACCGAACGTGTGGAGATAGACGCGCGTCATGGACGGACGGTGACGGTCCACGAGAACTGCCAGGCCGTTTCCGAGCTCCCCGCGCCCGTGCGCCGCGCCCGCTCGAGCGCCACGTCCATCAGCCCGCGGCCCGAGGCCATGACCAGGCCGAACCCCATCGAGACCCCAATTTCGCGGGGCTGGTCGTCCGTCGGGGAGAACGGCAGCGTGGCATACCGGAAGCCGACACGCAGGGGGACGCGCGACGTGCCCTCCGGCCCGCCGAACTCGAAGCCGCTTCCGAGTTCCCACGTATCGAACGCCCGGCCGGCCAGATCGTCGTCGGCCCGGCTCCAGGACCGCCAGACGACACTCGTGGCCCAGCGCAGGGGCGGCGCCGGCGTCAGCCGCAGGCCGCCGACGATCGTGAGCGGGAGATCCACGGCGGCGAGTATGACCGAGTCCACGGTCACCTCCGCCCGCGTATCGCGCCGGACCGACAGCCCCAGGGACAGCTGCGGTTTCGGGAGGTACACGACGCCCGCCGAGACGCCCAGACCACCTACCGATTCCTCCGTATCGAGGCGGTAGGGGCGGTACGACGTGTCGGCGAACACCCGGGTCAACGTCAGCTTGGCGGACCCCGTCAGCAGGTGCACCCCCGCGCCGACCCACAGGCTCTGCGCCAGGCGATAGCCGAGCGCGCCCCGCACGTCCGCGATGCCGCCGCGGGACGTGGTCCGTTCCTCGAACGCCACGGGCTGCCCGCGCAGGTCGAGCGTGTCGGCGAAGGTGAGATCGTACGAGCGCTCCATGTACTGCGCGAAGCTCAAGGCAAAGGAGAGCCGGCTGGTCCCGATGCGACCACCGAGCTGCGCGAGCGGAAACCGCGTGGCGCTGAGCCCGCCCACGTCCACCGCGTTCACCGAGTAGCTGCGGAAGTCGGTCTCGCCCATGATGCCGACCGTGATGCCCCCGAATCCCGCCACCGTGGCCGGGTTCACCGGCGATCCCGGGTCCAGCGCCAGCAGGCCGCTGCCCAGCGCCCGCTCCCGCGCGGTGGCCGTCCGTCCCGGGAATCCCAGCCCGCGGATCCCGTAGATGGACGCCTGCGCCCCGGCGTCGCCCGCGCCTCCCGCGCACAGGGCCAGCATGATGCCGACCATGACGCGGCGCCCGGCCTCCACGGCTGTCCGTGGCCTCATCGTCCCCCCAGGCTGACGGGTGGCACGAATGTGACGTGGAGCCGGGGCCGCGCGGCGCCGGCGGCCGCGCCCATCCGGAGGAGGGCCACCGATCCGCCCTCGGGAATGGCGCGCACCGCGAACGCCCGCGGCCGCGTGGCATCCCGCGTCCAGCCGATCACGAGGTCGGTGACGTCGAGCCGCACCGTGTCCGTTGCCCCCACGGTCACGAAGGCGACCCGGAGCGACACCGAATCCACCGGGATGCCCTGGAGGGGGGACTTGGCGCCCACGTCGGCCGCCAGTCCCTGCGCGATCACGCCCAGTGAATCCCCGGGCGCACCCATCACCGGCCCCGTCGGCACCAGTACGAGCGTGGCCCGGAGCACCGTGGAGGAGTCCGCGATGCGCGGCGGGAGCGCGAAGCGCAGCATGGTGCGGCTGGCCGGCGCGCCGCCCACGTCCCGCTCGTCGGGGCCGGCCGCGGCCTGCGGTGACGCCCGGAACGAGTCGAAGCTCGGCAGCTTACCTTCGATCCGGGACACCGCCACCCCGGCGGAATCCACGCGGACGTGACGCGTGAACTGCACGCCGTCCTGACCGTCATCGGAGCCAAGCTGGACGTAGCCCGCGGGTGATCGGAGCGCGACGCCCACCGCCGCCCGGTTACCGTCCGCGGCAAACGCCGGGAACGCCAGCGAATCCAGGACGGCGCTGACCGTGTCGGAGAGGAGGGTATCCGGGATGGCGATGACCGCGAGCAGCGTCGAGTCGGCGAAATACGGATCGAGGTCGGCGAACGTCGTGGCGGTGTCGGTGCCGATGGGGATGCGGTGGACCGCGATCTCGAGGCCCGTGAACGCGGGATTCCGGCCCCGCACCGGCACCACGATGGTAAACGAGTCCGTCCCGAGGACCGCCCCGCGCGTCGTGTCGCCGGCCGCGACCAGCAGCGAGTCGCTGAACGCCTGGAACACGATCGCCGCCCGGCTCCCCGCCTCCCCCGCGTCCGTCGAGTCTCGATACACGTGGAGACTCGTGGCCTCCGACGGCTGCACATAGCCGCCAAACGCGCTGTCGCTCAGCACGTTGTCGAGCAGGACCGAGTCCACCACCTGGAGCTGTTCCGGCGGACAGAATTCCGGGCAGGTCCCGGTGCCGGGCGCGAGCAGATCCTCCCGGCAGCCACCCGCCGCGAGCAAGACCGCGCCCACCATCAGAACCCGCATCGTCAGCAATCGAACGCCCATGGCCTCCATCACGATCCCAGATCCGCCGGCCCGAAGGCATCCGGCAGCAAGTCGCCCAGTCGCCACTCCCGCACCTGCGTCCGGCCCACGGAGTGGACCACGGTGTCCAAGCCGAACTCGGCCAGCGCCTGCCGGCAGGCGCCGCAGGGCGCGGCCGGCGGATTGCTCTCGGTCACCACCACAATGCGCCGGAAGCGACGCGCCCCGGCGGCCACCGCCGCCCCCAGCGCCACGCGCTCCGCGCAGTTCGTGAGCCCGTAGGACGCGTTCTCGACGTTGGCCCCGACGAACACGCGGCCGTCCTCCGCCTCGATGGCGGCCCCGACCCGGAACCGACTGTACGGCGCATGGGCGTTCGCGAGGGCCGCCCACGCGGCCGCCACCACGGCATCCGTCATCCCAACGCTCCCAGAAACGACCGGCCGGCCACGGACGGCACCGAAAAGTAATCGGCGATCGTCGCCCCCACGTCCGCGAACTCGCGCTCGCCAAGCGCCGCCGGCCGGACCCCGGGACCGATCACCAGCAGCGGCACCGCCTCGCGCGAGTGATCGGTGGACGGGGTGGTCGGATCGTTCCCATGATCCGCCGTCAGCACCATCAGGTCGCCCGGATGGAGCAGCGTGAGGAGCCCCGGGAGCACCCGGTCCAGCTCGCGCAGCCCCTCATGGAACCCCGCAACGTCGTTGCGGTGCCCCCAGGACTGGTCGAACTCGATCACGTTGGCAAACAGGAGCCCCCGCTCGAGCGTCCGGAGCGCCTCGGCAATGCCGGCATAGGCCTCGGCGTTGGTGGCGGTGTGGCGGCTCGCGATTCCCCGCCCCGCAAAGAGGTCGTCCACCTTCCCGACCCCGACCCGGGGGATCCCCGCGCCCTCCAGACGGTCGAGCAGGGTCGGGCCCACCGGGGAGAGCGAGAAGTCCCGCCGCGCGGCCGTGCGGGAGAAGGCGCCGGGTTCCCCCACGAACGGCCGCGCGATGACGCGGGACACCCGGTGCTCGCCGGCGAGCAGCTCGCGGGCCGCGACACACGCCGCATACAGCTCCGCAAGCGGCACGCGTTCCTCGTGGGCCGCCACCTGGAAGACGCTGTCCGCGGAGGTGTACACGATCCAGGCGCCGGTGGCGAGATGCTCGGCCCCCAGCTGCTCGATGATGGCGGTCCCCGACGCCACCACGTTCCCGATCACCGGCCGACCGGTCCGGCGCGAGAAGTCGTCGAGGACCGCCGCGGGAAAGCCGTTGGGATACGTGGGAAACGGCGAGTCCAGCACCAGGCCGCACAGTTCCCAGTGCCCCGCCGTGCTGTCCTTTCCGGCCGACCGTGGGATGGCCACGCCGTGCGCGGCCGTCGCGGACCCGCACCGCATCCCCTCGAGGGGCCGGCAGCAGCCCAGACCGAACGCCTCGAGAGTGGGGAGCGCGAGGCCACCCAGGACCCGCGCTACGTTGCCGAGCGTGTCGCTCCCGGCGTCGCCGTAGCTGGCCTGGTCGGGACAGGCGCCCATGCCGACGCCGTCCAGCACGATCAGGGCAACCCGCCCCCGCCCGAACGCGGTCATCCCGACCGGTGGCGGCGCGGGAGGCGGGAGCCGAGCCGCGCGATCACTTCGTAGCCGATCGTCCCGCACCACGCGGCGAACTCCTCCAGCATGATCGCGGATTGGCCGTCGTCGCCGACCAGCGTCGCGACGTCGCCCACCTGCACACCAGCGCCGTCCGGGCCGACATCCACCATGATGAAGTCCATGGTGACCCGCCCCACCACGGGAACGCGGCGACCCGCGATCAGCACCTGCGCACGCCCCTGCGCGGCCCGGGGCACGCCGTCCGCATAGCCGATCCCGAGTGTGGCGATGGTGGTGGCGTGTGGGGCGGTCCAATCCGCGCCGTAGCTGACCGTATCGCCTGCCTCCACGCGCCGAAGGCCCACGACCGGCGCCCGCAACGCGAACACGGGGGCGGGGGCGGGCAGGTCCGGACCATGCGTGCCCCCGTAGAGGAAGATTCCCGGGCGCACGAGGTCCAGCGGTTCGGGAATCCTCCAGGCGCCGGCGCTGTTGGCGACATGAACCAGCCGGGGGCGCGTGCCCACGGTCTCCCGCGCCACCGCGAACCGGCGCCACTGCTCGGTCACGCTCGGCGGATTCGAGTCGGCGGAATGGAGATGCGTGAACACGCCTTCCAGGTGCGGGGACCGGCACCCGGCAATCGTCTCGGCATCATCCCAGCGGACGCCGCACCGGGACATGCCGGTGTCAATCTCCAGATGGAACGGACGGTCCCAGGATTCCACCGTCTCCGGCCGATCCAGCACGACCCGGACGTCGAGGTCGCGGATCCCGGGGAGATCGGTCAGCGTCGCCGGGGTGAACACGAGCACGGGCTCGTTGAAGCCCGCCGCCCGCAGCTGCGCGGCCTCGTCCAGCGTGGCCACGCCAAAGCCCCACGGTGACACCGCGCGCAGGGCCCGGGCGCAGGGCACGGCGCCGAGGCCGTACGCGTCGGCCTTGACCATCGGGAGCAACCGCGCCCCAGGAGCCTGACCAAGGACGGCGCGGGCGTTGGCGACGAGGTTGGCCAGATCAATGTCGGCCCAGCCGCGGCCGTGATGGGGTTGCGTTGACATGGCTCCCAAGGGGCCGGTATTGTAACCGGCGAGAGGAGCCAAATGCAAGCATCATCGGCGGTTGGGCGTGTCGTGGACCTCGTTCGCGACCTCCGGGCGCGGTGCCCCTGGGACGCCGCGCAGACCCCCCAGACCCTCCGGCCCTACCTCATGGAGGAGGTCTTCGAGCTCGATCACGCGCTCGGCGAGGACGACGCCGACGCCATCCGGGTCGAGCTGGGTGACCTGCTCCTCCACCTCGCGTTCCAGGTCGTCCTGGCCGAGGAGCGCGCCCAGTTCGGTCCGGAAGATCTCACGCGGCAGGTCGAGGAGAAGATGTGGCGGCGGCATCCCCACCTCTTCCCGGCCCCGCACGGCACCTACGCCCCGACCGCCGAGTCCGTCAAGGCCAACTGGGAGAAGCTCAAGCTGCGGGAACGGGGCGGCGAGGACCGGCCCGGTGTGCTCGACGGGCTGCCGCCGGGCATGCCGGCGCTGATCATGGCGTTGCGGTTGCAGGAGCGGGCGGCGGGGATCGGGTTTGATTGGCCGGACGCCGCGGGGCCGCTGGCCAAGATCCGGGAGGAAACCGAGGAGTTGGTGACGGAGCTGGACCAGACGCGCAACCGCGAGCGGATCGCCCAGGAAATCGGCGACCTGCTGTTTGCCGTCGTGAACTTCGCCCGCAAGGTGGACGTGGACCCGCGGGCCGCCCTGGACGGTGCCAACCGCAAGTTCCGTCGGCGATTCCGCGCCGTCGAAGCCCTCGCCGCCGAGCGCGGCATTGACGTCCACACGGCGGGCTTGGACGCTCTGGACAGACTG
Source organism: Gemmatimonadales bacterium (assembly GCA_036398175.1). Taxonomy (GTDB): domain Bacteria; phylum Gemmatimonadota; class Gemmatimonadetes; order Gemmatimonadales; family GWC2-71-9; genus JAOTWJ01. The sequence goes on from DASWHL010000010.1 coordinate 24,707, forward strand.
TGGGACGAGGTGAAGGCGGCTCAGGGATAGAGCTTGTACATCATCCTCGGAAACGCGATCGCCTCGCGAATGTGCGGGATGCCGCAGATCCAGGCCACCGTGCGCTCGACGCCCAGCCCGAAACCGGCGTGCACGAACGTCCCGTACTTCCGCAGGTCCAGGTACCAGGCGTAGGGTTCCGCGGGCAGTCCCTGCTCGCGGATCCGCGCCAGCAGCAGGTCGTGGTTGTCCTCCCGCTGGCTGCCGCCGATGATCTCCCCGTATCCTTCGGGGGCAAGACAGTCGTTGTTCAGGACGGTGCGCGGGTCGTCCGGGTTCTGTTTCATGTAGAATGCCTTGACCGCGCGCGGATAGTTGTACACGAACACCGGCCGGTCGTACTGCCGGGCCAGGAGGGTCTCATCGTCGCCGCCGAGGTCGTGCCCCCATTCCACGCCGGCCCCGGCCTCGCGGAGCTTCGCGATGGCGTCGGTGTAGGACACGCGGGGAAACGGCGGGGTGATCCGCTCGAGCGGGGCGGTATCCCGCTCCAGCTCCCCGAGCTCCTCCCGCCGCCGCTCGAGACAACGCTCGACGATGTACGCGATGAACTCTTCCTGGAGCCGCATGTTGGCATCGGAATCGTTCCAGGCCACCTCCGGCTCCACCATCCAGAACTCGGACAGGTGACGGCGCGTCTTCGATTTCTCCGCGCGGAACGTGGGGCCGAAACAGTACACCCGGCCGAGGGCGGCCGCGGCCGCCTCCAGGTAGAGCTGCCCGGTCTGCCCCAGGTACGCCTTGCCCAGGTCGAAGTACTCGGTCTCGAACAGCGTGCCCGCGGATTCCCCGATCGCGCCCGTGAGGATGGGCGTGTCCACCAGGACAAAGTCCCGGGCGTAGAAGAAGTCCCGGATGGCCTGGATGACCTCGTGCCGCACGCGCATGATGGCCACCTGCCGGCGGCTGCGCAGCCACAGGTGGCGGTGCTCGAACAGAAAGGCGGTACCGTGCTCCTTGGGAGTGATCGGGAAGTCCACGCTTGCCCCGAGCACCTCGAGGCCCGTGGCCGCCAGCTCGACCCCGCCGGGCGAGCGCGGCTCGGCCCGGACCACGCCCGTCACCGCCACCGCGGCCTCCTGCGTCAGGGCCTTGAACCGATCCCACAGCTCGACCGGCACCTCCTGCTTCAGGAGCACGGCCTGGAGGTAGCCGGTGCCGTCGCGCAGGACCACGAACCCGATCTTGCCACTCGAACGGGTCCGCATCACCCAGCCACGGACGGTGGCTTTGGTGCCGTCCAGCGACGGAAGATCCGCGATGCGCGCCGGGGGCTTCATGCGGCGCGTATCCTAGTCCTGCTTCTGGTGAGTGTCAACGCGAATGGATGCGCGCCGCGTCGGCTCACCATGCCGGAGCGGGACCCGGGGGGATGGCGGGAGCCGCTGGGCACCAGCACGCGGGCGCCGTCAGCCGACGAGCTGGTGCCCGAGGACCCCGCGCCCTCATGGCGCGCCAGCCTCGGTCGCGCCGCCACCGGCCCGCCGTCCATGAGCCCCGACGTGATCGTCTCGGTCGGCTTCGATCGGTACCTCGTCGTGCTGGACCCGGAAGACGGTGGCCGGATCTGGCGGGCGCGGCTCAACGCTCCGGGAGCCGCCGGTCCGCTCGTCGCCGGCGACCGGATCTACGCCGCCACCGGCGGCCAGGACGGACAGTTGTACGCCTATACCCTCCGCGGCAAGAAACTGTGGCAGCGTCGGCTCGGCTCCCTGGTGGCCCCGCTCGCGCTGGTGGACGGCCTGGTGATCGTCGGCACGGCCGCGGGCACGGTCACGGCCTGCGCCACCACCACGGGCGACGTCCGGTGGGTGCAGCATCTGTCCCAGGCGATTCGGGCGGGCGTGGTCCCGGTGGCGGGCGGCGTGCTGGTGGCAACCGACGACAGCGTGTTCCGGCTCGATGCCACAACCGGCGCCATCGCGGCGCGCGGCGCCCTGCCGGGAACGTCGGTGGCGCCCGCGGCCTACCAGGGCGACACGGTCCTCGCCACCACCGCGGACGGCCACGTGATGGCCTTCCGGAGCGGAGATCTCGAATTGCTCTGGTCCCTGGACCTGGGAGCCCCCGTGTTCGGCGGGCCCGCGGTGGCCCGGGACTCGGTCTTCGCGGTCTCGATCCGCGGGGTGCTGTGGCGCATCCCGCTGGGGCATCCCGAGCGGGCGGACGGCATTCCGATCGGGGCGGCCGTCCGGGCTCCCCCCTCGCCGGTGCGGCATGGGGTCTTGATCGGTACGCTGGGAGGTGAGATTCTCCTCGTGGAGGGAGATTCGGTGATGCCCCTGGTTCGCGTAGAAGGCCCGATCGAGCAAGCGGTAGTCGTGCGGGGAGGCACGATGTTCGTGGTGGACGGCCGCGGACGGCTGCACGCGTGGCGCTGAGACCGCGGTTGGCCGGGGGGTGCGCCCTGATGGCGGTGGGCGTGGCACTCGTCGCCGCGCCGGCGGCGGCACAGGACCAGCACGCCGCGCCCGACGCGCGGCCCTGGTTCGCCACCGCGGCCAAGTGGGGGAAGTGGCCCACCCTGGCGGCGGCCATCGGGCTCAGCGCCATTGCCATCAGCCGCAAGGCCGACGCGGACGACTCCTTCGACCGGCTCCAGCTCCTGTGCGCCGAGCAGCCCGAGGGCTGCCGGCTCGACGCGGGGGGCACGTATGCCGGCCCGGACGCCGAGTCGCTCTACCAGGAAACCCTCCGCCTCGACGGGCGGGCGCGCCAGTGGATGATTGGCGGACAGGGGTTTCTGTTCGTGTCCGGTGGGCTGTTCGTGCTCGACCTCGTCACCGGCTCGCGCAAGCCCAAGAACATCCCGTACGCGCCGCTCGAGGCGTTCGCCGCCCCGGGAACCCTCGGACTCCGCTGGAGGTTCTGAGCCCGTGCCCAGCCCCCTTGCCGCCCGTCGCTGCGTGCCGTGCCGGAAAGGCACGCCGCCCCTTGCCGTCGCGGACCGCGACCGTCTCCTGGACGAGTTGGGGGGCGGGTGGGCGGTCCGGGAGGGGCGTCATCTATTCAAGGAGTACCGCTTCCCCGACTTCGGGACGGCCCTGGCGTTCGTCAACCGGGTAGGGGCGGAGGCCGAAGCCGAGGGCCACCATCCCGATATCGAGTTGACGTGGGGGCGCGTTGCCATCAAGATCTGGACCCACGCCATTGACGGCCTGACGGAAAGTGATTTCGTTCTTGCGGCCAAGGCGGACGCGGTTCGGGGCGACGGCTGACCGCCGCGCTCCCGGACGTTCACTTCACTGGTTGAGGCACCATGGGGCTCAAGGGCCGCAGCGCGACACCGGACGTGCCACTCCGGCATTTCCGTGAACTGCTCGTGAACAGCGCGCCGCCCGCGCAGGCCGCCGCCCGCGCCTTGCGCGGCGCGGTCCGGACGGCGCTTCCAGCCGCGGCCGAATCGCTGCACGGTGGGTCGGGCGGTGGGCTGGCGTTGTACCACGTGAGCGGCCGGCCGGTCTGCGGCATCGAGCCGGCGGCCACGGCCACGCTCCTGTACATCCACGGCGTGGGCCAGGAAGACGCCCCGCCCGGCCTCAAGCTCGACGGTCGCGGGCGGGACAACCGCTACGTCCGGTTCGCCTCCGTCAACGAGGTGCGGGCTCAGGCCGACGGCATCCGGACGCTCCTGCTGCGGGCCGCGGCGCGGCGGTAGTCGAAGCGCACCTAGGATGGCGGGATGGCGGGATCCGCTTGCCCGCCCCCTCGCGTTGATCACGTGACGGTTGCGACCCCTGGCGCCGGCTCCGGGGGGAACCAATGCCGGGTCGCGACGCACACCCGGCACACGGACAGCATCACCGGCACCTCCACCAGCACCCCCACCACGGTGGCGAGCGCGGCGCCCGACCCCGGACCGTAGAGCGCGATCGCCGTCGCCACGGCCAGCTCGAAGAAGTTCGACGCGCCGATCAAGGCCCCCGGTGCCGCCACCGCGTAGTTCACGCGGAACAGCCGCATCAGTCCGTAGGTCAGGCCGGCGTTGAAGTACACCTGGATCAGGATCGGGACCGCGATGAGGACGACGTGGAACCACCGCGTCGTGATGTTCTCCGCCTGGAAGGCGAAGATCAGCACGAGCGTGGCCAGAAGGGCCAGCACCGTGATCGGCGCGAACCGGGGCACGAATCGGCTGGCAAACCACTCGGCGCCGCGGCGCCGGATCAGGATGCGCCGGGAGGCGGCGCCCGCCGCGAGGGGGATCACGATGAAGATCCCCACCGAGTACAGCAGCACCGCGAACGGGACCTCGAGGCCCGATGTCCCGGACACCAGCAGTTTCACGAGCGGCGCGAACGCCACCAGCATGATGAGGTCGTTCACGGAGACCTGCACCAGCGTGTACGCAGGATCGCCGTCGGAGAGGTAGGACCAGACGAACACCATGGCCGTGCAGGGTGCGGCGGCCAGGATGATCACGCCCGCGATGTACTCGCTCGCGAGGTCCGGCCCGATGAGGGGCGCGAACACATGCCGGAAGAACACCCACCCCAGCAACGCCATGGAAAAGGGCTTCACCAGCCAGTTCACGACGAGCGTGATCAGCAGGCCCTTCGGGCGCCGGCCCACGCCCCGGATGGACGCGAAGTCAATCCGCAGCATCATCGGATAGATCATCAGCCAGATGAGCACGGCGATCGGGATGTTGATCTGGCTCCCGTCCCCGAACTCGAGCCCGCGGAGCACCCCGACCACGTCCGGCAGCAGCCGCCCGAGCGCCACCCCCAGCACCATGCACAGCCCCACCCAGACCGACAGGTAGCGCTCGAACACATTCATGGCTTCACCGCACCGCCGCCCGTGCGCAGGTACTCGGCGAAATCGTCGGGGAGATCGCTCTCCCGGATGCCGCGCATGGCCCGCTCAAGATCGTACTCCACCCGGATGAACGCGACGGTCACCGCGTTGTCGGCGACGTCGAGGACGACGTAGCCGGCCCGCCAGTCGCCGTCCTTGGGGCGGCCCACGCTGCCCGTGTTCACGAAGTGGATCCCGCTGACCACGCGATGCCACGGCTTGTGGGTGTGGCCGAACGCCACCACGTCGCCGGGTCTGGCGCCGGCCTGGCGCGCCATCTTGAGGTTGACGTCGTCCCCGCGGTCCTCGGTCCAGTAGAACGTGTTCAGCGCGGGGTTCCCGTGGACCAGGATCACCGTGGGCCCGCCCACATGCCCGCCCGCGGGACGTACGTCCAGACGGAACGGCAGGGTACCCAGCCACCGCCTGGAACGCTCGCTCGTGTGCGCGAGCGTCCACGCGTAGCTCAGGTGCGAGAGTTCCTCCTGTCGCGGATCCTCGTACCGGCAGCCGCAATGCTTGTACGCCGTGGCCGTGGTCGAGTCGTAGTTGCCCGCGACCCCGGGGATCCCCGCCGCGCGCAGCCGGTCCACCACCTCGTTGGGCCACGGGGCGTAACCCACGAGGTCGCCCAGGTGATAGACCGCGGTGCGCGGCGCCCGGCGCTCGATGTCCGCGAGGA
>DASWHL010000011.1:0-1546 GCA_036398175.1 Gemmatimonadales bacterium
GGTGGGTGAAGTCGCCCGCCCCGGGTCCTACCAGGTACCCGCTACGGGCTCCGTGCTCACGGCGTTGTATGAGGCCGGCGGCCTCACCACGCTGGCGGGCTTCCGCGCGGTGGAAGTGCGGCGGGGGGAGCGTCTGGTGGCCACCGTGGACCTCTACGACTACCTGCTGCGTGGCATCGTGTCCAATACGGCGCCGCTGGCGAGCGGTGACGTGATCTTCGTTCCGGTGCAGGGACGCCGGGTGAAGATCGTGGGTGAGGTGCGCCGGCCGGCCATTTACGAGGTGAATCAACAGGAAACCGTCCGGGACCTGATCCGCATCGCCGGCGGTACCACGCCGCTCGCGTCGCTGGAAAACGCCACCATTGACCGGGTTCTGCCCGGCGACCAGCGTCCCGGACCCGGCCGCGAGCGGACCGTACTCACCGTCCGGCTGCGGGAGGCGCTGGACCCCGCAGGAGCGGCCGTGCCGCTGATCGAGGGCGACAGCGTCACCGTGTTCGCCATCGGCGGCCCGCGTCGGAACGCGGTGACCATTCGTGGGGCCGTGTGGCAGCCGGGCACGTACAGCCTGCGTGACGGCATGCGACTGTCCGACCTGATCGCGGTGGCCGGCGGCTTGCGGCCCGAGGCCTACGACGGACGAGTGCAGATCGTGCGGACCGGCGTGGACTCCACGCGAGTGATGTTCGGCGACGTACTCGGCGGACCCGGCAGTCCCGGGCCCCAGGACAATCCGGCGCTCGGGGAGCGGGACGAGGTGACCATCTTCTCCCGAACCGAGTTCATCCCGGATCGCTACATCGCCGTTTTGGGCGCCGTCAACCGCCAGGGCCGGGTGCGGTTCGCGGACTCCATGACGCTACGCGACGCCATCCTGCTGGCCGGCGGCGTCACCCAGGACGCGCACCTGGCTCAAGCCGAAGTATCGCGGCTCCGTCGAGACCGCCGGCCGGGAGACTCGCTGGCCGTGGTGCTGGATGTGCCGCTGGATTCGTCCTACATGCTCATCCCGGATGGCGCGGCCGAGCGGGCGGGTTATGACGGCCCGCGGGTGGTTCTGGAGGCGTTCGATCATGTGTTCGTGCACCGGCGCCCGGGGCGGGAGCGCCCGCGCACGGTGACGCTCACCGGCCAGGTGCAGTTGCCGGGCCCGTACGCGCTGCTCACCGAGGGTGATCGGCTGTCGAGCGTCCTGGCGCGCGCCGGCGGCCTCACGCCGGACGCGTTCGCCGATGGCATCCGGTTCTTCCGCCGGGAGATGACGGCCGGTGGACTGGCCGTCGCGAGCGACACGGTGCGCGGCATGCGGACGCCCCAGCCCGTGGCTGGTAGCACGCCGGATACCAGCGCCAGCCCGCCACCGATGGCGACTCGGCGCTTGAGAATCGGCGTGGACTTGCCGCGGGTCATAGGAAACGCGGGTCACCGGGACAATGTGTTGCTGGCCGACGGCGATTCCATCCACATCCCCACGTTCAACCCCGTGGTGCGGGTGGAGGGTGGGGTGTACGCGCCTGGCGCCGTCACCTACGCGGCGGGAGTG
>DASWHL010000012.1:0-7129 GCA_036398175.1 Gemmatimonadales bacterium
TCCCGCTTCAGCGGGATCCACCCCATTTATCCGCGCCATCATCTACCCCCAGCCCCGCTCACATCAACCGCTCACATCGCCACCCACATCCCCCCCGACCCCGAGCCCGAGCAGGTCGGCGGCCAACGCAGGTCCGGTGGCACCATCCTCGTGCTTGAAGAAGGCGTAGCAATCCTCCCATCCCTGCTCGCGAATCCGGCCGGCCCACTCTTCGAGGCCCGCGCGGGTGTACGCCTCGCGCCGCAGCCGCAGGTACCCCCAGTCGGCGGTGGCCACGAATGGCGTCGCGTCCTCGTCCTCCGCCTGGTCCGCAATGCAGAGCGCCGCGTTCCGCGCGCGGAGGGCCGCGAACACTTCGTCGTCGAACCAGGAGCGATGGCGAAACTCGAACGCCGCGCGCCACTGATTGGGCAGCAGGGCCAGGAACGTCGTCAGGCGCTCGAGGTCCTGCTTCATGTTGGGCGGCAGCTGGAACAGGGAGGGGCCGCGGCGCGCGCCGAGCGCCTGAGACACCCGCAGGAAGTACTCCAGCTCGCTCTCGACCCCCTTCAGGCGGCCGAAATGGGTGATGCGCCGCGTCGCCTTGAGGACGAAGCGAAAGGACTCCGGCACCTGGTCCGCCCAGCCGAGCACGACCGATTCTTTGGGCATCCGGTAGAACGTGTTGTTGATCTCGACCGCGGGCAGCCGCGACGCGTAGTGCCCGAGCATCGCGTCGTCCTTGAGGTCGGCCGGGTAAAACGAGCCCTTCCATTCCTTGTAGGCGTAGCCGCTCGTGCCCGTGTACAGGGCCATGCCTACCGCTCGGCGCGCCAGAAGATCGAGATGGCGTACCGGTCCGGGTCCAGGATGGAGAAGTCCCGGCCGCCGTGCGCGTCGTCCGGGGCCTCCTCGATCCTCCCGCCGCGCTCCTGGATGGCCGCCGCGAGCTTGTTCACGTCCTGGCGGGTCGCGCAGTAGAGGCGAACGCTGTTGCCGCGCGGCCGGTCGGCGGTCGGATCCGGATCCTGCTCGAGCAGGAACCGCACTTTCCCCGCCTTGAGCTGGGCCGCCACCACGGCTCCGTCCCGGCGCAACTCCTCGGCCACCACGAAGCCCAGAATGTCCCGGTACCAGGCGAGGCTCCGCTCCAGGTCGGACACCAGGAGCATGGGCATCACCGCCCGGAGCCGAAGCGTCTCCGGACTCCGGCGGCGACGTTCGCCCTGACCGACGGGGGTATCCTCTCCAATTGCCATCCAACGCTCCTCGCGAGGCGTGGCCGTTGCTCCGAACCTGACAGCCGGCGGGCGGGCGGCCCGTGATCCAGCGCACAAGGGGCCGGTCCGCAACGCCGGGCTTCCGACCTATCTTACCACCATGCCTTCCATCCGGCTTCCGATCCTGGCGCTCGCCGCGCTTCCCCTGGCCGCCGCCTGCAGCGATCCCACCGATGAGCTGCCGGTCCCCGGCGATGCCGTTCCGCCCGTTGTGACCGCGTTGGATCCGCCCCCGGGAGCCCAGGACGTGGACGTGGCGGCCGTGATCACCGTCCGGTTTTCGGAGCCCATCAACCCGGCCACCGTGGGGCCCGCGTCCTTCGCCGTCCGGAAGGGATTCGACGCCGTGGCGGGCACGTACGCCTTCGGCGACGGCACGGCCAGCTTCGTCCCCGACGCCAACCTGGCCTACCTCGGCTCGTTCGGGGTCACGCTGACGCGGGGCATCCGCGACCCCGCGGGCAACCAGTTGGCGCGCGACACGTCGTGGGCGTTTCAGGTCAGGGGGCAGGGGACGCCGGCGCCCGCCCGCCGCTGAACCGGCCGTCAGCCCACGACGCTCCGGATCACGAACCAGACGTTGGCCGGCCGTTCCGCGAGCCGGCGCATGTACCAGCGAAACCAGGCGCTGCCGTAGCTGATCAGCACGCGCACGGCATGCCCCTCACGGCGCAGCCGTTCCTGCTCGGCCGTGCGGATGCCGTACAGCATGTGGACCTCGCACGCCGTGCGGTCCAGCCCGGCCGCCGCGGCCGTGTGCTGGAGCGACCGGATCAGGCCGATGTCGTGGGTGCCGAACACCGGAGGTTCCCCGCCATGTCGGGCCGCATGATCGATCAGTGTCGCCGCGAGCGCCAGGTACGAGGCATCCGTGTCGCGCTTGGCTGGGAACGCGCGCTCCGGGGGTTCCGCGTACGCGCCCTTGACCAATCGGATGGCGGGCTTGAGGGGGAGCAGTTCCTCCAGGTCCGCGGCGGTGCGACGCAGATAGGCCTGGAGGCACACGCCGACGTTCTCGTGGCGGCGCCGCAGCTCCCGGAAGAGATCGAGCGTGGCGTCCACGTAGCTCGAGTCCTCCATGTCCACCCAGAGCCGGTCGCCCCGCCGTGCGGCCTGCGCCGCGAGGCTGTCAATGCGGGCGACACACGTTGCGGCCTCGAAGTCGAGGCCGAGCTGTGTGGGCTTGACCGAGATGAGACTCGGGAGGTCGCGTTGCGCCAGCAGCGTGAGGACGCCGAGGTAGTGATCGCGCACGGCGTCCGCCTCGGCGGCGGCGGTCAGGTTCTCGCCCAGCTGGGTGAACACGGTCCCGATCCCGCGGGCCGCGAGCCCCGCCGCCGCGGTCAGCGCCGCCTCGAGGTCTTCCCCCGGCATGAAGCGCCGCACCGCACGCTGCGCAAACGCGCGATGCCGGGCCTGCCGCTCCAGCCACGCGTTCCGGGATCCCCACAGGAGAAGCGATCGGGTAATGGACATGGGACGGGAAGATGCACGGAAAACGAGAAGGGCAGAAGGGCGAAGGGCAGAGAAGCGGGGCAGCGGGGCAGCGGGGCAGAGGGGCAGAGATGAACGGCGGGCGGCGTGCTTGGGGCTGTGGTTGCTCCATCCGGGACCGGCGGCGATACTGCCGTGGCGTTCATCCCGTTCATCCCGCTCATCCCGCCACCCATGCCCCAGCCATCCGCCGCCCTCATCACCGACCCCACCGCCGTCGCGGGCGCGCTGACGGCCATCATCGCGGGGCTGTTCTGGCTGAGCGGGGTCGGGCGCCTCCAGCGGTTCTTCGAGATCATTCCGGTCGTGCTGCTGGCGTATTTCCTGCCGACGGTCGCGACCGCGGTGCGGCTGATCCCGCCGCAGTCGCCGGCGTACGACTGGATCACGCGCTACATGCTGACGATGGCGCTGTTCCTGCTGATGGTGACGGTGGACCTGCGCAGCGTGGTGCGGCTCGGGCCCATGGCGCTGCTCATGATGCTGGCGGGATCGGCGGGGATCGTGATCGGCGCGCCCATCGTGCTGATCCTGTTCGGCCCCGCGTTGCCGCCCGACGCCTGGAAGGGCATCGCCGCGCTCGCGGGGAGCTGGATCGGCGGGTCCGCCAACCTGGTGGCGGTGGCGGAGAGCGTCGGGACGCCGGACACGCTGCTCGGGCCCATGATCATCGTGGACACGGTGGTGGGCTACAGCTGGATGGCCGTGCTGCTGTTCTTCAGCTCCTGGCAGGGACGGTTCGACCGGTGGAACCGCGCGCGGACCGGCGCACTGGAGGACGCGAACCGCCACCTGGCGGCGTTCGAGTCGCACCGGCTGCCGCTGGACCTCCGGAGCACGGGCCTGATCGTGCTCGGCGGGTTTGCGGCCGCCACCCTGAGCGTGGCCATCGGGCAGCGCCTGCCCGAGCTGGGAGACCCGAAGATCATCTCGCATACGACGTGGACGGTGCTGCTCGTCGTGACCGGAGGCCTGCTCCTGTCGTTTTCGCCGATTCGACGCCTCGAGGAGCGGGGCGGGTCCCGGGTGGGGTATGCCGCGCTCTACCTCATGATGGCGGGGGTGGGCGCGCAGGCGGACCTGCGGGCGGTCCTCCAGGCACCGGTGTTCCTGATGGTGGGCGTCGTGTGGATCGGTATTCACGTGGGGACGCTGCTGATCGTGGCGCGGCTGATCCGCGCGCCCCTCTTCTTCATTGCCACCGGCAGCATGGCCAACATCGGCGGCACCGCCTCTGCCCCGGTGGTGGCCACGATGTATCACCCCGCCATGGCGCCAGTGGGCCTGCTGATGGCCGTGCTGGGGTACGTCGTGGGCACCTACGCCGCCCTCGGCGTGGCCTGGGTCCTGGGCCAGATGGCGACGTAAAGGACTTTCCCCTGTGTTTGTCAGAAAAAGGGCTATCTTACGCGGAACCGAACCGCGACCGCCCTGACCGCCTCGTCCGCCCATGCTCTCCGGTACCGCCGAGTACGCCCTCCGCGCGGTGGTCTACATCGCCCGCCGCGGGACCGACGTGCCGGTGCAGGCCGATGACCTGGCTGAGGCCGTAGACGTCCCGCGCAATTACCTGGGCAAGGTCTTGCACCAGTTGGTCCGCGCCCGGATTCTCCGGTCCACCCGGGGCAAGCACGGCGGGTTCTGGCTGGCCCGGGACCCGCGGGACCTCACCCTCCTCGAGATCGCGTCCCTGTTCGACCGCATCGAGGGTCGGAGGAGCTGCCTGCTCGGTCGCCCGGAGTGCAGCGATATCAATCCCTGTCCGGTGCATCACCGCTGGCGGGAGACCTCGGAGCAGATCAGCCGGTTCTTTCGCGAAACCACCCTGGCGGACGTCATCGCCTAGCCGCGGGCGTGAAACCATCCGGCCCCTCGATTCGTCCAAGGGGAAGGACATTCACGCGAGGCATGGCATGGCAACGCTGACCGTTGGCGCCGGGTTCGGCGCTCTCCTTCTGGCTCCGGCGCTCGCCCTGGCCCAGACACCCACCGTCACCTGCGACGATCGCGACTGGGACGGAGATGGCGAGCGGTTCTGCGAGATCCGGGACTTCACCCTGCCCGCCGGCCGCGGCCCGATCGTCATTGACGGGGGCCGGAACGGGGGCGTGCGGGTCCACGCCTGGGACCGCAACGAGATCCGGGTCTTTGCGCGGGTCCAGGCGCACGCGCGGTCGGACGAGCGGGCGCGCGAGATCGCGGGCGAGGTGACGATCGCCACTTCGGGAACGCTCGAGGCCCGCGGCCCCGACACGCGACGCCGCGAGTCGTGGTCGGTCACGTTCGAGGCGTTCGTGCCCACCCGCTCCGACCTCGATCTCGAGACGATGAACGGCGGGATCCGAATCGAGGACGTGCATGGGCGCATCCGGTTCGCCGTCACCAACGGCGGCGTGGCGCTCACGCGCCTGGGCGGCGACGTCCAGGGCCGCACGACGAACGGTGGCATCCGGCTGACGCTGGGCGGCACCGCGTGGGATGGCGCGGGCGCGGACGTGCGCGCCACCAACGGGGGAATCGTGCTCACCGTGCCCGAGGGGTACTCGGCCCACCTGGAGACCGGCACCACCAACGGCGGCCTCCAGTTCGACTTCCCCGTCACGGTGCAGGGCCGCCTGAACCGACGCGTCGCCATGGATCTGGGGAACGGCGGTCCGCCCATACGGGCCGTCACGGTCAATGGGGGAGTGGTGGTCCGGCGCCCGGGCATCTGAGCCGCACGGCGCCGGGAGTGGAACCGCCCGCGGCCGGAATCGGCGGCGGGCGGTTTCGCTTGCTCCCCGCGCCCCCCCTGGGTACTCCTTCGACCGCACCGATCCGGAACCCGATGCTGGAGGCGTGATGCCCCGTCGCACGACCATGCGCACCGTTGCGGTCCTGCTCGCGACGTCGTTCCCGTGTATCCCCGCCGTGGATGCCCAGACGTTCCGCACCGACGCCCCGCCGCTGCGGCGGATCTGGGAGGAGGGCATGGTGCGGTCGCAGGCGGAGCGACTTGCCCAGGTGCTCATGGACTCGATCGGGCCGCGGCTCTCCGGCACGGCGGGGTATGCCGCGGCCACGGACTGGCTCCTCAGGACCTACGCCGCGCTGGGGATTCCCGCCCGGAAAGAACAGTACGGCACGTGGCGTGGATGGAACCGCGGGACGCTGCACGTGGATCTCGTGGCGCCGTGGGTGGCGACGCTCGAGGCGCGGTTTGCGGCCTGGAGTCCGGGGACCAACGGGCCGGTGGACGGTCCGGTGCTCGCGTTGCCGCGCGGGCGCACCGCGGCCGAGCTGGCGGGCTGGCTCGCGCGGGCCCGAGGGGCGTTCGTGCTCCTATCGCCGCTTCGGCCCACGTGTCGGGATCCCGAGGGCTTCGCGCGGTTCGCGCGGCCCGAGACCGTGGCCGCCGAGCGGCGGGCCACGCAGGCCGCCATCAGGGAATGGCTGCGGGTGACGGCGTTGCTGGGCGGCGAGCGCGCCCTGGCCCGCCGGTTGGAAGAGGCCGGCGCGCGGGGCGTCTTCACGCACCACTGGATCGGCGCCACCTGGGAGGCCGGCTGGGGCGTCAGCAAGATCATGGATGCCGGGACCGCCGCCATGCCCTCGGTCGAGCTGAGCTGCGAAGACTACGGCCTGCTCCAGCGGCTCGCGGAACGGGCCCAGGGGCCGCGCGTCCGCGTGGATGCCCAGGCGTCGTTCTCGCCGCCGGTGCCCATGGTCAACGTGATCGCCGAGTTGCGCGGGACGGAATTGCCCGACGAGTACGTCGTCCTGTCCGCCCACCTCGACTCCGAGCAGGGCGCCACCGGGGCCACGGACAATGGCACGGGGACGATCATGATGCTGGAGGCCATGCGCCTGCTCAAGGCGGCGTATCCCGCACCCCGGCGGACGATCATCGCGGGGCACTGGGGTGGGGAGGAGCAGGGACTGATCGGCTCGCGCGCGTTCTCGGAGGATCATCCCGCGGTGGTGGAGGGGCTCCAGGCGCTCTTCAACCAGGACAACGGGACGTGGCGCGTCGAGTACGTCGAGACCAACGGGTTTCTCCAGGCCGCGGGCAATCTCGCCCGCTGGCTGTCCCTCGTCCCGCCCGAGATCACGGAGCACATCCGCCTCGGCACGCCCGGCGAGCAGCACCGCGGCGCCAGCGATCACGCGTCGTTCGTCTGCCACGGCGCGCCGGCCTTCCGGCTCCAGTCGAGCTACGACGAATACCGGATGTACACGTGGCACACGAACCGGGACTCGTACGACAAGATCGTATTCGACGACCTGCGCAACAACGCGACGCTCGCCGCCATGCTCGCCTGGGCGGCCTCGGAGGACCCGGAGCGCACGTCGCGGGTCCGGGCCCGGTTGGGGCCGGATCCGGAGACGGGAGCCCC
>DASWHL010000013.1:0-25125 GCA_036398175.1 Gemmatimonadales bacterium
GCCCGCAGCCGGTCTCCGGGGGCATCGAGGGGCTCATCATCGCCCGTCGCCAACTCAACCCCATCCCCAACCTCCACGACGTCCTGTTCATTGACCTCGGCCGGAACGTGGGCATCGTACCGGGGGACCGGTTCGAGCTGCTGACCACACCCGACATTGCCGAGTTCAACCCGGCCGGGTCGCCGGTGCTCGCGGAGGTGGAGGTGGTCCACGTGCGCGACCGGTCGGCCACCGCGGTCATCCGGACCATTCTGACCCCGGGCATCCGGACGGCCGGGCAGAATGCGGCCGGGATGCCGGTCCGCCTGGTGGCCAAGATGCCGGCCTGACCGGCACGTGCCCGGGTGCGACGCGGCGGGGCTCGGCTGGTCCGCTCCCGCGGACCGGCCTGAGTGCCCGCCGCTTCCGTTGTAAGTTTCCCAGCGTTCCCCAGATCTTCGAGGAGCCGGATGACGGACCGAGTACTCGTGACGGGCGGAGCGGGCTTCATCGGCTCGCACGTCGCCGATGCCTATCTTACCCACGGGTACGCGGTCACCGTGCTCGACAACCTGTCCAGTGGCCGCCGGGAGAACGTTCCGGACGGCGCCGAGTTCGTGCAGGCGGACATCCGGGCCCCGGAGGCGCGCGCGCTGCTCGCCACGGGCGGTTTCGCGGTGCTCAATCACCATGCCGCCCAGATGGACGTCCGGGTGTCGGTGCGCGATCCCGCGTTCGATGCGGACGTGAACCTGCTGGGTCTGCTCAACCTCCTGGAAGGCGCCCGGGCGGGTGGGGTCGGGCGGGTCGTGTTCGCGTCGTCGGGCGGGGTCGTCTACGGCGAGAGTGACGCGCTGCCCCATCCCGAGACGGCTCCCAAGCTGCCCGTGTCGCCGTACGGCGTGAGCAAGCTGGCCTCGGAGTACTACCTGGCCCAATACGCCATCCTGTACGGATTGGACGTGCGGTCGCTGCGGTACGCCAACGTCTACGGCCCGCGCCAGAGCCCGCACGGCGAGGCGGGCGTCGTGGCGATATTCGGGAGCCGCCTGCGCAACCGCACGGGAATCACGGTGTACGGAGACGGAAAGCAGACGCGGGACTACGTGTACGTGGGGGACGTGGCGCGGGCCAACGTCCTCGCCACCGCCGCGCCGCCGGTGCCTCCGCGCACGCTCGACGACCTCGCCGTCAACGTCGGCACCGGCCTCGAGACCGACGTCAACCAGCTCGCGGCCACGATGATGCAGGCGGCCGGCGTGGAGGTGCCGGTGGAACACGCCCCCGCCCGTCCCGGTGAGTTGCAGCGCTCCGCCGTGGCGGTGGCGCGGGCGGCCGGGGCGCTGGGCTGGCGGCCCGACATGTCGCTCGCCGACGGGTTGCGGCACACATACGAATGGATCGCAGGGGTACCGGCATGATGCTGCAAGTCACGGGCGCCATTCCCACCAGCGCCTGGGAGATGGTCACCACGTCCTCGCCGGCCACCAAGGTCGTGCTGGGCGTGCTGGCGCTGTTCTCGGTCCTCACGTGGTTCTTCATTGCCCTCAAGCTCTGGCAGTTCCGGCGGGTGCGGCGGCAGGGCGACCGTGTGTTCGCGGCGCTCGAGCGCATGACCCGCCTCGAGGATGCGTACCACGCGGTCGTGAAGCTGCCGGCGTCGCCGTACGGCCGCATCCTGCGCGAGGGGGTCAATTTCTTCGCCGAGCTGAGGCCGGGCGCTCTCCAGGCCACGGCCGATCCCGCGCACGCGGTGCTGAGCGTGACGCAGCTCGAGGCGCTGCGGATGGTGCTGGCCAAGGAGATCGGCGGCGAGCGCGACATCATGGCCCGCTACCTGCCGTGGCTCGCCACGATGGGGTCGGTGAGCCCGCTGCTGGGCCTGCTCGGCACCGTCATCGGCGTGATGAACGCGTTCATCGGGATCGCGCAGGGCGGCTCCGGAAACATCTCGGCCGTGGCCCCGGGCGTGGCCGAAGCGCTGATCACGACCGTCGTGGGCCTGTTCGTGGCCATTCCCGCGGTCATCGCGTACAACATCCTGGTGAACCGGCTGGGCCTGTTCGCGGGCGAGCTGGAGGGGTTTGCGCAGGAGATCGTGGGCGCGCTGGCGCGGGAGGGGAGGCTCTAGCATGCGCGAGGGCGGACTGCGGGGGCGCGGTGAGCTGCCGATGATGGCGGACATCAACGTCACGTCGCTCGTGGACATCGCGTTCACGCTGCTCATCATCTTCATGATCACCGCCCCCATCATGCAGGGCGGCGTGGACGTGCAGCTGCCGCGGGCGGAGGCCCGGCCGCTCCAGCCCAAGGAAGGGCTGATCGTCACGGTGGACCGGCAGGGCCGGGTGTTCGTGGACCGGGATCCGCTCTCGATTGACGAGTTCCGGGCGGCGTTCCCCGCCATCGTGCGTCGCCGCAGTCCGTCGGGCGTCTACCTCCGGGCGGATTCCCGGGCCACCTATGGGCAGGTGGTGCGCGTGCTCGCGATCATGCGCGCGGCGGGGGTCGGAGACGTGGGGCTCGTGACCGAGTCGGAGGAGTTCGGGCAGTGAGGAAGCTCGGCGCGGGCCGTCGCCCCATGGAGGCCGCCTCGCGCGGGGGAACGGTGGCGTTCACCACGACCGCCGCCCTCCATCTCGCGGTCGGCATCGTCGTCTTCGGAGCGCCCGGCCCGCGCACCCCGCCGTTGCCACCGGTCTATCGGGTGGAGCTCGTCGCGGCCCCGCGTCCCGAGCCGCAGACGCGCCGCGCGCCGGAGGCCGTGCAGCGGCCGGCCGAGCAGCCCGCGCCCACGCCGCGGCCCGCGGCCCGCACCACGGTCGCCCCGACCCCGCCGCCCCCGCAGCCCACCGCGGACCGGGAGCCGGCCCCGCGCACCACGCCCAAGGAGGAGCCCCTCCCGGACGAGAAGCCGTCCACCGGCAGCGATCCCGTCACGGTCAAGGTCGAGGGCCAGGACTTCCCGTTCCCGGAGTATCTCCGGAACCTCGTGGCCCAGGTCTACCGGCGCTGGCAACGGCCGTCCGGCAACGTGGCCCTCAAGGCCGAGGTGCTGTTCCTGGTGCACCGGAACGGGTCGATCTCCAACTTCCAGTTCGTGGCGCGCTCCGGGAACTTCGCGTTCGACCTCGAGGCGCAGGGCGCCATCGAGTCCGCAGGATCGGCCAACGCGTTCGGTCCCCTGCCGGACGGCTGGGCCAACGACGTCCTGCCGGTGAGCTTCTTCTTCGATCCGCAGAGGGCCCGATGATCCGCCCCCTGCGTGGTCTGGCCCTGGCGCTCGTGGTGGTGGCGCCGGCGGTCGCCCAGGACACGCTGCCCGTCCGCGAGGGAGTCCGCGTCGGCATCACCTACCAGCCCGGTGTGCGTCCCGGCATGCTGGTCCTCGACGGCCCGGGTGACGAGTGGCTGGACTCGGTCCGCGCCATTCTGGCGCGCGACCTCGACTACGGCGACCTCTTCGAGATGATCACGCTCCCCCCGAACGACACGATGGAGCTGGGGATCGGCGGGGTGGGGTCGGCGGCCGAGTTCGTCAACTATGGGCTGTATGCCGCGCTCGGAGCGGATTTCACGGTGCGGGTGCGGGCGGGGGAATCCCCCACGGTGTTCCTGTACGACGTCCGTGCCGGGGCCGCGCGCCGCGAGATGTCCGTGACCCTGCCGGCGCTCCCGGATGAGGGCTTCCGGTTCGCGGTCCACCGGGTGGCCGACGAGATCGTGCGCGCGGTGACGGGTCAGGCGGGCATTGCCGCGACCCGGTTCCTGTTCCTTCAGCGCGGCCGGATCTACCGCATTGACGCGGACGGGGCCGATCTTCAGGCGCTGACGCCCGCGGGCGCGCGCGCGTTCTCCTCGGCATGGGCGCCCGATGGACGCCGGATCGCCTATACCGAGTTTCACGATCAGGGTGGGCAGATCTATGTTCAGGAGTTCGCCGGGGGCGGCCGGCGGCGCGTGGGGGTCACCGAGCGGGGCCTCAACTACACGCCGACGTTCGCGCCGGACGGCCTGACGCTGGTGTTCAGCCGGTCGGACGAGAGCGGGACGGACGTGTTCGCCTACGACGTGGATCGCGACTGCTGCCTCCAGCGCCTGACGTCCGGACGGTTTGCCGACAACCTGAGCCCCACGTTCAGCCCCGACGGCCGGCGGATCGCGTTCGTGTCCACGCGGGCCGGCCTGCCACAGATCTACGTGATGTCGGTGGACGGGACGGGGCAGGAGCTGTTTGCCCCATTCGACTACGGTGTCACGGGCAGCTCGAACGCCCCGGAGTGGTCGCCCGACGGCCTCAGTCTGGCGTTCCACCGCGACGTGGGTGGGAGCCCGCAGATCTTCCTCATGGACGTGCAGCGACGGGTGGTGCGGCAGCTCACGAGTGCCGGTCGCAACGAGGACCCTACCTGGGCGCCCGACGGGCGGCACCTCGCCTTCGTGTCCAATCGGACCGGCAACCGGCAGATCTGGGTCATTGATCTCGAGACCGGCCGGGTGCGTCAGGTGACCCGGGTCGGGGAGGCGCGCTTGCCTGCATGGTCCGGTCGGATGTATTAGATTTGTCGCTTCCGATTCGATGCATTCCCTTGTTGGGCAACCGGTTACTATCAACCCCTGGGGTGACGCAATGAGACTCTCGGTTCCGTTGTCGCTGACCCTCGGCGCCTTCGTGCTCGCCGCGGCAGCCGCCTGCGGTGGTCAGCCGGCGCCTCCGCCCGCACCTGTCGTTGACTCCGCCGCGATCCGCGACTCGCTCGCCCGCGCGGAGGCCGCGCGCCGCGCCCGCGAGGACAGCATTGCCCGGGCCCGCGCCGAGGCCGAGCGCCTCGCGGCCGAGCGCCGGGCGGCGGAAGAAGCCGCCCGCATCACCGAACGGCTGCGCGGCGTGCTGATGGAGATGATCAACTTCGAATTCGACAAGTCGAACATCCTGCCCGGGGACGCCGCGGTGCTCGATCGCAAGATCGCCATCCTGCAGGCCAATTCCGGCCTCACGATCACGATCACGGGCCACTGCGACGAGCGGGGCTCGGACGAGTACAACCTCGCGCTGGGCAACCGGCGCGCGCTCGCAGCCCGGGAATACATGGTGAACCGCGGGATCTCGGCGGACCGTATCACGACGGCATCGCGCGGCGAGGAACAGCCGCTGGATCCCGCGAGCACCGAGGACGCGTGGGCCCGGAACCGGCGTGACGAGTTCGCCATTGCCGCGGGCGGCCAGCAGCTCAGGGCCCCCGCCGGGATGTGAAGCACGCGGTTTCGCTGAGCGCGGTGGCCGTCGTCCTGAGCGGATGCGCGCTCAAGGGCGACGTCCGCCGCGTTGAGCGGCAGCTCCAGGCCATGCAGGAGGAGTCGGCCCGGACGGACTCCGCCCGGGCCTTCGACCTGGCCCGGCTGGCGGACCTCCTCGATGCGATCGGGGATTCGCTGACCGGGCATCAGCGCTCGCTCACCGTACTGCGCGGCGAGCTGCGCTCCGACGTCACGGACATCACGCGCCAGCTGGTCCAGATCCAGGAGCTGACCGGGCAGAGCCAGCAGCGCCTGTCCGAGTTGCGCGCGCAGCTCGAGCAGCGCCCCGCGGTACCACTCACCGCCGCCGGCGGTGAACAGCCTGCCGCCGCCCCGGCGGAGGGGCTGCCAGGCCCGAACCAGCTCTTCGCGCTGGGACTCGAGCAGTTGCGGCGCGGCAGCCCACAGGCCGCCCGCATGGCGTTCGAACAGCTCGTTGCCAGCTACCCCGACCACGAGCGGGTGGCCGACACCTGGTACTTCATCGGGGAATCGTGGGGGACGGCCGCCCCGGACTCGGCGGCTGCCGCGTACGAGCGCGTCGTGCAGCAACACACGACCTCCCCTCGGGTGCCGGGAGCCCTGTACAAGCTGGGCCTGCTGGCGGAACGGCGCGGGGACCGTGACGCGGCTCGCGTGTACTACCAACGGGTGCTGGCGGATTATCCGCGATCGGAAGAGGCGGCGCTGGCCCGCGAGAAGCTGAACCCCTCACCCTGATCTCCGGCCAGCCGGCCGGGAGTCCGATGTCCGAGGAACGCGCGCGGGGCGAAATGCCCTTCCTGGATCACCTGGAAGAGCTCCGGTGGCGCATCCTCTGGAGCCTCGCCGCCCTGGTCGCGGGCACCGTGGTCGGGTTCCTCCTCGTGGAGAACGTGGACGTGCTGGCCCTGCTGAAGCGGCCCATCGCGCCGTTCCTCCCGGACGGGCGCCTGTTCATCACCCGCCCCACGGACGCGTTCCTGATCACGCTCAAGCTGGCGCTGGTGGTGGGCGTGGTGTTGGCCGCACCGGTGGTGATCTGGCAGGTCTGGGCGTTCCTGTCGCCGGCGCTCTACGAGCGGGAACGGAAGTTCGTGATTCCTGCCCTCGGCGCGGGACTCGTGCTGTTCGTGGGCGGCGTCGTGCTGGCCTACCTGTGGGTCCTGCCCGCGGCCCTGCGGATCCTGTTCAGCTTCCAGCGGGCGGACCTCGAGACGATCATCACGGCGGACGCCTATTTCAGCTTTGCCGCGCAGATCGTGCTGGCATTCGGCGTGATGTTCGAATTGCCGCTCGTGATCGTGCTGCTCGCCGCGTTCGGGATCGTGAACCCGGCGTTCTTCGCAAAGAACCGGCCGTACGCGCTGGTCGTGGCCGCCATCATCGCGGCGTTACTGACCCCGCCCGACGTCGTGTCCATGACGATGCTGCTCCTGCCCCTGATGCTGCTCTACGAGGGCGGCATCCTCGTGGCCCGCGTCCTGTGGCGGTCCGGGCGGGAGCGCCGGATCGGCGCCGTCCTGCTGGTGCTCGCGCTGGGCGGGCTTGTCCCCGGGACCGCGCACGCGCAGGATCCCGTGCGGCGCCGGCCGCCGCCGGACTCGGCGCAGATCGCGCAGCGGGACAGCCTGGCGCGCGCCGATCCGCAGGGGGCGCTCGATACGGCGGCCGCCCGCCGCCTCGGCCTCCCCACCGCACCCTCCCGGTCCTTCCCGTCGCCCGACTCGATCCTCACCAGCCTGCTCAAACTCGAGGGATACCGCATCGTCCGGTATGCGGCCGACAGCGTGGTCCTGTTCGCGGATTCCCAGGCCGTGGAGCTGGTCGGGCACGGGCTGCTCGAGCAGGAGGGGGCCACGCTCGAGGCGGACACGGTCCGGCTGCGCGGGTCGGAATGCCGGCTCACGGCCGGGGGCGGGCCGGCGCTCTTCGAGAAGGGGACCGTGCTGACCGGGGCGCGGATGCGCTACGACACCTGCGAACGCCGCGGGTTCGTGGACGAGGCCCTCACCAACTTCGCGCAATCCGGCGTGGACTGGTATCTCCGCGGAGGCCTGTCCGTGGATTCGGCGTCCGTGCGCCTGTTCGCCGGCAAGAGCGACCTCACCAGCTGCGATCTGGGAGACCCCCACTATCACTTCTCGTCCGGCGCGGTGAAGTGGGTGAACAACACGATCCTGATCGCGCGGCCCACGACGCTCTACGTGCGGGACGTCCCGGTCATGTGGCTACCGTTCATCTTCCAGGACATGCGGCCCGGGCGGCGCAGCGGGTTTCTGGTTCCGCGGTTCGGGATCAACGATCTCGTGCGCCCCAACGCGGGCTACGCGCGGCACGTCACCAACATCGGCTACTACCTTGCGCTGAGCGACTACTTCGATCTCCAGATGGGCATGGACTGGTATTCGGGATCGTCGGTGTCGCTGGCCGGCGAGTTCCGGTACCGCTGGCTCGACCGGTTCGTGCAGGGGGGAATGGCCCTCCAGCGCCTGTGGGAGGAAGGGGCGGACGGCGCCGGGGGCGGGCGGTCGCTCCGGTTCCGCTGGCTCCACAACCAGAAGTTCGACCTGAACACGTCGCTCAACGCCTCGGTGGACTACGTCACGAGCGCGCGGGTGCTCGAGCGCAACTCGGTGGATCCGTACCTCGCCGTCGCCAACCTCCAGAGCAGCGCCAGCTTCACGAAGCGGTTCGGCTGGGGCACCATGACCCTGGGCGGCAGGCTGACGCAGGATCTCACGAACAACGCGGTCACCCAGACGCTGCCGACCCTGACGCTGAACCCGGTGCCCATGGACATCGGCTCGTTCGTCACGTGGTCGCCCAGCCTGACGCTCAGGAATGAGCGGATGTACAACCAGTTCGGGTACACGATCGAGGGGATCCCGCTCCCCGGTGACACGGCGCTCCCCCTCGATTCGATCCTGGCGGAGAGCCGGACGACGGATCTCCAGCTCGGCACGCCGCTCCGGATCGGGGGATGGAACTGGCAGAACAGCCTCTCGGTCCGGGACGAGGTGCGGGAACGCCGCAGCGTCGAGCGGACTGCCGATCCCGACAACCCCGGCGACACCCTCACGCGGTACAGCGGGATTGATTTCACGACCGCCGTGGACTGGAACACGGGCTTCGGGCTGCCGACGCTGTTCCCGGGGTCGTGGAAGCTCCAGCCGTCGGTCGGGATCCAGAACACGACGTCGGGCCCGTTCATGATCCGCAACCGCAACACGAACGGCGCGTTCGTGCGGCAGGGGAAGCGCCTGTCGTTCGGCGCGTCGCTCTCGCCGTCGTTCTTCGGGTTCTTCCCCGGCTTCGGGCCGCTGTCACGGATCCGGCACAAGGTCTCGCCCAGCATGCGATGGAGCTTTGCGCCCGCCGCGACGGTTCCCGAGGCCTACGCCCGCGCCATCGCCCCGGCGGGGAGCACGGCCGAGCTGCGGAGTCCGGTCCAGAACCAGCTGTCGGTAGGGCTCTCGCAGAACTTCGAGGGAAAGCTCAAGCCCGCGCCGGGCGACACGGCCACGGATCCGCGGGACGCCCGCAAGGTCAAGCTGCTGTCCATCTCGACGTCCGACATCCAGTATGACTTCGAACAGGCCAAGCAGCCGGGGCGCACCGGCTGGAAGACCGATGCGCTCTCGAATCAGTTCACCAGCGACCTCGTGCCGGGGTTTTCGCTCTCGACGTCGCACGACCTCTGGGTCGGGCCCGTCGGCACGGACTCGGCCCGGTTCAAGCCGTTCCTCAATCGCATCTCCGCGCGCTTCACGATTTCCGAGCGAACCATCACGAGCCTGGTCGGCATGATTGGCGGACGGGGGCCGTTGCCCGCCGCCGAGGAGGACCGCGAGCCGCTGGACACCGCGGTCACCACCGGGCTCATTCCCGGGCCCTCCGGAGACCGGTTCCAGGACTACGACCGCCGCCCCACCCGCGGCTCGGGCCGCCGGCCGCTCAGCCTTTCGGTGACGTACGACGACGTGCGCACCCGGCCCGAGGACCTGTCCCCGGCGTCCCCACTCACGTCCACGGCCAACCGCACGGTGGGACTCTCGATCGGCTTCGATCCGACGCAGAACTGGGCGGTCTCCTGGAGCACGCAGTACAACCTCACCAACGGCGAGTTCGGGCAGCACACGGTGCGGCTCGAACGGGACCTGCATCGGTGGCGCGCCACGTTCCAGTTCCTCAAGTCCCCGAACGGGAACTTCGCGTTCAACTTCTTCGTCTCACTGCTGGATCAGCCGGACATCAAGCTGAACTACGATCAGCAGACGGTGGGGCGATGAGAGCCCGGACTGTCCACTTTGGGGGACACATCTGGTGGCGGTCGCATTCCCGTAAGTTGCTGTGCCACATGTAGTTGTGTTGTTGCGCGGCGGGGCACGGGCTCTGCGTGATGGCTGGGTGGGCTCAAAGCGAGAGGCTCCGATGGTTCGTGCCATGTCGGTTCTGATCCTCCTGGCGGCGCTGGCTGCCTGCCGCGATGACGGCGACCTGATCGTGGTGATCCCGGCGCCGACCAATCTCTACTACGACCTCGATCCCAGCGGCGATCCGCTGGCGCCGGCCGGGCTCCTGCTGTTCTGGGATCCCGTGACGGCCGCGGATCTGCTCGCGTACCGGATCTACTCGCGTCCCGGCTCGTCGGGGGCGTACGACCTGCGCGGCGAGACGACCTCCACGACGTTCCACGACGTGGGTGTTCCGGATCTCGACTACGCCGTGTCGGCGGTGAGCACGTCGGGCGCCGAAAGCGGGCTGATCGAGGTCCGGGTGGACGAGCGCCTGCGGTTGCAGGCCCCGAGCGTGCTCATCAGTGCGTCGCTCGACGGCGCCATCTACCTCGGCTGGACGGACAACCCGTTCGCGACCGACCCCGCGGGGTTCCGCCAATACCGGATCTACTCGGCGTCATACTCGCTCGATGACATTACCTGCGGCCTCGACTGGGGGCTCGAAGGCACCACGGTGGCGCCGGAGTTCATCGCCGGCGCGCTCACCAACGGGCTGCCCCGCTGCTTTGCCGTGTCCGCCGAGAGCATCGAGGGCTGGGAGAGCATGTGGTCGCCGCTCCTCGCGGACACGCCGCGGCCCGAGTCCCGGAACGAGATCCTGTGGGCGGATGCCGAGAACGCGCCCCAGGCGGGCTTCCGGTTCTTCCAGGACCTGAATGGCGACGGCTCGGCCAGTCGGAGCGAGTTGGGCATCATCGGCTCCAGCACGAATCCGGCGATGGACTTCTACCTGTATCGCGACCCGTCCACCCTGGATCTGTTCCTGGTTCCGCTCCGTGCCCTTACGACGGTCGCCCTCTACGACCCGGCGCCCCTGGCGGACCTCACCTCGATTGACGAGGCCCCCCTCGACGGCTACGACGTGACGGGCATCCAGGCGCTGCCCATGTTCGGCTACGTGTTCCAGATGGATGGCGGCGACGGCTTTGCCCGCTATGGCGCCATTCGCCCATCGCACGTGGGCCGGGATTTCATCATCTTCGACTGGAGCTATCAGACCGATCCGGGCAATCCAGAACTCGAGATCAGGGGTGGTCTGGCGACTGATGAAGCGGGTCGGCTCATCGTGAAGCGGCGATGACAGACGCCTAGGCGCCGAGACGCCGAGGATAAGACGCCGAGACGCCGAGACGCCGAGAATAAGACGCCGAGACGCCGAGACGCCGAGTGGTCATGAGACCAAAGCAGCTGGAGGGCGCCAATCCCGGACCGGCCGACCCTAAGAGCAGACAACTCAGGGCCACTGCGCGTCTCGGCGTCTCGCCTTGGCGTCTCGGCGACCACGCCTCTAGTTTCTCCCCATGCAGACCCTCCTGCTTGACGGCTCGTCGCTCACGCTCGAGGCCGTCGTCTCCGTTGCCCGCGATTTCACCTCCGTGTCCGTCTCTCCCGCCGCCGCCACGCGGGCGACGGCGTCGCGCGCCCGGGTGGAACGGGCGTTGGCGGATGGCCGCGTGATCTACGGCGTCAATACGGGGTTCGGGAAGCTCGCCAACGTGCGCATCCCGGCGGATCAGCTCCTCGACCTCCAGCGCAACCTGATCCGCAGCCACGCGGCCGGCGTGGGCGATCCGCTTCCCGAGGATGTGGTGCGGGCGGCCATGCTGCTGCGGGCGAACGTTCTGCTCCGGGACACCAGTGGGGTGCGGCCCGCCATCGCCGAGGGGCTCGTGGCGCTGCTCAATGCGGGCATCCATCCGGTGGTCCCGGAGCAGGGGAGCGTCGGGGCGTGCGGCGATCTGGCGCCGCTGGCGCACATCGCGTTGGGGCTGCTGGGCGAGGGCGACGTGGACGTGCGGCACCCGGTGCGCGGCCGCACGGCGCCGGTGCGGCAGCGGGCCGCCGCCGCGTTGCAGGAGGCCGGGATCGCGCCGCTCCACCTCGAGGCCAAGGAGGGCATCTCGTTCGTCAACGGGACGCAGGCGCAGACCGCCCTGCTGGCCCTGCTGGTGTCGGATGCGCGGCGGCTGTGGCGCGCGGCGCACGCCGCGGCCGCGATGTCGCTCGAGGCGCTCCGCGGCACGCCCGACCCGTTCGACGACCGGATCCACCAGGCCCGGCCCCATCCCGGCCAGATCGCGTCGGCCGCGCTCCTGCGGGACCTCCTGGCCGACAGCGAGATCCGCGAATCCCACCGCGAGAACGACCCGCGCGTCCAGGACGCCTACAGCCTGCGGTGCACCCCGCAGGTGCTCGGCCCGGTCTCCGACGCCATTGAGTTCGCGGCGCGGACCGCCGAGGTCGAGCTGAACGCCTCGACGGACAATCCGCTCGTGTTCGACAGCGAGATCGTCTCGGGCGGCAACTTCCACGGGCAGCCGGTGGCCATGGCGCTCGACTTCCTGGCCATCGCGCTCACGACGCTGGCCGGGATCGCCGAGCGGCGCGTCGAGCGGCTGCTCAACCCGGACCTGTCCCAGGGGCTGCCGGCGTTCCTGGCCCGGAACCCCGGGGTCGAGTCGGGTTTCATGATGGTGCAGGTGACCGCGGCGGCGCTGGTGGCGGAGTCGCGGACGCTCTGCACGGCGGCCAGCGTCCAGTCCATTCCGACGGACGCCAACCAGGAGGACGTGGTGCCGATGGGGATGGCCGCCGCGTTCAAGGCGCGCCGCGTGCTGGCCAACGCGCGCCGGGTCGTGGCCGCGGAGCTGCTGTGCGCGGCGCAGGGCATTGACCTGTTGAGGCCGCTGCGGGCCGGGCGCGGGGTGGAACGCGTCCACGAGCGGGTCCGCCGCGTCGTGCACACGCTCGCCGGCGACCGGCCCGTCTATCCGGATCTTGAAGCCCTGAGCGAACTCATCGCCAAGGAGATCCTGACGTGACGGCAACCGCCCGGACCGTCCGTGCGCCCCGTGGGCCGACGCTCTCCTGCCGGGGCTGGGTGCAGGAGGCCGCGCTCCGCATGCTCATGAACAATCTCGACCCCGAGGTCGCCGAGCGGCCGGACGACCTGGTGGTGTACGGCGGCACCGGGCGCGCCGCCCGCTCGTGGGAGGCGTTCGACGCGATCTGCCGCACGCTCCGCACGCTGGGCAACGACGAGACGCTGCTCGTCCAGTCCGGGAAGCCGGTGGGGGTGTTCCGCACCCACGAGGACGCGCCCCGCGTGCTGATCGCCAACGCCAACCTCGTGGGCCGGTGGGCCACCTGGGACCGGTTCCGGGAGCTGGAGCGCCGGGGCCTCATCATGTTCGGCCAGATGACGGCCGGGAGCTGGATCTACATCGGCACCCAGGGCATCCTCCAGGGGACCTACGAGACGTTCGGGTCCGTGGCGCGGCGCCATTTCGGGGGCTCGCTGGCGGGCCGCACCATCCTCACGGGCGGCTTGGGCGGGATGGGTGGCGCGCAGCCGCTGGCCGCGACCATGACCGGCGCCGTCATGCTCGCGGTGGAGGTGGACCCGCACCGCATCGAGCGACGCCTGGAGACCCGTTACCTCGACGTGGCCGCCGATTCGCTCGATGATGCGCTCGAGCGGGTTGACCGGGCGCGCGCGGCCCGGCAGGCGCTCAGCGTGGGACTGCTCGGCAACTGCGCGGAGGTGGTGCCCGCCCTCGTGCGGCGGGGCTGGGTGCCGGACGTGCTCACAGACCAGACGTCGGCGCACGATCCGCTCAACGGCTATGTCCCGGCGGGGCTCTCCCTGGAAGCGGCCGCCCACCTGCGGGAGAGCGAGCCGGACGAGTACGTGCGCCGCGCGCGGGCGTCCATTGCCGAGCACGTGCGCGGCATGCTGGCGCTCCGGCGGGCCGGCGCGGTCGCCTTCGACTACGGGAACAACATCCGGACCGAGGCGTTCGACGTGGGCGTCGCGGACGCGTTCGACATCCCGGGCTTCGTGCCCGAGTACATCCGGCCGCTGTTCTGCGAGGGCAAGGGCCCGTTCCGCTGGGCGGCGCTGTCCGGCGACCCCGCGGATCTCTTCCGCACGGACGACCTCGTCCTCGAGCTGTTCCCCGACGACCGCCATCTGGCACAGTGGATCCGGCTGGCGCGCGCGCGCGTGGCGTTCCAGGGGCTCCCCGCCCGCATCTGCTGGCTGGGCCAGGGCGAACGGGCGCGGTTCGGGCTCGCGCTCAACGACCTGGTGCGACGCGGCGAGCTGTCCGCGCCCATCGTGATCGGGCGCGACCATCTCGACACGGGCTCGGTGGCCTCCCCGTTCCGCGAGACCGAGGCCATGCGGGACGGCTCGGACGCGATCGCCGACTGGCCCATCCTCAACGCCCTGCTGAACACGGCGTCAGGCGCCTCGTGGGTGAGTTTCCACCACGGCGGTGGTGTCGGCATCGGGAACAGCCTCCACGCGGGGCAGGTGATCGTGGCCGACGGGTCCGCCGGCGCCGCCCGCCGGTTGGAACGCGTGCTGACGAACGATCCCGGCATCGGGGTCGCGCGCCACGCGGACGCCGGGTACGACGAGGCGGTGGCCACGGCGGAGCGGCACGGCATCCGGCTGCCCATGCGTGAGGGGGACCGCTGACGCGCCTGTTTGCCGGCGCCACGCAGGTCGTGACGTGCGGTGGGCCCGCCCGGGCGCGGCGCGGCGCGGAGATGGCCAACCTCGAGGTGATTCCGGACGGCGCGGTACTCGTGCGGGATGGGGTCGTCCAGGCGGTCGGTCCCTATCGCGAGGTCAAGGCCGCCGCGGCGGGCGCCGAGGTCGTCGAGGTGGACGGGGTCCTGTTCCCCGGCTTCGTGGACGCCCACACCCACGCGGTGTTCGGCATGGCCCGGCTCGACGACCACGCGCGGCGGGCCCGGGGCATGGACTACAAGACCATCGCCGCGGAGGGGGGCGGCATCCTCTCCTCGGTGCGGGACCTGCGGGCCCGCTCGGCGGACGATCTCCGCGACCGCACGGCGCGCCGGCTGCGACACCTGCTGGATCACGGCAGCACGACCATCGAGGTGAAATCGGGCTACGGCCTGGACACCGAGTCCGAGCTGCGCACGCTGGGCGTGATCGGCAGCCTGGCGGCGGGGCCACCCGCCCTCGTGCCCACCTTCCTGGGCGCGCACGAGATCCCGCTCGAGTATCGCAGCCGCCGGGACGACTACGTGCGGCTCGTGATCGAGGAGATGCTGCCCGCGGTGGCGAGGCAGGGAATTGCCCGGTTCTGCGACGTGTTCTGCGAGCCCGGCGTGTTCACGCCGCACGAGTCGCGGCGGATCCTCGAGGCGGCGCGCGGCCACGGGCTGGGGCTCAAACTGCACGCGGACGAGCTGGACGGTTCGGGCGGCGCCGAGCTGGCGGCGGCGCTCGGCGCCGTGTCGGCGGACCACTTGGCCCGGGCGTCCGATCAGGGGATCGCGGCCCTCGCGGCGTCGAAGACCGTGGCGGTCCTCCTGCCGGGGACCATGCTCTTTCTGGGCAAGACGGACCGGGCGCCCGCCCGTGTCCTGATTGACCGCGGGGCCGCGGTGGCCCTCGCCACGGATTTCAACCCGGGATCGTCGCCCGGGGTGAGCCTGCCGCTCATGGCCACCCTGGGCGTGTCGCAGCTCCGGATGACGCCGGCGGAGGCAATCATCGCCATCACGGCCAACGGGGCCGCGGCCACGGGCCTGAGCGGCGACCGCGGGCAGCTGGCCCCGGGGTTGCGGGCGGATCTGACGCTGGCGGCTATCCGGGACTGGCGGGAGCTGGTCTATTGGTACGGCGCCAACCTGGTCACCGGCGTCTGGATGATGGGAGCGGCTTGTCACTCCGGCCGCGAAACGATAGACTTCCTCGCTTGAGATTCCCTCAAGTCTTTGGCATCTCACGATTTCCGAGGCGAGGCGAGCCCTGAACGTCGAGAAGCTCAAGCTCAAAGCCAAAAGGTTCGAGGACAAGGGCCAGATCGAGCGGGCCATCGAGGTCTACCTGGAGGCCGTGCACGGCCTCGAGGGGAGACCCGAGCTTGCGAACGAGCTGGCGCTGTTCAACCGCGTCGGCGACCTGTACCTCAAGCTCCAGAAGGTGCCGGAAGCGGTCGAGATGTACGAGCGGGCCGCGAACCTGTACGCCGAATACGGTTTCCCGAACAACGCGATCGCGCTCTGCAACAAGGTGCTCCGCAACGCGCCCGGGCGCACGCACATGTACCTGCGGCTCGCGCAGCTCATGGTCGAACGGGGGCTGATCGCGCAGGCCAAGGAGAACCTGCTCGAGTACGCGGATCGGATGCAGAGCGCGGGGAAGACGGATGACGCCTTCCGGGCGCTGAAGGAGTTCGCGGATCTCTCGCCGGACAACGAGGAGATCCGGCTGCTCCTCGCCGAGCAGCTCAAGGGGGCCGCGCGCACGGCGGAGGCGCGGGAGCAGCTGGCCAAGCTGTTTGCCGAGGCCGAGGCCACGGGCGACAAGCGGCGGTCACGCCAGACGCTCCTGAACATCAAGGCCATTGATCCGGACTTCGATCCCACCAAGGCGCCGAAGACCAAGATCAAGCAGCGGCAGCAGAAGTCGTCCGACCTCGTGTTCCTGGATCTGGACGAAGAGTACCGGACCGACGCCGCCGGGGAGGCAATCGCCGAGGAGCCCGAAGCGGAGCCCGCGGCGGCGGCCGAGGTATCCCCCGCCGACGAGGCCATCCTGATCGAGCCCACGACCGTGTCGGACGCCGACGTGGTGGCGGACGACCTCGGCCTGATTCAGGGGCTGGAGGTGCGGGAGGAGTTCACGGGCGAAGCCGTCGGCACCACCGGCCTCGAGCTCGAGCCCACGTCGCTCAGCGAAGCAGCAGAGGAGGCCGTCGAGTCCGAGTCCCGCGCGTCGTTCGAGGTGCCGGACCTGGACCTGGGCGAGCTCGATCTCGACGCGGCCACCGAGGTCGCCGAGCTGGAGCTGCCCTCCGATCAGCTCGAGGAGGAAATCGAGGAAGCAAGCGAGGAGGAGTTCGAGAAGCGGGAAGAGAAGGCCGAGCCGGAAGCGCCGGTAACCATCGCGACGCTCGAAGCGCGCGTGGCCGACGATCCGGACGATCCCCAGCACCACGTCGTGCTGGGCGAGGCGCTCGTGGAGGCCGGCCAGCGGGAGCGCGGGATCGAGGAACTGGACATCGCGCTGGCCCTGTACGAGGGCGCGGAGAAGTGGAAGGACGTGGCGCGCCTCGTGGCCGAGATTCTCCGGCTGGAGCCGAACAGCGTGCGGCACCACCAGAAGCGGGTGGAAGGCGCGTTCCGGAGCGGCGAGAAGCGGGACATGGTCCAGGCGTATCTGGGGCTCGCGAACACGCTGCTGCGGTCCGGGGTCGGCGAGCGGTCGGAGATGGTGTTCCGGCGCGTGCTGGAATACGACCCGGGGAACGCGGAGGCGCTTACGGCGCTGGCGAGCCTCGTGCCGGAGCAGCCGGCGGCCCCCCCCACGCCGGCGCCCGCCGCGGCCGCGCGGGCCGACTACGTGGATCTGGGCGCCCTGATCTTCGAGGACGATGCCACCCGCGACACGCGCATGCGGGTCGAGGATGAAGAGCCGACCGGCGACGAGGAAAAGGATTTCGCCGACATGCTCGCCCAGTTCAAGCGGGGCATCGAAGCCAACATCGAGGACGAGGACTGGCAGGCGCACTACGACCTGGGCGTCGCCTTCAAGGAAATGGGGCTCGTGGACGAAGCCATCGCCGAGTTCCAGAAGGCGCTGCGGTCTCCGCCGGGACGCCTCCGGACGGCCGAAGCGCTGGGCAGCTGCTTCTTCGACAAGCGACAATTCTCGGTCGCCGCCACCGTGATGCGGCGGGCCGTGGAGACGGATCTGGCGAGTGACGATGCCAAGATCGGGCTGCTCTACTGGCTCGGCCGCTGCGAGGAGGAGATGGGCCGCACCCCCGACGCGCTGGCCTGGTTCCAGCGGGTCTTCGCGCTGGACATCCGGTTCGCGGACGTGGCCGACCGGGTGGAGCGGCTGGCGGCCGCCGGGCACTGACCGTGCCCCCCCAGCTCGCGCCGATCACGCTCGCGGCCATCCAGCAGCCCGTGCGGGCCGACCTCGACGCGGTGTTCGAGGAGCTGGGACGCATCGTCCGCTCCGACTTCCCCATGATCGAGGACGTGAACGCGCACCTCCTGCGGATCCGCGGGAAGCTGTTCCGTCCCACGCTGCTGCTCCTGGCGTCCCGCGCGGTGGACCGGTACGCGCCGCGCAAGCTCACGCTGGGCGCGTGCGTCGAGCTGATCCACGTGGCGACGCTGGTGCACGACGACTCCGTGGACCACTCCGTGCTGCGGCGCGGCCAGCCCACGGTGAACGCGCTGTTCAGCCACCAGGTGGCCGTGATCATGGGCGACTACCTCTACTCGCGCGCCATGATCGAGCTGGTGACCCTGGGCGACCTCGACGCGCTGCGGATCATGAGCCGGGTCACCAATGAGATGACGGTGGGCGAAATGCGCGAGCTGGAGGCGTACGACGCCCTGGACTACTCCGAGGAGGCCTACACCCGGCTGATCCAGGCCAAGACGGCCTCGCTCATGTCCGGAGCCTGCGAGGTCGGGGCGGTGGACGCGCCGGCCGACCAGCGCCAGGCGCTGCGCCGCTACGGGATGCGGCTCGGCATGGCGTTCCAGATCACCGACGACGTGCTCGACTACACCGAGACCGAACGGGTCACGGGCAAGCCGTCGGGCCTGGATCTCAAGGAGCACAAGATCACGCTCCCGCTCATCGCGGCGCTGCCGCACATGAGCGCCGCGGAGCGGGCCAAGGTGGGGCAGGTCATGGCGGATCCCGAGCCCGATGACCACGGTGTGGCCGAAGTGATGGGGATCGTCCACGAGCGCGGCGGCGTAGAGGCCGCCCGGGCGCGGGCGCAGGACTACGCCGACCAGGCAGCCGCCGTCCTCGAGCCGGTGCCCCGCGGGGCCCCCCGCGACGCTCTGGGGGACGGCATCACCTACGCGATCGAGCGGCGGAGCTGACATGACCATCGGCCCGCGCCGCCCCGTCTTCTACTTCGGCGTGCTCACCGCCGGGTTCGTCCTGGGGGGATTCCTCTCGGCCCTGCTGCGGCGCTTCCTGCCCGCCGGCCCGGCCAAGGAGTTCTTCACGTGGACGGTGACGCCCACCGTGGGGCCGTTGCACCTGGATCTCGTTATACTCCAGATGACGCTGGGACCGGTCGGGCTCCAGGTGTCGTTGCTGGGGCTCGTCGGGATCGTGATCGCGTACCTGGTGGCGCGGTCGCTGTTCTAGAGACGTACACGACACCAGTTTCGAGAGGCGCATATGCCGTTCGGCCAGCTCGGCTTCACCGAACTCCTCGTCATCCTGATGATCGTGCTCCTGGTCTTCGGGGCCAAGCGCCTGCCCGAGATGGGCTCCGCCCTGGGGAAGGGGATCCGGGAGTTCAAGAACAGCATCAAGGAAGTGAAGGACTCCGTGGACGCGGGCGGCACCACGGAGGCCCCGCCCAGTCGCCGGATTGACGCGCCGGTGACGAGCGACGGGGAGCCGAGGAAGTTGAGTCAGTAGGGAGTCTAGAACCCTACCGGGAACAACGGACTCTGCGCCGCCTGGCGCTGCGCGCGCGCCAGGTCCTTGCGGCGGTCCTCGACCGTGGCGGCTTCGCGGAGGGACGCGAGAATCAGCTGGGCGCGGTCCTGGCGGGCCTGCTGGATGGCCGCGGCGCGCAACTGCTCGATGGACGCGGCAAACGCCATGGTGTCGGCCAGCATCTTCTGCTCCGGCCGGACGAAGTACGAGCCGAACTCCGCGTGAATGGGACCGCTGGTCTCCCGCACCCGCAGCCGGAACGCCGCTCCCACCACCGCCGGGGCGTTCTGGATGGGGCCGGGCGGCGTGTAGCGCGTGAACGGTCCCAGGGTGCGCACGGGAAGGCCATGGCGCTCCGCCACGGCGTCCAGCGACCCGCCGGCCGCGATCTCGTCGGCTACCTGCCCGGCCAGGGTCCGGACCAGCTGACGCCGCTTTTCGGCGGTGGCGGCCGCGCGCACCTGCTCCCGCACCTGGCTCAGCGGGGCCACGCCGGCCTCCTGGAGGCTGTCGAGCCGGAACAGATAGTAGGCCCACTCCGTCTCGATGACGGGCGAGATCTCGCCCACGTCCGCGCCCCCGAACGCCCAGATGCCCGCATCGCCGATCACGTAGCGCCCCAGCTGGAGCCGGGAGCCGTCGAGCAGGGTCGGCGCCTGGGCCACGGGCAGGCCGAGCTGCCCCGCCACCCGGTCGAACGCCGCGGGGTCGGTCTGCTCGGCCGCGAAGAAGTCGAACGTGTCGGCCTGGGCCTCGATCCGGGCCAGGTGGTCGCCGATGGGCTCGATGGGGATCAGGATGTGCCGCGCGTGGAGCGTGGAGTCCGTCCTGCCCTCGAGCCGGATCACGTGCCAGCCAAACTGCGTCTCGACGGGCTCCGAGATCTGGCCGGGACGGAGCGCCAGCGCCGCGGTCTCGAATGCCTCCACGAAGCGCCCGCGCGGCGTCTCGCCCAGGTCGCCCCCGTTGACGCGGGACGCGCTGTCGGCCGATTCGCGGGCGGCCACGTCGGCAAAGTCGGCGCCGTCGAGGATCTCCTGCCGGACCGCCGTGGCGCGCGCGCGCGCGCCCACCGAGTCCGCGGCGTTGGGCCGGCGGGGAATGGCGAGGAAGCTCAGAAACGCGGCGGCGGGCCGCTCGAACTCCTCCCGGTGGCCGCGGTAGTAGGCCTCCATCTCGGCGTCGGTGACCTCGGCGACCGAGTCGCCGGCCGGCGCGGGAGGCAGCACCTGCACCACCGTCGCCGTCACCGAGTCGTTGCGGTCGCGGTACTTGCGCCACAGCTCGGCATCCGAGACGAACACGCCGGCGGTGAGCTGCTCGTAGAGCTTGATGCGCGGCAGCTCGTCGCGATACCGCGCCTCGAGCGCCATCAGGAACGCGGGATCCGCGCTGGACGCGATGAACCGCTGGTACTTCTGGAAGTCGAACTGTCCCTCGGTCTGGAACTGCTCCAGCTCGAGCACCTCGGGAGGCGGGGTCGTGCGGGCGGCCTCGATGATCTCCTCGTTCGAGACCCGGATCCCGCGGCGCCGGAACTCCTGCTCGAGGACGATGCTCTGGACGAACTGCTCCAGCACGGCGTCCTCCAGCTGCCGCTGTTCCTCGAGCGTCGCGAGCGCGGGTGCCTGCTCCTGGCGGCGGCGTTCCTGCTCGGCGCGCACGGCGTTGTAGAACGTCTGCGCGTCCACGGTGCGGCCGTTGACCTTGGCCAGCACGTTGGGCGCGGCGGAGCCGCGGCCTGCCGCGTCCATGCCGTACCCGTAGACCATCCAACCGACGAAGAAAAAGGCGACCACGCCCATGATCCACTTGGCGCTCGCGCGCATGGTCCGCATCATAGCGTTACGGCACCTGCTCTCGGGGGGCTTTGGAAGGGGCTAAGTCTAAGTCCGACAACGACGAATCTCAAGCGGTCCGGACCGGGAAATGATTGACAGGCCGGACCGCGAATTACTAAGTTGGGGTCATCCAATGGCATACGAACCCGAGCTCGAGCGACTGGAGCGCCGGTATCAGGACGACCCGGCGCGGAACTTCGCGCAGTTGGCGGAGACCTACCGCAAGGCGGGCCGACTGGATGACGCCCTGACGCTGCTCCAGGGCCATCTGGTGGAACGCCCCAACTACGTCAGCGGTCTGGTGGTCCTGGGTCGCTGTCTGCTCGACCAGCAGAACGACGCGGAGGCGCGCACCACGTTCGAGCGGGTGCTCGGCGTGGACGGCGAGCACATCATCGCGCTGCGCGCATTGGGGGAGATCTCCGAGCGGGCGGGCGACCTGGACGGCTCCCGGCAGTGGTTCACGCGCCTGCTGGACGTGGATCCGATGAACGAGGATGCCGAGGAGGCGTTGCGACGCCTCACGGAGGCCGGTGCCGCGCCCGCCGCCCCGGCGGCGCCCGCCGAGGCTCCCGTCTCGATCGCGTCCCTCCTGCTCGACGAGCCGGAAGACACGGCCCCTGCCGCCGAGGAGGCGGTGGAGGAGCCCGCCAAGCCGCCAATGCCGGAGACCTATCCCACGCCACGGGTCGAAGAAGTGTCGTGGAGCGGTCGCACCGCCGAGTTCGCGGGTGAGGAGCCGGAACCAGAGCCGGCACCGGAGCCCGAGGCCGAGCCCGACTTCGTGCACGAGGAGAGCACCGAGCATTTCATGCCCCGCCCGTCGGGCGCGCATCCGTACGACATCGAGACCATTGGCGAGCTCGAGATCCAGTCGCAACTCGACGAAGAGGAATCTCCCATCGGGGCGGTCCCCGAAGTGGACGAGACGTTCCAGTTTCCCACCGGCGAGCGGGAAGTGGACCTGGGCGCCGACGACGTGCGGGACGCCGCCGGCCAGCTGGCGGACGAGGGCCCGGGGCGGGCGCCCGGCAGTCAGGATGTCGGCATCACCCCGTTCGACGACGCGCTGGGATGGGGGGCCGGGGAGCGCGTTTCCCGCCAGATCTCGCGGGATGACCTCGACGAGATCTCCACGATCCATGAAGACACCGTGGCGCCGGTGAGCGAGCTGCGGGGGCTCGAGGCCGCCGACATCCCCACCGAGGGGGCGGCCGCCGACGTGGGCCGGGTGGAGGGACTCGAGGAGCACGATCCGGGGCCAGTGGCGCCGGTTGCCGGGTTCGAGGCGACCGAGGTCGCGTTCGTCGAGCAGGCGCCGCTCGACGTCGTCAACGAGGAGATCGTCCCCGTCGTGCCCGAGCAGCTGGAGGAGTCCGACGAGGTCGTGATGGACCTGTCGGGGGAGATCGTGGATCGCGCCACGGCCGAACGCCGGGCGTCGCTGATGGGCCTGCCGCTGCTCGACGGGTCGGAGGCGGCCGAGCCAGAGGCGCCGCTCGTGCTGGAAGCGGAGCCCGAACCGGTGGTCACGGAGACCATGGCCGAGCTGTATGTACGGCAGGGGCTCTACGACGAAGCGCGCGAGGTGTACCGGCGGCTGCTGGTGCACCGTCCCGGTGACGCCGGCCTCCAGGCCCGCCTCGCCGACCTCGAGAGCACCCTCACGCCGGCCCGGGCCTCCGTCCAGTTTGCCGCCGCCAGCTCCGGCGGCCGGTCCGCCCGGGCGCTGATGTTGTCGGTGCTCGGCGCCCGCCCCGGCGCCCCGGTCTCGGCCGTCCAACCCGCTCCTCCCGTCGTTCCCGTCGTTCCCGTCGCTTCCGTCGCCCCCACCCCCATGGACCGCGCCTTCAGCGAGGAGCAGGGCGACACCGCCCTCGGCGCTCCGACGCAGCCCGCCGCCGACGAGGTCTCGCTGTCAGCGGTTTTTGGGGAGGCTCCGCCGCCGCCCGCGCCCAAAGAGAACGCACCGCGCAAGGCCGAGGCGTCTGCGGCGCAGGGTCGGGCGCCGGGTGGGTTCTCGTTCGACGAGTTCTTCGGCAAGCCGGCGGGGTCGGCGGGGTCGGTGCCGGCGGGCGGCGACCGCCCGCAGCGCGACAGCCTGGCCGACGACGAGGGCGAAGAGGCGTTCCGCGACTGGCTCAAGGGCCTCAAGGGCTAGTGCGCGTCACGGTCCTCAACGGCCCCAACCTCAATCTGCTGGGTACCCGCGAGCCCGAGATCTACGGTCGGGCCACGCTGGCGCAGATCGAGGAACTCACGCGGGGCCGGGCCGCGGCGCTGCGCGTCACCCTCATCTGGCACCAGACCAACCACGAAGGCCAGCTCGTCGAGCTGGTCCAGGCCCTCCCCGGCGGTGCGGACGGGGCCCTGATCAACGCCGCCGCCCTCACGCACACCTCCATCGCGCTCCGGGACGCCCTGCTCGCGGTCCGCGTGCCCTTCGTGGAGATCCATCTGACCAACATCCTGGCCCGCGACGCCGCCCGGCGGCAGAGTGTGCTCGCGGACCTCGCCGTCGGCATCGTGGCCGGGTTCGGGCCCCGGTCGTACGTGCTGGGCCTCGACGCGCTGGTCGAGCACCTGCGCGCCGGTGACTGACCCGCGGGAGGCGCGGCAGGCGCGCCTGCGCGAGCGCCTGCGCGCCGAGTCCCTCGCGGGCCTCCTGGTGACCCATCAGCCCAACATCCGGTATCTGACCGGTTTCACGGGGTCCTCGGGCGCCGTCCTGGTGCTTCCGGGCGAGACCATTCTCGTCACCGATTTCCGCTACGAGACGCAGGCGCCCGACGAGGTGGGCCATCATGCCCGGGTCGAGATCGTGCGGGCCGACCTCTGGGAGCGGGTCGCCAGGTTCGCCAGCCGGACCCGCGGCGAGGGCTGGGGATTCGAGAGCGAGAGCACCACGGTGGCCACGGCGCGAAAGCTCGCCGACCAGGGCCTGCCCGGGCTCCGGCCCGTGGGGGGCCTCGTGGAGGATCTCCGGGTCCGGAAGAGCCAGGGCGAGGTGGACGCCATTCGCGCCGCGGCCGACCTGGCCGCCGACGCGTTCGCCGCCACCGTCCCCGCGGTGCGGCCCGGGGCTTCCGAGGCGGAAATCGCCGCCGTCCTCGAGGGCGAGCTGCGGCGGCGGGGGAGCGAATGGCACCCCTTCCCGACGATCGTGGCGTCGGGCCCGCGGAGCGCCCTGCCGCACGCCAACACCGGCCGGCGGGTGGTCCGGCCAAACGAGGGCGTCCTGCTGGATTTCGGGGCGCAGGTGGACGGCTACTGTGCCGATCTCACCCGGGTGGTAGTGGCCGGCACCGCCGACGACCGGCTGCGCATGGTGTTCGAGTTGGTGCGGGACGCGCAGGCCCAGGCGCTGGAAGGGCTGCGGGCGGGCCTCACGGGCAAGGAGGGCGACGCGCTGGCCCGAAGCCTGATCGAGCAGCGGGGGTTCGGGGAAGCGTTCGGCCACTCCCTCGGCCACGGCCTAGGCCTCGAGGTCCACGAGGCCCCGCGGGTCAGCCGGACCAACGAGAAGCCGCTCCCGGAGGATTCCGTGGTGACCGTGGAGCCCGGGGTGTACCTTCCCGGCTGGGGCGGGATCCGGCTGGAGGACGACGTCCGGCTGACGGCCCAGGGCGCGGAGCTGCTCTCCCGGCGGCAGATTGGGTTGATCCAGCCCTGAATGTCGAACAGGAAACCCGGAACAGGGAATGCCCAAAGCAGTTACGCTACACGCTGCACGCTGCACGCTGCACGGCCGGCTTCAGCCGGCATTTGACGAACCCCCCTCCCCCAGCCTCTATTTTATGGCTCGCCCCCGGGGGGGTGCGGCTTCACCAAACCAGGGATTCACCCAGACATGGCAGACATGATTGACTTTGGGTTTCTGGAAAAGCTGCTCGAATTGCTGAACCGGTCGGACGCCCAGACGATCGAGATCCGGAAGTGGGGGAGGACGGTAAGGGTCTCGAAGGGCGGCGGGGACTCGACGGGAACGACGGGAGCGACCGGAGCTGCCCCCGCGCCCCCGCCCGTCCAT
>DASWHL010000014.1:0-32208 GCA_036398175.1 Gemmatimonadales bacterium
CACGCTCGCGGTGGGTGGGGTGAAGATCCTGATCCACGGCGAGACGCGGCCGTGCGAGCAAATGGACGAGGCGCTGCCCGGCCTGCGCGCCGCGCTCGGCCCGGATTGGCGTGGGGGTGTGTTCGGCGAGGTGCTGGACGACGGAGAGATCGCGGTAGGTGATCCCGTCCGCTGGGCGGAATCCATCTCGCCCTGACAGCCATCGGCTATCGGCTATCGGCCGACGGCCTCCGCGCACTGCTCGGCCAGGCGGTCGGCCAGGTCCTCGAGGATGCGGGCCTTGGTGGCCACCACCGAGCGGAAGATGACCCGGGAGATGGCGTAGGTCCCGCCGAGCACGAGTGCCGCACCGGGAATGACGAGCACCGACGCACCCAGCGGGATCCCGACGCCGAGAAGGACGGCCGTCCCGCCCCCGCCCGCTCCGCCCCAGATCCCGCCGAAGATCCCGCCCGCCGTCTCGCCAAGCCGCTGCTCCAGCTGGATCCGCGTCTGCCCATGCCGGGCAAAGATGCGGACCGCGATGTTCGGTCCCTCGTCCTGCGCGCTCTCCCACATCTGCTCGAAATCAAACGCGCTGACCAGCTTCTTGGGCTTGCGTGCGGTCCAGATGAGGGTCTGGTGCGAGGCCGTGCCGTACCCCTCGTGCCCAAGCGCGGCCCGGATCTCGTCGAACAGGTACTCGTGCTCGTCCGATGGCAGGAGCCCGGGGACGATCCGTTCCACGACGATCCTGGTGGGCGCGCCGAGGAACCCGGGCGTCGTCGTGGGCGCGGTGGCTGATGTCCGCGCCGGGGGCGCGGCGGACGTGGTGCCGGCCGGCGGCCATGCGGGTTCCCGGGAAACGGCGGGCAGTGGCACGGCGGGCATCCCCACGGTTTCCGGATTGGCCAGTGCCTGCGCGAACTCGCCGGCCGCGGGATACCGCTGTTCCGATCGGAGCGCGAGCGCCCGCACGAGCGCGCGCTCGGTCCCCGGCGGGAGCCGATTCAGGAGCGCCCGGTGGTCCGGCGCCGCCTCGAGAAACCGGCCGGCCGCGAGCAGGTCGGGCGTCACCCACGTCCGGGGCAGCCCACCCACCAGCATCTCGTAGGCCACCACGCCCAGGCTGTAGACGTCCGTGGCCCGCGTGAGGTCCACGAGGCCCGCCGCCTGCTCGGGGCTCATGTATCCGGGCGTGCCGAGCGCGATGCCGGTGCGGGTCAGGTTGGCGGGTTCGGCCGCGCTGCTCACGGCCTTGGCGATGCCGAAATCCGTGAGCACGGCCTGTCCACCCGGGAGCAGGATGTTCTCGGGCTTGATGTCGCGATGGAGAATGCCGGAGGCGTGCGCGTAGTCGAGCGCGGAGGCGAGCCGGCGGATGATCTCGACCGCGCCGTCGCGGTCCATGAGGCGGATCCGGCTGAGCAACCCGCGCAGGGACTCATCCGCGACGTACGGCATGACGTAGTAGAGCACGTCCCCATCCGTGCCGCCCGCGGGCCCGCTGGCACGCCCGCTGTCGTACAGCGGCAGGATGTGCGGATGCATCAGCCGGGCGGCGATCTCGATCTCGCGCAGAAACCGGTCGGGCCCGATCAGCTCGCCGAGATCGGAGCGGAGCACCTTCACAGCGACGGTGCGCCCGTGCTTCACCTCGCGCGCGCGGTAGACCGTGGCCATCCCCCCGCGGCCCACGACGGCCTCGAGGTCGTACCGGCCCGCGAGGGCCTGGCGCAGATGCTCGGGGAGATCCGGCATGTGGGTCGAAATTACCGGCGCTGGAGCGGGGCCGCGAGCGGTCAGCCCCAGAGCGCGGGAACGGGCGGATGCAGGCGCGTCTGGTGGACGGCGTCTGGCCGGGTGCCGGAGCCGTTCCACGGGATCCTGGCGCTACATTTGCCGACTTGGGTTGCAGCGGGCAATCTACTGGGTGCTCTGCCGCCGGACGGAAAGACCGTTCGCGGGTCCAACACGAGTGTCAAGTTACGCGGACATCGAAACGATGGAGGAACAAGTGGTCACCCGTCGCCAACTGTGTCGGACCCTGAGGTCTGCATTTCTCATGCTGCCGGCCCTTCTCAGCATGACTGCGTGCACCACGAGGACGGCGTCTATGAACCAGGCTGAGCTGAACGACTTCGCAACCCGCTATGCGGCAGCCTGGAGCGGCCTGAATCCCGACGATCTGGCGTCGTTCTATGCCGAGAAGGGATCCCTCTCCGTCAATGCCGGTGCTCCGTCTGTCGGGCGCGCGGTGATCGCCGCCACGGCCAAGGAATATATGACCGCATTCCCCGACATGGTCGTGAATATGGACTCGGTGAGCCAGGAGGGCAGCCACGCAACGTTTTACTGGACGTGGATTGGAACGAACACCGGCCCTGGAGGCACGGGCAACCCCGTTCGTATTAGTGGCTACGAGGAATGGACGATTGGTGCCGATGGCCTGATCGTGGAGTCAAGAGGGCATTTCGATGAAGCAGAGTACCAACGCCAGTTGAGCGGCGATGGCGGGGGACGCTGAGGTTATGGCCTCCCTCCCGCACGCGCCTCTGATCGGAGGGTTAGATGAAGGTGGACATTGACAAGCTGACCGAAGCCGAGCTCATTGACCTGAACAACCGCATAGTTGCACGCCTCCGCTTCCTGCGCCAGATGCGTGCGCATGCCGCGATGCTGGAGTTTCGCATCGGCGATCGGGTGGAGTTTCAGCCCGACGGCCGCCCTCCGGTGGTCGGCATGCTGACTCGATACAACAAGAAGACGGTGACGGTTATCACCGACCGAGGCGGCCGACGCAAGCCAGATCCGGCTCCTCGGGAAGTGACTCCGGCACTCCCGGCGTAAGACCAGGGCGCCGGAGCGGGCCAGCGAGCGGTCAGCCCCAGAGCGCGGGAACTGGCGGATGCAGGTGCGTCCCATCCCAGCGGAGCGCGTCGGGGCGGTCCTTGGCCAGCCACAGCGGCCCGTCCAGATCCACCCAGTCCGCGGCGGATGCGAGCAGCATGGCCGGCGCCATCAGTAGGGACGTGCCCATCATCGTACCGACCATGACCCGCAACTTGGCCCCCCGCGCCGCTGCCACGACGCGCATCGCCTCCGTCAGCCCGCCCGCCTTGTCGAGCTTGACGTTCACGACGTCGTAGCGCCCCACGAGGCCCGCCACGTCAGCGCTCGTGTGGCAGGATTCATCCGCGCAGACGGGAACCGGATGCGCGATGCCGTCGAGCAGGCCGTCCTCTCCGGCGTGGAGGGGCTGCTCGACCAACTCGACGCCCAGATCGGCCATCGCGGCGAGGTGGTCGGGAAGCTGTGCCGCGGTCCAGGCCTCGTTGGCGTCCACGATGAGCCGTGTGTCCGGGACGGCCTCCCGGACGGCACGCACGCGCGCCAGGTCACCCTTGCCGCCCAGCTTGAGCTTGAGCAGCGGATAGCGCGCGGCTTCCGCCGCGCTCGCCGCCATCGCGTCCGGGGCGTCGAGCGAAATGGTGAAGGCGGTGACCACGGGAATGGGCGGCGGAAGCTCGGCGAGCGCGTGCGCCGGGCAACCGCGGCGCTTGGCCTCGAGGTCCCACAGCGCGCAGTCGAGTGCGTTGCGGGCCGCCCCCGCCGGCAGGCGTGCTTCGAGCCCGGCCCGGTCGAGACCCTCCGCCACGCGGCCCGCGACCTGCTCGATGGCCGCCATGACGCCGGCCACGCTCTCGCCGTACCGCGGATACGGCACGCACTCGCCGCGTCCCACGGCGTCGCCGTCCCGCAGCTCGACGACCACCACTTCCGAATGCGTCCGGGCGGCGCGCGAGATGGCGAACACGCCACGCAGCGGCCACGACTCGTGATGCACGGACACGGTCTTCACGACACCTCCACCACCAGCTTCCCGAAGTTCGCGTTCGCTTCCATGATGCGGTGCGCTTCGGCCACCGCACTGAACGGCAGCACGGCGTGGATCACCGGCCGGCATGCCCCGCGCGCGAGGAGCGGCAGGACGTCCGCGGCAAAGCCGGCCACGGCGTCCGCCTTTTCCGCCGCGCTCCGCGGCCGGAGCACCGTTCCTTCGATGCGGAGGCGCCGGCGCAGAATCACGCCCAGGTCCGTCTCCGCGACGGCCCCCGCGGTGAGCCCCACGAGCACCAGCCGTCCGCGCTCGGCGAGCGCCTCCAGCGTCCGCGGGAACTGCGCGCCGCCCACGAGGTCGAGCGCCACGTCCGCGCCCGCCCCCGCGGTCGCCTCCAGCGTGGCGTCCACGAAGTCTTCCTTGGGCGTGAGGACGGGCACGTCGAGCCCCAGGGCCCCGGCGCGCGCGAGCTTGTCCGGCGTTCGGCTCGTGCCGATCACCCGCGCGCCCATCGCCTTGGCCAGCTGCAGCGCCGCGACGCCCACGCCGCTTCCCACCGCGTGCACGAGCAGCCATTCGCCCGCGCGGAGCCCCGCACGGCGCAGGGCATCGTGCGCGGTGACGAACGCCTCGGGAACCGCGCCGGCCTCCGCGTCGGTCAGCGCCTCGGGCACGCGCACGGCGTGGCTGGCCGGCACGACCACGTACTCGGCATACGTGCCGCCGCCCGCGATCCCCATGACGCGGTCGCCGGCCACCCACGGCTGTGGCCCGCCGCCCACCGCCTCGACCTCACCGGCGAACTCGAGTCCGGGAATGTCCTGCGGGGCGTCCCCGGGCGCGGGGTAGCGGCCGCGCCGCTGGAGCAGGTCGGCGCGGTTGACGCCGAACGCGCGGACCCGCACGCGGATGGCGCCCGGGCCCGGCTCCGGCACGGGCACGTCGCGCACCACGAGCACCTCGGGGTCTCCCGGCCGGGAGATCACGACCGCCCGCATGCGCCGCCGCGTGCCGGTCGTCAGAGGCTCACGCTCCAGTCCGCCAGGACTCCCCCGGCTTCAGGACCTTCACCTGCACGCCCTTCGGTGCAAACGCCTTCGTGTTCTGCGCGATGGGCGGCCAGGTGTCGTAGTGGATCGGGATGGCCACCGGCGCCCCGATCATCTCGGCCGCCCGGGTCGCCAGCTCCGGACCCATGGTGTAGCGGTCGCCGATGGGAATGAGCGCCACGTCCGGCTGGTAGACCTCGCCGATCAGCCGCATGTCGCCGAACAGGCCGGTGTCGCCGCAGTGGTAGACCGTCACGCCGCCGATGTGCGCGACGATCCCGCAGGGCATCCCCAGGTACCGCCCCTCGTACGACGACGAGTGAAAGGCCTGCGTGAACGCCACCCAGCCGAACGGCGTCGCGATCTTGCCTCCGGGATTGCCGGGCTCGGTACGCCCGACCCCCTGCTCCGCGAGGAAGTTGCACAGCTCGAACACGGCAATGACGGTCGCGTCGTTGCGGCGTGCGATGGCCACGGTGTCGCCGACGTGGTCGCTGTGGCCGTGCGTGAGCG
This sequence comes from Gemmatimonadales bacterium, assembly GCA_036398175.1. Taxonomy (GTDB): domain Bacteria; phylum Gemmatimonadota; class Gemmatimonadetes; order Gemmatimonadales; family GWC2-71-9; genus JAOTWJ01. Next base: position 5,383 of record DASWHL010000014.1, read on the forward strand.
CGATGAACTGGCAGTGCAGGTCGTCGGGCTTGTGACGGGCCACGGGATTGCCGGTGAGGAACGGGTCGAGGGCGAGCGTGTGCCGGCCATCGTCGAGCGTGAAGCCCGCGTGGCCAAGGTAGGTCAGCGTCAGCGTCATGGTGCCACCTCCGGAGTCATTCACGGACTCGCAGTGAAAGGTCACCGGGGGTGCACCGGAAGGGAATCGGCTGCTTGACGGGGGGCGCGGCGGGCGGGAGCTTCAACACCGGATCGAGGGACCCGCATCCATGTCCGCGCTGATCGAGCGGCTGCGTGCCGCGCTGGGAGCCGAGTACGACGTGGAGCGCGAGCTCGCCGCCGGCGGGATGGGCGTGGTGTTCCTCGGGCGGGAACGGGCGTTGGACCGGGCCGTGGCCATCAAGGTCCTGCGGCCGGAGCAGGCGACCGCCGTGGCCGCCGAGCGCTTCCAGCGGGAAGCACGGCTGCTGGCGGCCGTGAGCCACTCCAACGTGGTGACCATCCATCGCGTCGGTGAAGCGGGCGGCCTGTTCTACCTCGTGATGGAGCGGCTCGAGGGGACGCTGGCCGAGCGGCTCGCCCGGGGTCCCCTGCCCGCCTCCGACGTCGTGCGCATCGCCCGTGAAGTACTGGACGGCCTGGCGCGGGTGCACGACCGCGGGATCGTGCACCGGGACATCAAACCCTCCAACATCTTCCTGCGCGACGACGGTCGCGCCGTGCTGGGCGATTTCGGCATCGCGCGCAGCCTGGCCAGCGGCGACGGCGCGCTCACCGTCACCGGATTCTCGCCGGGAACGCCGGCCTACATGGCGCCCGAGCAGTTCGCGACGGCCAACGTGGGTCCCGCGGCCGACCTGTACGCGCTGGGCATGGTGTGCTACGAGGCGGTGACCGGGCGGCGGTGGGCCGGTGCGGACCCGCGCGCGGGCGAGTGGGGGGGCGTCCCGTCCCGTCTGCGCGCGGCGCTGGAGCGCGCCCTGGCGCTCGAACCCGCGGCCCGGTGGCCGGACGCCCGGGCGATGGTCCGCGCGCTCGCCGGCTCCGACCGCGCCGGGCGGGGCCTGTGGGCTGCCGCGGGGACGGCGGCGGTCGTGATGGTCCTGGCCCTGCTGCTCCTCCCCCGGGGTCCGGAGGAGCCGCCCGCCGAGAGCGACGTGGCGGTGCTGCCGCTCGCCGTCGCGGACGGGGATCCGGGAGCCACCGCGCTCCTCGACTACCTGATCGAGGGCAACCTCACGCGGGCGTTTGGCGATTCCGGGCTGCGGGTGACGCCCGCCGCCCTCACCAGGCCGTGGGCGGCGCGCCGGGACGACGTGTTCGGGTCGTTGCCCGCCGGAACGTGGGACGATCTCCGCACCCGGAGCGTCGTGCGCGGGCGGGCCACCGTGACCGCCGACTCGATGGTCGTCGAGGCCGAGCTGGTCACCCGGGACGGCGCGGTGCGGGAGCTGACCCGGGTCACCGGCGCGGCGCACGATCAGGTCGCGCTCGGCCATCGCGTCGCGTTCGCGGTGGTGCGGGCGGTCCGCCCGGCGCTGGCGACGGCCTTTGTCGGCCTCCCCTCGAGGGATGTGGCCGCCGTCGCGGCCATGGTCTCGGCCGAGCGCGCGTTCGAGCGCGACAACTGGGCGGCCGCCGAGACGTTCTACGAGCGGGCCATCGCGCTGGACTCGTCGCTCGCGCTGGCGCAGTGGGGCCGGTACAACGTGCGGCGGTGGCGCCGGGCCACCACGATGGCGGACGTCGAGGCGCTCGGCGCGATGTATGCGCGGCATGCGGACGCGTTCGTGGGCCTGGACAGGCTGCTGATCGAGGCCGACCTCGCGCACACCGTTCCCGAGCGGCTCGCCATCTACCGGTCGGCCATTACCCGCTTCCCGTACGATCCCTATCCGCGCCTGCTGCTGGGCAACGAGCTGTTCCACCGGGGCGCCTTTGCCGACGAGGGGCTCGACCACGCCATCGCAGCCCTGGACTCGGCCGCCGCGGCCAACCCGTACGTCGCGTCCACGTACTCGATGCTGGCCTGGGCGCTCACGCGACGCGGTGAGCCGGAGCGCGCGCGCCTGGCGCTCGCCGCCCACGCCGAGATCGCGCGGGCGCAACCCGAGGGCGACTTCTGCATGGGATGCGTCCTCGACCTCGCGTGGGACGAGCGGTTCCTTCCGCCGGCGGACGCCGCCCGCGAACGCACCGAAGTCTTGTCCTCTCCGGACGGGCCGTCGTCCCTGGTCCGCGCGGTCCGGCTTGGCCTGTCCTTCGGGCTGCCGGACGCGCAGTACGCGATTGGCGAGCAGTTGGCGGCGCTTCCGGACGGCCGCATGCGCACGATCGGTCTCACGGCGCAGGCGCTGTCGCTCCTTGCCGGAGGACGGGTGGCCGCCGCCCTCGCGCGCCTCGACGACGCGGGCCGCGTGGCGGGCGATCCGGAGTTCGGGTTCGCGGCGGCGCAGTGGCGCGTGCTCCTGCCCGCCCTCGGCGTACCGGGGGTGACCGAGCCGGAACGCGCCGCCGGGCGCGCCCGCGTCGAAGGGGAACGCGATCCGCAGCGGACGGCCCGCGCGAATTGGACTCTGCTGCTGGACGCCCTCGCGCGCGGGACGCCGGACGTGGAAACCCACCGGCAGGTGCTGCACGCCGCGCCGGGCGCCACCGGATTGCGGGCGCTCAGCGACGCGCTGGTGCTGGCCGCTCAGGGGGACACCACGCGGGCCCTCGCCCTGACGGACAGTCTTCGGCACCACGTGCTCGCGGCCTCCGTCGAGGATCCGATGCAGCGGGCCGTGCTGTTCCTGCGACGCGGGGAATGGCTCGCCCGCCGCGAGCCCGAGGCGGCGGACGCCGCGTGGGCATGGTACGAGAACGCCGACCTGGCCGGCTGGCCCGACGGCCACCCGCAGGCGGCCGAACTCGACTGGGCCCTGGAGACGTTCGCGCGGGTGCAGCGAGCCCGGCTCGCCCGCGCGTCCCGCGGCCCGGCGGCCGCCTGCCGGTTCCTCCCGGACGCGGTGGCGCGCTGGGCCGGCGCGGACGCCGCGTACCGGCCGCTGCGGGACGAGCTGTCCGCGTGGATGGCGGCGTGCGCGCGCTCGTGAACAACCGCCGCCGCCGGCATCGGTAACCGATGCTCCACCTGCGGTTGCTCGGACCACCCGACCTCACCGTGGACGGCGCCGCCGCGCCCGCGGAGCTGCTCTGGCGCAAGCACCTGGCCCTGCTCGCGTACCTGGCGCTGTCGCCGCGGCGCGCGCGCACGCGCGATCATCTCGTGGGTCTCCTGTGGGGCGACAAGGCGGAGACGTCGGCGCGGCACTCGCTGCGGGAGGCCATGCGCGTGATCCGCCAGGCGCTGGGGCCGGACGCCCTCGAAACCGAAGGCCAGCTGATCCGGCTCTCGGCTCAGGGCGTGCGGATGGACACCGAGGACTTCGACACGTGCGCCGCGCGCGGGGCCTGGGAGGAGGCCGTCACGCTGGCCGCGGGCGAGTTCATGGAGGGCTTCGGCGTTCCGGGTGCGTCGCCGTTCGAGGACTGGCTCACGGCCACACGCGCCGAATGGCGACGCCGCCTGACCGACGCCGCCGTACATGTGGCGCGCGCCTGCCTCCGGGCCGGACGGATTGACGACGCCCGGCGTGCGGCCGGCCGCGCGCTCGCGGCGGAGCCGCTGTCCGATCTGGCCGTGCAGACGGCCATGCATGCGGAGGTGCTGGCCGGCGACCCCGCGGCCGCCGCCCAGGTGTTCGGGACCTTCGAACGGCGCTCCCAGGAGGCCGGGACGGCGCCGGGCGCGGAGACGGTGGCGCTCGCGGCGCGCATCCACGGTGGGCGCGCCCGCGCCAGGCCGGCGCGCGCGCGCGGCCAGGAGTCCTGGACGCGACGGGCGCCGCTGGTGGGCCGCGCCGCGGCGCTCGAGGCGCTCCTGGACCTCTGGGATACCGTGGCGGCCGGTGCCGGGGCGGCGGTGGCCATCGTGGACGGGGATCTGGGGCAGGGAAAGACGCGGATCCTGGAGGAAGTCGCGGGGCGCGTGACGCTCGACGGCGGCACGGTGGCACGCGCGCTTGCCGTCCGCACGGACCGGGACGAGCCGGGGAGCGGTATTCTGGGGCTCGCGCGGGGCGGGCTGCTCGACGCCCCGGGGGTCGCCGCCGCCGCGGAGGCCGCGCTCGCCAGCGTCGGCGGCCGGCTGGCCGAGTGGGCGGACCGGTTCCCGGGCGCCCGCGGCGACGGCGCGATGTCGCTGGCGCGGGCCTTCCGCGAGATCGTCCTGGCCGCGGTGGAGGACCAGCCGCTCGTCCTGGCGGTGGACGAGGCCCATTGGCTGGACGACGAGACGTCCGACACGCTCCTCGCCGTTGCCCGCGACGCCCGCGCGAAGCCGCTGCTCCTGCTGCTCACGGTCATGCCGAGCGCGCAGTCCCCCGTGCTGGATGACCTCCGGGCGGCCATCGGCGGTGCGCTGCACGGTCGCACCGTCCTGCTCGAGCCGCTCGACACGACCGCCCTGCGCGCGCTCGCCGAATGGGCCCTGCCGGCGTACGCGCCGGACGCGCTGAGCCGGGTGACCCGCCGATTGGCGAACGACACGGCCGGGATTCCCCTGCTCGCCATCGAGCTGCTGCACGCCATTACCCTGGGACTCGAGCCCGACGACACGGGCATCGTGTGGCCGGCGCCGGCCCGGACGCTGAGCCAGACCCTCCCCGCCGACCTCCCCGACAGTGTCGTCGCCGCCGTTCGGGTGGGATTCCGCGGCCTGACGGCGCCCGCGCAGCGGGTGCTGGCCGGCATGGCGGTGCTGTCGGAGCGTGTCACCGAGGAGGCGGTCTGCCGCGCGGTGGAAATGCCGCTCGACGAGGCCCGTCGCGCGCTCGACGAGCTGGAGTGGCAGCGCTGGGTCACCTCGGACGCGCGCGGTTACGCGTTCGTCGCGCGCATCGTCCGGGATATCATCGGGCGCGACATGCTCACGCCGGGGCAGCGGCGCCGGATCGAGGCCGCGGGCGGGGGGCCGGGACGGTAAAACGGCCGCGGGGAGGTTCCCCCGCGGCCGCTCGTTCCATCCGGACCGCCAACCGCGTCAGCCGCGCAGGCTGAACACGTATGCCGCGACGGCGTTGGCCTGGTCGTCGGTGATGGCGGCACCGCCCTTGGGGGGCATCGCCACCCCGGTCTTGGACTCGTCGGCGCCCACGCCCTTCAGGATCTGCGCCACGATGGCGTCGTAGGAGCCATCGCTGTGCAGCCATTCCCCGTCGCCGAGGGCGGGCCCGAGGCCGGTGACCCCCGTGCCGTTCTGCCCGTGGCACGTGTAGCAGATGCCGGCGCCGTGGTAGAGGGTCTTGCCCTCCTCGACCATGGCCGGCGTCACGCCGGCGGGAAGCTCACCCGCGGGCAGCGCGGCGGGCGCCGCGGCCGTCGCCTCGGGAGGTCCGGGTGCGGCTTCGGCCTGCTGCTGCTCACCACCGCCACACGCGGCCAGGCCGAGCGCGAGCGCTGCCAGCAGGGCGTGACTCGTGTTGGACATCGGTTCCTCGCTCCGTTGAGAAGGCTAGAAGTTGACGCTGACCTGCGACACTAATGCATACTCGGAATCCCCCAACTTCGGTAGCCAGACGTCCACGTTGACGTAGACCATACTCCGAGTGTGGAGGTGAAGGATCGCGCGGCGCCCGTTACTTGGTGGCGCGGGGGCCGAGACTCCAGACGTAGGCGGCCACGGCGCGGATCTGCGCGTCCGTCAAGGCGGCACCTCCCTTGGGCGGCATGGCGACGCCCGTCTTGGACTTGTTCGCCGGCACGCCGGCCGTGATCTGCGCGACCAGCGCGTCATACGTGCCGTTGCTGTGAAGCCACTCGGCGTCGGTGAGATTGGGCCCCAGTCCGGCAGTGCCCTTGGCCTGCGGTCCGTGGCAGGCGGCGCACAGACCCGCGCCGGCGTAGATCTTCTGCCCTTCGGTGATCATCGCGCTGGTGACCCCCGCCGGCAGTGAATCCGCCCGCTGCGCGGTCAGCGGAGCTACCCACGCGAGGGTGACGATGGCGAGCACGCGGAAACGCACACGAGCCTCCCGACGAAAAGTGGCCCCGCACGGCACGGAGCCACCAATCTAACACCCGGATCGGCCGGGACGTTCCGTGGCGTCGGAAGGCCGCACCCCGCCTAGGCGCGGCGCTGACGAGGGGGCAGAGTCCCGATGTGGAATGCGCGATAGAGCGGGCATTCGCGCGTGAGGGCCGTGGCCATCAGGATGATCCCGAGCAGAATGGCGGTGAACGAGAGATAGCCCGGGATCGTGGCAAAGATCCCGGCGCTCGCCAGCAGCACGGCAATCACGCCGCGCGTCACCGCGTCCTTCCGTCCCACGTTCCTGCTCATGGCCCAGCTCCACCATCACGGTACATGGAAGGTCGTCCCGGCCGTGTGAACGGTCCGGGAAGGCGGTGTGAAAGAGTCGTAAAGGCGGGCGCCCGGTCAGGCGCGCGGCAGCCCGACGGTGACGGCCAACCCGGTCGGTGACACCGGCCGGGCGGAGATGGTGCCGCGGTGCGCGCTCACGATGGCGGCGGCCACCGTGAGCCCGAGACCGGCGCCGCCCCGCCCGCGGGCGCTGTCGCCGCGGTAGAACCGCTCGAAGAGATGCGGCAGCACGTCGGCGGAAACCCCGGGTCCCTGGTCGGTGATGGTGACCAGGACGCTCCCCGGCTGCTCCGCGACCGTCACGTCCACGGGCGTGCCCGGGGGGGTATGGCGGACGGCGTTGTCCAACAGGTGATCCAGCACCAACTCGACCATCGGTCCGTCCACCCGCGCGGAACCGATGCCGTTGCCGGCGTACGTGATGGGATGGTCCGTGACCCGCTGCCGGAGGCGGCCCACCGCCCGTTCCACGAGGTCGGTCAGATCGGTCTCGCGCGGCTGGGGCGCGAGGTCGCCCGCCTCGATGCGGGCGAGCAGGAGCAGGGCGTCACTGATCGTGCCGAGGTGGTTCACCTCCTCGAGCACGCTGTGCAGGACCTGCTGGTACTGGTCGGCGCTGCGTGGGTGCCGCAGCGCCACTTCCACCTCGCCCTGCATGGCGGTGATCGGCGTGCGGAGGTCGTGTCCCACGTCCGCGATGATGCGGCGCTGCGCCAGCACTCCGCTATCGAGCCGCCCGAGCATGCCGTTCAACACGTTCACGAGGCGGTTGAACTCCTCGACCTGCGCGTGTGCCGTGATACGCTGGCCGGTGGCGCCCGGGGCGACGGCCTCCGCCTGCGCGGTGATCTCCTCCACCGGGCCCATGATGGACCGGGACAGCCACCCGGCGCCGAGCGTGGTGGCCACCGTGCCGAGCGTGACCGTGCCGAGCATCAGCAGGAACACCTGGCGGGCCGCCGCCTCGAGCGGCCCGAGCGACGCGCCCACCTGGAGCACCCGCGAGTCCCCAGGCAGCTCGTGCGCGAGGTCCACGTAGACGGAACGGAACTGCTCGCCGTGCACCGCGGTCGTGGACCAATACTCGCTGCCCGCCACGGCGCTGGCCAGCGCAACGGAATCGAAGGGCAGGGCCGCGGCGAGCGGGGTGTTCAGCTCGAGGGCCACGCCCGTCGAATCCCGCACGATCACGAACCGATTCACGTGCTCCCGGAAGGCGGCGGGATCCGTGGCGGCCGGATGCCGGGGGAGGGGCCGGCCGTGGGCGATCACGGAGATCTCGAGGTGCGCCGCCGCGCCGAGCGCGCGGTCGAGCTCCTGCCGCAGGATGCGGCGGGCGCCGAGGAACGCCCAGAGCGCGATCACGAAGAGCGCGCTGAACATGGTGAAGCTGAACCGCACGGAGAGCGTGCGGCGGAGCGAGTGCATCGTGTCTCGCGTCAGGAGGACGCGGCGGGCGTCCCCGATCCGTTGAGGCGGAAGCCGACGCCACGCACGGTCCGGATGATACCGTCGTAGCCCGCCTCACGCAGTTTCCGCCGGAGATTCCCGACGTGCACGTCCACCACGTTGCTCTCCGGGTCGAAGTGCATGTCCCACACCTTCTCCAGGAGCTCGGTGCGCCGGACGACGTCGTCCTTGTGCATCATGAAATGCTCGAGGAGCTGGAACTCCCGCGGGGTGAGATCGAGCGCCTTGCCGCCCACGTACGCCTGGTGCTTGAGCCGGTCCAGCTCGAGCGGGCCGGCCGTGATACGCTCCACGCGCGTGGCACCGCCCCGCCGCACCAGCGCCCGCAGGCGGGCCAGCAGCTCGTCGAACTTGAAAGGCTTGGTGAGGTAGTCGTCGGCGCCGGCGTCGAGGCCCCGCACCACGTCCTCCGTGGCGTCCCGGGCCGTGAGCATGAGGATGGGGGTGGTGCGCCCTTCGCGCCGCAGCTCCGCGGCCACCTGCAGCCCATTCTTTTTGGGGAGCATGAGGTCGAGGAGGATCGCGTCGTAGTCGTTGACGTGAGCCAGCACGATCGCCTCGTCGCCGTCGCGCGCGAGATCAACGGCGTAGCCCTCCTCCCGGAGGCCCATCTCGATGAACCCGGCGACCTTGCGGTCGTCCTCCACGACGAGTATGCGCATATGCGTGATATGAAGGTAGGCGCCCGCGGTGATTCGGAGCTAAGGGTTCGGTGAAGGAACCTTTAGTCTTATGGTCGCCGGTACCGCCGCGGGACGTCAAGTGTGAATGTCGAACCCACCCCAAGCTCACTGACGAGACGGAGATTGCCGCCCAGGAGGATGGCGAGCTGGCGCGAAAGCGTGAGCCCGAGACCGGTGCCGCGCTCGTCGCTTGTTGCACGTTGAAACGCTTCGAATATCCGGGATTGTTCGGAGGCCGCGATCCCCGGACCACGGTCAATCACGTCGAACCAGAGGTGCCGGTCATCCGCCCGGAGCACCACGCGGACCGTTTCGTCGGGCGGGCTGTGGCGGACGGCGTTGCTCAGCAGGTTGATCAGAATCTGGCGGACCCGCTGCGGATCGGTCTCGCAGGCGAGCTCGTCCCCGAGCCCCTCGGTGTGCAGGCGCACCGCGCGCTGGGCCGCGACGGGCTCGAGCGACGCCACCGCGTCCTGCACGAGCGCGCGCGCGTCGGTGCCCCGGATGGACGGGCGAAGGCGATCCGCCTCGAGACGGCTGAGGTCGAGCATGTCGTTGAGGAGCGTGAGGGCCCGCTCGGCGGACTCGAACACCTCGCGCGCGGCGCGGGGGGGGTCGTCCCCCAGCTTCCGCAGCAGCAGGTCCGACCAGCCGTAGACCGCGGTCAGGGCGTTCCGCACCTCGTGGTTGATCATGGCGAAGAACCGGTCCCGCGACGCCTGGGCGGAGCGCAGCTCGGAGAGCAGCCGCTGGCTCTCCTCGTGCAGCATGGCGTTCTCCACGGCCACGGCGGCCGACGCGCCCAGCAGCACGGCCACCGACTCGTCCGCTTTCGTGAACGGGGTCCCGTCCCGCTTGTCCGTCAGGTAGAGGTTGCCGAGCACGCCCTTCCGTCCTCGCACGGGAACGCCAAGGAAGGAGGTCATCGGCGGATGGTGCGGCGGAAAGCCGTAGGATTTGGGATGCGTGGTGAGGTCGGCGAGCCGGAGGGGGCGGGGATCCACGAGCAGCAGGCCAAGGACGCCCTTCCCCGAGGGCAGGCGCCCGATGTGCGCCACCTGCTCGGGGGTCATGCCGCTCGTCACGAACTGTCCCAGCTCGGTGCCCGTAGGGTCCACCACGCCCAGGGCCGCGTAGCGAGCCCCGATGACATCCCGCGCGGCGTCCACCACGGACTGCAGGACCGACTCGAGGTCACGTTCGGCGTTGATGCGAATGCCCGCCTCGACTAGGCGGCGCAGGCGGTCCTCGCCAGTGTGCGCCGATCTGGGCTTCGCAACCATATGTCGAAAAAGTAGTTGCGGGTAAGCCGCCCGGCCATGGCCACGGGCGGGATCTAAGGCTGATGCCGCGCGGCGGGCCCGATCACCGGTATGATGAGCATGGAACAGGGGAGGGCCGAGAGCACGCGCTCGGTCACGCTCCCAATCAGCATGCGGTCCACCCACCCCTTGCCGTGGGAGCCGAACACCACGACCTCGGCCTGACGGTCGGCGACTTCGGCGGTGATGGCGTCCGCGGCTGTCCCGCGCCGCACGCCCGTCGTGGCGCCCGGATAGGCGATCAGCGGCCAGACGTACTGCGCGAGGTGCTCCTCGGAGCGCCGATACACCTCGTCGTCGTTGTACTGGAGCGGCGTGTCGGGGATGATGGGCAACGGCTCCACGACGTGCAGGACGTGCAGGCTCGCCCCGAACAGGCGCGCGAGGCGCTCGGCGGCCTGAATCGTGGGGCCGGCGGCGTCGCTCAGGTCCACCGTCGCGAGAATGCGCCGTACGGGCAGGGGCGTGTGCGCCGTGACGAACAGCGGCACGTCGAGGCTGCGGACGAGGCTGTGCGCCGTCGAGCCGCCGACCCAGCGGCCCACCGCCGTGTGGTGCTTGCCGCCGAGCACGACCATGCCGGCTTGCAACTCGTGCGCGCACTCCCGGATCACGGTGACCGACCGCCCGGTGCGCACCTCGATGTCCTGCAACGCCGCGTCGGGGACCGCGTCCGCCAGGCTGTCCCGGACGGCCGACCGTGCGGCCTCGCGGACGGCCTCGTTCAGCAGCTCGGGCTGCTCCGTGCCCGCGTGCGGCGCGGTTGGCACGGTCCAGGCTTCCGGCGTCGCGTGCACGAGCCGACACGGCACGTTCAGGGTCTGCGCGATCGTCCAGCCGACGCGCACCGCCTCGGCCGCGGCGGGCGACGCGTCCACGCCGATGAGGATGGGCTGCGAGTTCGAATCAGCCATACCGCCCCCTGCCGTCGGGGCTCAGTCGCTCGAGGTGGGCGCCACCTCGACGTGAACGGAAATGCCTTTGCGGACCGACGCGGTGACGGTGCAGAAATCCTCGAACAGGCTGAGGCAGCGCTGCATGCGGTCGCGGTCCGCTTCGTGAACCGACGGCGCCAGCGTCACCCGCAGCTCCGTGATCCGCAGCCGGCCCCCGTCGCTGCGCGCCACCGTCCCCTCCACGGCGGCCGCGAAGTCCTGGACCTCCACCCGCGCCTTCCCCAGGCAGAACAGCAGGCTCGCGGCCAGGCAGCCGCCCACGGCGGCGCCCAGAACCCGGGTCGGGTTGGGACCCGCGCCGCTGCCAAGCGGCGGTGGCTCGTCCAGCGTGATTTCGGGCCAGTCGCCGCTGTCGAATCCGGCGGCAAAGGCGTAGCCGGCCCGTCGGGACAGGTTCACGCGAAAACGCTGAGCTTCCATCGTCCGCTCCTCCGCAGCGTGATATGCCCCGCGCTCCGGCCGGCCGCAAGTGCACACCACCCCGCCCGAACATCCTCCTCGCGTGATTAGGTGACCGTGAAAGTCCCGATAGCCTGCTTTCATCGGGCGGGAGGCGCCCGTTCCCGCCCGGTGCGAGATTGCGGGCATGGATGGAAGCGACGCCGTGGGCCCGCGCGTAACGGGCGTTCCCCCGCGGCACGAGTTGATCGCGCACACCGCGGAGCTGGCCCTGCGGTTGCGGGCGGAGACGCCGGCCGACCTCTGCGCCGAAGCGTGCCGTGCGCTCGGAAGCCTGCTGCGCGAGGAGGTGGGATCCGCGCCGGCGGCGCCGGTGTCCACCCGCACGCTGACCGTGGAGGCGGTGGACGCCGACGCGCTGCTCGTGGATCTGCTCAACGAGCTGATCTACGTCGCGGAGACCGAGCGGTGGGCGCCGTCGGTCGTGGACTCGGTGGAGTGGACCGCGACGCGCGTGGTCCTCCGGCTGGCCGGCCCGCCGCTCCGGGGGACGCCGTCCCGAATCAAGAGCGCCACCCACCATGGCCTCGCGCTGCGTCGCGCCGGCCGGGGCTGGGAGGCGGAGGTGATCTTCGACGTATGACCACGGCGCGACGGACCTATCCCTTCGCGCGCCTGGACGACCAGGTCGTCGAGATCCCGGCCACGGCGCGCGAGGACATGCGGGTCTCCGCGCGCGTGTTCGCGGACGACCGGTTGTGGGATCAGATCCGTCGCGACCGCACCGTGGACCAACTGGTGAACGTTGCGACCCTGCCGGGCGTGGAGGCGCCCGCGCTCGCCATGCCGGATGCCCACGAGGGGTACGGATTTCCGGTGGGCGGCGTCGCGGCGTTCCGCGCGACGGACGGCGTCATCTCGCCGGGCGGCGTCGGGTACGACATCAACTGCGGCGTGCGGCTGCTCGCGTCGAGACGGCCGATGGCGGACGTGCGCCCGCACGTGGGCGCGCTGATGCACGAGCTCGGACGGCGGGTGCCGTCGGGGACCGGGCAGGGGGGGCGCCTGCACCTCGATGGGGCGGCGCTCGACCGCGTGCTCGCCGAAGGCAGCCGCGCGCTGCTCGAGCGGGGGCTCGCCACGACGGACGACCTCGCGCACACCGAAGCCGGCGGCGGCCTGCCCGGCGCCAATCCCGACGCCGTGTCGGACCGCGCGAAGCATCGCGGGCACGATCAGCTCGGCACCCTCGGGTCCGGCAATCACTTCGTCGAGGTCCAGGAGGTGGCGGAGATCCTGGACGACCGGGCGGCCGACGCCATGGAGCTGCGGCAGGGAGACTGCGTGGTCCTGGTCCACACCGGCTCACGCGGCCTCGGTCACCAGGTCTGCACCGACTACGTGCGCGCGATGGACGCGGTGATGCGCCGCGAGGCCATTCACCTGCCCGACCGGGAGCTGGCGTGCGCGCCGTTCCGGTCGCCCGAAGGCCAGCGCTACTTCGCCGCCATGTGCGCCGCCGCGAACTTCGCGTTCGCCAACCGCCAGGCTATCACGCACGCGGTCCGCGCGAGCTTCCGGGTCGTGCTCGGCGAGCGCGTGGCGCTGCCGCTCGTGTACGACGTGGCGCACAACATGGCCAAGCTCGAGACGCACGGCGGGCGGGAGCTGCTCGTGCACCGCAAGGGGGCCACCCGCGCGTTCGGCCCGTCGCACCCGGAGACGCCGTCGCGGTACCGGGCCATCGGCCAGCCGGTGCTGATTCCGGGCAGCATGGGAACGGCCTCGTACGTCCTGGTCGGGACGGATGCGGCGCTCGTCCGGTCGTTCGGCAGCTGCTGCCACGGGGCGGGGCGGGCCATGAGCCGCCACGCCGCGCGGACGGCGCAGTCGGGGGCGGAGGTGCGGCGGGCGCTCGAGGCGCAGGGGATCACCGTGACCGGCGCCGGCAACCGGGAGCTGGCCGAGGAAGCGCCGCACGCCTACAAGGACGTCGAGCGGGTCGTCAACGTGGTGCATGACGCGGGGCTCGGCCGGAAAGTGGCGCGATTGGTGCCGGTCGGGGTGTTGAAAGGATGAAGGGAGCCGAGTGCCGATTGCCGATTGCGGAATCCTCGCTAATCTGCACTCTTCAACTCCGGCCAGGAGGGCACATGACCCGGATTCCAAAGCACGAGGAAGCCGAGTGGCAGGGGAAGGAAGAGATGGTCCAGGCCATCGTGGGCGTGCTCGACCGGACGTTCGCCGCGAGCAGCCGGCCGCGGGCCTTGAGCCGCGTGGCGGAGATGTTCCGGGGGCTCGACGAGCGGACCCTGCGGGCCATCGCCTATCGGCAGGGGCTGTTCGAGGACGACCTCGAGCCCACGGACGACGACCGCGATCGGGAAGTGCGCTGAACCTTCATTCACCCTTCACGCAAACTTGACGCGCGCCGCCGTACCCTCACGGAGGCCAGGGTGAGGGAGGGATCGGGAAGTCGCGACGGCGAAGATCTAAGGCTCCCAGATTCTCTCCGCGCGAAGGATGCGTTCGTCGCCGGTCGGCGGCGGGCGCATCCGTTTTTTCTCAGCCCAACGGAACGGTCTCTCCGTCCTGGGCCGGCCGGACGGACCACCCAAGCTCGCTGCTGACGAGTCCCTGGAGCGTCTCGGCCGCGGCCGCCTCGGCGTGCACCAGATACGTGCGGCGAGGCGGGCGCCGGAACCCTCTCAGCCAGCGCAGGATCTCGCCCTGGTCGGCGTGCGCCGAGAGGCCGTCGAGCGTCTCGATCGTGGCGCGCACGTCCACCTGGCGCCCGAGCATACGGATCTCGCGCTTGCCGTCCTGGAGCGCCCGCCCGCGGGTGCCCTGCGCCTGGAATCCGACGAGCAGCACCGTGGTGCGCGGATCGGGCAGGCGCAGTTGCAGGTGGTGCAGCACCCGCCCGCCCGTGGCCATCCCCGAGGCGGAGATGATGATCACGGGGCCCACCAGGTCGTTGAGGCGGATCGAGTCCAGGCGCGACGGCGCGAACGCGAACTGCGCCGTCCGGAACGGCTTGACGCCGCTGTCCATCAGCGCCTGCATGTCGTCGTCGTGGTCCTCCCGGTGCCGGCGGTAGATCTGCGTCGCCTCGATGGCCATTGGACTGTCCACGTACACGGGCAGCACCGGGATGGCCTGCTGCTCCTCGAGCAACCGCAGGTGCCACAGCAGCTCCTGGGTGCGCCCGATCGCGAAGGCCGGAATGACGAGGCCGCCGCCGCGCCGGGCCGCCTCGCGCACCACCCGCGTGAGGTCGTCCATGGGGTCCGGCGGGTGCAGGCGGTTGCCGTACGTCGCCTCGACGAGGAGGACGTCTGCTTCCTCCACGAGCGTGGGATCGGGAAGCACCGGGCGGTCCCAGCGGCCCAGGTCGCCGGAGAAGACGAGGCGCGCGGGCGGACGCCCCACGTCCAGGCTGACGATGGCGGAGCCCAGGATGTGGCCCGCGGGGTGAAACGTGGCGCGCATGTCCGCGGTGACGTCGAACGCCGTTCCGTAGGGGCGTGGCTCGAGCAGCGCGAGGGCCGCGTGCGCGTCCTCCATCGTGCACAGCGGCAGCGCCGGCTTGTGCCGGGAGAATCCCCGGTAGTTGGCGTACTCGGCCTGCTCTTCCTGGAGGTGGGCCGAATCCGGCAGCAGGAGGTGTAGCAGATCCGCGGTTGCCGGCGTACAGTAGACCGGGCCGCGGAAGCCGTGGCGCGCGAGCACCGGCAGATAACCGCTGTGGTCAATGTGCGCGTGACTGAGCACCACGGCCTCGAACTCGCCCGGCGCGATGGGCGGCGGCGCCCAGTTGCGCTCCCGCAGCTGCTTGAGACCCTGGAAGAGTCCGCAGTCGAGGAGCACCTGACTCCTGCCGGTATCTACCAGGTGCTTGGAGCCGGTGACCGTTCCGGCCGCGCCGAGGAAACGGACCGTTGCAGTAGGCATGGGGTGATAATAGCGGAAGGGCGGCGGGAGCGGGGGAGCGCCCCCCGCCGGCGCCCCGCCAAGGAGTCGGCATGCGTGGAGCGTGGCAGCTCGGCCGGATCGCGGGCATCGTCGTGCAGGTGCACTGGACGTTTCTGCTGCTCATCGGCTGGGTGGTGTGGATGCATACCCGGGCCGGCGGCGGCGCCGGCGACGCCCTGCGCGGGGTGGCGCTGACGCTGGCCGTGTTCGCCTGCGTGGTGCTGCACGAGTTCGGCCACGCGCTCACCGCGCGGCGCTACGGCATCGGCACACACGACATCACGCTCCTGCCCATCGGCGGCATGGCGCGTCTGGCCCGCATGCCGGAGGACCCGCGTCAGGAGCTGCTGGTCGCGGCCGCGGGCCCCGCGGTGAACGTCGTGCTCGCCGGCATGTTCGCGGGCGTCCTGGCGCTCACGGGGAGTCGGGTGCCGGTCACCGGAGTGACGCTGTTCGGCAGCCAGTTCCTGGAACAGTTGATGTGGATCAACGTGGTGCTGGTGGTCTTCAATCTGCTGCCCGCGTTTCCCATGGACGGGGGCCGCATCCTGCGCGGCCTGCTGGCGCTGCGCCTGCCCTATCTGAAGGCCACTCGATGGGCCGCGACCACGGGCCAGACGATCGCCGTCGCGCTCGGGTTTTCGGGGATCATGCTGGCGAGCCCGTTCATGGTGCTGATTGCGCTGTTTGTGTTCTCCGGCGCGCGGGCCGAGGCGCGAACGGTGGAGCTGCGGAGTCGATGGCCGATGGCCGATGGCCGATAGCCGATGGCCCGAGTCGCGTATCCAGCCGCGACGGTCGGCCATCGGCCATCGGCTATCGGCGATCGATTCAAGTCCCCAACCGTCGCATCCCCAGCACCTCCACCAGGAACGCCCATTTGTCCGCCTGCTCCTCGATGATCTTGCTCGTGGGCTTGCCCGCGCCGTGACCGGCCTTGGTCTCGATGCGGATGATCACCGGTGGCAGTCCCGCCTGGGCGGCCTGGAGCCGCGCGCCGAACTTGAACGAATGGCCGGGCACCACGCGATCGTCGTGATCGGCGGTCGTGACCATCGTGGCCGGGTACGCCGTGCCCGGCTCGATGTTGTGGTACGGCGAGTACTTGTAGAGGTACGGGAACTGGTGGACGCTGTCCGCCGACCCGTACTCGGTGACCCAGGCCCAGCCGATCGTGAACTTGTGGAACCGCAGCATGTCCATGACCCCCACGGCCGGCAGCGCGGCGCCGAACAGCTCGGGTCGCTGGGTCATGACGGCGCCCACCAGCAGACCGCCGTTGCTCCCGCCCGCGATGGCCAGCTTGGGCGTGGACGTGTACCGCTCGGCAATCAGGTACTCGGCGGCGGCAATGAAGTCGTCGAACACGTTCTGCTTCTTCTCGTGCATCCCCGCCTCATGCCACTCTTCCCCGTACTCGGCGCCGCCGCGCAGGTTCGGCACCGCGTACACGCCGCCCAGCTCGAGCCACGGCAGCACGGCCGGTGAGAAGCTCGGTGTCAGGCTGATGTTGAACCCACCGTACGCGTAGAGGTACGTGGGGTTCGAGCCGTCCATCGGGATCCCCTTCTTGTGCGTGATGAACATGGGGATCCGCGTGCCGTCCTTGCTCGTATAGAAGACCTGTTTCGTCTCGTAGCCCGACACGTCGAAGTCGAGCGTGGGGGACTGGAAGACCGCGGTGGTACCGGACGTCATGTCCCGCCGGTAGATGGTGGTCGGGTACAGGTAGGACGTGAACGCGAAGAACATCTCCGGATCGTCCGGCTTGCCGGACATGCCGCCCACCGAGCCAAGCGTGGGCAGCGCGATGTCGCCGCGCGGGGTGCCGTCCTTCGCGAACAGGCGCACCGCCGAATGGGCATCCTGCAGGTACTCGGCCACGAGCATCCCGTTGATGATGCTCACCCCCGTCAGGACGTCCATGCCCTGCGGGATGATGGTGCGCCAGTTGGCGCGCTCGGGGCGCCGCGTGTCAATGGCGATCAGGCGGCCGCGCGGCGCGTCGAGGTCGGTCCACAGATACATCACCGGTCCGTCGTTGCCGATCGGGTTGTACCCGGCGTCGAAGTCGTCCAGCAGCTTCACCACGGGCGCGTCGAGGTTCGGCGCCATCGGGTCGCCGAGGTCCTTGTAGTAGACCCGGTTCCGCCGATCCGTCCCGAGCCACACCACCAGCACGGCATAGCGGCCGTCCTCGGAGACGCCCGCCCCCACCCCGCGGTCCGGGTGTTCGGGCTGCTCGAAAATCAGCCGGTCGGCGGACTGATCCGTACCCACCACGTGGTAGTAGAGCTTCTGGTTCTTGTTCACGCTCTGGAGCACGTTGCCGGTGGGCTCGTCGTACCGGCTGTAGAAGAAGCCCTTGCCGTCCTTGGTCCACGAGGCGCCCGAGAACTTCACCCAGCGCACGTGGTCCGGCAGGTCCTTCCCCGTGGCGATGTCCCGCACGTGGAACTCCTGCCAGTCGGAGCCGGACGCCGACGTGGCGTAGGCCAGGTACTGCCCGTCCGGCGAGACCGCGGTGGCCGACAGGGCGACCGTCCCGTCCTCGGACAGGGTATTCGGGTCCAGGAGCACGGCGGGCGCGTCACCGAGCGCGCGCTGCGTGTAGAGCACGCTCTGGTTCTGGAGGCCGTCGTTCTTCGAGAAGAAGTACCGCCCGCCTTCCTTGTACGGAACGCCGAACTTGGGATAATCCCAGATCTTCGTGAGGCGGGCCTCGATGAGCTTCCGCTCGGGGATCTTCTCGAGGAACCCGAACGCCACGCAGTTCTGGGCTTCCACCCAGGCCTTGGTGTCCTCGGCGTCCACGTCTTCCAGCCAGCGGTACGGGTCGGCGACCCTGGTGCCGTGATAGTCGTCCACGACGTCCACGGTCTTGGTGGTCGGCACGGGGCAGGTCTGGGCGTCGAGGTCGGGAGCGGTCATCGTCAGGAGGCCAAGCAGCGACAGGGCGGCGGTAAGGGTACGCATTTGACTCTCGGCATCGGTAAGAGGGAACGGGGAAGCTTGCCCAGACACGGGCCCCGCGGTCAAGCGTGCCCCCCCCACGCCCGTTCACGGGTAGATCGCGGCCGAGGGCCCGCTTCAGCGGGATCCAGCCCAAGTCGAGCGGACCCAACCCAACACCCCACCGCACCCACGGACGCGGACGTAGATTCGACCAGTTCCCGTTTCTCGAGGTCAGGGTCGTCATGTTCCGCTCCACGTTCCTCGCGCTCGCGGCCGCCGTGCTGCTCCCGCACGCGTCCATGGCCCAGCGATCCACGCCGCCGGGCTTCACCGTCGCCCAGGTTCGCTCGTACCCGTTCCCCGGCGGGCTCACGGCGTCCGCGACCGGCGCGCGACTCGCGTGGGCGCTGAACGAGCAGGGGCTCCGCAACCTCTACGTGGCGGAAGGTCCGGACTTCGCGGCGCGGCGCCTCACGAACTACGCCACGGACGACGGGCAGGAGCTGACGAGCCTCTCGGTGTCCTCCGACGGGCGCTGGGTGGTGTACGTGCGCGGCGGCGATCACGGCTCCAACTGGGACGATCACCAGCCCGTGAACGTCACCCACAGTCCGGTACCGCCCACGGTGCAGGTTTTGGCCATCCCCTTTGCAGGCGGCGACGCCGTGGTGCTGGGCGACGGCGAGGAGCCGGTCATCTCACCGCGCGGCGATGCCGTGGTCTTCGTCAAGAACGGCCAGCTCTGGACCGTGCCCCTGGACGGCTCGACGCCGGCCCGGGCGCTGTTCACCGCGCGCGGCAGCAACGGCGAGCCGCGCTGGTCGCCGGACGGCGGGCGCCTGGCGTTCGTCTCCAACCGCGGCGACCACGCCTTCGTGGGCGTGTACACGAACGATTCGACGCCGCTGCGCTGGCTGAGCCCCGCGTTCGCGCGCGACCGCTCGCCGCGCTGGTCGCCGGACGGCACGCGCCTCGCGTTCGTCCGGACGCCGGCCGCCGGTGGCGCGCCGGACTCGGTGCTCGCGCGCCGCCATCGTCCGTGGGAGATCTGGACGGCCGCGGCCGCCACCGGCGAGGCCCGGCGGCTCTGGAAGGCGCCCGAGACGCTGGCGGGCTCGGCGCCCAGCACCCACGGCGGCACCAACCTTCACTGGGCGGCGGGCGACCGCATCGTCTTCCTCTCGTACCACGACGGCTGGCCGCACCTGTACTCCATCGCGGCCCGGGGCGGTGACGCGCTGCTGCTCACGCCGGGCGACTACATGGCGGAGTACGTCGCGCTCTCGCCCGACGGCCGGTGGCTCGTGTTCGCCGCCAACGCCGGGGGCGATCCGCTTGACCGTGACCGGCGGCACGTGGTGAAGGTGGCGGTGGACCGCGCCCGCCCGGACGTGATGACGCCGGGCGCCGGGAACGAATGGACGCCGGTGGTGACGGGCGACGGGCAAACGCTGGCGTTCATCGGGGCGACGGCGCAGCGGCCGCCCCTCGTGACCGTGATGCCGCTCGGTGGCGGAGCGCAGCGGGCGCTCGCAACGGCCCGCGTTCCGGCCGATTTCCCCACGGCGCAGCTCGTGACCCCCAGGCAGGTCGTGTTCACGGCGTCCGACGGCGTGCGCGTCCACGGCCAGCTGTTTGAGCGGGCGGGCGGCGCGGCAAGGAAACCGGCGGTGATCTACGTGCACGGCGGCCCGCCGCGTCAGATGCTGCTGGGCTGGCACTACTCCGACTACTACGCCAACGCGTACGCCATGAACCAGTACCTCGCGAGCCGCGGGTTCGTGGTGCTGTCGGTGAACTACCGGCTGGGGATCGGCTACGGCTACGACTTCCACCAACCGCCCGACGCGGGCGCGCGCGGCGCGGCCGAGTACCTGGACGTGGTGGCGGGCGCCGAGTACCTGAAAACGCTGCCCAACGTGGACGGCTCGCGGATCGGGATCTACGGCGGCTCGTACGGTGGGTTCCTCACGGCCCTGGCCCTGGCCCGGAACTCGGATCTCTTCGCGGCCGGCGTGGACATCCACGGCGTGCACGACTGGACCGGCGAGCGGGCCCGCGGCCTCATGACGCGGGAGCGCTTCGAGGAGCCGCCGGATCTCGCGCGGGCGCTCGAGGTGGCGCATCGGTCGTCGCCCGTGTCGTCCATGGCCACCTGGCGGTCACCAGTGCTGATCGTGCACGGCGACGACGACCGCAACGTCCGGTTCAGCCAGAGCACGGACCTGGTGCGGCGGCTGGCGGACCTCGGGGTCGAGCACGAGACCATGCTGATCGTGGACGACACGCACCATTTCCTGCGGCATGCGAACGTGGTGGCCGTGGACTCGGCCACGGCCGCGTTCCTGGAGAGGAAGCTGATGGGGCGGTGAAGGGGTGGGGGCGTCGTTCCCGTTACGATCCGCGCGCGCGCCACAGTCGCAGCACCTCGGCTTCGCGCTCGGCCGAGATGCCCGCCCGCAGCCGCTCCTGCCGCTCGGCGGGCTGCGCATGGTAGTACTCGAGCGGGTCCCGCGCGGTGGTCGCGAGCGGCCGGAACGTGAGGCCCAGCGCCACCTCGCGCGAGATATCGAACCGGCCGAACCCTTCCCGTCCGTCGCGCGCGGGCATCCACACCGGCATCTCGCGGTACGGCCGCACGTCCCGCGCGAGCAGGAAATCCGTGTCCACCCACGTGAACCGCGCCTCCGCGGTCGTCACGGCCTTGATGCCGTGGAGCAGCTCCGCGAACGAGTACGGCGTGCGGGGCCCCTTCCGCCAGCGCCTTCGAGAGGCCGTACGGCAGGCGCCCGCCGGGCTCGACGGTCGTGTTCGCGTACGAGAACACCGCCGCGTCCACGGTCATCGGCACGCGGCTCGTGTCGTAGTAGACCGACCGCGTCGAGACGAACAGGTATCGGCCGGCCGAGGCGCGGAGCTGCTCCGCCGACCGCGCCACCCACGTCGGGTCGGTGGCCGAGTTGTCAATCACCGCGTCCCACCGCCGCCCCACCAGCGCCGAGAGGTCGCTGGCGCGGTCGCCCACGAGCTTCTCGACGTTGGGGAACAGGTGCGGGTTGGTGCGGCCGCGGTTGAACAGCGTTACGGTGTGCCCGCGGTCGAGGGCATACCGCACCTGGTACGGGCCAATGAAGCCCGTGCCGCCCAGGATGAGAATGCGGAGGCCCGAGGCCTGTGCGCGCGCCACCCGCACCGTCGCCTTGCCGGGGATGCTCCCGCCTGTAGGATAACAAGCAGCCTTCCACGCGACCGCCCATGCACCTCCTCACTCGGCGAGACATCGAGCAGGCCATGCCCATGGCGGAGGCCATCGCGCTGGTGCGTGATGCGTTCCGCGCGCTGTCCGCGGGACAGGCGGCGGCCCCGCTCCGCACCGCGGTGCGGATCCCGGAGCACGACGGCGTGACGCTCGTCATGCCGGGCTACGTGGGGGCCAGCGACGCGCTCGCCGTGAAAGTCGTGTCGGTCCGCAACCGGAATCCGGCGCGCGGGCTGCCACGCGTCAACGCGCTCGTGCTCCTCGTGGATCCGGAGACCGGCGCGCCGGCCGCCGTCATGAACGGCCGGTATCTCACGGCGCTCCGCACGGGCGCCGCCTCCGGGGTGGCCACGGACCTGCTGGCCCGGCCGGACGCGACGGTGCTCGCCGTCATCGGCGCGGGCGCGCAGGCGCGGGAACAGATCGTGGCGGTGGCCGCCGTGCGGCCCATCCGGCGGGTGCTGGTGTACGCGCGGCGGCCCGAGGGCGTGCGCGCCTTGATGGAGGACATGGGGCCGCGAATGGCCACGGCTGTCGAGTTCGTCGCGGCGGCGAGCGCGGACGACGCGGTCCGGGAGGCCGACGTGGTCTGTGCCGCGACCACGTCGCTCACGCCGGTGTACGACGGCGCCGCGCTGCGGCGCGGGACGCACGTGAACGGCGTGGGATCCTATCGGCCGGACATGCGCGAGCTGGACGTCACGACGCTCCAGCGCGCCGACCGCATCGTCGTGGATCAGCGCTCGGCGGCGCTCGAGGAAGCGGGGGAGCTGATGGCGGCCATCGCGGAAGGCGCCATCCGCCCCGATGCCGTGGCCGAGCTGGGGGAGATCGTGGCCGGGACCAGGCCCGGGCGCGAAGACGCGGACGCCATCACCGTGTTCAAGTCGGTGGGCAACGCCGTCCAGGACGCGGCGGTGGCCCGGGCCGTCTGGACGCGCGCCGTCCGGATGGGCCTGGGCGGCGAGTGGAATCCCGATGGATGACGCTCACCGTTCCGAGACGATGCGGAGGTCTCTGGTGACGTGGAATCGCCGCTGGAAGGTGGCGTAGACGACCAGGTCCCGTTCGAGCGCCGGCGGCAGGAAATAGCCGGGATTGTCGGTCTCGAGTCCGTCGCTGAACAGGTACGTCGAGTTGGCCCGCCGGGTCCGGAAATCGTACTTCATGGCCGAGATCCGGAACGGACCGGAGTCGGCTGCCGTGATCCCCCAGTAGTACAACACGGAATCAATCACGTTCGGGGAGGAGAAGAACGGATGCATGGCCGGGACCATGGCGGTGAGGTCGCGGGTTTGCCGGCCCGCCCGCAGCACCCACGGGTGCAGGTCGAAGCACCGGCCGTCGGGCCGGCACTCCTCGTGGTCGTAGGGGGCCTTCCGGACCGGCTGATACACGATGCCGCCGGGGACGGCCTGGACGCCCAGCAGCAGGTCCACCGTGTCCAGCACCACGCCGTCGCCGTAAAGGACGGCCATGGCGCCGCCATACAGCATGGTGGCCCACTCCGTCGTGTCGCGGAGGACATACGCCGGCCCCGGGACCGATGCGTGCGGCCGCGCGCAGGCCCCCAGCGTGAGGGCGCCGCCGAGCGCCACCGAGCGGACGCTGACGCGACACCGCGCCCGCGGGCCGTGTGGGGTCCACCGATGCATCAGGACCACCCTCCAATAGGCCGTGCAAACCTGTGCCCGGGAACGCGCCTCCGTAAGCCCCACGCGCCGTCCGCGGGCCGGCCGCGGGCCCCCCGGCCGGACCCCACGGTACGCCGTGGGGTAGGACGCCGCTGTTGTCAGGGAAACCCAGCCACCCCAGATGCGAGGTCCATCCATGCGCCGCGCCTACGGTTCTGCGCTCGTCGCCGCCACCCTCCTTCTCCTCCCGCAGGTTGCCGCCGCCCAGGTGGCCGAGACCACCCGGTCCGTGGCCGACGGCGGCATTGCCGTCCCCGGGTGGATGGGGAAAGCCGACGGTGACGGGCAACTCAAGGACGCCAAGCTCGCCAAGGACGGCGAGGCCCTGCGCGTCGTGACCGGCCCTGCCATCACGTACTGGAATCCGGCCAACACGGCGAGCGGCAGCTACACGGTCAAGGCGACGTTCACCGAGCCCGAGTACATGAACATCAACGATCACCCGCACCCCTACGGCATCGTGATCGCCGGCAACGACCTCGGCACGGACCGGCAGAGCTACTTGTATTGCGCCGCGTACGGCAACGGCCGGTTCATCGTCCGGGGCTTCGGGCCGGAGCCGTTCCAGATGAACGGCCGGCGTCCGGAGCCCCATGACGCCGTGAACAAGGCCGCGGGCAAGGGGCAGCCGGTGACCCAGGAGATTGCCGTGTCGGTGAAGGACGACAAGGTCGAGTGCGCCATCAACGGCGCCGTCGTGGCCAGCTACGACAAGGCCGCGGTGGTGGCCGAAGGCAAGCTCAAGTCCACCGACGGCGTCTACGGCATCCGGTTCGCCCACAATACGGACGCCGTCGTCAAAGGCCTCTCCGTCACGAAGCCGTAATGACGACCGCGGAGGGGCGACCCGACGGGGCGCCCCACGCGGAGCCGCACCAGCGACGTGTTGCCGATGGCGCTGAGCCGGACGGTGTATATTGTCCCGCGCTCACCCGCGGAGTCTGCGCATGGGCTGGATTCTCCTCCTCGCGGCCGTCGCCGGCACCTGGGCCATCCTGACGTTCAACCGCCTCACGCGATTGCGCCAGCTGGGCCACAACGCGTGGGCCGACATTGACGTTCAGCTCAAGCGACGGCACGACCTCATCCCCTCGGTGGTGTCCGTGGTGCAGGGGCATGCGGGGTACGAACGCTCCACCCTGGAGGCGCTCGTGGCCGCGCGGACCCGCGCCCTCGAGGCCCCGGGGCCGGCCGCCCGGTTCGAGGAGGAGAACCCGCTCGGGTCGCAGCTGCGCCGGATCTTCGCCGTCGCCGAGGCCTATCCGGACCTGAAGGCCGCGGCGAGCTTCGCCGCCCTGCACCGGACGCTGGTGGACGTCGAAGACCATCTGCAGAACGCGCGCCGGTATTACAACGCCGTGGTCCGCGACTACAACGTGGCGATCGCGCAGCTTCCCGCCTCCCTCATCGCGGGCGCGCTCGGCTTCCGGCCGCGAGAGTTCTTCGGGCTGGAGGATGCTGCCGAGCGGGCGGTCCCGCGCGTGGAGACGGGGCCGTGAGCCGGCTGCTGCTCCTGCTCGCGCTCTTCGCCGCAACGGCCGACCGTGCGGTCGCGCAGCGGTCGCTGGTCATCGAGCGTTTCGACGCGGTGATCCGGGTGGAGCCGGACGGCACCATTGACGTGACCGAGACCATCACGGCGCGGTTCACCGGCGCGTGGAACGGGATCTACCGGAGCATCCCGGTCAAGTACCGCACCGCGCAGGGGCTGAACTGGACCCTGGGGCTCGACGTGCGGGGCGCCACGGACGGCGACGGGCGGCCGTTGCGGGTGGAGACGGGCCGGGAGCGGCACTACGTGAAGCTCCGCATGTGGATTCCCGGCGCCGAGGACGCGACCCGGACCGCGGTCCTGCACTACCGTGCGACCAACGCCCTCAGGTTCTTCGACGAGCACGACGAGCTGTACTGGAACGTGACCGGGGACGAGTGGGACGTGCCGATCGAGGCCGCCACGGCGCGGATCGAGCTGCCGCCCGAGGCGACCGGCGTACGGGCCATCGCGTTCAACGGAGTGTACGGCTCGACGGCGCAGGACGCGTCCGTCGAGGTCGAGGGAACCGCGGTGCGGATCGCCATGCCGCACGCGCTGGCGTTTCACGAAGGGCTGACGGCGGTGGTGGGGTGGGACAAGGGCGTCGTGGCGGAACCTTCGGCCGCGGCGCGCACGGCCGGCGTCGTGAGCAGCAACTGGCCGCTGCTCATTCCGGTACCCGTGCTGATCGGCGCGTTCCTGATGTGGCGGCGGCGTGGGAAGGACCCGAGCCGGCTGCCGGTGACCGTGCGGTACGAGCCGCCGCCGGGACTCACACCTGGGGAAGCGGGCACGCTGATGGACAACACTCCGGACATGCGCGACATCACGGCCACGCTGGTGGACCTCGCGGTGCGCGGTCATCTCCGGTTCGAGGAGCGCGACGAGAGCAAGCTGTTCGGGCTCATCAAGGAGCGGGAGTACGTGCTGCACCGGCAAGCCCCGCCCGACGATGCCGGCCCGGTGGCGCCGCACGAGCGGCGCCTGCTGGACGGGATCTTCTCGGGACGCGGCCAGACCGTCGCGCTGTCCGAGTTGGAGGACGAGTTCTACTCCAGGCTTCCCGGGATCCGCACGGCGATCTTCGACCGGCTGCTCGAGCGCGGTCTCTACCACGCGCGGCCGGACCAAGTGCGGCAGCGGTGGCACGTGGGCGGCCTGGCGCTCGGCCTCGCGGTCGCGGTAGGCGGCTCCATGATCGCGGACCGCCTGCTGCTCACGCCCGTCCCGTTCGTCATGGCGGGCGTGCTGGTGGCCGTGATCCTGGTCGGCTTCGGCTTCGTGATGCCGGCCCGCAGCATCGCGGGGGCGCGGATGCTGGAAGCGGTCCTCGGTTTCGAGGAATTCCTGCGGCGGGTCGAGCGGGAGCAATACCGGCGGGTAATCGTGGGACACCCGGAGCTGTTCGACCGGTATCTGCCGTTCGCCATGGCGTTCGGCGTCGAGAAGAAATGGGCGCGGGCCTTCCAGGACATCTACACGCAGGCGCCCGCGTGGTACACGGGGCCGGGCGTCACGCACTTCAGCGTCGGACGGCTGTCGAGCGGGCTCGCCGATTTCTCGAACCGGGCGGGGACGACGCTGGCGTCGTCGCCCCGCAGCTCCAGCGGCTCCGGGTTCGGTGGGGGCGGATCGTCCGGTGGCGGCGGCGGGGGCGGAGGCGGCGGGGGCTTCTAGGGCCCTGAGGCTCAGACGGCCCGTCGCGAGCCGGACCGTCAGCTACCGCTCATCGAGAGGCTCCGATTCGGAGGCCGGTGTCTGCCGCTCCGTTTCCGTGCTAGGCCGCGGTCCCGCGCGTCTATTGCGGCATCGAGCCGGTCGTACCCTGAGCCCGCCGCCCGCTCACGAACTGCTCGATCGCCGAAACCACCAGGTCGGGCCGATCGGCAAGCGCTCCCTTTCCCACGCCAGGTACCAGCAGCAAGCGGGCATGCGGCCACGCGCCGGCCCACGCTCGTTGCGCCGCCATCCCCGCGGTATCACGATCGCCATAGATGATGAGAACCGGTGCGGTCACGTGCCGAAGGCTGGAAGTGAAATCCCACCGGCCAAAGGAGGCAGGCCCGATGCGCGCGGTGTAGCGGTAATAGTAGTGCACGGCCTCCGCCGGCATGTCGCAGCTGCTTCCCTGCCAGCGGCCGGGGTCGCCACG
>DASWHL010000015.1:0-1949 GCA_036398175.1 Gemmatimonadales bacterium
CGTGACGGAGGAAGGCGACGGGTTGCTGGTGCGCCGCGTCCTCGCGGGGGAGAGGCAGGTCTACGCCCGGTTGGTGGAGCGCTATCGGGACCGGCTGGGTCGCTACGCGGTCCGGATGTTGGGGAACCGCGCCGACGCGGAGGAAGCGCTCCAGGACGCGTTCGTGCGCGGGTACCGCTCACTCGCACGCTGCACCAGCGCGGAGCGCTTCGGACCCTGGCTCTTCGGGATTCTCGTCAACCGATGCCGTACGTACGCGGCGCGGCAGGCGCGGAGGCAGGCGTTGGTGGTGACGAACGAGGTCGCGGTTGCCAGCGCCTCCGTCGCGCACGGCGAGGAGGAGAGTGCCTGGCGGGAAGCGATCTTCTGGGCGCTGGAGAGACTCTCCGCCGATCAGCGGGAGGCGTTTCTGTTGAAGCACGTCGAGGACTTGAGCTACGAGGAGATGGAGAAGCTGACCGGCACGCGCGCCCCGGCCCTCCGCATGAGGGTGTTGCGGGCGCGGGAAGAATTGCGGCGCCTGCTGGGAGAGATGGTCCGTGACTGAGGACGACGAAGCGTTCGTCAAGGTGGTCGACGTGCTCAAGGAACCGGTGCGGATCGCACCGGACTTGACCATTCGAGTGATGGCGGAGATCGAGCAGTTCCCGGTACCCGGGGCCGAGCCGACGCCAACCCCGCTGCGGTTCGCGTGGGCGCGGCGGCGCTTGACGCTCCGATTGAGTCCCCTCGGGGCTCTCGCCACGGCGGCCGGCCTGGCGGCTGTGGTGCTGGCCGGGAGTCGAATCGCTGCACCAGGCGAGACGTCGGGTCTCCAGGGCGCGGGCGAGGCGGCCGAGTCCATGCGACCTACCCAGTTCGTGCTGGTCGCTCCGCAAGCTGCATCAGTGACCGTGGTGGGTGACTTCAACGACTGGAACCCGTCCGCGACACCCCTCGCCAGCGCGAATGGGGGGGGGGGCGGGGTTTGGTGGGTCACGGTCCCATTGCCGCCCGGTCGCTACCGCTATGCGTTCGTGGTGGACGGCACGACCTGGCTCGCGGATCCCGAGGCGTCCGCCGTGGAGCATGAGTTCGGGCGGCCAAGCTCCGTCGTCACCATCGGAGGAGCGTAATGATGCGGATCCGCTGGGAGAGCATCGTATTCGGGATATCCATGCTGCTCGCCATACCGCCCGCCGGTGTGCGCGCTCAGGAGCCACGGCTGGGTGGGCGTTTGCCGGAGGCGGCCCGTACGCAGGTGGAGGAGATTCTGAACGCCGCGCGAGCCGACGGGCTGCCCACGGACCTGCTGGTGACGCGGGCGCTCGAAGGGGCGGCGAAAGGTGCACCATCGCAGGTGATCGTCGCGGCGGTCGTGCGGCTACGGGAAGAGTTGAGGACGGCGCGGGCCGCGCTCGGGGAGACTGCGTCGCCCGCCGAGCTCAGCGCCGGGGCAAGCGCGCTCCGGGCCGGTGCGACCGCTGATGCTCTCGCCCGGTTGCGGCGGCTGCGGCCGACCCAACCGCTGACCGTCCCCGCCGCCGTGTTGGCGGATCTCGTGGCTACGGGAGTCCCTGTCGACACGGCGATCAGCGCGGTGCTCGTGCTCGCCGCCAACGCGGGCGACGCGGACTATGTCGCGTTCCGGCGGAACGTCCAGCGCGACGTCGCGCTCGGCGCATCGCCGTCGGCGGCTCTCGGCGTACGCCTGCGGGCTGTGGAGGATCTCGCCAGCCCCGGACAGTCAACCGGCACAGCGAGGGGACCTCGGAGGCAGAAACCGTAGCACCACCGGGCCCGGAGTGACGGGCCGCTGCCGGCACGCCGCAGCGGCGGTCGCGGCCTGGCTCGCTCCCGTCGGATCCCCGCTGCTCGGGCAGGCCGCCGGGACCGTGGGGGTGGGTGCGTCCGTCATCGAGTACGACGGCTTCCTCACCACGGGCGCCGCCATGTTCTCGCCCGCCCTG
>DASWHL010000016.1:0-1712 GCA_036398175.1 Gemmatimonadales bacterium
GCGAACTCGCCCGCGACCTTCGCGAGGCGCTGCCAGATGTCCGACGAGACGATCTCCGTCCTGGCGGTGTCTCCCACCTCGTCGGCCGCCTGGGTCCGATACCGGAAGTCGGTCAGCAGCACGGTCTCCGCGCGCAGCACCAACAGCAAGGCGGCCGACCCGGTGAAGCCCGTCAGGTAGCGGATGTTCGGCAGGTGGGTGACGATGAGGCCGTCCAGCCCTCGCTCGTCCAGTCGGCGAATCAGCGCCTCCCGCCGCGCCGCCGACCTAGCGTCAGACCCCACGGTCGCGGACGTGGGCAACGAGCGCCTCGAGACCCAGCACGTAGCTCCGCGGCCCGAACCCCACCACGAGGCCCACCGCCAGGTCCGCGAGCACGGATCGCCGCCGCGCCTCCTCGCGCGCGAAGATGTTGCTCAGGTGAACCTCCACAAAGGGGACGTTGACGGCCAGGAGCGCATCCCGGATGGCCACGGACGTGTGCGTGAACGCCGCGGCGTTCACCAACGCGCCGTCGGCCGTGCCCGACAACTCCTGCACCATCTCCACGAACGCACCCTCGTGGTTCGTCTGCCGCCACTCGATGTCCACGCCAAGCGCCTCGGCGCGCCCGCGCACCAGGCGCTCCACGTCCCCCAGCGTCGTGGTCCCGTACACGTCGGGTTCCCGTGAACCCAACAGGTTGAGATTGGGACCGTTCAGGACAGCGATCACCATGCGCGCCGCTCAGCCAGGAAAAGTGCCGGCGGCGCGCCGGAGGAGCGGGGGTTGGGCCGCGCGCCCGGAGGAGAGGGCATTCGGCCACGCGCCCGGAGGCCCTCCGCTGTGAGACCCGGTCCTCCGGAGGCGCGCGTGCACCCCACCTAGGTCTTGAGCCCCTTCAGCCAATCGGTGAAATCGCCACCGTTGCCGCCGCCGCCCTTGTCCGGGTCATCCGCGTCGGCCTCCGTCACCGGCGCGGGCGCGGGCGCGGGCGGTGATGACGCCTCGCCGAAGAAGGCGTCGAACGACGACCGTGACTGCGCCGGGCGAACGCTGGGCCGGGCACGGGGCACGGGCGCGGCACCGCCCGCCATGCGGGCCAGCATGTCGCGCGCCGAGACTCCGCCCGTCACGGCCACCGAGAATCGGGCGGCGCGCGTCGCCGCCGCTCCGCCGGGAGCGGGCGCGGCCGCCGGCGCGTCGAGCTGGGCGAGCTTTGCCCGGATGCCGTCGTCCGACGGGTCACGGGCCAGCAGTTGCTCCAGAATCTCGCGCGCTTGCGCCACGTGACCCTGGCGCAGGTACACCTCGGCCATCGTCTGGGTAAGCACCGGTGCGTCATGCCCTCCCTCGGGAGGCAGGTCGATATCGCCCGCGTCGGGCTCCCGCGCGGTCATGTCAGCGGCAGCGTCGTCCGGCATGATCAGGTCGAGCGATTGCTCGGGCGCCGCCGTGGCCGCCACCAGTGCGCTCGCATCAGTGCGTACCGTCGCGTCGTCGTCGTAGCCGGCGGCGTCCCCCACCAGTTCTTCCTCAACGTCTCCCGTGACCTCCAGGGAATCCGCCCCGAAGCTGTCGTCCTGGAAAACATCGCCGGCCCCAACCGGCGCGGGCGCTTCGCCCTCGGTCATCTCGATGGCTGTCTCGTAGTTCTCGACCTCGAGCGCCTCACCCGCCTCTTCCGACGCCCCATCCACCGTAACGAATCCCTCGGCGTGCTGCCGCTCGGC
>DASWHL010000017.1:0-20755 GCA_036398175.1 Gemmatimonadales bacterium
TCGCGAACGCAGAAGCGGAACCGCTCGAACACCAGGTCGAACGCGTCCCGCCAGAACGGGTTGGGCAGCACCAGCGGGCCGTGGGCGCGCTCCACCGGATGCGGCTCGAACAGTCCACCGTTGAGATAGGGAACCCGGCCAAACCGGCGGTCGGCGCGCTCGCCCGCGGGCCGGTTCAGGGTGCCGAAGCAGAGGGGGTGGAGCACGGACCGATGGAACTTCCGCCGCCGGGCGAGCGCGTCGTCCAGCGCGGCGCGCAGGAAGTCGGGGCGTCCATCGAGCCAGCCCTTGGCCTGCACGAAATAGAGAAACAGGATCCGCGTGAGCGGCAGCAGGGCGAGGAGCGTGCGGTCCGCGGGGGTGGCGCGGGCGGGCGCGGCCGCCTGGGCGCGCACGTACAGTCCGCGGAACGCCTCGAAGAACCGGTCGCTCGCCGCTTCGCTCGCGAGCACGTCGCCCACGCGCAGCGCGTGCTCGAGGGCGGTGGCGCGCGGCCTGGGCGCCAGCTCTCCGAGGAGCTGGAGGTGGAACGGCTCAGGAGCGGCGACCGCGAGCGCCAGCACCGGGCTGCTGGCCGCCGTGCCGAGGCGCGGGGTGGCGAGTGCGAGGGTGCCGCCGCCCACGGCGGCCACGAGGCCGGGCTGCGCCGTGGCGGCAAGCCGACGCGCCATGGCGCGGACCGCGACCGACGGGTCGGCGGCGTCGGTGCCGACGACGCGGAACGTCCGCCACCGTGCCACCGCGCACCAGCCGTCGGCCGGCGCGCCGTCGTCCTGCTCGTAGCCCAGGTGGGTGAACAGGGCCGGCAGGTGGCGGGCGGAGCGGCAGCGGTGGACGAGGTCGGCGAGCATCGCCGACCATGGTGGGGAGGCGGAGCCGGAAGTGCGTTACCGGATTGACGCAGCGCGGTGCGGGAAATCGCGACCCGCTTCGCTCGGTCAGCGGTGCGCTCGCCCTACCAACGCCCGCGCCCGACCCAGATCCAGCTCGCGCGCCAGCGGCGGTGGCCAGCCGGCGCCCAGCTCGGACTCGACGGTCGCCCGCTCACGCCGCGCCAGGTCCACATCGGCCGCGCTCACGAGCCCCGCGGCGCGCGCGGCGTCCAGCTCTTCCTCGTCCAGCCACGTGTCGGGCGACCCGTCCGCCGGCAGCCAGTGGTCGAGAAACAGATCCGTGCAGTACCAGTCGTTCCCGTCCATCCGCATGGGCGCCCGCAGGTTGGTGTACCACCCGGTGAACGTTCCGTCGGCGAGATGGAACCGGCCCACGTCGCGGCACAGGGCCGGGTACACGAACCACACCACCGGCGCGCCCGCGGACAGGATCAGGCGGCCGCCCGCGAACGCCTCCTTCCCGTCGTACGTGTCGAGCAGCGTGACCTTGACGTCGGGCCGGTCGAGGACCAGGTGTTCCTCGAAGACCGTCGTGCCGCGGTCGGGACGGTGATAGTGAATGCGGACGCGCGTCGTCATCGTCCGGCAAGTATATTCGCGCGCATGCGAACCCGCGCGCTCGCGACCTTCCTGCTTCCAGCGCTCATGCTCGGCTGCACGCCCACCATGCCCGACACCGCCTCGCTCATCCACCAGCGCATTGCGGCGAGCGGCGCGCAGGTGGGCGTGTACTACCGCCACCTGTCGCGCGCGGACACGCTGCTCCACGACCCCGACGTCCGGATGCACGCCGCGAGCACCATGAAGGTCCCGGTGATGATCCAGGTGTTCCGAGACGCGGACGCCGGCCTGCTCTCGCTGGACGATGAGATCGCGGTCACGAACACGTTCGCGTCTCTCGTGGACGGCTCGCCGTTCAGTGTGAGCCCCGCGGACGACAGCGACACCACGCTCTACGGCCGCGTGGGCGGCACGGCCGCCATCCGGGAGCTGGTCGAGCTGATGATCACGCTGTCGAGCAACCTGGCCGCGAACATCCTGCTGCAGCGCGTCGGGGCCGAGCGCGTGACGGCCACGATGCGCGCGCTGGGGGCCGACTCGATTCAGGTGCTCCGCGGGGTCGAGGATGGCAAGGCCTATGAGGCGGGGCTCAGCAACACGACCACCGCGCGCGACCTGGGGCTCGTGGCCGCCGCCATCGCGGACGGGCGTGCCGCGAGCGCCGCCGCCTGCCGCGACATGGAGGCCGTCATGCGCCGCCAGCGGCTCAACACGGCGATCCCCGCGGGTCTGCCGGAGGGGACGACGGTGGCCCACAAGACCGGCGAGATCACGCGGATCCACCACGACTTCGGGATCGTGACGGCGGCGGACGGCACGCGCTACGTGCTGGCGCTGATGGTGCGGGGACTCGATTCACGGGACAGTTCGGCCGCGCTCATGGCGGACCTGGCCCGCATCGTGTACGACCACGCCGTACACGCGTCGCGTTAGCGTCGGATCAGCGGGGGCGCCCGCGGGACCGTCGCGGGCGCCGACTTCCCTTCAGAAGCGCCCGTACGCGGGCATTCACTCGGGCTCGCAGCGGCCGCCCAGGTGCTCCGCCAGGAACCGCTCGGCCGCCCCATAGAACTTGAGCCGGTTCTCGGGTTTGGCAAATCCGTGCCCCTCGTCGGGGAACAGCAGGTATTCGTGCGGAATGCCCTTCTCCCTGAGCGCCGCCACGATCTGTTCCGACTCGGATTGCTTCACCCGCGGGTCGTTGGCCCCCTGGGCAATGAAGAGCGGGATGCGGAGCCGGTCCACGTGCGTGAGCGGTGAGCGCGACCGCAGGAACTCGGCCTCGGTGTCGGGATCCCCGACCCGCTCCTTCAGCATGGCCAGGAACGTGGACCAGTAGGGCGGAATGGTCTGGATGAACGTGATCAGGTTGCTCGGTCCCACGATGGCCACCGCGCACCGGAACAGGTCCGGCGTGAAGGTGGCGCCCACCAGCGCGGCGTAACCGCCGTACGAGCCCCCGTAGATCGCGACGCGCGCGGGGTTTGCGATCCCTTCCGAAACAGCCCAGCGAACCGCGTCCACCAAGTCGTCGTGCATCTTCGCGCCCCACTCGCGGTTCCCGGCATTCACGAAATCCTTCCCGTAGCCGGTGGACCCGCGGAAGTTCACCTGGAGACAGGCGTAGCCGCGGTTGGCGAGCCACTGCGCCTCGGGGTCGTACCCCCACGTGTCCCGATGCCAGGGACCGCCGTGGACGTTCAGCACGAGCGGCAGCGGCCGCCGCGCGGGCGCGGTCGGCTCCGTGAGATAGCCTTCCAGCCGCAAGCCGTCCCGCGCGGTCAGGGCCACGGGCCGCATCTGGCCGAGGACGTACCGCCCCAGATCCTCGCGCGTGTGGAACAGGAACGTGCCGCCCCGCGTAGCGCGGTCGTACAGCCAGTAGGACGCCGACTCGGTATCCCGCGTGAAGGCCACGATCCAGCGGTCATCCGCGTGAGTGCGGGACGCGAGGTCCCAGTCGCCGGGGTTGAGCTTTCGGATCGCGGCGACGTCGTCCGCGAGCGCCGGATCGTGCACGTCCCACTCGTGCCGCTCGCGGATGAATCCCACGAGCTGGACCTCGCGCGTGTCCGGATGCAGCTCCACGCCGCCCACGTCATAGCGCGGATCCTCGGCGATCACCGACCGGGCGCCGCTGCCGGCGTCGAACCGCACGAGGCGCGTGGTGTTGGCGTCCCGGGAGTCCAGGAGATACAGCGACCGCCCGTCCAGCCGGAACGCCACGGGTCCGCTGCTCAGCGCGTCGGCCGGGCCCCAGCGAATGGCGTCCCGCCACGCCGCGTCGGCGCCGTCCCGGAGTCGCAGCACGGCGCCGCCGTCGTCGGTCATCGCGACGCACGCGCGCACCTCCAGGTCCGCGTCCGCGAGCCAGCTGGACACGTCCCCGGGGTTCTGAACGAGCCGGCGGAGCGCGTTGGTCCGCAGATCCAGGTGATACACGTCGTGCAGCCGCTCGTCCTCCTGGTTCATCGCCAGCAGGACCTCGTGGGGCCGCCGCTTCGTGTGGGCGAGCAGCTGCACCTGCACGTTCGCGTACGGCGTCAGGTCCTCGTCCGCCTCCGTCTCCGGCTGGACCTTGTGGAGCCGCCAGTTCTCGTCGCCGCCTTCGTCCTGGAGGTACAGGAGGTGGCGGTTGTCGTGCGCCCAGGTGTAGAAGCGGACGCCGCGGTCCGTGTCGTGCGTGACCGCCCGCATGCCCGTACCGTCCGCGGCGCCCACCCAGACGTTCAGCACGCCGTCGAGCGGCGCCAGATAGGCCAGCCGCGTGCCGTCCGGCGACAGCTCCGGGCTCGCCTTGTCGGGGTTCCCGAACAGGACGGTACGGGGGATGAGAGGAGCGGTGGGCATGGCGGGGAAAATAGTCAGGCGCCTTCGTTGCCGGATCAGCCGACCGTAGGCCACGGCGTTGACGACGATTACGGCGATGCCGAGGAGGAGCTGGATCCCGCGGGTCAGGGTGCCGGGGTACACCAGGGGGATGACGTAGTGCTCGATGAAGCCGCCGGCGTATCCGGCTTCACCGGCGGCGCGGCGCAGCTGGTTCTCGAAGGGAGTGAGGGGGCAGATCCATCCGGCGAACTCGATCAGCGCACCCCAGAGGGCCACGGGCACGTGGACCCACGCGAGCCGCGGCCAGCGCCACGTGAGGAACCCGCCCGCCACCACGAAGATCACGAACAGGAGGTGGATCCCGACCAGCGTGTCCGCGAGGAGGCGGTACGCCATGGGTCAGCCGCCCACCGTGAGGGTGACCCGCAGCCCGTAGTGGTCGGATACGGGCGGATCGTGCAGGCACAGGTTCGGCGCTTCCGGGCCGGGGCCAATCCCGGGCCCGCGGTAGAACACGTGCGTGAGCCGCCGCGCCGGCCGGTGCCACGGCACGTACCGCGCAAAGGCATTGTGCCGCGGGTCCATCGTGGCGATGCCCTCGCTCCGGCCGTCCGCCACCTCGCGGAACCCCGCCTGGAGCATCTCGACATGACCGGTCGGTCCGCGTTCGCTGTGCTCGAACTCGAGATCCCAATTCCAGTCGCCCGCGAGCACGGTGGGGGCGTCGGGACGGCTGTCCCCATGGGCCAGCAGGTGGCGAGCCTGGATGGCGCGCACGTGCGCGTCCACGGGCGTGTTGCCGGCGTAGAGGTGCACGTTCCCCACGAGCAGCTCCCCGGCGGGCGTCGCGATCCGCGTCCAGAGACACCCTTTCCGCCCGATGCGCTCGTCCGGCTTCATCCGGCGGAATCGCCGGGCGGGCTGGTAGCGCGTGCTCAGGATGGGCCAGCGCGACAGCGTCAACAGGCCGCCCGCTCCGTCCATCGGCACCAACAGGAACCAGCGGCGCGCGCGGGCCCGGGCGTCGGCGTTGAGGGCGGGCAGCGCGTGCAGGATCGCGCGGCGCATCCGGGGCCGGAAGGCCTCCTGCACCAGCAGCAGATCCGCGTCGAGCCGTGGGAGTCCCTCGAGCAGGCGATGCCGGCGCGCCGACCGTTGCGTGCGGGGCAAGGCCACCGGCAGGTCCCAGATGTTGATCGAAACGAGCCGGATCGTCAGCGGGGTCACGGGCCGGCGTCGGCGTCGGCGGTCCGGCGGACCACCGCCGTCGCTACCACGCTGCCGGTCACGTTGACCACCGTGCGGAACATGTCCGGGATCCGGTCAATGCCGAGCATGATGCCCAGCCCGTCTATCGGCACGCCCACGGCGGCCAGCGCGGGCGGGAGCGTGACCACGCTGGCGCTCGGGACCGGCGCGATCGTGAGCGCCACGAGGAAGGTCGCGAACAGCGCGGCGATCAGCTCCCCCGGCCCGACCGATGCGCCGTAGAGGTGCCCGAGGAACACCACGGCGCCGCCCTGGTACAGGGCGCTGCCCGAACGGCTCACGGCGGCGCCGATCGGCAGGACGAAGCTCGCGAGCGGCCGCGGCAGGCCAAGCTGATCGGCGGCGTTGAACATGGCCGGCAGGGTCGCGGCCGAGCTGGTGGTCGAGAAGGCGATCGCGGCGGGCTCCACGGCCGCGGCCAGAAACCGGCGGCTCTCGAGTCGCGCCACGAAGCGCACGAACGGCAGGTACACGGCCGCCGTGAAGACCACGAGCCCCACGATCACCGCGATGATGAAGATCCCGAGGCTGCGCAGGAGATCGAGGCCGGCGCTCGCGGCCACGGGTGCGGCGAGCGCGAACACGCCCACCGGAGCGGTCCACAGAATCCAGTGGATCAGGCGGATGAGGGCCGCCGTGACGCCGTCGGCCAGGTCCACGAGCATGGCCCGCCGGCGCTCGGGCAACGTGGCGGCGGCGGCCGCGAACAGGACGGTGAACACGATCATCGGCAGGAGCGCGCCGTCGGCGGCCGCCTTGATCGGGTTGTCGGGAATGAGACTGAGCAGAAAGTCCAAGAAGCCCGGCGGCGCGGGTGCGGTGATCGCGCCGTCGGCGGGCGCAATGGTGAGCGTTCCCGCAAACGGGAGCGCCGCGAACATCACGATCATCCCGGTCAGAATCGCGAGGAGCGTCGTGCCCCACAGGAAGCCCAGCGTGTGGAGCCCGAGCCGGCCCAGGCGGCGGAGATCGCCCATCGTGGCGATCGCGCTGAAGAGCGTGGTGCCCACGAGCGGGATCACCACCAGGCGGATCAGCTTGACGAACGCGGTCCCGAGCGGCGCCACCCCCATGGCCACCGCGTGCAGCGCGTCGGCGCCGGTGAGCGCCGCGCCGAATCCCAGCAGCAGGCCGCACAGCAGGCCGACGACGATGGCGACGTTCTTGGTCATGGGCTATGTTCCGCGCTTCCCCACGGGAGGAGCTGGTGGCGCACGCGCAGACGATGACGCCACGCTGGGCCCTGATCCTCGGCGCCTCGAGCGGGTTCGGCGAGGGCTGCGCCCGCGCGCTCGCGGCCGCCGGGTACGACATAGCCGGCGTCCACCTCGACCGCAAGGCGGGCCTGGCGCACGTGACGGAGATTCAGGCCGGGATCGAGCGGCACGGGCGCCGGCACCGGTTCTTCAACATGAACGCCGCGGACGAAGGCAAGCGCCGCGAAGTGGTGGAGGCCATGGCCGCCGAGCTGGAAGCCGGTGGCGGCACCATCGCGGTGCTGATGCATTCCCTGGCGTTCGGGACGCTGAAACCGTACGTCGCGGACGACGCGCTCACCAAGGCCAACATCGAGATGACGCTCGACGTCATGGCGCATTCGCTCGTGTACTGGGCGCAGGACGTCGTGGGGCGCGGCCTGATGGCGCGCGGCGGGCGCATCTTCGCCATGACGTCGTCGGGCTCGACACGCGTGATTCCGTCGTACGGCGCGGTGTCCGCGGCCAAGTGCGCGCTCGAATCGCACATCCGGCAGCTGGCCGCCGAGCTGGCGCCGCGCGGCGTCACGGCCAACGCGCTGCGCGGCGGGGTGACCGACACGCCCGCCGCCCGCAAGATCCCGGGGAGCGAGCGGCTGTTCGCGGAAGGCGCGCGCCGCAATCCGCACGGCCGGCTCACGACGCCGGACGACGTGGCGCGCGCCGTCGTCGCGCTCAGCACGCCCGGCGCGGACTGGATCACGGGGAACGTGATCAACGTGGATGGTGGGGAGGAAATCAGCGGCGGGTGACGCCGCCCCGCCGGTCAGCCGGTGGCGCGCCGCAGCTGCGCCAGCTCCGCCTCGAGCTGCGCCAGCCGCTGCACGATCTCGTCGTCCGCGCCGCCACTCGCGCTCACGGGCACGCCGCGCTGCGCGAAGAGGGTCTCCACCAGCGCGTCGGTATAGCCGACGACCGCGTGCGTGATGCCCGAATCCAGGACCCGGTTCAGGCGGAGCACCGTGGCCATGGACGCGCGGGCCGGCAACGCCGCGATCAGCTCGGACAGGTGGCGGATGAGCAGTTCCCGCAGATGCTGAAGTTCTTCGACCACCTCGCCCGCCGCGAGCCCGCGCTCGGCGGCGGTGCGCCCGTAGCCCTCCGAGGCCTGGAGCCACAACTCGAGCGCGGCGCGGCGCAGGGGGCCGGCGGTCTCGGTGAGCAGGTCTATCAGCAGGAGGACTTGCCGCTCCAGCACCTGCGGGCGAACGGTCGGAGCGCTCCCCACCCGGGCGAGGATCCAGCGGGTCCATTCCTGCGCCAGGGTATCCCGTTGGGCAGCGAGGGCACGGCCGACCGCGAGGAGGGTGGGCTGGGAAGGACGCATCACGAGGCCGATCGTATCCTCCGGGTCCGCCGTAAGGTGTTACCGACCGCCTGAATCTAGACCCCCGTGACCGGCGAGGTCAAAACCGCACCATGGCAACACCGATCCACACCGCGTTTCTGTTGACGGGCGCCGATGGCGAGCCGCTCCGCGGCGACGTGCGGTCGGCGGCCGGCGACCTGCCCCGGCCCGCCGTGGTGATCTGCCACGGCTTCAAGGGCTTCAAGGACTGGGGCTTCTTTCCCCACCTCGCGGACCGGCTCGCGCGTGGCGGCGTGACCGCGGTGTCGTTCAACTTCTCGAGCAGCGGCGTCGGGCCGACGGGGGACCGGTTCTCGGAGCCCGAGCGATTCAGCCACGGTACGTTCGGCAAGGACCTGCGGGACCTGGAAACGGTGACCGCGGCGCTGGGATCGGGAGCGCTGCCGGGGGTCCCGCTGGTCCCCTCGCGCGTGGGCCTGTTCGGGCACAGCCGCGGCGGCGGCATTGCGGTGCTGCACGCGGCCGCCGTGGGCGGCGCACGGGCGCTCGTCACCTGGGCCGCGATCGCGTCGCCGCGGCGCTGGGGGCCCGAGACGATCCGGAAGTGGCGCGCCGAGGGCAAGCTCGACGTCACCAACCAGCGGACCGGCGAAGTGCTCCCGCTGCACACGGACGCGCTGGACGAGCTCGAAACCGACGCGGCCGGACGACTCGACATCGAAGCGGCGGCGGAGCGGCTTCGCGTTCCCTGGCTGATCGTCCACGGCGAGGCCGACGAGACCGTGTCGGTCCGCGAAGCCCAGCAACTCCACAAGGCCAACCACGAGCGGGCGGAGCTGCTGCTGATCCGGCGCGGGTCGCACACGTTTGGTGCACGGCACCCGTGGGCGGGCTCCACTCCGGAGCTGAATCAGGCAATGAACGCGACGGCCGGGTGGTTTCTGCGGACGCTGTTCCAAGGCAAAACGTAGGGGCAACCCGACGGGTCGCCCCTACGCGCGTCTGTGGGTCGGCGGGGCAACCCGTTGGGTTGTCCCCGCCGATCCGTGCCGTGTCACAGGCCCGCTACGTACAATTCTCCCACGTCCTGGGGCCGCGAACGGAATCCTGCCGTCGTCAAAGCCGGTCGGCGACGGCGCAGCAGGAGCCCCGCGACCGCCACGGCCGCGAGGGCAAGCAATCCGACACCAAAGCTGCGGATAGACACCTCCTCGTTGAAAGTGCGAAGTGGAACGCCCATCCCTAAAATAAACCTGCCCGCAACTCCTGTTCCCGGCCGATGCCGCGCTTCGACCTGACGCTGCTTCGCGCCGCCCTGGGCGCCCGGCCGCCGAGCCGCGTGGCGGCGGTGCCGCCGCTGCGCGAAGCCGCCGTGGCGCTCGTGCTGGCGCCGGACGGCAGCGGCGACGTGTCGCTCCTGTTCATCAAGCGGGCCGAGCACCCGCTCGATCCGTGGTCCGGCCAGATTGCTCTCCCCGGGGGACGTCGCGATCCCGCGGATCCGGATCTCCTGGCCACCGCCATGCGCGAGACCGCGGAGGAGACGTCCATCGTCCTCACGGCGCGCGACCTCGTGGGCGAGCTGGACGACCTGAGCCCGGTGTCCCCGCACCTCCCGCCGCTGATCGTCCGGCCCTTCGTCTTTGCGGTGCCCGCCGTGCCGGCCGTCCGACTGAGCCCCGAGGTGGCCGACCACCTCTGGATACCACGCCGCTATCTGATAGACCACCTGCGCGAGGAACAGGTCACCATCCGCGACCGCACGCTGGTGGTTCCGGGGTATCGCACCGGTCCGCATTTCATCTGGGGCATGACCGAGCGCATCGTCACTCCCTTCCTGCAAATCTCCAGCCAGTAGCGAACCCCAACGCCATAACACTTGCGCCTGCAACGAATTTGATCATATTTAGTATCACCTAAATATCTTTATAGGGCCTGCTTATGATGACGAGTACCGATCCCGCCGCCCTGTCGCGGTCCACCGAGGACTACCTCAAGGCCATCTATGGGCTTGCCGGAGCCGACGAGCGTCCGGTGCAGACCACCGCCATCGCGGACGTGCTGGGCGTGGCCCCGCCGTCGGTGAGCGGCATGCTGCGCCGCCTGGCCGATGGCGGGTTGCTGGCCCACATGCCGTACCGGGGGGTTCGCCTCACGGATGGCGGCCGGCAGGCCGCGCTCCGCGTGATGCGGCGGCACCGGATTCTCGAGTGCTACCTCACGAGCCGGCTCGGCTACGACTGGGATTCGGTCCACGCGGAGGCCGAGCGGCTGGAGCACGCGGTGTCGGACGAGCTGATAGACCGCATGGCACTGGTGCTGGGCGACCCGGCCTACGACCCGCACGGCGCGCCCATTCCCACCCGCTCGGGCGAGATCGAACGACCACGGCTCACGCCGCTCTCGGAAGTGGCGGTGGGGGCGGAGGGCGAGCTGCGAATGGTGGATGACAAAGACCCCGAACGTCTCCGCTACCTCTCGTCGCTCGGCCTCGACGTGGGGACGCGGTTCCGGGTGCTGGACCGGCAGCCGTTCGAGGGCCCGATCACGATCCAGGTGGCGGGTCACCCGGCGGTCGCGTTGGGACTCGGGCTGGCGCGCGCGCTGGGCTGTACCGCCGTTCCGGCCGGCGTCGCGGCGGAAGGAGGGGACCATGCGTGACGAGCGGCGGGGACCGCTGAGCCGCCGGGACCTGCTGCGCCGCGGCGCACTGGGAATCGCGGGGGTCGCGCTCACCAGCGAGCGGCTGCGGGCGCTGGAACAGCACGCCGCGCACGGGTCCGGCGCCATCTACGGACCGCACGATCCGGCCAATGCCGCGACGCAGGGCCTGATCGCCGGCCCGTCGCTGGACGCGCACGCCTTCCTCGAGCACTTCGACTACGGCACCGTCTCGCGGCTGCCCGACGGGCGGACGGTG
Source organism: Gemmatimonadales bacterium (assembly GCA_036398175.1). GTDB lineage: Bacteria > Gemmatimonadota > Gemmatimonadetes > Gemmatimonadales > GWC2-71-9 > JAOTWJ01. The sequence continues at coordinate 11,041 of DASWHL010000017.1, forward strand.
CGGGACTACGAGATCACGGCCGTGGATCAGGAGATCGAGGTCGCGCCGGGGGTGCTGTATCCGGCGTGGACCTACAACGGGCAGGTGCCCGGCCCCACGCTGCGGGCCACCGAGGGCGACCTGGTGCGGGTGCATTTCACCAACGGCGGCACCCACCCGCATACGATGCACTTCCACGGCGTGCATGCCGCGCGGATGGACGGGGTGTACGAGGTCGTCCAGCCCGGCGACACGTTCCTCTATGAGTTCGCCGCCCGGCCGTTCGGGCTGCATCCGTATCACTGCCACACCATCCCCATCAAGCGGCACATCGCCAAGGGCCTGTACGGCGTCTTCATCGTGGATCCGCCCACGCCGCGGCCGCCCGCGCGCGAGATGGTGATGGTGATGAACGGTTTCGATACGAACTTCGACGGGTCCAACGAGATCTACGCCGCCAACACGGTGCCGTTTGCGTACCATCACCGGCCCATCCCGGTGCGCCGGGGGGAGCTGCAGCGGATCTACCTGGTCAACATGCTGGAGTTCGACCTCGTCAACTCGTTCCATCTCCATGGGAACTTCTTCCACGTGTACCGAACCGGCACCAGGCTCGTGCCGGACGATTTCACGGACACGGTGATGCTGTGTCAGGGGGAGCGGCACATCCTCGAGCTGACGTACGAGGATACCGGGCCGTTCATGTTCCACGCCCACCAGTCGGAATTCACCGAGTTGGGCTGGATGGGGGTGTTCCAGGTCGGGGAGAGGACGGTCGCGTGAACCGGATTCCGTCCTGGGTGTGGGCGCTCGTGCCCGTCGCGCTCCTGGCGGCGCTCAGCGTGGCGGTGGTGCGCGGCGGGCTGCTGGAGTTCATGCGCGCCGGCGTGCCGCCCGTCGAGGAGCTGACGTTCGAGCGGGTGACGCTCCGGCCGGGCAGCCTCCGCGTCGAGGTCGTCAACGGCGGTCCCGATCCCGTGACGATCGCGCAGGTGATGGTGGACGAGGCATTCTGGCGGTTCACGGTGACGCCGGGTCCCACGGTGGGCCGGCTGAGCCGCGCCACCGTCGAGATCCCGTATCCGTGGGTCGAGAACGAGGTCCACCGCGTTGCCCTGCTCACGTCCACCGGCCTCACGTTCGAGCACGAGATCGCGGTCGCGCGGGAGACGCCGCCGCTCGACGCGCGGTTCTTCGGCGTGTTCGGCCTGATCGGCCTGTACGTGGGCGTGATCCCGGTGGCGCTCGGGCTGCTGTGGTACCCCGCCCTGCGCCGCCTCGAGCGCCGCTGGCTGCACTTCCTGCTGGCACTGACGGGCGGGCTCCTGCTCTTCCTGGGCGTGGATGCGGTGGACGAGGCGCTGGAGAGTGCCGCGCAGGTGGCCGGCGCCTACCAGGGGCCGCTCCTCGTGCTCGTCGGCGCGGTCGGGACGCTCCTGCTGCTCCAGGCGGTGTCGGCATCGCGGACCGCCCGGAGCGACGAGGTGGGCCGGCGCACGGTGGCGTGGCTCGTGGCCCTGGGCATCGGGCTGCACAACCTGGGCGAGGGGCTCGCGATCGGCGCGGCCTACGTGATGGGCGAGGCGGCACTCGGTGCGTTTCTCGTGATCGGCTTCATGCTGCACAATTCCACCGAGGGCCTCGCGATCGTGGCGCCCATCGCGCGCGACCGGCCCCGGGTGGCCCTGCTTGCCGGCATGGGGGCGCTGGCCGGCGTTCCCACCATCTTCGGCGCCTGGATCGGTGGCGCGGCGTTCTCGCCGGCGCTCGCGACGCTCTTCCTGAGCGTCGGCGCCGGGGCCATTGCGCAGGTGATCGTTTCCCTCTATCGGGTGGTGGCCCGCGATCCCGCCGACGGTCCGATCTGGACGCCCTTCACCGCCGGCGGCCTGGTGGCAGGGATGCTCGTGATGTATGCGACCGGGTTGATGGTGGCCGGCTAGCCGCGGCTCATCCTTTCCGGGACGCCTCGAGCCCCTGGAGCATGGCCGCGAGCCGCCGATCGCGTGCCTGCCGAATGACCTCGGTCTGGCCCGCATAGGCGCGTTCGATGGCGGCGATGAGTCGCTGCTGGTCCTTGGGGTCAATGTGGTCCCAGGTGGCCAGCTCGCGCCAGACGGGCTCGAAGCGCTGGAGCATGAGCTGGACGTGACCTCCCGTGCCCCGCCGGCCGGCGGCGAGGTGATGGGAGAGGTGCGGACCGCCGGCCGCCCACGCGAGCCCGGGGCCCACCGAGACCGCGCGATCGAGTTCGTCCACGTCAATGACGCCGTCCAGCACGAGCTGCACCGCTTCCCGCCAGACGGCCGCGGCCATGCGCCCGCCGATATTGCCCGGGACGGGCTTCTTGAGGGTGACCGGAATGCGGCCGAGCGCGCGGAGCCAGCCCTTGAGCAGCTCCGCCACGAGCCCTTCGGTCTCCGGCGCCATGAGCACCTCGACCAGCGGGATCAGCTCGGTGGGCTGCTGCGGGTGGGCGACGAGGACGCGGTCCCGGCGGCGACACCGCGCGGCGATGTCCTGGGGCGTGAAGGTGGCCGACGAGCTGGAAACGACGCGCGCCTTGGGCGCGGCGGATTCCAGGCCTTCGAACAGCTTCTGCTTCGCGATCAGGTCTTCGTGGATGGCCTCGATCACCCACTCCGCGTCCCCGCACGCCTGGAGCAGACTGCGGCCTTCGCGCAGGGCGCCCACGCCGGCCTCCACCAGGTCGGGGTCCGCGCCGACCAGCACGGGCAGTCCCTGCGCGCGCTCGGTGATGTCGTCGCGCGCGGCGTGCATGGCCGCCGAGTCGTTGTCGTAGATCGTGACGGGCCAGCCGTGTGCCGCGCAGAGGGTGGCCCAGCCCCGGCCGCCTTCCCCCACGCCTACCACGGCCACTCGCACCAGACTTCCTGCCATCGCTCGTCGTCCTCCGCTGGGTTTCCGACCCGACCCTGCCGGTTCCCAATCTTCTTCGCCGGAGCGCCGAATGCCAGCAGGACCCCGGGCCAGGGCCCGGGCGACCGGTGGCGTCCCTGGCGAGGCCCGCGGTGTTCGTCTAACCTTGACCCATGACGACGCCCCCCTCAACCGCCGCCGTGTTCGGTGCCCTCGTTGCCCGTTTTGGCGCGGGCTGGGAGCAGGGAAACGCGGACGCCATGGCCGGGATCTTCACGGAGGACGCGGTCTTCCAGCCCGGCCCGTTCGAGACGCCGATTCGCGGTCGCGCGGCCATTGGGACCTACTGGCGGGACGTGCCGCGCGAGCAGGCGGAGATCTCGTTCCGCTGTGGGGAGGTGTTCGTCGCGGGCCCGTGGTTCGCGACGGAGTACAAGTGCACGTTCCGTCGCCGCCGGACGGGCGAGGCCATCGTGATCCGCGGGGCCCTGTTCTGCGAGACCGCGGGCGACCTCGTGTCCGAGATGCGGATGTACTGGGAGCGTGCGGCCCGACGGAGCTGACGGCGTGACCGCGGTGATCCGGCTGGGAACGCAGGGATGGAACTACCCCGCGTGGGTCGGGCCGTTCTACCCACCCGGCACGCGTCCGTCCGACATGCTGGCCCTCTACACGCGGGCCTTTCCGACCGTCGAGATAGACGCCACGTTCTACGCGAGTCCCGCCGAGCCCGTCGTCCGCGTGTGGCGGGCCCGGGTGGGTCCGGAGTTCGTCTTTTCCCTCAAGGTGCCCCAGGAGATCACGCACGAGCGGCGGTTCGTGGACGCCGCCGACGCTTTGGTCCGGTTCGTGGGGCGCGCCCGCCTGCTCGAGGGCACGCTGGGGCCGTTGCTGCTCCAGACGCCCGCCGACTGGTCGCCCACCGCGAACACGCACGCGGCGCTCGCCGACTTTCTGCCGCTCCTCCCGGCGGACCTGCGCTGGGCCATCGAGTTCCGCCATCCGCGCTGGCTCACCGACGGCACGCTCGACCTGCTCCGCGCCCATCGTGTGGCGCTGGCGCTCGTCGAGGGGCGGTGGGTGAAGCGGGAGCGCGTGCTGGCGCTCGCGGCGGAGCCGACCGCCGACTTCGCGTATGTCCGGTGGATGGGACCGGACCGGTTGCTCACCGACTACTCACGGGTCCAGATCGCGCGCGACCGCGAGATCGGGTTGTGGCGCGACGCGCTCACGGCCCTGCGGTCCCGCGTCCGGGAGGTCTTCGGCTACGTCAACAATCACTTCGAGGGCCATTCCCCGGCCTCGGTGCGGACCCTCCAGGCGGGGCTCGGGCTCCCCGTGGTGGATCCCTCGCTGCTCCGCCAGCAGGGGGAGCTGTTCTGAGCGCGCCCGCGCGGGCGGCGTGGTCCGCGGTCGTGGCGCTCACGGTGGGCGTCGCCTCCGCGGTGGCCCAGGCGCGCGACGTCATCCTGGCCACGACGACCTCCGTGCGGGATGCCGGCCTCCTCGACACCCTGCTGCCCCCGTTCGAGCGGACGGCCGGATACGGCGTCAAGGTCGTCGCGGTCGGGAGCGGCCAGGCCATGGAGCTTGGCCGCCGCGGGGAGGCCGACCTGCTGATCCTGCACGACCCGGCCGGCGAGGAGCGGTTCGTGGCCGAGGGCTTCGGCATTGACCGGCGCGCGCTGATGCACAACGAGTTCGTGCTGGTGGGGCCCGCCGGGGATCCCGCGGCGGTCCGTGGGACGGACGTGCGCACCGCGTTCGGGCGCATCGCGGCGGCTGGAGCCCCGTTCGTCTCCCGCGGCGACCGATCCGGCACGCACGTGAAGGAGCTCGCGCTGTGGGAGGCCGCCGGCCGCACGCCTGGCGGGCGCTGGTATCGGGAGAGCGGGCAGGGCATGGGGGCCACGCTCGTCATTGCGAGCGAGTTCGCGGCCTACGCGCTCACCGACGTGGCCACGCTCCTCGCGCACCGGCTCCCGCCGGCCCTCGAGATCCTGGTGCAGGGCGACTCGGTTCTGCGGAACCCCTACCACGTGATCCGCGCGAACCCCGCCCGCTTCCCGCGCGTCAACGCCCAAGGCGCCGCCGCCCTGGCCGCATACCTGCTGTCGCCCGAAGTGCAGCGGATGATCGGGGAGTTTCGGCGGGTGGAGCTGGGACGGTCGGTTTTTGTACCCGACGGGAACGACGGGAGCGACGGGAACGACGGGAGGTGACTTGGGCTGACGTTGGTGACCGGAGCAGGGAGTACGTTCCCGTCGCTCCCGTCGCTCCCGTCGTTTGATCCCGTCGTTCCCGTCGTTCCCGTCGTTATCTATCCCTCCACGATTCCCAACGCCGCCCGCCGCTCCCACGCCCCGCGCGTGAAATCCGGGATCTCGACCGACTGGCCGCGATTGCGGATGGAGCGCTCGCTCAGCTCGCTCACCGACGACCAGGCCGCTCCGTCGTAGACGTCCATGTCCATGGGCGCGCCCGCCCGCAGGCAGGCGATCAGCCGGTAGTCCTCGATGTAGTCCATGCCGCCGTGGCCGGCCCCGCGGGCCCGCTCCTCGAGCGCGCGCCAGACGGGGTGCTCGTATTCCGCCCGATACTCGAGCAGATCCTCCCAGCGATGTGCGGGGCTCCGTCCCTCGATGTGGATCTTCTGCTCGGGGTATTTCCGGACGAGGCCGCGCGTGCCCTGGAGCAGGATCTTCCGGCTGTAGGGGCGGGGCGAGTTGGTGTCGTGCGTGATCAGGATGGTCGAGCCGCGGGCGGTCCGGATGATGGTGGTGACCACGTCGCCCAACGCGTAGCCGCGCAGCGCTTCCGGACTGTCGGGACCGATGTGCTCGGCCGCCCAGCGGTTGAGGCCCAGCCCCGGAGACGCCATCGAGACGAGATAGTCGAATCGGTTGCCCCGGTTGACGTCGAGCCACTGGGCCACGGGCCCGAGCCCGTGCGTGGGATACAGGTCGCCGGTGCGGCGGATCGCGTGGTTGATGCGCCAGCGGTGCTCGTAGAAGTCGGTGAGCTTGAGCTCGCGGAGATCGTGGAGATAACCGCATTCGGCATGGAGGATCTCCCCGAACAGGCCCTGCCGGACCATGTTGAGGATCATCATCTCGGTACGGTCGTAGCAGCAGTTCTCCATCATGACGCAGTGGCGCCGGGCCCGCTCCGCGGCCTCCACCAGCGCCCAGCATTCCTCGACGGTCACGCACATTGGGACTTCGGTGGCGGCGTGCTTGCCGGCGTGCAGGGCGGCGAGGCACACGGGCGCGTGCCATTCCCACGGCGTCGCCGTGAACACGAGATCCACGTCCGCGCGGTCGCAGAGCCGGCGGAAATCCTCGGGGCCGCGACTGAAGCCGGCCGGTCGCGTGCGGCCGGCATTGGCCACCAGGGCCTGCATCCGCTCGACTTTGGCCGGGTTGATGTCGCAGATCGCCGTGATGTCCACGCCCTCGATCTTGAGGAAGTTCTCGACGTGGCTCGAGCCTTGGTGGCCCACGCCCACGAACCCGATGCGCACCGGGTCGAGCGGCGGGGCGGCAACGAGCCCGGGTTCGGGAGCGGGACGCGGGACGGCATCCGCCGGCCGGCTGGCCAGGTGAAGGCCGAGGGTTCCGGCGACGGCGGTCTTGAGGAACTCACGGCGATCGGACATGCGGTGCGCTCCGGGGGGCATGAATGGGAGGAAGATGCCCTGCGGGGCCCGGCAAGCCAATGCGGCTAGCTGGCGGCGCGCTCCGCGGCCATCGCCTGCGCGCGCCGGACCGATCCCAGGGTCAGGAACGCCGCCGCCGCCGCCGCGAATGCGGCCTGCGCCTCCGGCTCGCGGCCCAGCGCGCGGCAGGTCCGGGCGAGATCGCGCTGCACCTCGGCAGTCGTCCACGGGTGGCGGAGCGCCTCGGCCAGCGCGAGCGCCTCGCGCGACAGCCGCAGCGCCGCCTCGCCGTCTCCCGCGGCCAGGGCGAGTGTGCCGAGGATGCGCAGCACGTCGGGCTCGGCCAGCCGATCCTGCTCCGCGCGGACCAGCGCGAGCCCTCGCTCCACCAGCACCCGCCCGACGGCGGCCTCCCCGAGCGCCGCCAGCGCGGCGCCGCGGTTGGCCAGCGCCTCCCCGATCAGCCGCGGCGCGCGCCCGCGCTCCGCGTGCTCGAGCGCCTCGTCCGCGGCCCGCAGCGCCTCGCGGTGGCGTCCCAGGTCGCGCCACGTGATGGCCGCGTTGATCCCCGTCTCGGCCACGCCGTGGTCGAAGCCCAGCCGCTCGAACTCCGCCCGGGCAATGCGGTAGAAGCCCAGCGCCGCGTCATGCTCGGCCAGGTAGAGCGCCACGTTTCCCAGGTTGTTCGAGCAGCGCGCCACCATGAGATCGTCCCGCAGCTCGCGCGCCAGCTGGAGCGCGCGGTGAAACTCCTCCTCGGCGTCGCGCAGCGCGCCCAACCCGAAGGCGCCCGCGGCGGCGACGTTCACCGCGCGCATCTCGCCATCGGTGTCGCCGCGCTCCCGGTACAGCGCCCGCGCCTCGAGCGCCTCCCGGCGGCTTGGCGCAAAATCGCCCAGCCGCCAGCTCACCATGGCGGACAGCAGGTACCACTCCGCGCCCTCGCGCACCTCGGCCGGGAGCTCGGCCAGGGTCACGGCCGCGTCCTGGAACCGGCCCGCCCGCACGGCGGCCCGTGCGTCCCGCAGGGGGTCAGTCAGCGCCGGCATCGGCCCCTCCGCGTCGCTCCAGGAGTCGCTGGAGACGGGCGCGCGAAATGCCCAGCAGCCGCGCGGCCGCGCTCTTGTTTCCGTCGTTGAGGTCCACCGCCGCCCGCGCGGCGTGAAACAGGACGTCGTCAAGGGAGGCCGGAAACGGCAGGCCGCCCGCCGCCGATACGGGTGCCGCGGGCGACCGTGTTGCCGGCATCAGCTCGTCCGGCTCGAGCACTCCGGACGGCGACAGCAGCAGCGCGCGCTCGATGGCATGCCGCAGCTCCCGGACGTTCCCGGGCCAGCGGTGCGCCAGCAGCGCCGTGCGGGCCGCGGCGGTGATGCGTGGCGCGGGCACCGCGTAACGGACCGCCAGCTGCGCCGCGAAGCGCTCCGCGAGCAGCACGACGTCGTTCCCGCGCTCGCGGAGCGGCGGCAGCACGAGGTGCACCACGTTGAGCCGGTAGAACAGGTCCTCGCGGAACTCGCCGCGCGCCACGGCGGTCTGCAGGTCCACGTGGGTGGCGGCGACGATGCGGACGTCCACGGCCCGATCCTGCGTGGCGCCCACCGGCCGGACCCGCCGCTCGTCCAGCGCGCGGAGCAGCTTCCCCTGGAGCGCCAGCGGCAGGTGCCCGATCTCGTCGAGGAACAGCGTGCCGCCGTGCGCCTCCTCGAACAGGCCGCGTTTGGCGCGGTGCGCGTCGGTGAAGGCACCCTTCTCGTGCCCGAACAACTCGCTCTCGAGCAGCTGCCCCGGGATAGCCGCGCAGTTCACGGCCACGAACGCCCCCGCGCGGCGGGCGCCGCCGTTGTGGAGCGCCCGCGCCAGCAGCTCCTTGCCGGTGCCGGTCTCGCCCCCGAGCAACACGGTCACGTCGCCGTGCCGCAGAATACGCTGGGCTCGCTGGAGGGTCTCCCGGAGGGAGGAGCTCTCGCCGGCGAGCTCCGCGAACGGGTCGCCGGGGTCCGGCACGGCGCGCCCCGCGCGAGTGCGTGCGGCTTCCACCCTGGCGGTGAGCGTGCGGCGGAGGAGGTCGGCGTCCTCCGGCAGCGCAAAGTAGTCGGCGGCGCCGCGGCGCAACGCTTCCACGGCAAACCGGTGCGAGGCCGTGGCCCCCACCAGGAACAGAGGCGCTGCCCAGCGGTCGGCCAGCGCGGGAATAAGGTCCAGGCCCCGCTGTTCCTCGCCGCCCGCGGCCACCAGGAGCGCCACGGCGCCGTCGGGCTCGTCGTCGGGCGCCACCGCCCGGAGCGACGCGCCCGCCTCGCGCGCTGCGTCCTCCCAGACCGAAGCGAACGAGCCGGACAGGGTCAAAATCGCGAGCACGGGCGCGTCGGGCATGCCGGCCGCTCAGTCGTCGTCGGAGCCGCTGCGGTCCGAGTCCTCGAAGGCCGTGAACGAGTCCTTGATGTTGTTGTTGACCTCGCTCTCGTTCGGGCCGCCCTTGTTGGCGCTCGCGGGGTCCACCAGCACGCCGCTCACGACGTACCAGCCCGACACGGTGACGAGAATGGTGAGGTTCGTGCTCGTGCCTTCGACCACGACCAGGTTTGGAACGAGGGACAGCTCCTGCTCCACATCCAGCTCGGTCGTGTGCACGAAGGGCGTGCCGTTGAACGTGCCGGCGATCCGGATGCTCACGCCGTTGAACTCCGGGTACTGCAGGAGAAACGCCTGGTCGGCCGGGTCCCCGTCATCCGGCTTGCGGATCTCGAACTCGACCTCGCTGTAGGTCCCGGCCGGAATCTCGGCGGCAAACGCCTGCTGGGCGCCTGGGGTGAGGGGCAGGTTCACGAGTGCGGGCCCGGTCTCGAATTTCTCGCACGCGTCGTCGTCCGTCGAGTCCGCGGGGCAGGCGGTTACGTTCACCCGTCGCAGTTCCAGCTCGCGGAGCACCAGCTCGACCTTCGTCAGGACGAGCGTGTCGGTGCCGATGACCAGCGTATCGTCGGCCGCGCCCGCGAGCCCGGTGCGGTGCGCCGACAGGCCGGTCGCGGGCTGGGTCGCAAACGAAACCTGGACGCTCGACAGCGTGCCCAGGCCGTTGGTCTCGCTGCAGGCGGCGAGGCCCAGGCCCAGCAGGATGGCGATCACAGGTGTGCGGGTCACGGTCGTGCTCTCCCTGGTGTGGGCGGCGGGGGGGGGGGGGGGGGGGGGGGGGGG
>DASWHL010000018.1:0-2720 GCA_036398175.1 Gemmatimonadales bacterium
CGTCCGGATCGTTCCGGGCCGCGCCGAGCAGGATGGCCGAGGTCTCGGGCGACCGCTTCTGCGACACCAGGAACATGGCCTGCCGCCGGAGGCATACCGAGCCCTCGTCGCGCCGCTCAATTACCTGCCGCAGGATGGGCACCGCCTGCTCGGCCCGCATCTGAAGCAGTGCGTTCAGCGCGATGAGTCGCTCGTCGTCCTCTTCGCTGCACCCTCCGCGGTACCTCGTCCCGCGGCTCAGAGGGCTGGGCGGCGTGGCCGGGCGGGCGCCACGGGGCGGCCGGGCGGCGGTGGGGGGAGCCACCGGAGCCGCCGCCGCCTCCGCCACGGCCGCGGCCGACGGCGCATCACCCAGCTGCGCCAGGTCGCCCTGGATCCGTACCCGTAGTTCGCGGGCGTCCCGGATCGTGCGGGCGTCGGGGTAGCGCTCCGCCTGCGCCTGGATCAGCTCCATCGCGGTCTGCAGCTCCTCCCGGGAGCCCAGCTTGGCGCGCGCGAATGCCTCCCAGTAGTAGGCGTCGCCCGCGTAGCCCGAGCGCGGATACCGGTCGCGCAGCGCGCGGAATTGCCGGGACGCGGTCCGATAGTCACCGCGGTTCAGGGCCGCGCGGCCCGCCTGATAGAGCGAGTCGCCCGCATCCTGCTGGAGCCACGGCGCGGGCACGGCCACAGGGGCGGCCTCCGCGGCCGGGGCGGTCTCACGCTGCCCCGCTGCCGGCGACGCGAGCAGGAAGGTTCCGAGGGCCAGCGCCCAGGGCATGTGTCTCGAGTTCATGGCAATGCTCCTCACAGTGACCCTCCCACCATCCGCCGCTCCGGCCCGCTCGGCATGGCCGAACGCAGGCGCAGCAGGACGGATCGCTCGTTGATTCCCTGTTCCACGAAATCCAGCTCCCGTGCGTCGCCGGCGTGCGCGAACGCGGTGATCTGCAGCAACACGAACTCCACGTCGTCGAGCAGCGCCCGGAGCGCTGCGTCGTCAGTCGTCACGGGCGATTCCCGCAGGATCCGGGTACGCCGCAGCAGCTGGCGCGCCGGCAGCTCGAAATCCGCGGTGGTCAGGCGGTCACCGGGCGCCTCGGCCGTGAAGACCGTCAGGAACGTCTCCACGCGGCCCAGGTGCTCCGCCGTCGCCAGCCGGTACGCCGCGGGGATCCCGTCGGGACCGTCCACGACCTCGGGTTCCGGGACGGCGGCGACCGGTGTGGCGGTTTCCGGCCGCATGCTCAGGCGACCGAGCGCCACACCGAGCGCGAGGGTGGCCGCGAGCCCTGTCACCCATCCCACCCACCGCACGCGTCCGGAGAGCCGGCCCGCCGGCCGCTCGCGCCGGACGGCGCGCTCCGCCCGCATCCGCTCCCAGATTTCCGCCCGCGGCGTCGGGGGAGGCACGTTCAGGGTGCCCGCCACGTCGCGGATCCTCGTGTCCAGCTGTTCGTCGTCGCTCATACGGCCCACTCCCCCGCGAGTCCGGCCAGCGCTTCCCGCAACCGGGCTCGCGCACGGAACAACTGCGCCTTGGACGTCCCGACCGGCACGCCCAGCGCCCCACCGATCTCCTCGTGCGTGTATCCCTCGACATCGTGCATCACGAAGACCATCCTCAGTTTGTCCGGCAGTCCGCCGATCGCTTCCTCGAGGCGCCGTCGCAGCAGGGGCGCCCCGCCATCGGGCGTGTGGCCCAGGTCCGCCGCCGCCTCTTCCGGCATCTCCCGCCCCCGCAGGCGCTTCACCGTCCGAAGACAGTTCAGGATCACCGAGGTCGCCACCGCGTGGATCCAGGTACTCAGCGCCGCGTCGCCGCGGAAATCCGCCAGCCGGTCGAACACCCGCACGAACGTGTCCTGCGTGCAGTCCCGCGCCAGCGTGTCATCGCCGGTCATGCGGTACGCCAGGCGATACACCCGATCCACCTGGGTCTCGTAGAGCCTCCGCTCGGCGGCCGGGTCCCCGGCAAGCACGGCGGCAATCAGGGTGCGTTCGTCCACGGGACTCCGGGGTCCTTTGGGGGCGATTGACTGCCCACTTCCTCGGACACAGTGCGGGGAGAAAGGGTTACAAGGGTTACCTGGAAGGGTGCAGCGTGCAGCGGGGGCCGCGGGGGGGCGGCCTGACCCACGTGACCACAGGCTATCCCCGGACCACGCCCCGGACGAGGGTTTCCAGGTCCCGGGCCACGGCGTTGCCGGCGGCGAGCACGTCTTCATGATCCAGGGGGCGGTCCGAGATGCCGGCGGCGGGATTGGTGATCGTGGAGATCCCCAATACCCGGACGCCGCGCGCGCGGGCCGCGATGACTTCCAGCACCGTAGACATGCCCACGGCGTCGGCGCCGAGGGTGGTGAACATGCGGATCTCGGCGGGCGTCTCGAAGCTCGGGCCCAGGAGCCCCGCGTATACCCCCTCGTGCACGGTCAGCCCCGCGGCACGGGCAATTTCCCGGGCGCGGGACAGCAGATCGGGATCGTACGCGGCCGACATGTCGGGAAACCGCGGCTCGCCCGGGCCCGCCGGCCCCACGAGCGGCGACCGGCCCGTCAGGTTCAGGTGATCGGTGATGAGCATGAGGGCGGGTGGCCGCATGGCCGGCCGGATCCCCCCGGCCGCGTTCGTGACGATCAGCGTCTCGATCCCCAGCGCCGCCATCAGCCGTACCGGGAAGACCGCCGTCTCCGGGCTGTGCCCCTCATAGAGGTGCAGGCGCCCCCGCTGAAGGATCA
>DASWHL010000019.1:0-28763 GCA_036398175.1 Gemmatimonadales bacterium
ATACCGCCCGCGGATCTCGTCGAGCCGCGCGCGGCGGTTGCCGGTAAACACGGGCTGGTAGTCGCCGGTCGCGTGCATCAGCGGTCCACCTCCCCCATGACGATGTCCACGCTCGCGTTGATGGCAATGAGATCGGACAGCAGGTGACCCTGCGACATCTTGGGCAGCGCGGAGAGGTTGATGAAGGCCGGCGGCCGGACCCGCCAGCGTACCGGCTTGGCCGTCCCGTCGGACACGAAGTAGTAGCCCAGCTCGCCCTTGGGGCTCTCGATGGAGCAGTAGGCTTCGCCCACGGGCGCCGGCACCCCCTCCATGACCTGCTTGAAATGATGGATCATGGACTCCATGTCCGTCATGGCGGCGTGCTTGGGGGGCAGGATGACGCGATGGTCGGCCACGTTGATCGGACCGTCCGGGAGACGCTCGAGCGCCTGCTCGAGAATGCGCACCGCCTGCAGCACCTCCTCGAAGCGGACGAGATAGCGGTCGTACACGTCGCCGTGCTCGCCGATCGGGACCTCGAAGTCGTAGGTCTCGTAGTCGAGGTACGGCCGGTCCTTCCGGACGTCGTAGGCGACGCCGCTGGCGCGGAGCATGGCCCCGGACAGGGACATGTTGATCGCCTCGTCCGCGGTCAGCACGCCGATCCCCTGGGTGCGGCCGGCCCAGATCCCGTTCCGCGTCAGCACCCGGTCCACCTCTGCCATGACGGCGAGCAGACTGCGGCAGTGGGCCCGGACGTCCGCCTCGAAGCCGTGCGGAATGTCGGCCATCAGGCCGCCGACCCGCGTGAGGCTGGTGGTGAGGCGCGCCCCGGTCCACGCTTCCTGGAGGTTGTAGAACTTCTCGCGCTCCTGGAACATCCAGAGGAACGGCGTGATCGCGCCGATGTCAATCCCGGTGGTGCCCAGCCACACGAGGTGCGAGATGATGCGGCTGATTTCGCACGCGATCACGCGCAGCACCGTGCAGCGCTCCGTGATCTCGATGCCCATGAGCTTCTCGACCGCGAGGGCCAGGCACACGTTGTTGGCCATCGGCGCCAGATAGTCCATGCGGTCGGTGAGCGGGACGATCTGATTGTAGTGGCGGTATTCGCCGAGCTTCTCGAAGCCCGAGTGCAGATACCCCACGTGCGGAATGACCCGGATCACGACCTCGCCGTCGAGCTCCACGACGAGCCGCAGCACGCCGTGCGTGGCGGGATGCTGCGGACCCAGGTTGAGCAGCATGTGCTCGCCGCCGAGCCGCGGGGCCTCCTCCACGGCCGTCGCCCCCGGCGCCTCGAGGCCGAGGGGCACGGTCACCGGCAGGCCGCGCTCGTCCAGCCCGGTCGTGCCGAGCGCCACGTCGAGCGTTCGCTTCACGGCCATCACGGGCCTCCCGTGGCGTCGGGAATCCGGCCGCGCTCACCCCGCGCGAGGCGTTCCCGCATGTCGGGCGGCAGCTCGTGGTACGCTTCCGCGATCCCCAGCTCCTCCAGCGAGTAGTGCGCTTCGGGATTGGCGTTGAGCGCCTGCCGGACCTGCTCGGACCGGGAGAACCGGCCCCGCAAGGGGAAATCCTTCCGCAGGGGATACCCCTCCGCGTACGTCTCCCACATCAGGATGCGGCGGAGGTCCGGGTGGCCCCGGAACGTGATGCCGAACATGTCGTAGACCTCGCGCTCGAGCCAGTCGGCGCCGGCCCACAGCGGGACGACGGAATCCACCTCGAGCGGCGCGTCCTTGGGCAGTTGCGCCTTCACGCGGAGCCCCACCTTCCGGCCGAGCGCAAACAGCTCGTAGACGACCTCGAGCGGCCGTTCGGCGTCGCGGTACTCGACGGCCGTGACGTCCACGAGGTAGTTGTACGCGTGCTCCGGCGTGTTCTTGAGCCAGGCGAGGATCTCGCGGATCCGCTCCGGCGCGATAGTGACGATGGTGTCGCCGCAGGACTCGGTGACGCGCCGGACCGCGGCGCCGAACTGGCGCTGGAGCGCGCCCGCCGACGGGTTCATGGCCGCCTCACGCGGAACGGGTCTGGTGCAACGAGTTCCCGAACGGCTCCGACAGTTCGTCAATCCGTTCCGGGGCCATGCACAGGCCGTGCTCGTCGAGGCTGCGCTCCATGCGAATCGAGGGATCGGCCAGGGTCTCGCCGCGGATCTTCTTCTGGAGCAACAGAATCCCGTAGAGCAGCCCCTCGGGGCGCGGCGGACACCCGGGCACGTAGACGTCCACCGGCACCACCGTGTCAATGCCCTGCACCATCGCGTAGTTGTCGAAGATGCCGCCGGACGACGCGCAGGCCCCCATCGAGATGACCCACTTGGGTTGGGGCATCTGGTCGTAGATCCGCCGGATGACCGGCGCGAGCTTGAACGGCAGGCGGCCCGCGCACAGCAGCACGTCCGCCTGCCGCGGCGAGAAGCTCATCCGCTCCATGCCGAAGCGGGCGATGTCGTACCGCGAGGCGGCGGCCGCCATGAACTCGATGGCGCAGCAGGCCGTGCCGAACGGCATGGGCCACAGGCTGTTGGAGCGGGCCCAGTTGACCAGAAAGTCCACCCGGGTCGTCAGCCAGTTGGGCGACACCTGGGAGACGATGGCCCCGGCGCCGGGCTCCGGCGTGGCGATCACTCCCATTCCAACGCTCCCCGTTTCCACATATAGACGTAGCCCACGGCCAGGATCAGGATGAACACCCCCATCTCCACCAGCCCGAACAGGCCCAGGCGCCGGAACGCCTGCGCCCACGGGATCATGAAGACCGCTTCAAGATCGAAGACGATGAACATCATGGCGATGAGGTAGAACTTGACGCTGAACCGCTCGCGGGCGCTGCCCAGCGGCGGCATGCCGGACTCGTAGGGGGTGCCTTTGACGGTGGTGGGCCGGCGGTTGGACAGGAGGAGCGAGAGGAGGACGAACGCGGCTCCATTGACGACCACGAAACCCATCAGCATCAGCAGCGGGATGTACTCACGGAGCATTGCTCACACCCGGCGCGCGAATCTCGTGAAAAAAATCACTTGCTTGGAGGGCGGAAGTTACCTAGGCTTGAAACGGGGTGTCAAGCAAATCCAAGTGGCATAACGCCTAAGGTCGCGTATCTTAATCCGCGCGACCCGACGACCCCTTTTCCCCACCGGAGACGTCCCTCAGAGCGATGTCCATCAAGTCCGATCGCTGGATTCAGCGCATGGCCCGGGAGCACGGGATGATCGAGCCGTTCGCGGAGGCGCAGGTGCGCCACGGCGTGATCAGCTACGGCGTGTCCTCGTACGGCTACGACATGCGCGTGGCCGACGAGTTCCGGATCTTCACCAACGTGCACTCGACCGTGGTGGATCCGAAGAGCTTCGACGCACGGTCGTTCGTGGAGTACAGGGGGGACGTGTGCATCGTCCCGCCGAATTCGTTCGCGCTCGCCCGCTCCATCGAGTATTTCCGGATTCCCCGCGACGTCCTGACGATCTGCGTCGGGAAGAGCACGTACGCCCGGTGCGGCATCATTACGAACGTGACGCCATTCGAGCCGGAGTGGGAAGGCCACGTGACGCTGGAGATCTCGAACACCACGCCGCTGCCGGCGCGGATCTACGCGAACGAGGGGATCGCCCAGGTACTGTTCTTCGAAGCGGACGCCGACGACGTCTGCGCCACGTCGTATGCCGACAAACGCGGGAAATACCAGGCGCAGCGCGGCGTCACGCTGCCCCGGATCTGACGGCACGACGATGGCGGTGGTCCGGTGTCCCACGCACAACGTCCCGTACAACGACGAGAACCCCCGCGGCTGCCCCGCGTGCTGGCAGGAGAAGATCGGGGACGACCCCGCCCAGCTGATGCGCGAGCTGGCGCGGGCGTCAAAGGCCATTCCCCACGTCGAGATCCTCCCGCCGCCGACCGAGGACGAACTGCCCCCGATGCATCGGCTCGCCACCGGCGCGTGGCCCGGGCCGGTCACGCAGCCACCCCGCGTTCCCACCCCGGAGCCCACCCAGCTTCAGCGGCTCTGGCACTTCCTCCGGGCCAACCTCGCGGCGGTCGTCGGGACGGGGTTGATCGCGGTGGCGGCGGTGCTCGTCTGGGTGATCACCCGCCCGACCTTCGAGTCGGCCCTGCTGCCACCGGTCCCCACGAGCGACGCCCGGCCGTTCCCGGTCGCGCCGAACACCCCCATCATCGGGGCGTTCGCGCTCTTCGGCCCCCGGGCGCCCGAGGTGAATCCCGACAGCCCCACCCTGGCCCGATACGATTTCGGGGAGGGGACGCTCGTGGACGCGCTCAACGGCGTGGTGTACGCCGTGACGCTCGAGTCGCCGGACCGGAGCTGGGAGGGCAACCGCGTCGGGATGGAGGAGACGCGCGCGCGCGGGACGCTGGCGCTGCTCGGCCCCCTGGCCGACGAGGAGCCGGCCGCCTCCGCTCCATTCCCCCTGGGCGGCTACCTCGCGTACCGCCGCCTCGCCGACCTGCCTCGCCGGCACCTCACCGCGGCGGTCCGGCCGCCCAACGGGTGCTACGACGTGCGGGTCGAGGTCGCGCCGCGCGTCATCGGCACCGCCACGCGCGCCGACGAGACGTTCGTGGCCGTCGCGCGGCGCGGCGGGACCACCACGTGGGTCGTCCATCGCGTCCGGGTGGTGTCGCGCGCGCTGCGCGGCCCGTACGCCGGGCCGCCGGCCTGCGAGTGAGGCCCGCGGTCGCACGCCCGATCACCTGTAGCCGGAGATGACCGATGGTTGCTGCGCGTTCGTTCCCCGCCTTCCTGCTGGCCGCCGTCGGGTGCGGGACGGCTGAGCAGGCGTCCGATGAGCCCCACGGCGGCATGCAGATGGCCACGGCCATGGACATCGCCGAGGTGGGCTTTGCGACGCCCGAGTCCATGCTGCATGACACCGCGGCGGACGTCTACCTCGTCTCGAACATCAACGGCGGGCCGGCCGAGAAGGACGACAACGGCTTCATCAGCCGGCTCGCCCCCACCGGCGCCGTCCTGACGCTGAAGTGGATTGACGGCGCCGCGGACGGGGTCACCCTCCACGCGCCCAAGGGTATGGCGGTCCGGCGGGATACCCTGTTCGTGGCCGACATTGATGCCGTGCGGCTCTTCGATCGCACGACCGGGGCGCCCCTGGGCGCGTGGCCGCTCGACGGCGCGGCGTTCCTGAACGACCTCGCGGTCGGGCCGGACGGGACGCTCTACGTGACCGATACCGGCGTCGAGCCCGGCGAGGGCGGGCTCGTCCCCAACGGCCGGGACGGGATCTATCGCCGCGAGGGCGATCGCTGGGCCGCAGTGGTCACCGGCTCGGGTCTCGGGAACCCGAACGGCATTCTGGCCGACAGCGCCGGCCTCACCGTGGTGACCTTCGTGTCGGGAGAGGTCTTCACCGTGGACGCGGCCTCCGGCGAGCGGACGATGCTGCCCAAGCCCGCCGCCGGCGGCCTCGACGGAGTCGTGCGGCTGGCGGACGGATCGCTGCTCATCAGCTCCTGGGGAGCGCAGCGCGTGTACCGGCTCACGCCGGCGGGCGCGTTCAGCGTGGCGTCGGACAGCGTCACGTCGCCGGCCGACATCGGGTTCGACCGGGCCCGCGGCGCCCTGCTCATCCCGGACTTCGTGGGCAACCGCGTACTCATCAGGCCCGTGCACTGAGCCGCGAGCCCACGATCCGGACCCTGGCCTCGCCCGCGGACTACGAGGCCTGCGTCGCGCTGCAGCGCGCCACCTGGGGGGACGATTTTCGGGAGCTGGTGCCGCCGGCCCTGCTCCAGGTGTCGCGCAAGATGGGCGGGATCGTGGCGGGCGCCTTCGACGGCGATCGCCTCATCGGATTCGTCTACGGCATCACGGGCGTGCGGGACGGTGCGGTTGCCCACTGGTCCCACATGCTCGCCGTCACCGAGGCGTGGCGCGACCGGGGGATCGGGCGCCGCCTCAAGGCCTATCAGCGCACCGAGCTGTTGGCCGCGGGGATCACCCGGATGTTCTGGACGTTCGACCCTCTCGTGGCGCGGAACGCCCACCTCAACCTGGAGCGGCTTGGCGTCCGCGTGGTGGAGTACGTGCGCGACATGTATGGCGACAATCCCATGAGCCGGACGGACAGCGTGATCGGGAGCGACCGGTTCGTGGTGGAGTGGGCGCTCGACAACGCGACGAGGACGGGATCGCGGAACGGCGGGACCGAACGGTCGGCCGGTGACGGTGACGTACCGCGGATCCGCACCGCGTCCGATCCCCTGCCCGACGTCCCGCGGGTGGCGATCGCGGTACCCCCGGACATCCAGGCGTTGAAGCAACGGCATCCGGGCGCTGCGCTGGCCTGGCGCGCGTCCACCCGGCGCGCCTTCGAGCATTACCTGGCCCGCGGGTACGCGGTGACCGGATTCGCCCGCGGCACGGAGGAGACCCCGTCCGCCTACCGGCTGGAGCGGCGCGCATGACCCTGACGGTGGCGCGGGTGACGCTGCGCGAGATCGCCCTGCCGCTGCGCGAGCCGTTCCGGATCTCTTCGGGCGTCGTGCACGAGCGCCGCATCCTGCTCGTGCGCCTCGAGGACGCGGATGGCGCGGTCGCCTGGGGCGAGTGCGTGGCCGGTGAGGCGCCCAACTACTCGCCGGAAACGGTGGATACCTGCCGGCACGCGATCCGCGCGTGGCTCGCGCCGCTCCTGCTCGGCGCCCCCCTGGCGGATCCGGCGGCGGTGGCGCCCCGGTTCGACGCCGCCGTGCGTGGCCACCGCATGGCCAAGGCCGCGCTCGAGATGCCGGTGTGGACCCTGGCGGCGGAGCGGCTCCACACGAGCCTCGCGACTCGCATCGGCGGGACGCGGACCCGCATAGACGTCGGGATCTCGCTCGGGATCCAGCCGACCCCCGACGCCCTTGCCGCCAAGGCGGCCGCCGCGCGGGCGGCGGGGTACCACCGGATCAAGGTGAAGATCGCGCCCGGCGCCGACCTCGAGTACGTCGCGGCCGCCCGGGCCGCGCTCGGTCCGAAGGTGGCGCTGTCGGTGGACGCGAACGCGGCCTATGAGCTGCGGGACGCGGAACACCTGGCCAGGCTGGATGCCCATGAACTCGTCATGATCGAGCAGCCGCTCGAGCCCGAGGATCTCCGGCGTCATGCGGAGCTCCAGCGCCGGCTCGCCACGCCGATCTGCCTCGACGAGTCCATCACGGGCGTCGCCCGCACCGAAGATGCCCTCGCCCTCGGCAGCGCGCGGATCGTGAACATCAAGCCGGGACGCGTGGGAGGGTTCGCCGCCGCGCGCGCGATCCACGACCTGTGCGCGACGCACGACGTCCCCGTGTGGTGCGGCGGCATGCTCGAGAGCGGCATCGGCCGGGCGTACAACGTGGCCCTGGCGTCGCTGCCCAACTTCTCCCTGCCGGGCGACCTCAGCCCGAGCGCGCGCTACTGGGAACGCGACATCGTCCGGCCGGAATGGACCATGGACGGCGACGGTACGGTTGTGGTGCCGCGGGACCGGCCCGGCATTGGCGTGGCCGTGGACGAAGACCGCGTGGAGAACCTCACCGTGGCACGCGAGGACCTGGTACCGTGACGTCGACCCAACGAGCCGTCCCGTCGGACGTGACCGACCTGATGCTCGCGCTGCGGCGCGAGCTGCACCGGCATCCTGAGCTGGCGTTCGAGGAGCACCGCACGGCCGATCGGCTCGCCAAGGCGCTCGGCGCCGTTCCGGGGATGCGCGTGGAGCGGGTGGCGGGCACCGGCGTGGTGGGACGCCTGCCGGGCCGGGCCCCCGGCGGGCCGGTGGTGGCCATCCGCGGCGACATGGACGCGCTGCCGATCCAGGAAGCCACCGGCGTGCCGTGGGCGTCGGAGACCCCCGGAGTCATGCACGCCTGCGGCCATGACATGCACGCGGCGTGGACCGTCGGAGCGGCTCATCTGCTGGCCGCCGATCCGCTCGAGGGCGACCTGCTCTGCCTGCTGCAACCGGCCGAAGAGATCGGCAAGGGAGCCCAGGCGGTGCTGGCCTCGGGCGTCCTGGACGGGGTCGGCGCGATCATCGGCGCGCACGTGGACGTTCGACTCCCGGTCGGGACCGTCGTGGCCGAACCGGGGCCCATTGCCGGATCCACGGACGAGTTCCTGGTGGACGTGGTTGGCCGCGGCGGCCATGCCGCCCGGCCGCACGAAACGCACGACCCCATCGTCGCGGCCGCGAGCATCGTGGTGGCGCTCCAGGCCATCGTGGCGCGCCGGCTCCCGCCCGGCGAGCCGGGTGTGGTGACCGTGGGAATGGTCCGTGCCGGGTCCGCCCCCAACATCATTCCGGACCGGGCGGAGCTGCGCGGCACGCTGCGGGCGGTACGGCCGGAGACCCGCGCCGTGCTCCAGCGCGAGCTGACGCAGACCGCCGAAGCGGTGGCGGCCGCGCACAACGTGGACGCGCACGTCCTCGTGACGCCGGGGACGCCGCCCATCGTCAACGCGCCAGTGCCGATCGGGTGGGCGCGCCGCGCGGTGGCGGCCGTGCTCGGGCCCGACGCCCTGGTGCTCCTGCCCCACGTGAACCTGGGCGGGGAAGACTTCGCGTTTTACGTTGAGCGGATGCCTGGCTGTTTCCTGAGGATCGGGGCGGGCGGTCCGGGGGAGCGGGCGCCGGCCCACACGCCCCGGTTCCTGCCGGAGGACGGCGCGCTCGCCGTGGGCGCCGCGGTGCTCGCGGCCACCGCGCGCGAAGCGGCGCGCGCCCTCTCCGGAGGAACGCGGCGGTGACCGCGTGTACTCCCGCGACTGGTGTCGCCGCGTTATTCCTCGCTCTGCCCCGTGCCGCCGGCCGCGCGCACCATGATGGCGCCCGCCACGCCGGCCACCAGGGACGCGGCCAGAATCCCGGTCTTGGCGTGCTGGAGCAGCGGCTGGCCGAACGCGAGCGTCGCGATGAACAGGGACATGGTGAAGCCGATGCCCGCGAGCATGCCCACGCCCGCCAGCTGACGCCAGCTCGCGCCCGCCGGGCGCTCCGCGACGCCTACGGCGGTGGCCAGCCACGAGAAGGCCAGGATACCCACCGGCTTCCCGAGCACCAGCCCCAGCGCGATGCCGAGCGTGACCGGGTGTCGGAGCTGTTCCCCCACGTTCCCCGTGAGGACGAGCCCCGCGTTGGCCAGGGCGAAAACCGGCATGATGCCGTAGGTCACCCAGGGGAGTAGCGCGTGCTCCAGGCGCTGGAGCGGCGTCTCGACGTGCTGGAGTACCGCCCCCAGACCGTAGATGCGCTCCTGCTGCTCGCCGGAGATGTGGTGGCTGTCAACCTCGCGGTCGAGGATCTCGAACTCGTCGAGCAACGCCCGACTGCGCAGGCGGAACTGGCGCTTGTCAATCCGGGCGGTGGACGGGATGGCCATCGCGGCCAGCACCCCCGCCACGGTCGCGTGGATCCCGGACTCCAGGAACGCCAGCCATAACCCCACACCCAGCACGCCGTACCATCCGATCCGCCGCACGCCCAGCACGTTGGCCGCGATCATGAGTGCGTAGACGGCGGCGCCGACCCCCAGCGCGTGCAGCGAGATGTCCGCCGTGTAGAACAGCGCGATCACGAGCACCGCCCCCAGATCGTCCGCGATGGCGAGCGCCGTGAGAAACACTTTCAGGGAGAGCGGCACCCGGTCTCCCACCAGCGCCAGGACGCCGATGGCGAACGCGATGTCGGTGGCCGTGGGAATGGCCCACCCGCGTCCGCCGGGACCGCCGAGGTTGAACGCCAGGTAGATGGCTGCGGGAACGAGCATACCTCCGATGGCCGCCACCACGGGCAGGGCGGCGCGGCGGGGCGACGCCAGCTCGCCCACGAGGACCTGCCGTTTGATCTCGAGGCCAACCACGAAGAAGAAGATGGCCATCAGGCCATCGTTCACCCACATCTCGAGCGGCTTGGCCATGGCGACGTCACCGAAGCCCACCGTGACCGTGGCCGTCCAGAGGTGGTGGTAGCTCTCACTCCACGGGGAATTGGCCCACACGAGCGCGGCCGCAGCGGCGGCGAGCAGGACGATGCCTCCCGCCGCCTCCATCCGGAAGAACTCCTGGAACGCCCGCATGACGCGGTTGGGGAACTTGTTCGTCATCAAGTCTCCTCGGGCGGCGTCGGGCGCGAGCCCGCGCGGCGGGCGCGTGGGAGTGATCCCCGGACTACGGGCGGGCGGTGGTTCCGGACTCGCCGTTAGCGCGGGCGAGGGGGAACACGCGTAGCAGGCCCCAGATCCACCCCAGCGCGGCGGCGGCGCCACCCGCCAGACCGCCCACGATGAGCCATCCCACGCCGCCCAGGGCCCGCGGGAGGAGCGGGGTCGCCACCGCCCCGAGCCACGTTCCGGTGAACGATCCTCCCCACACCGCGAGCGGCGTCAGCAGCCAGCCGATGCGCCTGAGCTGCGTGTGCTGCTCGACGTTCACCGCCGGCCGGTGCCCGCTGCGAGCGCGACATGCAGCACCAGGGCCACGGCAAAGGCGAGCGCCACGGCCGCCGCATGGAACGGAAGCAGCCGCACCGCCACGCCGAGCCCGAAAAGCACCACCGCGAGACCCGCGGTGAGCAACCCGAGGACGAGCGGCGCCGGCTCACGATCGCCGCGGCCGGCGATGGCGACGTTCCACGCGCCGAGCCACGCGAGGACGGCCGACCCCATCCACCAGACGGGGACGTACCAGAACCCGCTTCCGCCCCCGATCCGGTCCCACGTCCAGTGATACAGGTGCGCGGGCCGGAGGATGGCTGTATCGAGCACGGTGAACACCAGCGCGCCCAGCAACCCCACCATCGCCGCCCACGCAATCCCATCCACCGTGCGCGGCCGGGTCGAGACGCTCGGCACGTAGCTGAACACCACGCCACCCAGCAGGAGGAGGATGGCCTGCACCACGACCTCCACCGGACCGGAGAGGACGCGCGCGAGCAGCGCAAAGGCGACGACGCCCACGGTGGTCAGGACGCCGAGCCGGATGCCGCCGAGGAGAATGGTGCGGACCTCGGAGCGATCCGTGGTGGGATGGACGGCAGCGGTCATGAACGCGGTCTCGGTGCGGGAACCGGGAGGAAGGTAGCGGCCGCCGGAGGCGAGTTCAACCGCGCACGAAGAAGGCGCGCTGCGCCCGCGCCGACCGGCCGGTCACCGTGTCAGTCACCGTGACGCGGGCGACGTGGATGCCCCGCGCCTCGGCCGGGAGCCCGACGGCAAGGCCGGAGGTCAGCGGGCCGTCCCCGGGCGGCACGTTCAGAGGATACGCGACGTCCAGCGTGGGCTTCGCCTCGGCCGCATCCCGGGCGACACGCGCCAGGTCACGCACCGCCACCCGCTCCTCACGGACGTTCACGACCTCGAACTCGACGCGGAGCCGCGCGGCGGTCAGCGTATCCGACGCGATGCCGTAGATCTCCCAGTAGAACCGGGCCGTGCCCCCCGCCTCGAAATCGAGGGCCGGCCGCATCGTTGCGGGCTGCCGGTCCCGCAGGCGGTCGGCGCCATGGTAGTCGTCGCCGTAATGCAGCTCGTCGGCGAGCATGAGGTCGGACAACATCGCACCGTCGGCAGGGGGAACGGCAAGGACATAGCGCGCCCGCTGGGCGCGCCGGCACCCCGGGTCGAACACCTCGAGGGAGTACACGTACCGCGCGGGATGGAGCGTGAGCCGTAGCTGCACCAGACGGTGAGCGTGCAGCTCGGTCACGGTCTGGCGGCGGAGCTCCCGCAGCCGGTCATCCAGCAGAAACAGGCCCAGCAGGGGCCGCGGGGCCACGCACACCGCTTCGCCGGCCCAGACGGTATAGAGATCCACGTGCCGCCGGCCGTCGCGCACGTACTGCACCACCTGGTGGTCGAGCGGGCCGAACGTATCGTAGTGCTCGCTCGCGAACCCGGTGAAGCGCGTGCCCCGGCTTCCCGTGGCCACGATGGCGAGGTCGAGCGGGAGAGTGGGGCGTCCGCCGCTGGTCTGCGGAGCCGTCTCGTGGGTGCCGCTCGGGTAGAACGCGAGGATGGCCCGGCGCGGGCCCGCAATGGCCACGCCAAGTGGCACGCCGACGGCCACGATACGCTCGACGTCGCCCACGGGGGAGAACAGCCCCCGGGAGTCCTCCCCGGCCAGCCGCCACACCACGTCCGCCAGCAGCAGCCGCGCGCGGTGCACGACGAGGCGCTCGTTGTACGGCAGGAGGTAGAGCGGCCAGGCAGCCTTCCATAGCAAGTCCACCGGTATCCGCCCGTCGCCCGCGACGGCGGGGTGCGACGGCACGTACTGGTACGGGCGCGACGGTCGCGTCCGCCGTGCCGGCGGATCCAGCGGGTCCCGCAGAGAGTCGAGCGGACCGAACCAGCGCGCGAGCGCCTCCATCACCGCCCAGGCCGCATGGTGTCGCCCACGGAGGGCTTGCGCCATGGCCGTGACTTCGGCGGCCTCCCGCCCCTCGAGGTGGGAGCCGTCGGGCCAGCAACCCGCCACGTCCTGCGTGAGCCGCGTGAGCGCGCAGACCGCAATGTGGGCTCGCGCTCCCAGGGCATTGAAGGGCCACGGCGCCCGCCGCAGGTCCTCGAACAGCGCCGCGAGCTGGGCCAGGGCCGTATCCTGACTCGCTTCCTGAAACCGCGTGAGGAGTCGGTACGAGGCGGGAGCCGCTCCGAGCTGGAAGCAGTGGGGCTCGCAGGGCCCGGTGACGGGTGCGTCGGCGGCCACGCGGTCCAGCGCCGCGAGCAACCGGCGGACCAGCATCCATCGGATGCCCCCGGCCACCAGTGGGCTGGTCGCTTCCAGCTTCGCGGCCGTCGCCTCCAGGGCCACACGCCAGTCCACGGGCTGGGCCGCCGGGTCGAGCGTCCAGGAGATGATCGAGTCGGATCTCCCGGCATCGAGTGCCTCCTGGACGATCAGCGCGTCACCCACGGCCTCCGCCACGGGGTCTCCCAGGAGCACGGCGCCGCGGCGCACGTCCCGACGCAGCCGCACGTGCGGGGCCCGCAGGTTGCGCCACGACCGCACCGCGTCGTGCGATGTGCGGCCGGGCTCCATCCACTCGAGCAACGCAAAGGCGGCCAGCGCCTCGGGGGAGAGGCGTTGACCCGTAACGACGGCCTCGAGTACCTGGGCCGCCTGGACGGTGTCGCCGGCCTCCAGGAGGGTCCGCGCGTCCTCGAGCCCGGCCGGCATGGCCACGGCCACCTGCGCGAAGAGCACGGCCGCTACCATTGCAGGCCCAGGCACTCCGCCGCGATGCGCAGCCCGATGAGGGTGAGGCGGGGCTCCACCCGCTCGATCTCCGGTACCAGCGGGGCAATCAGCTCGGCCAGCCCGCCGGTGGCGACGACGAGTGGGGCCTGGGTCCCGGGCCACTCCGCCTTGATGCGACGGATCAGACCGCCCACGGACTCCGCCGCACCGAGCACCACCCCGGCCTGAATGCAGGTCTCCGTCCGCCGGCCGATCACGCGTGCCGGCGCCACCAGGCTGGTGGCCGGCAGTTTGGCGGTCCGCCGGATGAGGTTGTCCGCCGCGGTGCGGACCCCCGGCGCGATGACGCCGCCAATGAACCGGCCGTCGCCCGTGATGCAGTCGAACGTGGTGGCAGTCCCGAAATCCACCACGACCGTGTCCCGGCCGTACAGCCGGAGCGCGGCGAGTGTGTTGACCACCCGGTCCGCGCCCACGGTGAGCGGCTCGTCCACGTCGAGCGTGACGGGCAGGGGGCTCGCCGGCCCGATCTCGATCGGCGCCACACCACTGGCCTTGGTGATCCCGGCGGCCAGCTCGACGGCCACCGTCGGCGCCACCGACCCGAGCACGGCCGCGCGGAGATCCCCGGGAGTCCGACCCGAGTGGGCGAGGTAGGCGATCAGCATCCCGCCCCATTCGTCGGGGGTGCGCTCGAGCACGGTGGTGAAGCGCCAGTGGGCCACAAGGTCGTCGCCGGCGAACATTCCACCGGTGATCTCGGTGTTTCCGATGTCGAGTGCGAGCAGCATGTGACGCCTCCGCCCTTTCCCGGGAACGCTACGCCACCACGACGTGCCCCGCGAGGGCGCGCCGGATGCCGCGATTGGTCTCGACGCGCAGCGCGCCGTCCGCGTCGAGCCCGCGCGCGATGCCCGCCACCGGTTCGGCCAGCCGCCGTCCCGCCAACCAGTCCCGCACGGCCCACCGCCCCCGCTCCTCCGCGCTCAACGTGCTCCCGCCGGGGAGCGCGTGCAGCCGGGGCAGGAGCTGTTCCAGCACCGTCACCCGCGTGACCGCCCCAACCGCATCCAGGGCGGTCGCCACCGTGGCCACGTCCGGCGGCACCGGACCCCGCACGTTGATCCCGATCCCGACGGCCACCCAGGCGGGCACCGCCTCCTGCCACCGCGTCTCGCAGAGTATCCCGGCAACCTTGCGGTCGGCCAGCACGACGTCGTTGGGCCACTTCAACCCGACCGCGAAACCGGTGCCTTCCAGGGCGTCCGCGACCGCGAGCCCGACGCGGACCGACAGGAGCGCCGCGGCCGGTGCCGAGTCGGGCCGCACCAGAAAGCCCAGCCAGACGCCGCGTCCGGGCGGCGAGTGCCACGCCCGTCCCTGGCGTCCCCGCCCGCGCGTCTGCGTGTCGGCGAGCACCACGGTGCCCTGCCCCGCGCCGTCCCCCGCCAGTCCGTGCAGCGCGTCGAGGACACTGGTGACCTCGGGCAGCACGTGCAGCAACGGCGTCCCGAGCCGCGCCGCGAGGGCTTCGGCCCCGTAGCCGTCGTAACTCACGCGCGGACCAGCACCCAGGCGAGCGTCACGACGCCGACCGTCCAGCAGTACGGCGCAAACCGGTGGAACGCGCCGCGCGCGAGCAGGCGCACCAGCAGCCGGATGGCGGCAATCCCCGAGAGGAGCGCGGCGCCGAAGGCCAGCGCGAGCGGCGCCGACCCGACGGCCGCGGTCCCCGCGGCCATCTCGGGCAACTGGAGCACGGCGGCGCCGGCAATGGCGGGCATGGCCATCAGGAACGAGAACTCCGCCGCGCGCACCGGCTCCACACCGCCCCAGATCCCGGCCGTCACGGTGGCGCCGGAGCGGGAGATCCCCGGCAGGATGGCCGCCGCCTGCGCGAGCCCGATGCACACGGCGCCGCGCACCGACGGTGCCGGGTGTGCACCGGGTCGTGCCGCCCGTGTGGACCAGAGGAACGTCCCCGTGACGAGGAAATTCACGCCCACGATGGCGAGGGAATCGAAGGTGGACTCGAACCAGGCCTGGAACAGCACGCCGATGACCGCGGCGGGCACGCTCGCGAGCGCGAGCAGCCCGATGTAGGCCCAGGCGGCGGGATCCCGGCGCCCGGCGCCCGCAAGCAGCTCGCCAAGCCGGCGCCAGTACACGACCGCCACCGCCACCAGTGTCGCCACGTGCACCGTGACCTCGACGAACACGCCGGGCGTTTGCAGGCCGAGCGACGCTTCCGCGACGACGAGATGGCCGGAACTGGACACCGGCAGGAACTCCGTCAGTCCCTGGACCACGCCCAGGATGATTCCCTCCCACCACGTCACTGGGCCAGCACCCGGCGGTAGAGGGCCTCGTACATCGGCACGATGCGATCGGCCGAGTATGCCGCCGCGGCTCGCACGGCCGCCGCGCGCGCCGCCGCGCGCCGCGCGGGGTCGCCCAACAGCTCGAGCGCGCGGGCCGCCATCTGCTCGACGTCGCCCACGGGCACCAGCGCGCCGGCGTCCGGCGTGACCACCTCGGGCAGTCCGCCCACGTTCGTTCCGATCACCGGAACGCCGCAGGCCAGCGCCTCGAGAGCGGCCAGTCCGAACGACTCCGACTCGCTCGGCAACAGGAACAGATCGGCGCAGCGCAGCAGGTCGGCGACGGCGTCCACCTTCCCCAGGAACCGCACGTCACGGCTCAGACCCAGCTCGGCCACCAGCTCCTCGGCGGCGGGCCGCTCCGGGCCGTCGCCCACGAACACGAGCACCGCTCGCCGCTCGGCCCGGATCCGGGCAAACGCCTGCACCACGTCGCGCACCCGCTTGACGGGCCGGAAGTTGGAGATGTGCATGAGGACCTGGACGTCGGGCGGCCCGAGCACGGGCCGGCACCCTTCCGTCGCCGTGGGCGGATGGAATTCCTCGAGATTCACGAAGTTCGGGATCACGTCAATACCGCAGTCGGTGCAGCCGAACGCCTGGTAGGTCTGGTCCCGCAGGTAGGCGGACACCGCCGTCACCGCGTCCGACCGTTCGATGGAGAACTTGGTGACGGTGAAGAACGACTTCGCCTGTCCCACCAGCGTGATGTCGGTGCCGTGCAGCGTCGTGATGACCTTGATCGGATGATCGGGCTCCAGCATCTCGCGCGCCAGAAACGCCGCGGTGGCGTGCGGCACCGCGTAGTGCACGTGCAGGATGTCGAGCTTCTCCCGGAGCGCCACCTCGTGCTGCTTGACGGCCAGCGCCAGCGAGTACGGGTAATACTCGAGCAGCGGGTACGCGCCGCTCACGTCCACCTCATGGAAGAAGACGTGCGGGGCGAAGTTCCGGAGCCGAAACGGCGACGCGTACGAGATCATGTGGACCTCGTTGCCGCGCCGCCCGAGCGCGAGCGCCAGCTCGGTCGCGAGCGCGCCCGAGCCTCCATAGGTGGGATAACAGGTGATTCCGATCCGCATTCAGCGCCCCCGTGCCGCCCAGCGGGCGGCGATGTCCGCAGCCACGCCGGCGGCATCGCCGGTGGCATCGAGCGTCAGCGTTGCCGCCGGCAACTGGTGCCGGAACCACGTCTCCTGCCGCTTGGCATACCGGGCCGTCGCGCGCTCGATGGCTTCCTGGAGCCCCGCGCGCGGCACCGTGCCGGCGAGATGCGCCACGACCTCGCGATACCCCACCCCATCGAGCCCCGGCGCATCCGCCGGCACGCCGCGGCCGAGCAGCGCCTCCACTTCCGCGGTCAGGCCGGCGGCGAGCATGGCCGCCGTGCGCTCGCCGATCCGCCGCCGCAGCACGGCCCGCGGAACGGTAAGCCGCACGTACCACGGCGTGACGAGCCCGGCGGCGGCCGCGTGACGTTGCCACCACGAGAGCGGTCGGCCTGTGAGCAACGCCACCTCCACCGACCGCGCCGCCCGCTGCCGCCCGCCACCCGGGAAGGCGGGGTCCAGCCGCACCGCCCAGGCTGCCAGATCCTGGGCGTGTTTCAACAGGTCGCGCAGGCGCGTGCGGCGGGCGGGATCGAGCGGCGGCTCGTGGAACAGGCCGTCCACCAGCGCCCGCACATAGAAGCCGGTCCCACCCACCACGAGCGGCCGCCGCCCGGCCGGAATCTCCGCGAGCCACGCCGCCGAGTCGCGGGCGAAACGGCCCGCGCTGTACCGATCGCCGGGCTCCACGAGATCGAGCCCCCAGTGCGGCACGCGCGCGCGCAGCGCGGCCGACGGCTTGGCGGTCCCGATATCCAGGCCGCGATAGACCTGGCGCGAGTCCGCCGAGATGACCGCCAGGGGCCAGTGCGCCGCGAGCGCCTCGGCCACGGCCGTCTTCCCCACCGCGGTGGGGCCCACGAGGACGGGAACCACGCGGCGGGCGTCAGGCACGGCCGAACCGCCGTTGGATCTCGTGGCGCGGCAGCTGCACGATGGAGGGCCGACCGTGCACGTCGTGCGGCGGCAGCGTGCAGGCAAACAGCCGCTCCAGCAGCTCGTCAATCTCGCGCGCGTCGAGCGGGTCGCCGGCCTTGACCGCGGCGCGGCAGGCGAACGTGGCCGCGAACCGCTCGAGCCGGTTGGCCAGCGCCCCGAACCGGTTGCGCGCCAGGTCCGCGGCCAGCTCCTCGAAGCAGCGCTGGGCGTCGAACCGCGGGTGCGGGTTCGGCACGCTGTGCAGGATCATCGCGTCCCCGCCAAAGGGCTCCGCCTCGTAGCCGATGCGCTCGAGCAGCTCCCGGTGCGCCTGCACCGCCTCCAGCTCCGCCGGCGCCAGGCGCACGGTGGCGGGCAGCAGCAACCGCTGCGCCGCCGCCTCGCCGCTCGCGAGGCTCGCCATCGTGCGCTCGAACAGCACGCGCTCGTGCGCGGAGTGCTGGTCAATGATCGCCACGGCGTCCGGGGTCTCGAGCAGCAGGAACGTGTCGAACACCTGGAGGGCGCGACGGCGCGCCGTCCGCTCCGGCGGGCGCGCGGCGTCCGGCGCGAAGAACTCGAGCGGCACCGCTGGGGCCAGGACGCCCGGCGTCCAGCCGCCTCCCCCGGGAGGCCCGTCACCGCCGCTCTCCAGCCGGGACGCCGCCGCGAGCGGGACCAAGGCCTGCCGCACCACGTGCTCCACGACCCGCTCGATGGCAAACCGGTCGCGGAACCGCACCTCGAGCTTGGCCGGGTGGACGTTGACGTCCACCTGGTCACCCGGCAGCTCGATCCGGAGCAGCAGGGACGGGCGCGCGCCGGCCGGAATGGTCCCGCGATACCCCGCCTCCGCCGCGCGGACGATGAACGGATCGCGGAACGGGCGACCGTTCACGAAGAGCTGCGTGCGCCGGCCCGCCGGGCGCGCGTCCGCCGGGCGCTGCACGAGACCCTCGACCGATATCCCACCGGCGTGCCCCGCCACGGGCAGCAGCTGTTCCGCCAGGTCGGTCCCGAAGAGCTGACGGACCCGTTCCTGGAGGTCGGCGGCACGCGGCGCGTCCAGCACGAGCCGGCCGTCGCTTTCGAGTGAGAAGGCCACGTCGAGCCGCGCCAGCGCGAGCACGGCCAGCGCCTCCTGCGCCGCCCGCGCCTCGGTGCGCGGAGTCCGCAGGAACTTGCGCCGGGCCGGCGTATTGAAGAAGAGCCGCTCCACCGTGATGCTCGTGCCCGACTGCCGGGTCGCCGCCCGCACGGTGTCCATGCGCCCGCCGCGGACGACGATCACCGTCCCCGCCTCGCCACCCGCCGGTGCGGTCTCGAGCGTCAGGTGCGACACGGAGGCGATCGCGGGCAGCGCCTCCCCGCGGAACCCGTAGCTCCGCACGCCGGTGAGATCCGCCGAGACGCGGATCTTGCTCGTGGCGTGGCGCTCGACCGCCAGGACCGCGTCGTCGCGGTCCATGCCGTGCCCGTCGTCCGCGACCGCGATACGCGTGCGTCCTCCCCCGTCCACGGACACCCGGACCGCGCGCGCGCCCGCGTCGAGCGCGTTCTCGACCAGCTCCTTCACGACGGACGCCGGCCGCTCCACGACCTCGCCCGCCGCGATCTGGTCGGCGACGGCATCCGGGAGAATGACAATGCGTCCCATCAGAGCCGTGCGACCTCGCCGACCTGCACCCAGCCCATGCCGCCCGGGCGCTCCACCAGCAGCCACGTCCCGTCCTGTCGCATCACGCGCAGCGCCTGCCCCGCGCCGAGCGGCCGTGCGGCGTCAGCCGAGCCGTACGGAGCGACGCGCAGCGGCACGCCGTCGGCAAGGACGATGGCGGTGGGCCGCCGGTACCAGTCCGCCACCAGCCAGCCGGCGGCTCCCGCCGCCACCGCCGCGAGCACCAGTGCCACCCCCGCTCGCCGCACGCGCCGGTGGAGCACGAGGCCCCATCCCAGCACCCAGAGTATCGCGGCCACCAGCGCGGCCTCGGCGGGACGGAACGGCGCCACGGGGGCAAGGGCGCGGCCCGTGGGGTCCGCCGGCAGCAGGCGGAGTGCGCGCCGGATCTCCGGGTCACGCGGCGCGATCCGCGCGGCGCGGATCCACGCGGCCCGCGCCCGGCCGTCCTCTCCCAACCGGTAGAAGGCGGCGCCGAGATTGTACCAATAGGCAGGGACGTGGGGTTCGCGCGTGACACGCGCGGCAAAGCTGTCGGCCGCCGTGCGGAACGCGCCGGCGGCGTACAGCTCTTCCGGGCGGGGCGCCTGCGCATCCCCGGTCGCGGCGCCGACGCACAAGGCCAGCAGCACCGCCGTCCGCACCAACTGCCGCCGCTCGGCGCCGGGCGCCTCGCCGGCCAGCGCCCGCAGGACCTCGTGCACCTCGGCGGCCAGCTCATCCGGGTCGGTGACGCCGGGCGGTCCGAACACCGCGTGCTGGAGCCGGTCGCGCACGCGCGCCACGTGCTGCGCCAGCGACGCCTCCACGCCGGCCGCCCGCAACGCGGCGGCGAGCGGTGCCCCTTCCCGGTGGCCCGACGGCCCCAGCCGGCGCGCGAGGGCCGCCCGCAACTCGCCGTCGAGCGCCGCCAGCGCGAGCGCTTCCCGATCCTGCGCGACACCCCGGCGGCGCCGCGGCAGCCGGATCCAGCGGCGCGCCGCCACCCCGGCGGCGCCGAGTGGCGGGACCACGAGCACCAGGAGCCAGAACCAGCGGGCCGTGCCCGCCACCCGGTCGGCCACCGACGGCGCGGCGCGCGCGCGCGGCGGCGCGGGCAGGGGTCGCGTCAGGGCCGCCACGGTTCCCGGCGGCGCCACCAGTCGCAGCCCGGGCGCGGTGGCCACGTCGTAGCGGCGGCGCTCGGTGTCGAAGTAGGGATAACTCACGCCCGGGACCAGGTGCGCCCCCGCGGAGTCGGCGATCACGAGAAACCGGAACCGCTTCGTGCCCGCAATCCGCCCATCCTCGAGATCGGTCGCGACCTCCACGCCCGACGGATAGACGCGCAACCCCGCCGGCCATTCCACCGCGGGCTCGGGCCAGAGTGCCACGTTGCCCGCACCCGCGAGCACGATGTCCACGGTGGCCGCCCCGCCCGGGGGGAGCGTGGTCTCGGAGGCCACCAGCTCCGCCGAGAGATCGGCGGCGGCGGCGCCCGAAAAGGCCGTAGGGCGACCGGTCACGGGCTGCGGAGTGACGTGGACCGACAGCGTCTCGCTCTGCACCTCGTGCTGCAGCTCGCGACTCAGGAACGAATAGCTCAGCGGCTGCACGTACGACACCGTGGCCTGGCCCACCGCGACCGTCCCCGTGGCGAGCGGGAAGACGACCTGATGGCTCGCGTAGAGATCGAACCAGGCTCCGCCGACCTGCCGGCTCGCGACGACCCCCGCCGCCGAGGTCTGGCGATAGGCCCAGACGCCCTGGACGTTGGGCGGCGCGAGCGTGGGGGGCGTTCGCAGCTGCTGGCGGACCGCGCGCGGGAACCACGCGAGCGTCACGAGGTCCAGCTGCTCGCCGAGCACGACGGACGCGGGCAGCGCCAGCACCTCCACCATCACGCCCTCGCCCGCCACGGGCGGACGAAGGCTGTCCAGCACCCGTTGCAGCCGAGGCGTGATCGTCGGCAACGCGGCGGTGCTGGGCGCGGTAACGGTGATCGTGATCGGTGACGTTTCCCGGAGCACACCGTCCCGCTCGACCCGCACGGGGCCGATCGTGGCACGACCGTCCCGCACGGCGGCGAGCCGCAGCTCCCGCGTGATCGAGCGGCGCGCCACCCCGCCCTCGAACTCGACGCGGGTCACGTCCCTGGAGCCGCGCACCTCGAGCCCCGACAGCGGCGGATCCAGGATCCGGGCGGGTGCGGAGCCTTCCACCGCCATCCGAATCGTGAGCGTGACGATCTCGCCCACCATGACGCTGGTGCGGTCCACCACGGCCGTCAGGACCGGGTCCTGGGTCGCGGCCGCCAGGGCCAGGAGGACGACGGCGCCGAAGGTCACCAGTCACGCCCCCTTCGTGCCTCGCGCAGCTGCGCCGCGCGGCGCGAGAGAGCCTGCCGGGTCTGCCGTTCCTCGGCGGCGATGGACTCGAGCAACTGCTCGGCCTGCGCCCGGGTGAGGCTGGGCGGCGGCGGTCCCGCCCGGCTGTCCCCTCCACCCGACGGCGCGGTGGGTCCTTGCGAAGCGCCTCCACCGCCCGGAGGTTCGGGCTCCACCGCCAGCTCCAGATTCCACTTGGCGCCCGGATGCCCGGGCTTGAGGAGTAACGCTTCCCGGTACCGCGCCCGCGCGTCGGCCAGGTGCCCCCGACGGCCGGCGGAATCCTGCGCCGCCAGGCGCAGCGCGAGCACGCCGAGATTGTACAGCGCGCGGAACCGGACCTCGGGGTCGAGCGAACGCGCGGCGCGCGTCAGGACGTCCTTCACCTGCGCGTCGGGCGCCGTGGCGAGCAGCGCCGAGCCGGCGTTCAGCCACGCCGTGTCGCCGCCCTCTCCCCGGCGCGCCTGCGCCAGGTACAGCGCGGCCGCCTCGGCAAACCGCCCCGCCCGCCACGCGTCGTCCGCAGCGTTGACCGGCATCTGCCCCGCCGCGAAGCCGCCGGGGACCGCGGCCAGCAGCAGCCCGGCGAGCGCCGCCGTGCGGCGTGTAACGGCATGAATCAACAGAATGGCCAGCCCTCCGAGAATGGGGACCCATGCCCGGGGCAGCTCATGGCGCGTCGTCGCGGTACGCACCGGCGCGCGCTTGAAGCCCGTCACGAGATCCCGGACGGCGCCGGACTGGTCCTCGAGCGCCGCGGCCACGAGCACGCCCTCAGCGGCGTCGGCCACCGCCATCAGTACGTCGTCGCGCCGGGCCGTGCGCACCTCGACGCCGTCCGCATCCTCATGATAGGACAGGAGCCGACCGGCCTCGTTGCGCAGGGGAATCCGGGCGGGTTCCGTGGTCCCCTCCGCCACGAGCACCAGGCGCAGGCCATCCCGACGGAGGCGGTCGGCCTCGGCCACCGCCGTGCCGAGGGAATCGTGGGTTTCCCCGTCGGTGAAGACCACGAGCACGCGATCCGCCACCCGGTCACTGGCGAGCAGCAGCTCCCGCCCCTGCCGCAGGGCCGCGGCGAGGTCGGTGCCGCCCGCGCTCAGCTGGTCCGGATGGAGCGCGTCCACGAGCAGATGCAGGGCGCTCGCGTCGGCGGTGAGCGGCGCCAGGATGAAGCTCCGCCCGGCGAACCCGATGAGACCAACGCGGTCGCCGGCGAGATCGTGCAGCAGGCGCCGGATCTGGCCCTGCGCGCGCCCCAGGCGCGAGGGCGGCACGTCCTCGGCCAGCATCGAGCGCGAGAGATCCACGGCGATGACCATGTCCAGCGCGGGCATGGTGCTCTCCACCACGCGCCGCCCCCAGCGGGGGCCCGCGAGGGCGACCGTGGCCGCCGCGGCCGCGCACGCCACGGCAAGCCAGGTCAGCCGGTTCTCGCGCCGCGCCCGGCCGGCCAGCTCGTGGGACCAGCGGCGGGCACGGGCCAGGCGGGCCCGCCGCGCGCCCCACGCGAGCAGCGCGAACAGGAGGGCCACGACGGGCGCGGCGGCCAGGAACCAGGGCGCGTCGAACCGCATCTACGGCACCCGCACGATGAGGGTGGCCGCCACGAGCAGCTCGAGCGCCAGGGCGCCGAGCCCCACGAGCACCGGCATGGCAAACGCCTCTTCGACGTTGCGGTAGCGTGTGACTTCCACGGGCGCCTTCTCCAGCCGGTCAATCTGCTCGAAGATGCGACTCAGCGCGGCGCCGTCCGTGGCCCGGAAGTAGCGGCCGCCCGTGCTCTCGGCCACGTCGCGGAGCAGCGGCTCGTCGAGCCGCACGGGCATCATCTGGTAGCGCAGCTGTCCCCCGGGCCCACGGCCGATCGGCAGGCGGGCCTCGCCCTGCGTGCCGACCCCGATCGTGTAGATGCGCACGCCGAACTCGCGCGCGGCCACGGCCGCCGTCCGGGGATCCACGCGACCGCGGTTGTTCTCCCCGTCGGTGAGCAGCACGAGCACCTTGCTCGCGCCTTCCGCGCGCCGCAGCCGGTTGGCGGCGATGGCGATGGCCGTCCCGATCGCGGTGCCGTCGTCCAGCTCGCCGATGCGCAGGTCCAGAATGGCCTGCTCGAGGACCGGGTAGTCGGTGGTGATCGGCACCTTGGTCAGCGCCTCCCCGGCGAACGAGACGAGACCGATCCGGTCGTACTGCCGCCCGCGAACGAAGGCCACCGACCGGTCCCGCGCCACGTCGAGCCGGTTCGAGGGGGCAAAGTCCTCCGCGAGCATGCTGCTGGAGACGTCCACGGCCAGGACGACCGCGATGCCTTCGCTCGTCACCTGAACCGTATCGGCTCCCCCCTGCGGCCCGGCGGCCGCCACCACCCAGGCGCCCAACGCGATCGAACGGAGCGCCGCCGGTATCTCGCCCAACCAGCGACGGCGGCGGCCCACCTCCTGCACGGGCCGGAGATCGCTGAAGCGCGCGCCCGGGCGCCGCGTGCGGGCGCGTCGCCACCACCACACGGGCAGGAACGCGAGCAGCAGGAGGAGGAGCGGGCGGGCGAACGTCATGCCGCACCGCCGGTCGGGGGCGCCAGCTGCCCGGCCACCACCTCGGCCCGATCCACCAGCTCGGCGAGGTCGTCCGCCCCGAGCGGCGCGAAGCGCGCGCGCTCGAGCGCCCGGACCACGTCCGCCAACTCGTCCACCGGCCACGTGGGCCGGGCGGCCGTGAGACGCGCAGCCCACTCGGCGGCGTTCGAGGTCTGCGCCGCGTCGGGCACCTGGGCCGTCACCGCGGCCCGCAGCCGATGCACCGCCACCGTCGCCACGGCCCGTCGCTCGCCGGCGCCCAGCCAGCGCATGAGCGGCACGTCGGCGGGGACTTCGCCGTCGGGTTCCGCCGCCGGCTCCCACCGGCCCCGGAGCCGCCACGCGAGCCAGAGTCCCAGGAGGGCCAGCACCGCGGCCGCCGGGGCCGCGGCCCGACCCGGCCGGCGGACGGGGCGGCCCAGCGGGGCCTGGGACGGCATGAGAGGGGGGGCGACGAGCGTATCGGGGATCACCGCCGCGATCCGGACCAACGCGGTGTCGCCGAGCACGACTTCCACCGTGCCATCCGGGTAGAGCAGCTCGATGGCCGGCATCGAGAGGGCGTGCGCGCCGGGGGCGAAGAGCGCCACCCGGTGGCGCACCTGCAGCCCCTCGGGCACCAACCGGATGTCCGGCGCCCCCAGCGGTTCCACGAGGTCGCTCGCATCCAGGCCGCGGGTCCGCGCGCGGGCGCCGGCCGGGGCCGGAAGCACGCGCTCGAGCACGATGGTATCGCCCACCGTGGCGCCGGCCGGCGACGCGCGCCACGCGCCCCCCTGGAGCCCGGCGAGTACGAGGGCGAGGGCCATCATCGCTGGAGCCGCCGGGCCCGGCGGGCGAACGCCGCGTGCAGGGCCTGCGCGTAGGGACGGTCCGTGACGAGCGGGATGTGGTCCACCCCCACCCGCTGGAGCGCGCGGGCGCGCGCCAGGCGGCGCTCTTCGGCGGCTATCCGGACCCGCATCCGCCCGGCCGCATCCGACGTGTCCACCAGCGCCCGCGCGCCGGTTTCCGCGTCCTCCAGCTCGATCCAGCCGGCGTCCGGAAACTCCAGCTCGCGGGGATCGTCCACGGTGATCGCCACCACCTCGTGCCGGCGGCGCAGGCGGCTGAGCGGCACCTCCCATCCTTCCGCGCGGAAGTCCGACAGCACCACGATGATGGCCCGATGCCGCAGCAGGCGCGCCGCGTAGCCGAGCGCGGCCCCCAGATTGGTCCCGCGGCCCGACGGGGCGTAGGCGAGGAGATCGCGGATCACCCGCAGCACGTGCCGCCGCCCCTTGGCCGGCCGCACGACGTGCTCCACGGCGTCGGCAAACACGAGGGCGCCGACCCGGTCGTTCTGCCGCGCGGCCGCGAGGGCCAGCACGGCGCCCACCTCGACGGCCACGTCGGCCTTGGTCCGGGGTCCGCCGAACGCCACCGATCCGGAGCGGTCCACCACCAGCAGCAACGTCAGCTCCCGCTCTTCTTCGTAGGTCTTGACGTAGGGGGACCCCATCCGCGCCGACACGTTCCAGTCAATGGACCGGAAGTCGTCCCCCAGCTCGTAGGCGCGGACCTCCGCGAACTCGATCCCCTGCCCCCGGAACACCGACCGGTAGGCGCCGGAGAAGAGGGACGTGACGAGGCGCCGGGCCCGGAGTTCGATGAAGCGTACCTGGCGCAGGACGTCGGGGCCGACCACCCGCGCGTCGCGCATCACGGAACCGCGACCGTCTCCAGGATCTTCGCGACCACCTGGTCCGAGGTCACATCCTCCGCCTCGGCCTCGAAGGTGAGCAGCACCCGGTGGCGGAGCACGTCGGGCGCCAGGGCCTTCACGTCCTCCGGGACCACGTACGTGCGCCCCCGGAGGAACGCGTGCGCGCGGGCCGCCTGCGCGAGGTAGATGGAGGCCCGGGGGCTCGCCCCGTAGGCGATGAGCGGCTTCACGTCGTGCAGCCCCACGCGTTGCGGCTCGCGCGTGGCCCGCACCACGTCCACCACGTAGTCCACGATCTTCTGGTCCATGTACAGCTCGGCGATCGTGTGCCGCAGCGCGAGCAGATCCTCGGCTTCGGCCACGGGCTCGATGGGAATGGGCTGTCCACCCGCCATCCGCCAGAGGATCTCCTTCTCTTCGTCGCGGCTGGGGTACCCGACGTGGACCTTCAGCATGAACCGGTCGAGCTGCGCCTCCGGCAGCGGGTAGGTGCCTTCCTGCTCGATCGGGTTCTGCGTGGCCAGCACCAGGAACGGCTCGGCCAGCAGGTGCGTTTCGCCCCCGATCGTGACCTGTTTCTCCTGCATGGCCTCCAGCAGGGCCGCCTGCACCTTGGCCGGCGCCCGGTTGATCTCGTCCGCCAGCACGATGTTCGCGAACAGCGGCCCGCGCTTGGGCCGGAACTCGCCGGTGCGCTGATCGAAGATCATCGTGCCGATGATGTCCGCGGGCAACAGGTCCGGCGTGAACTGGATGCGCTGGAACGCCACGTGCACGGCCTCGGCCAGCGACCGCACCGCCAGGGTCTTGGCGAGCCCGGGCACGCCCTCGAGCAGGATGTGGCCGCCCGTGAGCAGGCCCACCAGCAGTCGCTCGACCATCGCGTTCTGGCCGACGACCCGCCGGCCCACCTCGCCCACGATGGCCGCCGTGAGCGGTGCCTCCGTTGCGGTCCCTGACGGTCGCGACGTCATCGCTTGATCCGTTCTCCCT
The DNA here is from genome assembly GCA_036398175.1 of Gemmatimonadales bacterium. Lineage (GTDB taxonomy): Bacteria > Gemmatimonadota > Gemmatimonadetes > Gemmatimonadales > GWC2-71-9 > JAOTWJ01. The sequence continues at coordinate 26,924 of DASWHL010000019.1, forward strand.
CGTCTTCGTGCTTGAAGATCCACGTGGCGAACCGCGACGGTTCGATGCGGTCCGCGGGCAGGATGGCGAGCCAGTCTTCGTCGGAGCCGGAACCGGCCGGGCGGCGACGACGCTCCTCCGCCTGCCGCCGCACGCGCTGGGCCCGTGCCACCCAGATACCCAGATTGCGCGCCCGCAGGTCCACCCAGCCGCGCGGGATGGCCCCTTCGATGTCGCCCGCGTCCGGCGGCACGATCACCGTCTCTCCCCGGTACACGCGGTCGCCTTCGATCACGACCGGAAGCCCCACCGACACGACCAGGGAGCGGAGATCCCCGTCGGCCTGGAACAGCGCGGCCGCGGCACCTGCGAGCGCCGCCGGCTGGGCCGTGGCCAGCTTCTCCACGGACGCGCAGAGCCGGGAGCACACGTGCGCCTCGAAGAGGTTCTTCGTGAGGCGCGGCGGCCCCAGCATCTCGAACGCCACGGGCCGGACGCCGTGCTCCGCCTCCAGGGCGCGCAGCCGCTCGATGGCCACGGAACGCAGCACCCCTGCCCGGTAGGTGGGGCCGGCGGTGGCGGAATCCAGGGCCGTCACGATGTCCCGCCCGGTCGGCCGCCCCTGCAACTCGAGGACGACATAGTCCCCCACCTCTTCGGGCGTGATGAACTCCATCGAGCCCAGGGTGGTGATCGTCTCGAACTCGTCGCGCGCGAACACGCCGTTCTCGCCCACGTCCACGAACACCGACTCGAGCGGCCCGCCCAGGTCCCGCCAGCCGCAGGCGCCCGGGGCGAACGCGCCGGCCAGGGGCAGCGGCTCCGGGCAGTCGTAGCGCGGGATGGGCGCGCCTTTCCTGCGGATGGGCCCGAACCCGATCTCGCGCCAGGCGATGGCGGCGGTCGGCTTGATCTCGATCGTCGCCGGCGCCCAGGGCGTGCGGCCCAGCAGGAACAGGAGCAGCGAGTGCGCGCCGGCCACCGCGGACTTGGTGAGGAGCGTGCGCGACGGCTTCTCCTCCGAATGCGTGTAGGGGATGTTGAGCCCCATCCCGCCCGTGCCGCTGGTCCCCACCTTCACGAAGGCCTGCACGGGCACCGCGCGCATCGCCTCGGACAGGATCTGCACGTGGCGGATGAGCTGCGGCATCGTGAGCGTCAGGACGTGCTGCTCGACCTGCTCGCTGCTCACGCCACCGTTGGCCGCCGCGGCCAGCAGGTCCCGCGCGCTGTTGAAGATGTCCTGATAGGCAAACGCGGTGGCCGTATTGATGCAGTCCACCACGATGTCCGGCTGCCAGCGCTTGAACAGCTGGTACAGGAAGCTCCGCTCCAGAACGGCCGGCGTCAGCGCCCCGACGAGGTCCTCGAGCAGGATCCGGCGCGCGGCCGCGTCCGCCAGGATGGCCCGGCGGTCCCGACGTGCCACGGGCTCCGGGAAGAAGACGTTGCCCCAGTCGCACTCGATGGCCGTCTCGCCCCGGTAGGGATCGAGGCTCTCGGCCGTCCGTCGCACTTCCTCCTCGTACAGGGCCACCAGCACGATGCGCCGCGGCGCGAACGCCAGCAGCTTTCGGGCAACGGCGTGGCCGACCAGGCCGCCGCCGCCCAGCATCAGGATGGTTCGGTTCTTGATGTCCACGTAATCCTCCCCACCCGTTCAGTCGCGCAGCGCCCGCAGCACGACGATCTCCCGAGGTGTCAGATAGCGCCACGCGCCCGGCGCCAGGCGGCCCAGCCGCACCGGCCCGTGCGAGAGTCGCGTCAGGCGCTCCACCTTCAACCCGAGGGCCTCACACAACCGGCGCACGATACGATTGCGTCCCTCGGTCAGCACCAGCTGGATGTCCGTGCTGCCCCC
>DASWHL010000020.1:0-16581 GCA_036398175.1 Gemmatimonadales bacterium
TCTCACGTTTCACGACTCCCATCCATCCACCTACTCAAACTTCTCTTCCCAAAACAGCCCCCGCTCCGGCTGCGGCACCACGGCCTTCACCTCGCGGGCGGCCTTGTTGCGCATGATATCAATGCGGACCTCGTCACCCGGTTCGTACGACCGGAAGATCCGCATGGCGTTGGACGGGCTCGAGGGGACGCGGCCGCCGATCCGGAGGATCACGTCACCGCTCTTGAGGCCCAGCAGGCCGTCCTTGGGCGCGCGCACCACGAGGAGTCCCTCGGTGGCCCCGAAGTAGGCGCCGAGGTCGGCGTCGAGCGTCGTCAGCTCCATGTCCGACCAGCGCGTGCCGACGCGCATGGACCAGACCATCGGGTCGAGCCGCCCCCCGACCTCCACGCGCGGCGTGACCACCATGGCGCGCTCCATGGCCCGACGGGCCCGATCCATCGCGGAATCGGCCTGGCCGCCGACCCCGAAGCCGTAGGCATAGCTCGCATCGTCGAGCACCTTGGGCACGATCAGCGCGGTCCGGGCGTCCCTGCCACGCCGGTAGGCGATCCGGACCGTGTCACCCTCGTTCATGTCGCCGGCCAGCTCGATGAGTCGGTCGCCCGGCGAGCCGGACGTCGTCACCAGTCGCTGGCCCTCGAACGTCACGACGATGTCGCCCGACTGGAGCCCCGCCTTGGCCGCCGGTCCGTCCGGCGTCACGGCATCGAGCACCGCCCCGATGGAGTCGCTGGCCGCGTCCCGTTCGGTCTTGACGATGACGCCAAGCCGCGGCCGATGGCTCTGGAACGTAAAGGTCATCGGGCCTTCCAGCATCCGGGGCGACACGAACACGCCGGTCATACCACGCCCCAGCTGCCGCTCGAGGTCCCGCATCTGCTCGCGGAGATCGCGCAGCTTCTGCTCCAGCTCACGGCGCTGCTCCGCGGTGATCCGCTCGCGTTCCTGGGCCGTGGCGGGGCCGCCCACCAGCAGCAGGACCGCCAGTCCCATGATCATCCGTCGCATGATTCCCTCTCCTTCGTGCCGGGTCAGAACCCGACGTACGCAGCCCGGGTCACGTGCGCGCTCAGCAGCGCGTCCATCAGATCCACCCGATCCTGCCAGAGTCCGATCAACTGATCGGGCGGTCCCCCGCCCGCGCTTACCTGATTGATGCCCGCGTCCACCAGCGCGATGCGGTCCTCGAGGTCGGCGATAATGCCCGCCGCCCGCCCGCTCAGCACCCGACCGTCGGTGCCGTAACTCCGGAGCGTGGCTTCCAGCTCCCGGGACTGCGTCATCAGCGCCGCGAGTTCCGCGTCGGTCGCCGACGGCGCTCCGAGGGGGAAGTCCACCGCCCGGACGCCGATGAGCAGGGCAATGCCCGCCGCCAACGCCAGCGCGCCGAAGCCCACGCGCCGCACCGCGCGGCCGCGCCGTTCCCGCCGCGCCTGCTCCCGGATCACCACCCACCGGTCCCGCGGTGGCCGGTGCGCGGGCAGCGTCCGGAGCGCGGACACCCGCTGGTACAGCAGGTCCAGCTCCCGCTGACAGAAATGGCACTCGTCCACGTGCGACCGCGCCCAGGCCGTCCCTTCGCCGTCGCGGATCGCCAGCAGCTCCACCATCGTGCAGTGTTTACGCATCGTGTTGCCCTCCGCCGAGCCAGCCCCGGAGCCGCAGGTGCGCCCGGGCGAGCTGAGACTTCGAGAAACTGACCGTCTTGCCCATCATCTCGGCGATATCCTCGTGCGTGTACCCTTCGACGTCGTGCAGCCACACGACCGCGCGCGACGTTTCCGGCAGTCGCATCAGCGCGGTTTCCAGGTCCAACTGCAACCCCACGTCGGCGGCCGCAATCCCGATGGCCGCGCCGTCCTCCGGCAACTCGTCGGCGTCGCGGTACTTCTCGCGCCGCACCCGCATCAACGCCTTGCTCGCGGCAATCCGTTTCAGCCACGCCGTCAGGCTGCCCGGTCCCGAGCCGCGGAACCGCCGAATGCTCCGGCAGACCTCGAGGAACGTCTCCTGGAGCACGTCCTCCGCGTCCTCTTCCGTGCGGCAGATCCGCCGGGCCATGGTGTACACGAGCCCCTCATAGGAGCGGTACACACGTTCCAGCGCCTCGAGGTCGCCCGTCTTGGCCTGCTCTACCGCGATGTCGTCGAGGACGGCTATCACCGGCACGGGCGCTCGGGTCATGGTCACTTGGATAGATGCGGGACGGGGGGAGAGGGTCGCAGCCGCGATGGGCCGACGGCCGATAGCCGAGGGCCGACCGTTCCGGGGACCGCGATCAGCTATCGGCGATCGGCCATTGGCTCACACGACCAGGTTAACCAGGCGGTCCTTCACATAGATCGCCTTGCGTATCTGCTTGTCCCCAATGAACTTGCGGACCGTCTCATCCGCCCTGGCCTGGGCCACGGCTTCGGCTTCGGCCGTGCCGGCGGGCAGGCGCAACCGGCTCCGGACCTTGCCGTTCACCTGCACCACCAGTTCGACCTCGGATTCGCGGGCGAGGACCGGATCGAACGCGGGCCACCGGGCGGCGAACACCGTGGCGTTCTCGTGGCCCAGCCGCTCCCAGCACTCCTCGGCAAAATGCGGCGCGAACGGCGCAAGCAGAATCACCAGTGGCTCCACCATTTCCACGGAAACCGCCCGCTCCTCTTCTCTGCCCCGCTGCCCCACTGCCTCGCTGCCCCGTTCCTCTGGACCCTGCCCTCCGCGCCGGAGCGAATTCACGTACTCCATCATCGCCGCGATCGCGGTGTTGTAGCGCAGCTCGGCAATGTCCGTCCCGACCTTCCGGATGGTCTGGTGGAGCTTGCGCCGGACGTCGGGCGAGGCGGAGCGGTCGCCTTCGGCGGCCTCCTGCACGAGCCCCCAGACGCGGTCCAGAAACCGCCGGATCCCGGAAATGCCCTCGTCCCGGAAGTCGCCGCCTTCCTGATAGGGCCCGAGGAACATCAGGTACATGCGGAACGTGTCGGCGCCCCAGCGCGCGATGTACTCATCGGGCACCACCACGTTGCCGCGCGACTTGGACATCTTGGCACCGTCCTTCACGATGGTGCCGTGGGCCCGGAAGCGCGTGAACGGCTCGTCGAACGGGAGATGCCCGAGGTCGTGCAGCGCCATCGTGATGAACCGCGCGTACATGAGGTGGAGCACGGCGTGCTCGTTGCCCCCGATGTACGACGTGACCGGCAGCCACTGCCTGGTGCGGGCGGGGTCGAACGGCCGGTCGTCGAACGGGGTGGACGGGTACCGCAGGAAGTACCACGCCGAGTCGAGGAACGTGTCCGAGACGTCCGTCTCGCGCCGCGCCATCGTCCCGCAGGTGGGGCACGGCACCCGATACCAGGACTCGAGCCGCGCGAGGGGGGAGACCCCGCTCTCGTCGGGCCGGTAGTCCTCGAGCGGCGGCAGCAGCACGGGGAGATCGCGCTCCGGCACGGGCACCGCGCCGCACCGGTCGCAGTGGATGATCGGGATGGGGGGACCCCAGTACCGCTGCCGTGAGATGCACCAGTCGTGCAGACGGTACTGCTGCCGTGCGGTGGCCCGCCCCTGCTCCTCCAGCCACCGGGTGACCGCGCCGACCGCCTCCCGGCACGGCAGGCCGTCGAACCGGCCCGAGTTCACCAGCCGGGCATCCCAAGACACGTACGGCAGCGTCCCGTCCTCGTCGCCCACGGGCTCCACGACCCGCACGATGGGGAGGTCGAACGTCCGGGCAAACTCGTGGTCGCGCTCGTCGTGCCCGGGCACCGCCATGATGGCGCCGGTGCCGTACTCCATCAGCACGTAGTCCGCGATCCAGATGGGGACGGACTCGCCGGTGGCCGGGTTGCGGGCGTACGCCCCGAGAAACACGCCGGTCTTCTCCTTCGATCCGACCTTGCGAGACACGAGGTCCTTGGCCTGCGCCTGCCGCCGGTAGCGGGTCACGGCCGGCCGTGCCTCCTCGGCCGTGAGCCGGTCCACCAGCGGGTGCTCGGGGGCCAGCACCACCCACGTGGCGCCGAACACCGTGTCGGGCCGCGTCGTGAAGACCGTGATGGGTTCGCCCACGGCGGTCTCGAACACCAGCTCGGCCCCTTCCGACCGGCCGATCCAGTTGCGCTGGGCCGTGCGGGTCGAGTCGGACCAGTCGAGCGTGTCGAGGTGGTCCAGGAGCCGCGCCGCGTACTGCGTGATCGCGAAGAACCACTGCTCGAGGACGCGCTGCGTGACCAGCGTGTCGGGGTGCCGCTCGCAGTAGCCGTTGATGACCTGCTCGTTGGCGAGCACCGTCTTGCACTCGGGACACCAGTTGACCGGCGCCGCCTTCCGGTACGCCAGGCCCGCCTGATAGAGCTGGAGGAAGATCCACTGGGTCCAGCGGTAGTAGGCCGGATCCGTGGTCGAGAGCTCGTGATCCCAGTTGACCATGAGCCCCACGCGCCGCAGCTGTTCGCGAAACCGCGCGATGTTGCGCGGGATCAGCTCCGCGGGGTGGGTGTTGACCTTGAGCGCGTAGTTCTCGGAGTGGATGCCGAACGCATCGAACCCGATGGGCTCGAACACGTCGTATCCGCGCAGCCGGTGGTACCGGCCGTAGATATCCGCGCCGACGAACGCGAACACGTTCCCGACGTGCAGCCCTTCCGCCGACGGGTACGGGAACATCATCAGGTTGTAGAACGGCCGGGCAGCGGCCGCGAGGTCGAGGCCGTTGGTGCCGCGCGCCGTCCAGCGCGCCCGCCAGGCCGCCTCGACGCGCTCGGGATCGTAGGGTGCGGGTCCGCTCACATGCGTCATCATAGCCGCTGAATTTACAACGGCTTGCAATGACTTGCCGTTGCCGAGGAGCCACGTCTAGCTTAGGGTCGGTCCATGGCCGCCACCTCCCGACTTCGCAGCGCGATCCTCGGGGTCGCCATTCCCGCAGTGATCGTCATGATCGGGGCCGGCGCGTTCGTCGCCATCCGGCTCGCGGGGGGAGAGATCGAGGGGGCCATCGAGAACGGCCTCGCGGCGGCCGCGCGGCGCGCCGCGGTGGACATGAGCGCGTTCCTGTCCGAGCGGCGGCGCGACCTCCGTATTCTGGCCCACGCGCCCGACATCATCCGCGCCGCGCGGGACGCCGGGGCGGAGGCCCGCCGGCTCGGTCTCCCCCGCGTTTCCCCGGACGACCTGGAAGACCGATACGCCGACCGGCGCATGCTGAGCGCCGACGCGGGCGTCCGGCGCTTTCTCCAGGCCATCCGGGACAGCTCCGAGTTCGCGGACCTCACGCTCGCCGACGCGCACGGATACGTGGCCACCGCCGCGAGCGAGCCGCTGCGCTTCGTCCACGGCCAGGAGCCGTGGTGGCGGGAGGCCATGGCCAACGGGGTCTTCGTGGGGGCGCCCCAGTTCGACGAGGTGGCCCGGGTCGCGGCGATTGACCTCGCGGTCCGGGTGGACGACCCGGCCACGGGCACGCCGCTCGGCGTCCTGCGCGGGGCGGTCCGCCTGGCCACGGCGCGGCTCAGCGTGGACGACCAGCTGGAGGCCGTCGCGGAGATCGTTGACACCACGGGCCGCATCCTGGTGGCCCGCGACAGCACGCGCATCCTGCGACCGTCGCCCGTGGCGCCGCACCTCCCCGACGATCAGCGCGCCGCCACGCTGCGGGTACCGCTCGTGGGCGGGGAACGCTGGGTCGTGGTGCTGGTGCCGGACTTCGCGGGCCGGTGGTGGTCCGTGGTCCGGGCGCCCGAAGCCGTCGCGTTCAGCGGCGCGCGGGTTGCGCGGCTCGTCATCGGGGCCACCGGCGGGACCATGCTGGTGGTGGTCATCGTCGCCTTCTGGTGGGCGTCCGGCTGGCTGGACCGGCGCATCTCCCAGCCGCTCGTCTCCGCGGCGGGTGTGGCCCAGCGGGTGGCGGCGGGCGACCTCACCGTCCAGCCGCCGTCGCAGGAGGGCGCGGGAGAAGTGCAGGTGCTCCTCGGTGGCCTCGGGACCATGGTGGCCGAGCTGCGGGGTGTGGTCACCGGCATCCGCTCGTCCGCCGAGGAGCTGGCGGCCATGGCGCAGCAGATCTCCGCCAGCACCGAGGAGATGTCCGCGTCCACCGAGGAAATGGCGTCCACGTCGCAGCGGCTCACGGATCAGGCGACGGATCAGGCCGCGCAGGTCAAGGAGGCCGCCGCGGACGCCGAGCGAATTCTCGGGATCGCGACGCAGCTGGCCGACGGCGCCACGCTGGCCGCGGGCCGGAGCGCGGAACTGCGCGAGACCGCGGAAGGGCATCGCGGCCGGCTCGTGGACGGGAGCCAGCGGCTGGCCAAGCTGGCGGAGGAGGTCGAGCGGAGCGCGCAGGAAGCGGAGACGCTGGCCGGCCTGTCGGCGGAGGTGCAGCAGTTCGTGTCCCAGGCCAAGACCATCGCGACGCGGACCAACATGCTCGCGTTGAACGCGGCCATCGAGGCCGCGCGGGCGGGCGCCGAAGGTCGGGGATTCGCGGTGGTGGCGGACGAGGTGCGCAAACTGGCGACGCAGGCGGCGCAGGCCGCGCAGACCACGTCGGAGACGGTGGGCCGCGTGCTCCAGGGCGTCGAGTCCACCAAGGACCGGCTGCGCCGCCTGGCGCAGGAGAGTGCGGCCGTGCGCGCCGTGGCCGACGCGGCGGCCGCGGGCCTCGAGGACATCACCGAGCGCGCCGTCGAGAGCAACTCCTGGGCGGACGAGATCGCCCAGGCGGCGGGAGAGGCGCAGCGTCTCGTGGCGGAGATCACCGAAGGCCTCCGGTCGGTCGCCGCCGGCACCGAGAGCGCGGTGGCGGCCATCGAGCAGATCGCGGCCGCGGCCGAGGAGCAGAGTGCGTCCACCGAGGAGATCGCGGCCTCGGCCTCTCACCTGGCAGAGGCGTCCGAGCGACTCAACGCCGGCGTGAGCCGGTTTCGGCTGGTGGAGGGAGGGACGGCCCAGGCCGGGGATTAGCTAGGGGGCGAGGCCGTCCAGCGTTACGAGCTTGACGTCCGTCACCTCCGGCAGCCCCACGAGCCGGGCCACCACCTCGGCGCCGGGTGGCTGATCCACCCCGATCGCCGCGAGCGCCATGCCGTCCTCCGGCCGGCGCGACTGGTGATACACGCCGATGTTCATCCCCGCGTCCCCGAGCACGGACCCCACCCGGCCGATCACGCCGGGCACGTCCCGGTTCCGCAGTACGATGAGCTGCCCCTCGGCCGGCACGTCCATCGCGAACCCGTCAATCCGGACGATCCGTCCGCGGTCGCCCACGAGCGCCCCCGCCACGCTGGTGTCCGTGCCGGCGCCACGCAGCGTCACGGCGACGGTCGTCTCGTATCCCGGCACCGGCGCGGCCTTCCGCCGGCTCAGGCGCATGCCGCGCTCTTCGGCCAGGGGCTGCGCGTTGATCATGCTCACGGGCCCCACGCCCATCGCGCCGAGCAGTCCCTCGACGGCCGCGAGCTTGGCCACGCGCGGCGCCTGATCGTCCACCCCGCCGTACTCGACGTCCACCTCGGCCACGCGACCGGCCGCGAGCAGCGCCGCCAGGCGGCCCACGCGCCGCGCCAGATCCTGGAGCGGCCCCAGCCGGCGTATCGCCTCGCTCGAGACCCCGGTCACGTTCACGGCACCCGCGACGTCGCCGGTGTCCAGCGCGTCGAGCACCGCCTGGCAGATCTCGAGCGCCGTCCGGTCCTGGGCTTCCTGCGTGGACGCCGCGAGATGCGGCGTGAGCAGCAGGCGGTCCACTCCGCGCAGCGGGGAATCCGCGGGGAGCGGCTCCTCGGCGAACACGTCCAGGGCGGCGCCGCCCAGGTGACCGCTCCGGACGGCCTCGACGAGCGCCGTCTCCTCCACCAGCTCGCCGCGGGCCGCGTTCACCAGCACCGCCCCGCGCTTCATGCGCGCCAGCCGGTCGCGGTCGAGCAGGTGCCGCGTGGCGTCGGTCAGCGGCATGTGCAGCGTCACCACGTCCGCGGCGGCCAGCATGTCGTCGAGCGGGCGCAGCGCGACACCCAGGTCCTCGCCGCGTTGCGCGGGGATATAGGGATCGTGGGCCATCACGGTCATGCCCAGCGCGCGGGCCACGCGGGCCACGTGCGCCCCGATCCGGCCAAGCCCGATCACGCCCAGGGTCTTGCCCCGGAGCTCCATCCCGGCGAAGGACTTCCGGTCCCACGCGCCCTCCCGCATGCTCTGGGACGCCCAGGGGATGCGCCGCACCAGCGAGAAGAGGAGCGCGAACGTGTGCTCCGCCGCCGACACGGTGTTGGCGCCGGGCGCGTTGAGCACGGCAATCCCGCGGCGCGTGGCCGCGGCGATGTCAATGTTGTCCACGCCGGCGCCGGCGCGCCCGATCACGCGCAGCTCCGGGGCCAAGGCGATCAGCTCGGCGGTCACCAGCGTGTCCGACCGCACGAGCAGCGCGTGCGCCCGCGGCAGCTCGCGACGGAGCGCGGCGCCGTTCCCGACGACGCTCGCGACCTCGACGCCCGGCGCCTGGCGCAGCAGGGTGAGTCCCGCGTCGGCCACGCGGTCGGCCACGACCACGACCCACGTCATCGCGTCGCCTCCTCGAGCCGGCACAACGCGTCCCGGACCGTCTCCACCGTGTGGTCGCCCATGTGCCCGATGCGGAGGGTGGTCTCCCGCAGCGGTCCGTAGCCGGTGCCGAGCGTCCAGCCCGCGGCGCGCACGGCACGCACGATGTCCCGCCCGCTCCGCCCTTTGGGGGTTTCGAGGCAGGAGACCGTCCACGACCGCCGCGCGTCGCGCGGGAGGTACCGGTACCCCAGGGCCCCACCGGCGCCGTCCACCCACTCCTCGACCGTCTGCCGCATGGCGTCGTGCCGCGCCCACCGCGCGCCCACCCCTCCCGCGAACTCGATGCGACGGCATTGCTCCGCCAGCGCGTAGAACAGCGAGAGGGCGGGCGTGTTGGTGGGCTGCCGGGCCGCGAACGCCTCGTCGTACGCCACCACGTCGAGGTACGCCCCGCGGCCGGGCAGCGCGCCCGCCCGCGTGAGCATGCGCTCCGACGCCACGCCGAGCGCCAGGCCCGGCGGCAGGGCCAGCGCCTTCTGCGAGCCCGTGAACACGAAGTCGAGGTGCAGCGCGTCCGTTTCGACGGGCGACCCCGCGAGCGACGTCACCGCGTCCACGAGCAGCAGGACCCCGTCGTGCTCGTGCACCACCGCGGCCAGCTCCGGCAGGGGGGCCAGCGCCCCGGTGGACGTCTCCGAGTGCACCAGACACACGGCGTCCACGTCCGACCGCCGCAGCGCGTCACTCAGCATGTCGGGTTCCACCGTCTGGCCGAGCGGCACCTCGAGCCGCACGACGTCGTGCCCGCAGGCCTCGGCGATGGCGGCAAACCGGCTGCCGAACGATCCCGACACCAGCGCCAGGACGCGGTGTCGGATGCCGCACCGCACCGCCATCTCCATGAAGCCCGTGGCGGCGCACGAGCCGATCATCACGCGGCGCTGCGTGCGGAACAGCTGCTGCAACGGCCGCTCCATTTCCTCGAGCAGCCGCACCATGTCGGATCCGCGATGCGCGATCATGGGACGCTGCATGGCCCGCAGGACGTCGGGATGCACTTCGGTGGGGCCGGGAAGCAGAAAACGGCCAAAAGGGGCGTCGGTCATGCCGGAAACGTGAAACGGGATACGTGAAAAGAGAAGCGGCGACCCCGTTTCACGTTTCTCGTCTTACGGTTCACGTAACGCGTTCGAGTCGCGCATTTGGCCGGCTCTGCCTCCCCGCCTTCGCGCAGGGCGTGCCGTTCACCAGGACGATGTCGGCCGTGAAGTCGAACCGGCCGCCGAACAGCGACGAGCCCACCCCGTAGGCGTCCGCGGGGACGCCCGCGGCCTCGAACGCCCGGATCTTCTCCGCCGTGAAACCGCCCGACACGACGATCTTCACGTCCCGGAACCCCTCGGCGTCGAGCGCGCGGCGCACGTTCCAGACGAGATGCGGGTTCACGCCGGTGGGGTCGAACGAGCCCATCAGCGGCACCACGGAGCGGTCCACGAGCGTGTGGGACGTGTCCAGGCGGACCCCGTAGAGCCGCGGGCCCAGCGCCCGGGCCACCTCGAGCGAGGTCCGGACGGAGTCGTTCTCGAAATCCACGAGGCTGATGAGGCGCACGTCGTCGGGCATGTGGTCCGCGAACTTGCGGGTGGCGAGCACCGTGTCGCCGCCGTACGCGGCGATGATGGCGTGCGGGACCGTGCCGATGCCCTTGCTGCCCCACCACGAGGCCTGCGCGTCGGTCGAAACGCCGATCGCGCCCGCAATGTGCGCGGCGTAGCCGTCGCCGGTCTGGACGAGCCAGTGGTCGTGCCGCGCGGGGAAGAACATGACTTCCTTGGGATGCGCGGCTTCGACCACCAACCGCGTGTTGGTCCCCACGCGGGTCCGGCGCGCGAGGACGCCCAGATAGAGGGTCTCGAGGTGCGCGAACGCGCTGTACGGTCCCTCGATGGTGAGCACGGTCTCCCAGGGATGGATCTCGTCCCCGTCGTACAGCGCGTGCACCATCAGGTCGTCCCACTCCACCGCGCACAGCTTGAGGATGGCGATGGCCTCGTCAATGCCGCCCAGGTAGGCGTGGGCCTTGGCGAACACCTGCATCGTGACGCGGGGGTGGTACCCGTCGGCCAGCAACAGCTCGCGCGCGCGGACGAAGTACTTGTCCGAGTAGTAGCCTTCGCGCATCCGCTCGACAGGCAGATGGAAGATCGCGGGATCCAGGCGGGGGCGGCGTGTCATGTCAGGGAACCTCGTCCCAGTCCGCGGCCAGGGCCCGCCGCATCAGCCATCGTACCCCGAACGCGTCCCGCAGCCCGCGGAACACGCGGTTCCACATCCCGTACTTCGAGCGGCCGTACCGCCGCGGCCGGTGCGACACGGGCTGCTCCAGCACCCGGACGCCGTCCCGCGCGAGGAGCGTGGGCAGGAACCGGTGCATCCCGTGGAAGCGCGGCAGCCGCATCAACGGAGCGCGCCGGATCGCCCTGAGCCCGCAGCCCGTGTCGGGCACCCGGTGCCCGGTGATCGCGTCCCGCACCCGGTTCGCCACGGCGGCCTGGAGCCGCTTCCACACCCCGTCCCGCCGCTTCACCCGGACCCCGACCACCGCGCCGAGCGCCGCATCGGCCTCGAGGGCCGCCAGCAACGCCGGGATCTCCAACGGGTCGTTCTGGCCGTCCGCGTCCAGCGTCACGATGATGGGCGCGCGCGCCGCCGTCCAGCCGGCCGCGAGCGCCGCGCTCTGCCCGCTTCGCGCGCGAAGGCGCAGCACCCGCAGGTGGGGCGTGGCCGCCGCGAGGCGCGCCAGCTCGGCGGCCGAGCCGTCGGTCGAGGCATCGTCCACCGCCAGGATCTCGATGGCCCGGTGGCCCAGCGCCGCCAGGATCTCCGCGAGGAGCGGCGCCACGCTCTCCCGTTCGTCGTGCACCGGCAGGACCACCGACACGGCGGGCGCACCGGCGTCCCGCGGATCTCCACCCAACGGCCCATCCCTGGTCCGGGTGCGGGAGAACGTAGGAGCGGCGGCGGGCCGAATCAAGTTGACACCCGTCCGCACGCCTGCGGATTATTCCGCGAGCACTCCTCCACTTCAATCTGGAGCGTCCGATGTCCGAGACCTTCTCCCGACGTGCCTTCCTCGGCGCCGCCACCGGCGTGGCCGCGGGCGCCGCCCTCGGGATTCCCGGCCCCGTTCTCGCGGCCCCCGCCGTCCACGTCCGTCCCCCGGCCCGTCCAGTCGCCGTCGCCTCCGCCAACGGGATCCGGGGCGTGGAGCGCGCCGGGCAGCTGGTGAGCGAGGGCATGGACACGCTCGACGCCGCGGTCGAGGGCGTCAAGATCCAGGAGCTGGATCCCGACGACAGCTCCGTCGGCTACGGCGGCCTTCCCAACGAGGACGGCGTGGTTCAGCTGGACGCGTCCTGCATGCACGGGCCCACCAGGCGGGCTGGCGCCGTCGGCGCGCTCGAGGGCATCAAGACGCCGAGCGTCGTGGCCAAGTACGTGCTGCTGTACACGAACCACATCCTGCTCGTGGGCGAAGGCGCCAAGCGGTTCGCGCTCTCGTACGGGTTCGAGGAGGAGGATCTCCTCACGCCGCAGAGCCGGGAACGCTGGCTCCGCTGGCGCGCCAACCGCGGGCCGGAGGACGACTGGCTCAATGTTCCGGACGACGCGCACATGGGCGTCCGGCCCACCGGAACCATCAACCTGAACTGCGTGAACCCGAAGGGCGAGATCTCGTCCGTGACGACCACCAGCGGGCTCGCGTGGAAGATCCCGGGCCGCGTGGGCGATTCACCCATCATCGGCGCGGGCCAGTACTGCGACAACGCCGTCGGCGCCGCGGGCTCCACGGGCCGCGGGGAGTCGAACATCAAGGTCTGCGGGGCGTTCCTCACCGTCGAGCACATGCGCCGCGGGATGAGCCCGACGGATGCCGCGCAGGAGACGCTCCGGCGGGTCGTGGAAGCCACGGAGCCGCGCCTGCTCGACGAGCAGGGCCGGCCGCGGTTCCAGCTCAACTTCTACGCGGTGAACGCCAAGGGGGAGTTCGGCGGGGCGGCGCTCTACCCGTCACGCTTCGCGGCCTTCGACGGCCGGACGGCCGCCATCCGCGACACCGCGCACCTGTACGAACCGCGTTGAGACCCTTCCGGGTCGCGCTCGTCCTGCTGCTGCTCGCGGCGCGGCCCGCCGCGGCGCAGCTCCCTACGATCTTCCCGGCGGGGTCGGCCTGGAAGGACCTGTTCTACCCCAAGCTGTTCTGGACGCCGCGCGAGGGACTCACGGGGGGCGCGTATTTCGGCGTCGCGCTGCCCGCGCGGTACGCGGACCGCACCGCGGCGCCGCACCGCGTCGTCACGGCGCTGGCAGGCCAGATTTCGACGTCGGGATCGCGGTTCGTGGCGCTGGACGCGTGGGCGCCGGCCCTCGCCGAAGGCTGGCGCTTCCGTCTCACGCTCGCGCTCAAGCACTGGATGCGCGAGCCCTACTTCGGGCTGGGCAGCGCCACCACGGCGGACTCGGGCGACATCGGCGGCCGGGACCTCTACTACCGCGTGGAACGCGTCCGCAATTACGCCCGCGGCGACGTGCAGCGCCGGGTCGTGGGCCCGGTCCGGCTGCTGGTAGGCTTCCATTGGGAGCACTGGTTCCTCGACACGCTCCAGACCGCCTCCGCGCTCGGGGCCGAGCTGGCGGCGGGCGGGCTCGACCGGATCGGCATCGGCACGCACGACGCGAGCGCCCGGATCGGGCTGGTCCTCGACACCCGCGACCGCGAGGCGGCCACCCAGCGGGGCGTGCTGATCGAGGCCATCCACACCCGCGCCGACGCCGACGTGCTGGGTGACGTGACGTATTCCCGCACGAGCGTCACGGCGCGCGGGTTCCTGAGCTTCGGCGAGCGCTGGGGCCTGGCCGGCCGGATCGCGGGGAAGTCCATGGGCGGCACCCCGCCGTTGGGCTCACGCTTCGTGATGGAGGAGAGCGACCGGGAGTACAGCGGCCTCGGCGGCCCGGATGCGCACCGGGGCCTGTTCTGGAACCGCTTCGTGGACGCGGACCTCCTGCTGGGCAACGTCGAGGTACGGTACGCGTTGATCCCCTACCTGTTCCGCACCGTTGCCGTCGGGTTCGTGGACGTGGGGCGGGTGTTCGGTCCGGGCGAATTCGCGCTCACCACCGACGACCTCGAGGTGGGCGGCGGCGTCGGCCTGCTGATCCACTTCGGATCGGAGACCGCGGTGCTCGGCCTCTCGACCGCGGTGGGGCCGGACGGGTTCAACCTCCTGGCGCATTATCGGTGGCCGTTCTAGTAGGGGCGACCCGCTGGGTCGCCCCTACGTATCGGTGATCGTGACCCCGCGGTCGGCCAGGGCCGACACGTACCGGTCGAACGGCATCCCCTCGTAGGCCGTCGTCACCCCCGCCGGAATCCCGCCCGCCGCCTGGAGCTGCCCTGTCACGGACAGGGAATAGCCGGTCGTCCGCATCATCGCGCTGATCTCGTGTTGCTCGTCGAAGAGGTCGAGCAGGGAGAAGGTGACCGTGCCGGGCTTCCCGCCGCGCCTGCCCGTCACGACCACGCGCAGCGCGACCAGGTCCCGGGCCTGGGGCCGCCGGAGCCGGGCATCCACCAGCGCCACGAAGACGTCCCGCGGGCGCACCGCGGCTCCAGCCACCTCCACCGGATCGGTCCCCAGGAGCCCCAGCTCCCGGATGGCGCGGATGATGTCCGCGTGTCCCGGGTAGCGCAGCGTCTTGTACTCCATCACCGGGATGCGCCCCTCGAAGTCCCACGGCATGGTCGAGATGCCGCCGGCCGTGTGGAACGCCTCGAGCCGGCCCGCCGGCGCCGGAAACTCGATCGTTTCCAGCTCCGACAGCGCCTCGACGCGCGTGGCGCGACCGTCGCGGAGGATCCAGGAGGACGTCGTGTAGTAGTCGAGCACGCCCTCGAGCGAGTACACGATCGTGTAGTTCAAGGGCGGCTGCGGATCCTGCGGGAGGCCGCCCACGTAGCAGCGCACGGACTCGACCGTCTCGAGGCGGCGGATGCCCTCGGCGGCCAGGATGTTCACCATTCCGGGGGCGAGCCCGCAGTCCGCCATGACGGACACGCCACGCGCCCGGGCCTCGGCATCGAGCCGCTGCTGCTGCCGGACGATGTCGGTGTTGCCGCCGAGGTCGGCGAAGTGCACACCGGCCTCGACGGCCAGCCGCGCCATGTCGGCGTTGAGATAGTAGGGAAGCGCGCTCAGGACGGCGGCATGGCTGGCCATGCTGTCCCGGACGCCGGCATGGTCACGGGCGTCGAGTGTGGCAACCGTGAGGCGTCCGGCGCGATACTCCTCGAGCACGGCGGGCAGCACCCCGGGGTGCGCATCGGCCAGTGTCACGTCCGCATCCGTGGTCCGCAGCAGGTCCCACGCGCACGCCGAGCCCTGCAAGCCAGCACCTAACACCAACATTCGCATGTGGTTGCTCCGTCATGGGCCCGTCTCCCGCGGCGCGAAAGATAGGCGGGCGCGCGAACGTCGGGAAAGGCCGACTTGAGGCGCGTGGCGCGGGCGTGTATCCTGTGACGCCTTGAACCCGCCCGACTCCCCAGCCCGCGACGCGCCGCGGCGTTCGCGCTCCTCCAGCCAGACCCGCGACCGGCTCGTCCGCGCGGCCCTCGAGCTGTTCACGACCCGCGGGTACCACGAAACCACGACGCCGCTCATCGCCACGCGCGCGGGGGTGGCGGAAGGCACGATCTACCGCCACTTCCCGAGCAAGGAAGATCTGCTGAACGAGATCTTCCGGGCCGCGGTCCGGGCGTTCCTGGAGCCGCTGAAGACCATGGATCCCGCACGCCCCTGCCGGGAACGCCTCGACGCGCTCGCCACCCGGTGGACCACGATGGCCGGGCGCGAGCCCGCGCTGGTCAAGCTCGTGTTCGACCCGACGTTCGCGCGGTTCCTCGACGAGCGCAGCCGGGCGGCGCAGCGCGACCTCCGCACGCACCTCGAGCAGACGGTGGCGGCCGGCAAGGCCGCCGGTGACGTCCGGCTGGGCGGCGCCGATCTGTGGACGGACGTGTGGCTCCGGCTCGTGCTGCTCGGCCTCGAACGCGTGGCGGGCGGACAGTGGCAGCCGGGCGACGCGGCCGCCGCGCAGGTGCGGCAGGCGGCGTGGGACGCGATCCGGCTCGACGTGCCCGCGCCGGCGCAGGCCGCTACCATTCACAACCCCGTTTCGGGAGACGCTCCGTGACCGCATCGCCTTCGACCCCGCGCGACGCCTGGGCCACCCGCGCCGGCTTCATCCTCTCGGCCGTGGGCTCGGCGGTGGGCCTCGGCAACATGTGGCGGTTCGCGTACAAGGCCTCCGAGGGAGGCGGCGCCGCGTTCGTCATTCTCTACCTGCTGATCGTGGCGGTCGTCGGGCTGCCGCTGATGACGTCGGAGTTCATCATCGGGCGCCTGTCGCAGGAATCGCCGGCCCGTGCCGTCCGCCGGCTCGGGGGACCCGCGTGGACGCCGCTCGGGTGGCTGTTCGTGTTCTGTGGCGTCGGCATCCTGGCGTACTACTCGGTGATCGCCGGGTGGACCATGCGGTACGCGCTGGACGCGATCCGCAACGCGATCCCGTCGGACACCGCGACGTATTTCGGAGCGGTGTCGTCGGGCATGGACGCCGTCGCCTATCACCTGGTCTTCATGGTCGCGACCATCGCGGTGGTGGCGGGCGGCGTGAAGGGCGGACTCGAGCGGGCGAACCTGGTGCTGATGCCGGTGATGTTCCTGATCCTCATCGGGCTCGCCGTGTGGGCCACCACGCTGCCCGACGGCGGCGCCGGGTACGCCTACTACCTTCGCCCCGACCCGGCCAAACTCTTCAGCCGCGACATCCTGACGGCCGCCGCCGGGCAGTCGTTCTTCTCCCTCAGCCTCGGGATGGGCGCGCTGATGACCTACGCGTCCTATCTCCAGTCCAAGGAGAACCTCGGCCGGGAAGCCACCACGGTCGCCCTCTCGGACTTCTCGGTGGCCTTCGTGT
>DASWHL010000021.1:0-6076 GCA_036398175.1 Gemmatimonadales bacterium
GGCCGGTTCCCACTCCAGTGTTTCCCGGGCCCGCGTGATGTTCGGGCAGCGTTGGCGGGGGTCGTCGGTCGGAAGGGGCCGGTGCTCGATGCGGGAGCGGGAGCCGGTGAGCGTCAGCACCAGCTCCGCCAACTCGAGCACCGTGCACTCGGCCGGATTGCCGATGTTCGTGGGCTGGTCCGACCCGCGCGCGTACAGGCGTACGATGCCCTCCACGAGATCGTCCACATAGCAGAACGACCGCGTCTGCGTGCCGTCCCCGTAGATGGTGAGCGGCTCGCCCTGGAGCGCCTGCACGATGAAGTTCGACACCACGCGACCGTCGTGCGGCCGCATCCGCGGGCCGTACGTATTGAAGATCCGGACGATGCGCGTGTCGAGCCCGTGCGCCCGGTGGTACGCCATGGTCATGGCCTCGGCAAACCGCTTGGCCTCGTCGTACACCCCGCGCGGCCCGATGGGGTTCACGTTCCCCCAGTACGCTTCCGGCTGCGGGTGCTCGAGCGGGTCGCCGTACACCTCCGACGTGCTCGCCAGCATGAAGCGCGCGCCCTTGGCGAGCGCCAGGCCGAGCGCGTTGTGCGTGCCGAGCGCGCCCACCTTCAGCGTCTGGATGGGCAGCTCGAGGTAGTCAATCGGGCTCGCCGGTGACGCGAAGTGCATCACGCCGTCCAGCGCGCCGTGGAGCGTGACATACGTGCTCACATTGTGATTCACGAACCGGAAATCGCCCCGGCCAGCCAGATGCTCCAGGTTCCGGGTCGCCCCGGTGACGAGATTGTCCATCCCGACGACCTCGTGCCCGTCCGCCAGCATCCGGTCCACGAGATGCGAGCCCAGGAACCCCGCGGCGCCCGTGATCAATACCGTCATGCCCGCTCTCCCCGCCCGATCGCGAAGTACCGGAACCCCAGGGCGCCCATCCGGGCCGGCTCGAACAGGTTGCGGCCGTCCACGATTACGGGACGCCGCAACCGCTGCTTGATGAGCGCGAAATCCGGATTCCGGAAGACGAGCCATTCGGTCACGATCACGAGCGCGTCCGCGCCGTCGAGGGCGGCGTACGGGTCGGCCGCGTACGTGATGCGGTCGCCGAACACGGCACGCGCCGTCGTCATGGCCTGCGGATCGTGAGCGGCCACCGATGCCCCCTCCGCCAGGAGGCGCTCGATCAGGGGCACCGCCGGACTCTCCCGCATGTCGTCCGTCTCCGCCTTGAAGGCAAGGCCCCAGACCGCGATGCGCGTTCCGCGCGGCCCGCCCCCGAGGGCACCCGAGAGCTTGGCGAACAGCCGGCCCTTCTGGCGGAGATTGACTTCCTCGACCGCGTCGAGCACGTCCAGCCGGACGCCGACATCTCGGCCGGTCTTCATCAGGGCCTGGACGTCCTTGGGGAAGCACGAGCCCCCGTAGCCCGGGCCGGGGAACAGGAACGCCGGCCCGATCCGCGGGTCGCTGCCGATGCCCTTCCGCACGAGCGAGACGTCGGCGCCGACGGCCTCGCACAGCTCGGCGATCTGATTCATGAACGAGATCCGCGTCGCGAGCATCGCGTTGGCCGCGTACTTGGTCATCTCGGCCGACGGAATGTCCATGAAGATGAGGGGCTTGCCGGTTCGCACGAACGGCGCGTACAGCTCCTCGAGGACGGCCCGCGCCTCGTCGGCGTCAACCCCGATCACCACGCGGTCCGGCTTCATGAAGTCCTCGACCGCGGCCCCTTCCTTCAGGAACTCGGGATTGGAGCAGACGTGAAACGGCACCTGGGTGCGTGCCGCGATCGCCTGGCGCACCTTGTCCGCCGTGCCCACGGGCACCGTGCTCTTCGTGATCACCACCGCCGGCCCCGTGAGGTGGTCGCCGATCGTCCGCGCCACGGCCAGCACGTGCTTGAGGTCCGCCGAGCCGTCCTCGTCCGGCGGCGTGCCGACGGCAATGAAGATCACGCGCGCCCCGGTCACCGCGCCGCCCACGTCCGTGGTGAACCGGAGGCGCTCGCTGGCCCGGTTGCGCTGCACGAGCGACTCGAGCCCCGGCTCGTAGATCGGGATATGGCCGCCGTTGAGCGCCGCGATCTTGGCGTCGTCCACGTCCGCGCAGACCACCCGATTCCCGGCTTCCGCCAGGCACGCCCCTACGACCAGCCCGACGTAGCCGGTCCCCACCACGGTCACGTTCATCCTAGCTCCGGGAAATCACGTTGCGCGTGTCCACGATGGCTGGCGCGCGGTCGCGGATCATGGCCCAGTCGAGCGCCGAGTGGTCCGTCACGATCACGACACAGTCACTGGCGGCTACCGCTTCCGGCGTGAGCGGCACCGACTCGAGATGCTCTCCGTCTTCGTCCAGCGCGGGAATGAACGGATCGTGGTACGTCACGCGCGCGCCCTGCTGGTGCAGGAGCCGGATGATGTCGAGCGCCGGACTCTCCCGCAGATCGTCAATGTCTTTCTTGTACGCGACCCCCACCACGAGCACGTTCGAGCCGCGGACCGACTTGACCTGGTCGTTGAGCCGGTCGGTCACTTTGCGCACCCAGAAGAGCGGCATCTCCGAGTTCACCTCGCCCGCCACCTCGATGAACCGCGTCTTGTAGTTCAGGCTGCGCATCTTCCACGCGAGGTAGTGCGGGTCAATGGGGATACAGTGTCCGCCCAGTCCCGGCCCCGGCGTGAACTTCATGAACCCGAACGGCTTCGTGGCGGCCGCGTCAATCACCTCCCAGACGTTCACGCCGAGCTTGTCGCACACGATCGCCATCTCGTTGACGAGCCCGATGTTCACGCTCCGGAACGTGTTCTCGAGGAGCTTGACCAGCTCCGCCGCTTCGGGCGACGACACCGGCACGAGCTGCTCGAACACGGGCCCGTACAGCGCCAGCGTGACCCGATTGCAGGCCGCCGTCACGCCACCCACCACCTTGGGCGTGTTCCGCGTCTGCCACCGCGGGTTGCCGGGATCCACCCGCTCGGGGCTGAACGCCAGGAACACGTCCTGCCCCACCGTGAGCCCGCTCTTCTGGAGCCGCGGCATCAGTAGTTCCCGGGTGGTGCCGGGGTAGGTGGTGCTCTCGAGAATCACCACCTGGCCCGCGCGCACCACGCCGCCGATGGCGTCCGCCGCCGCCAGAACGAACGACACATCCGGATCCCGCGTCTTCGAGAGCGGCGTGGGCACGCAGATCGCGATCACGTCCGCGTCGGCCAGCCGGGCCGCGTCGGTCGTGGCCGCGATCTTCCCGGCGGCCACCAGGGGCGCGAGCCGGGCCGTGGCGACGTCCTGGATATGGGACCGTCCGGCGTTGATGCCGTCTGTGACGCGGGCGTTCACGTCGAATCCGATCACGCGGTATCCCGCATCGGCGATCTCGACGACGAGCGGCAGGCCCACGTAGCCGAGCCCCACCACGCCGAATACCGCCGACCGATCGGCGGCCTTGTGGATCAGCTCCTGTTCCGCAGCATGCCGCTGGGTCATCCCGTGCTCCCGACCACAGGTCTACGAGGGTCCGCCGGCGCCCAGGGCGATGGCCCGCCCATCGCTCCGCAGCGACTCGGATGCAACTTCGAGAATCTCCACGACCTCCACCCCATCCCACGCCGTGACGCGCGGCGTCTCCTCCCCGCGGGCGACCGCCACGAAATGCCGCAGCTCCGCCGTGAGCGGCTCGGCGTTCGGGATCCGCGGAATGAAGATGTCGCCTTCGCGGATCGAGAGGCTCTCGCCGTACGAGCGGTACTCCGGCGGCCGATCCACGCCCTTGTCGAAGATCTTCAGCTTCTCCCGCGGCTGCATGTCGTCGAACACCACCATCCGGTTGGAGCCCACGATGGTCAGCCGCCGCTCCTTGTGCGGATCGAGCCAGGACATCTGGACGTGGGCCAGCGCCCCGGACCCGAACTCGAGCGTGAGGAACACCACGTCCTCGATCCCGGGCTGGAGGTAGCTGTGCCCGCGCGCCGCCACGGACGCCGGTCGAGCCCCAAGCAGGAAGCGCGCCACGGACACGTCGTGCGGGCCGAAGCTCCACAGGGCGTTCTCGTCGGGCCGGACCTGGCCGAGATTCACGCGCTGGCTGTAGAGGTAGAAGATCTGACCCAGGTCCCCGGCTTCCAGCATCTCCCGCAGCCGGACGATGGCCGGGTGGAACAGCAGGAGATGTCCCGCCACCACGGGGACGCCCTTGCGGTCGGCAAGCGCCGCCACCCGCCGGGCCTCGGCCGCGGTCAGCGCAAACGGCTTCTCGACGAGGACCGGGAGGCCGCGCTCGATCGCGGCCGTCGCCAGGCCCGGGTGATCCACCGCGGGGGTCGCGACCACCACCGCGTCGGCCCCGGCCAGCGCCTCGTCCACGTCCGCCGTCACCGTCGTGGCGGGGAATTGGCGGGCCACCTGGGCGCGCCGCTGGGCGTCCACGTCGCACACCGCGGCAAGCTCGGCCTCCGGAAGCCCCGCAATGGTGCGGACGTGGTTGCGTCCCCAGCTGCCGGCGCCGATCACCGCCACGCGCACGCGGCTCATCGCAGCGCCCGCCGCACGGTCGCGATCACTTCGTCCCGCTGGGCCGGCGTCAGCTCCGGGTACACCGGCAGCGAGACGACCTCGCGGCTCGCCCGCTCCGCCTCGGGGAACTGGCCGTCGCGGTAGCCCAGGGCGGCGAAGCACGGCTGGAGGTGCAGCGGCTTCGGATAGTAGACCGCGCACCCGATCCCGGCCGCCTTGAGCGCCGCCACCAGGTCGTCCCGCCGGGCGCACCGCACCGTGTACTGGTGGTAGATGTGCTCGTTGGCGGGATCCGTGGCCGGCGGCGTCAGCCCGTCGAGGTCGGCAAAGGCCGCCGTGTAGGCCGCGGCGTGCGCGCGACGCGCCCCGCTCCACCGCGCGAGGTGCGGCAGCTTGGCCTTGAGGACGGCCGCCTGGATCGTATCGAGGCGGCTGTTGGTGCCGACTTCGTCGTGGTGATACTGCTTGGCGCCGCCGTGCGTGCGGAGCCGCCGCAGGCGCGCGCCGAGGTCGGCGTCCTGCGTCACGATCATGCCGCCGTCCCCCCACGCGCCCAGGTTCTTGCTCGGGAAGAACGAGAAGGCGCCCACCGTGCCCAGCTCCCCCGCCATCGCCCAGGCGCCCTCGATCCGGCGCCGCGCCCCGATTGCCTGCGCGCCATCCTCCACCACCGCAAGGCCGCAGGCGGCCGCCACTGCCATCACGCGTTCCATCGGCGCCATCTGCCCGTACAGGTGAACCGGGACGATCGCGCGGGTCCGCGGGGTCACGGCGCCCGCCACCTGCTCCACGTCGAGGTTGAACGTGCCGGGCTCGATGTCCACGAACACGGGCCGCCCCCCCGCGTTCCAGATCGCGCCCGCCGTCGCGAAGAACGTGAACGGCGACGTGATCACCTCGTCGCCCGGGGCAATCAGGGCCTTGAGCGGCAACAGGAGGGCGTCGGTCCCGCTCGCGCAGGCGATGGCCTCGCGCGTGCGGCACAGACCCGCGATGGCGCACTCGAGCTCGGCCACCGCGGGACCCATGATGAAGGCCTGCGACTCCACGGCCGCCATCACGGCGGGCAGGACGTCGCCCCGGATGGCGGCAAACTGGGCCTTGAGATCCAGCAGGGGAACAGGCATGTAAGGTCTTTTTGAGTAAGGGCTTACGGCGCGCAACCATACAGCGTAACCACCCGGAGGCCCTCCGGTCAAACCGGCCGCAGCGTTTCCCCCTCTTCCTCGTACCGCGCGCCGCATGCGGCGCACGCGCCCACCCCCGCGCTCACCGTGAGTCGCTCCCCGCATTGACACATCCAGCCCATCCGGCGCGCGGGCACGCCCAGCAGGAGTCCGTATGCCGGCACGTCCGCCGTGACCACGGCACCCGCGCCGATGAACGCGTACGCACCGAGCGTGACACCGCAGACAATGGTCGCGTTCGCGCCGATGCTGGCGCCGCGGCGCACCAGCGTGGCGCGGTACTCGTGCTTGCGCGAGACGTGGCTCCGCGGATTGACAACGTTCGTGAAGACGCACGACGGGCCGCAGAACACGTCGTCCTCCAGCTCCACGCCTTCGTAGATCGA
>DASWHL010000022.1:0-11626 GCA_036398175.1 Gemmatimonadales bacterium
AAACGTGAAACGGACTGCCGTCGGCCCCATCGTTTCACGTTTCACGTTTCACGAACCCACTGGCACTCGCACTCAACCAAGGTGCCCCCCATCCCCCCACCCTCCCACCCCGCCCTCGCCGGCTTCCCCGTCGTGGTCTCCATGCCGGTCCACTGGGGGGAGATGGACGCCTACGGGCACGTCAACAACACCGTGTTCTTTCGCTACTTCGAGACGGCGCGGATCGCCTTTCTCGACCGCTGCGGGTTGCTGGCGTCCTACGATCGCGACGGGATCGGGGCCATCCTCCACTCCACCGACTGCCGGTTCCGCCTGCCGTTGTTCTACCCGGACGACGTCCTCGTAGGGGCGCGCACCGCCGACGTGTCCGACGATCGCTTCACCATGAGCTACCGTATCGTCTCACGGGCGCAGAACGCCGTCGCCGCCGACGGCACGGGAATCATCGTCGCCTACGACTACCGGGGGGGACGGAAGGTGCCGCTGCCGGCGGCAATCCGGGCAGGCGTGGCGGCCTTGAGCGGCAACGACATCCAATGACAAACCGGTTACAGGTCCAGCCGCGGATTCACGATGCTATTGTCCGTGGCCCCGAACGTGTAACTCAGCCCGAAATTCAGTCGGAAGCGATAGTTCGTGCCGCGCGCCTTCTGGCGCGTGAGGATCTCCGCTTCGCTGAGCCCGGTGCCCGGCAGATACAGCTGATCGCGCACGCGGGCGAAGCTGCCGTACGTGTCCAGGGAGAGGCCCTTCACGATGCGAACCTGCATCCCCGTGAACAGCTCCACGAGCTGCACGTTCCAGTCGTGCCAGTACTGGAGCCACTCGATGTTGCTGTGCACGGATCCCCAGGGCTGGCGCTGCGAGAACTGGAGTTCGAGGCTGTGCACCGGGTGCACCTCCTCCAGGCGCCCGAAGATCGTCGTGTCAATGTAGTTGGTGTGGATGGCGCCGATGGTGAGGGTGGCCGCCAGGATCCGCCGGGTGGACTCCGCGTAGGGGAAGACGTTGTACTCGACGGTGGGGCCGCCCTGCACGTAGAGGTCCTGATTGTAGAACGTGGACGCGCCCACGTCGAACCGCCCGCCCGCCGCCCAGTGGTCGCCCAAGCTCCAGCCGGCCAGTCCGTAGGAGTTCCAACTGGTACGCGTGTACTCGTCCGTGTAGGTCAGCGTGTCCCCGGTCTCGCCGTCCACCGCGTCCACCTGGAACTCGTCCCGGACGTAGCGGCCGCCCGCGCCGAACCGGACTTTGAGCGCCTCCGTGACACGGTTCGCGCTCACCCCGCCGTCGGCGCTGATCGAGTTCTGCCGGCTCTCGCCGCTCACGAACCCGCCACCGCGGACGCGGAACACCCAGTAATTCCACCGGGCGCCCGCCGCGGCCGGGTCGGCCGGTTCGCCGTTCCCGGGCCGCGTGGCCACCACCCGGAGCCGCGCCGCCGCGCCGTTGCGGGCGGCATAGGGAACGAGCCCAAGGCCGATGACGCGCGTGAGTTCGTCCCGGATCTCGGCATCGGTCTGCGTCTGGCCGGTGGTAAATGTCAGCGTATCCTGACGGGCCGCGAACCGCCCCCGGCCGAGGAACGTGAGCGTGAACTCCCGCCCACCGCCGCCGGTCCCCCGCCCGGTGACCAGCAGGTGCACCTCGGCGTCCTCCCGGGTCCGCATCCAGGTCGCGAACGGAATTTCGCGCCGGAAGTGATCGAAATCGCAGCCGCGAGTCTGGCAGTCGAGATACACGCGAACCGTCCGCGCGCCCTCCTGCGCCGCCACCCGCCCCGCGGTGAGCACGCCAACCCCGATTACCACGGCCGCCAATCCGCGTCGCGCCCTGGCTTCCACCCTCATCCCGCTCCTCCCGCGTATCCTGCGGATCCCGCTATTCGCACTCAGGACGATCCACCCCCGCCCGCCCCGCAAATCCCGAACCCGCCGCAACCTAGCGCCCGCACCTCATGCGCGGCAGCGCCGTTCTTCACATTTCCTGCACGGTGCTTTCATGGTGTCCGCACCATGCTTGTACCAGCAGCCGAAGTGGGCACCATCCCCCGGAGGCGGACCATGCGAACGGCTGGCGGACTGATGGCAGGCGCGGCGCTGCTGGGCACCCTGGGCGGGGCGTGCACGCCGCGTTCGGGCCCGGAGGTCGTGCCGCGGATGATCGGGCACTACGAAAACGTGGGTCGTCTGCACACGGAAGCCGCCGCGGGCCGGCTCCGCGGCGTCCACACCGTGGCCAGCGAGCTGCTCGCGCGGGAATCGGGCGAAGGCCTGCCCGACCATCTCGCGAGCCACGTGGACGAGCTGCGGACCTACGCCGCCCTCGCGGCGCGCGCCCCCGACCCCACGTCGGCCGCATCGGCGGTCGCCCGCGTCGCGGCGGCGTGCGGATCCTGCCACAAGTCCACCAAACGGGGACCGACCTATGAGGTCCGGAGCGGCCCGCCCGGCGCCGACAACGCGCTGGCCACGCGCATGGTCCGGCACACGTGGGCGGCGGACCGCCTCTGGGATGGACTCGTGGGGCCGTCCGACGAGTCGTGGCGCGCCGGCGCCAGTGTCCTGCGGGACGCCCCCCTGTTCACGGACGCGCTGACCCAGGACGTGGCGCAGTACGAGCCGGTCACCAAGCTCGCGTGGACCGTCCACGAGCTGGGCGCCCGGGCCAACTCCGCGCGGGACCAGTCCGTACGGGCGGCACTGTACGGCGAGTTGCTGGGGACGTGCGCATCCTGCCACAAGCTGCTGGGGTACGCACGGGACTAGCGCACCCCCTCAGGCCTTGATCTTCGCGTCCACGAACGCGAGGGTCTCGCGCTCGAGCGCCTCCGCCCGGCGCTCCAGGTCCGCGACCCGCGCCAGCACTTCCCGCCGGTAGGCCTCGTCCTTCACCCCTGACAGGTTGATGCGCGCGTTGTAGCCGGCGCCGCGCACGGCGGTCCGGGCGCACAGCGCTCCCACGCCCGCATCCGACACGGAGCTGGGCAGCCCCTGCTCCGCCATCCGCCGCGTGACCGCCATCGCCTCGAGGGCCACCTCCATCACGCGGAGCGGTACCTCGATGGCGCCCCGGGTGGCCTCCTGCATGGCCGCCGCCCGGGCCGCGCGCTCCTCCTCCGTCTCCCTCGGCAGCCCCATCGCCGCCAGGAGGCGATTGAACGCGGCGGTATCCTCGTCCACCAGGCGCAGCAGGTCCTCGTAGCACCGCTTCCCCCGCTCGGCCCACTCCGAGAACTCCTCCCAGCGCGCGTCCCACCCGCGTTTGTGGGACGAGAGATTGGCGACCATCGTGCCGAGCGCGGCCCCGAACGCCCCGGCGGCGGCCGCCACCGAGCCACCCCCCGGGGCCGGCGTTTCCGCCGCGGTCTCCTGGGCGAAGCCCTCGACGGACCGGTCCACCAGCCGTCGGGCGCCACGGTCGCGCATCGCGTACTCGATGATCTTCTCGTGCGGATCGAAGGGCCGCAGCTCACCGAGCCCGAGGGAGCGCGCGGCGATCGCAAGGATCTCGCGATCCGGGATCCCGAGCGAGCGGTGCTGCTTCCCGAGGAAATGCCGCCCGGCGTCGAGCATGGCCGCGAGCGGAACCACCCCCACCAGCTCGGAGCCGGTCACGCGCACCCCGCGTGCCTCCGCACGCCGGCACACCTCCTCGAAGGCCACGTGGAGCGGCGTCACGTCGAGGTCGGTGAGATTCAGCGACACCTGTGCGATCCCATACTCCTCGATGAACCACCCGATGCCCTTCACCGCCTCGAGCGATCCCGGCTCCCAGACGGGCGCTCCCGCCGCGTCCCGCACGATCGCTCCCGTCAGCGGGTCCGACGCGCGCTTGATGCGGCCCTTCTCGCGCACGTCGAACGCGATCGCGTTGGCCCGCCGCGTGGACGTCGTGTTGAGGTTCACGTTGAAGGCGACGAGGAACTTCCGGGCCCCGACGGCCGTGGCGCCGGACCGCCGGTTCATCTCCGCGGGCCCGTAGTCGGGCCGCCACTCCGGCCTGGCGAGCTTCTCGACGAGGCCCTCGTACTCGCCGGCGCGCACGTCCGCGAGGTTGCGCCGTTCGGGCGTGGTGGCCGCGAACTCGTAGCAGTACACAGGAATGCTCAGCTCGTCGCCGATGCGCTGGCCCAGGCGCCGCGCGTACTCGACCGTCTCGTCCATCGTGATCCCCGCCACCGGCACAAGCGGGCACACGTCGAGCGCGCCGAACCGGGGATGCTCCCCCGCATGATGGCGCATGTCTATCAGCTCGGCGGCGGCGACGGCGCTCTGGAAGGCCGCCTCGACCACGGCGTCCGGCGGGCCGACGAACGTGACGACCGTGCGGTTGGTGGCGCGGCCGGGCTCGACGTTCAGGACCTGGACGCCGTCCACGGCCGCCATGCGGCGTACGAGTTCGTCAATCACCGCACGGTCGCGGCCTTCGCTGAAATTCGGAACGCACTCGAGCACGGGGCGCACAGCCATTCGACCGGATCCCTGATGGAGAAGGCACCGAATACTGCCGCCACGGACCCGGAGACTCAACGGGGGCCCCTGATCTCCGCCCTGGACGACAGGGGAGTGACGGGGTCCGACCCACCATCACCTGGACGCCATCCGTACCGGCCGGGCATCTTTCCACGCGACCGTGGCCGCCGAGCTGTGGGCTCAGTGGCTGGCGCACACCCGGAAGCTGGACGCCCCCGCCACGCTGCAACGGGCCGAGCTGGCCGGCATGAAGATCGTGCAGCCCATCGCCCGGCAGTTGCTGGGCACGGCGGGGCCCAAACCGCATCGGGGCCGGTGGACCGGCCGTCCCGCCGGGGCGGAGTAAACGCCGCCGAGGCCCGCGGCGTCTCAGGGCTGCATGTACCGGAGACCAACGCGTCTTGACCCGATCTCCCCCGCCCTCCGACGCCGAGCTGATCCGCCGCGCTCAGGAGGGCGACGAGGAGGCATTCACCGCCCTCGCCGTGAGCTGGCATCCACGGGTCCTTCGCTGGGCCTGTGGGCTGCTGGACGACCCCGACGACGCGGACGACGTCGCCCAGCAGGTGCTGGTGCGCCTGTACACGCACCTGGGCCGGTTCCGCGGCCTCGCCCGCTTCTCGACATGGCTCTACCAGATCACCCTCAACGCCGCGCGCGATGCCCGGCGGCGGCGCGTCCGGCGCACGCGGGTCGTTGAGCGCATGGCCACCGTCAATCCCCCTCCTGTCGCCACGACGGACCCGGGCGACCGCATGGCCGAGAGAGACGTGATGGACCGCGCCCACGCGGCGCTCGCGGCCCTCCCGGCCCGCCAGCGTGCCGTGTTCGATCTCGTCGAACTCCAGGGGTACGGTCCCCAGGAGGCGGCGGCCCTCCTCGGGATCAGCCCGCCGACCGCGCGGACGCACCTGCTGCGGGCGCGTCGCGCGCTCCGGACAGCACTGCTGGCCGCGGTGCCCACCCTCCAGGAGGGCGTATGACCCCCTGCGCCGAGGCGCGGGCCGCGCTGCTCGCCGCGGACCTCGACGCGCTCGGGGCCGGCGCCGCCGGGGAGCTGGGCGTGCATCTCGCCAGGTGCGCCGCGTGCCGCGCGGCCGCCGATCGTATCGTCGCCGGAACCGCCGCACTCGCCGCCGCGCGCACCGGCCTGCCCCGCCGACCCTCCGCGACCGTCGCCGCCACAGCCCTGGCCGCCGGAAAGCGGCGCCGCGCCCACCGGAGGCGCATCCAGGTGCTGGTGCCACTGCTCGCGGCCGCGAGCCTGGCCGTGTTCTTCGTCCACGAGATGCCGATGGGCTCCCCCGATTTGCGGCCGCCACTCCCCCTCCCCCCCAAGCCGCCTCCCCTCGTCGAGGCGGGCGGGCAGAATGTCGCCGTGTTCTCGACCACCCGGCCGGACGTGACCGTCGTCTGGCAGTTCTGAACCAGGAGTCCTCATGCGTGCCCTCGCCGTGCTCGTCCCACTCGCCCTCACCGTCGGGGCCTGCGACCGCCCCCCGCGTCTCGAGACGCGGACCTTCCCGCTCCAGCACATTGATCCCGGGACGGCGGAGGGCATCATGCGGCCCTACGTCTTTGCCGATCGTGAGGGCGCGCCCGGCATGCTGAGCCTCACGCAGAACACGGTCACCATCCGCGAGACCCCGGACAACCTCGAAAAAATCGCGCGCGTGCTGGCCGAGTTCGATGTGCCGAGTCCATGGGTCCGGCTGCACTTCCAGCTGATCGAGGCAAACGGCAGCGGCCCCGTGGATCCGCGGATCGCCGACCTCGAGACGGAGCTGCGCAAGCTGTTCCGGTACGAGGGTTACCGGCTCGCGGCCGAGGCCATGGTGACCGGCACCGCGCGCAGCGTGATCGAGCAGTCAATCGGGGGGGATGTCCGTCAGGGATCGGGCTATTCCCTCGGCGTGGACATCGGTGAGGTGCGGATGATCGGCGAGTCGGGATACGTAGCCCTGAACGTGAACCTCCGGTCCCCCTACGGCGGGGGCCTCGGCACCCGGGTCAACGCGCGCACCGGGCAGACGCTCGTCATCGGCAACGCGCGGCTCCGGGAAGGCAGTGGGACCCTTATCCTGGCCGTGCGCCCGGAGTTCGCGGAACGTTGACGCGCTCAGCCAGAGGAGGTCGCGGGCTGAAGCCCGCGCTCGGCCACGCGGGGACCCCGAAGGGCGTTGACACGGGGAGCCGACGCCCCTAGGGTTGGGGGTTCCGAATCAGCGGGAACGGGTTCCAGACCCCGTTGGCGAGAGGATCCGAGTGGAGCGACCTTCGGCCCAACGACGCCGCTCCGAGCGGCGACGGTTGTTCGATCGGCGATCCCCGTTCCCGCGCCGGGAATCCAACGGGCGACGGGACAGCCTCCATCCCCCCCTGGCAACACGACCGCGGCGTCCCTCGCGCGAGGAGGCCGAACGCCGCCGCCTCATCGAACGCCGCCTTGCGCCCACGCGCCGCCGGGCGGCCCGCCGGCGCGACACCCCGACGCCGTTCAGTCTCCACCAGCTCGAGACGCTCCGGCAACGCTTCGCGCATCCCGGTCCGGTCACCTGCCCCGCCTGCGACGGCTCGTTTGCGCTCGGCATCGCGCGACGGCGGGGCGGCGACACGATGCGGCGCGTGAACTGCGTCGGGTGCGGGAAGGCGGCGGTCCTCACGAACACATACCCCGCCCGCGTGCTCGTGATCGAGCAGAAGGAGGTGATCCGCGATGCGCTCCGGACCATCCTCGCGGGCGCGGGGCACGAGGTCGTGGAAGCCGCGGACGCCGGCGTCGGGCTCGTCGCGTATCAGGATGTCCCGGCCGACGTCGTGCTGATTGACGTCCTGGCCCCCGGGAGAATGGATGGCGCCGAGTTCATCCGGCGCCTCCGCCGGGAGTTCCCGGACGCGCGCGTCATCGGCATGGCCGGGCGGCCATCGTACAGCGGGGTGGATCCGCTCGCCGTCACGCACGGCGTGGGCGCTGTGAGCACCATCCGCATGCCGTTCTCGGCGGCCGACGTCCTGCGCGCGGTGGATGAGGCAAGGCGCTGAACTGAGCGTGAAACGCCTGGCTACCGCAGTTGGACCGTTGCCCCCACCGCCCCACCCTTCACCGCCGCGTACCGCACCGTCATCGGGCCGGAGCCGCGGACCAGGTACTCGATCGTCCGGGTGGTCCGTCCGGGATGGCCGCTGCGCACCAGGATCCGCTTCAACTCCTTCTGGTCAATCATCTCCGTGGGCCCGGGCCGGTGCTTGTCGGGCACCCAGCCGGCCGCGATGACCTCGACGTTCCCGTCCACCGTGAGCAGGTCCGGCCGCACGACCTTGTTCCGCCGGCCGCGCTCGGTGATCGTGGGAATGAGCCGCTCGTTGCGAATGTCCACGCGCACGCGATAGGTGTTTCCCCCCATCCGTTCCACGGACGTCTCACCCATCACCATCCGCGGCATCTGGTCCGCGTGGTACAGCGTGAAGGCCATGTTCCGGTGGAACAACTCCATGCTCATGAACCGGGGATTGACCCGTCCGAACAGCTTCTTCCAGCCGCCCAGCTCGACCGCGCCGAACTGCGGGTGCTCGAACGCCGTCCACTCGACGAACTGGTCGCCCAGCTCCAGGAAATCGTTGAAGAAGTAACGGCCCTTCTGGCCGGCGATGGGTGACGCGGGGTTCTCCTGCTGCTTCTGGAGCAGCGGACTGTTGAAGTACTGCCCCCCGTTCCACAGCTCGTTCGAGAACGACACGATGCCCAGCCCGTCGTTGGTCCAGTCAATGGACCCGCCGTGGACGGTGTAGAGGCCCCGCCAGATCACCAGGTAGTCGTAGTACGGGAGGATCCGCTCACCGTTTTCGCCCAGCTCGTCGTACACGCGGATGTCGGCGGGCGGGTAGTCGCCATACCACGCCATGCCGGGCCCGCGCAGGATCATGCCGCCCGAGTTGTGGTACGACTGCATGCCGGCAATGTTGGGCCGCGCCATCATGAAGTCGTTCAGCGCCCGCGCCTCCGGGAGCTGGAACGGGTAATCCATGGAGCCGCCCTGGATGTAGTTGGGCTGCCAGTCGGAGGCGTAGTTCCGGTTGGGGTCGTAGCCGCCCACCGGGTCCTCGTTGACCCGGCCGTCGCCGTCGTTGTCCAGCCCCTCGCTGCCGAGCAGTACCCAGTCGCCGGTCTGTCCGGGCGGCACGCGCTCCATGATGCGGGGATCGCCGTGGCTGATCCGGTAGTCGCCCTGCCCCGGGACGTGTTTCCGGATCTGCTCGATGACGCCGTTGCCGTTGAGATCGTCCGGGCCGTCTTCGTCGAACAGGCCATCGCCGTCGTCGTCCACCGGGACGTGCCCCGTCCGCGCGCCCGACCCGGCCCCATCGAGGAAGTAATCCCGTCCGTCCGGATTCACGCTGGGCACGATGTAGAACACCCGCTCGTCCACCAGCTTGGTGACGTCGGGAATCCGGCCGTAGTTCTCCATGAGGTACCAGATCGTGTAGAGGGTGACCTCCGCACCCTGGATCTCGTTGCCGTGCACGTTGGCCTCGATGTACATGGCGGCCTTGTCCGATTTGGCGCCCGTGCGCGGGTTGTTGATGGTCACGACCCACATGTCGCGGCCGCCGAAGCTCTTCCCCACGGATTGCAGCGTGAGGAACCGGGGCCACGTGCGCTCCAACAGGCGCAGGCGTTCCCCGATCTCGTCGTGGTCGAGCCAGCGGTCCCACGTGAGCGGCAGCCGGTGCTCGGCATCCGAGCCGCGCCGCTCCTGCGCGCCCGCCGGGACGGTGAGGGCGGTGGCCGAGAGCAGCCACAAGACCGCCAGTCCGATCGTCGCGTTGCGCGTCATCGTTACCTCAGCGTCACGGTGGCGGTGGCGGTCCCGGCCTTCTGGGACCGGGCGCGGATCTCGACGGTGGCACCCTGCTGCCCGCGGACCACCCACGTGAACCGCTCGCGGGCGCCGGAGCCGTCGAGGCGCTGGACCGTGCTGCTCTTGGCGGCGCCCGTCAGTACGGCCTCGGGCGGCACCTGGATCTGGACGGTGGTGGGTTGCACCGACCGCGCGACCACGCCGTGCTGGAGCGAGGTCGGGAAATAGCCCGCGTTCTCCACCTCGACCGTAACGGTGAACACGCCGCCCCCGTGGCTCGTGACCTTTGTGTCGGCAATCCGCACGCGCGGCAGCATGGCCGCGAGCTTCACCGTGAACGCTCCGTGCTTTCGACCCAGCTCCGCGAGGTCCGCGGGCGGCGGGTTCGTGACCGCGTACGGCCGGAAGCCGCCGATCTCGACGGGTCCGAGCTCGGGATGCGTGAACGGCATCCACGGCACGAAAGCGTCAACGCCCGCGCTGTCCAGCGCCGTGAGGATCGTGGCGTCCGCGCCGCCCTGCGCGGCACCCGCCCGGGCGGCTTGCCCCTGGGCCGCCGCCGAATCCGCGTCCCGCGGGCGCTGCGGCAGTCCCCAGCCCTGCGTGCTGAAGGACGGCACGCCGAACTGATAGTAGCCGTACTGGAAGAAGGCGCCCTCCGCGGTCCGGTTCACGCCCACCCTGGTGATCCCGGTGACCTCCTTGTACGCCTTGGAAACGGCCTCGAAGTACTTGAGGTCGGCCGTATTCACTGTGGTGGCCGGACGCCGGCCCGCGTTGGGATCGTTGTCGCGGCCGGGCTGAGCCCCTCGCAGCTGCGGCAGGCCCCCGCCGCCAAAGCCCCCGAATCCGCCGAAGCCGCCGCCGCCGCGGGGGCCGGCGGCGAACACGCCCTTGTCGAACAGGTCGGCGTGGGAGGCGAGCGCGAAGGCCGGAAGGTCGAGCACCTGGGCGTCCGCCAGGTTGCCGCGCGCGTCGGGCGGCGTCACCACGTTGTCCGAATGGCCGTAGGTGAGGATCGCGCCGATGTTCCGGTGCGCGATCACGAAGTCCATGAGCGCGCGGGCCTCCGGCTCGCTCAGCATGTGGGGACCCGCGTCCCGCTCCCAGTAGGGGTAGGCGTGCTGGAAGTTGCGGTCGAGGTCCACACCGCCCACCCCGTCCTCGTTGAGGTAGCCGTCGCCGTCGGTGTCGCGGCCTTCGACGTAGAGCGTGAACGTCCCGGCCTCGCCCTGGGATGGATCGGCTTTCTTCATGAGCCGGGAGTCGTCCGGATGGACCAGGTAGGCGCCGGACGGGTCCCGCTTCCGCATGACCGTGATCAGGCCGTCGCCGTTCAGGTCCTCGGCGGGGTCTTCGTCCACGCGGCCGTCGTTGTCGTCGTCGAAGGCGCGCGCGTTGCGCCCGCGGTCCTGCTTCACCGCCGCGAACATCGCCTCGGCGGCGTCCGGGTTGAGCCGCGGAACGACGTACACCACCCGGGTGTTCAGCACGTCGGTAACCGCGGAGTCGGCGCCGGCGGTGAGGAGGTGCCGCACCGTTTCCACGGCCAGCGCGCTGCCCACCAGGTGGTCGCCCGACAGGTTCCCGACGACCAGCACGCCCGGCCGCGTCTCCAGCGGCGCGCCGGCGGGGTTGCCGATCTCGACGAGCCAGATCTCCCGGCCCTCGTGCGACCGGCCGAGCGAGCGCAGGCGCGCCCGGTCGGTGCCGTTCGTAAGCGCGCGCAGCTCACGCGTGAGGTCGTTGAAATTCAGGTAGGCGGCTTGCTGCGCCGCGGCGTCCGGCGCGGCGCCGAGCACTCCCAGCGCCACGGCGCCGGCGGCGAGCGTCCGGCGGCGTATCCCAGCGATCCCCACGTTCCCTCCTTGGGCGGTGAGCGTCCTTCGGGCAGCGACCCGACGTTGCGCCGGGGCGGCGGGTGTGCCACCGAGGCCGGCGCGGCCGGCCGCGCGTCATTCGAGCATCGTCGGGGCCGCCTCATCCACCCCCGGCCGCACGTCGTCATGGGCCATGATCAGGCGCGCACACGTGTTCCAGCGCAGGAGGGCGGCGTCGTTGCCGGGCGGTCGCAGCGCCTCGGCCTGCTCGTAGCACTCCATGGCCCGGCGCAGGTCGTCGTACGCCATGGGTCCGGACCCCGGCGCGCCCCGGTTGAGCACCGCCTTGCCGCTGCGCTCGAAGATGATGCCCTCGTAGTAGAAGCGGTCGTAGTCGCTCTCGAACCGCGAGAGCAACGCCCGCGCGGCGGCCAGCGTGCCCGCTTCCCACCGCGGGAACCGGTCCGTGAGC
>DASWHL010000023.1:0-2104 GCA_036398175.1 Gemmatimonadales bacterium
CACCGCCAGCCCCTCCGGGAGGTTCTGCAGGCCGATCCCGATGGCCAGCGCCACCGCGGACCCCGGCTGGCCCGTCCCGAACGACACGCCGACCGCGAGACCCTCCGGGAAGTTGTGCAGGGTGATGGCCGCGAGCAGGAGCGCGGAGCGCCGCCACGCCACGCGCGGGCCCTCCGCGCGCGCTTCGTCGGGGAACTCGGGATGCAGGTGAGGCAGCGATTGATCGAGGACGTAGATGAGCGCCGCCCCCACGAGCAGGCCGGCGGCGGCGGGCCAGACGCCCCCCAACTTCAGCGCGGGAACGAGGAGCGACCAGCAGGACGCCGCCACCATCACTCCGGCCGCAAAACCCATCAGGCCGTCCATGAAACGCCGCGGCACCCGGCGCAGGAACAACACGGGGAGCGCGCCGAGTGCCGTCAGAAGCCAAGTGCCGAGGGCGGCGAGGCCGCCCTGCGCGACGGGAGAGAGCGAGAGAAACCAGTCCGTTAGTGCCCCGCCCCAACCGCCGCCTGCGGCGCGCCCACCCGTACGAGGCCCACGGCACCCTTCGCCGCGTCCGCGAAGGCGTGCGTCACGAACGCGTACACGCCCTCGCCGCTCGCCTTCTCCTCGAACACCGTCTCGAAGACGGCCCCGCCGCCCGCCGGCACGGTCCACGTCTGCACGCCGGTCAGCGCGTGCTCGGGGTCGGCGTCCGGGTACACCATGTCGAACACGGCCCCCACGAGGTGGAAGTCGCTCCGCAGGCTGGGACCCGCATTCACCACGAAGAACCGCACGCGATCGCCCACGGCGACTTCGAGCGGGTGCTCCTGGTATTGGAACGCCCGGCCGTTGAAGACGACATGCGTGGCGCGCTTGGCCAGGCCCTCGTTCCAGTCGGGCTCACCCGGCTGCGCGGTGTTACCGGCCTTGAGATAGAACTCGCTCTGCACGACCACGAACTCCTTGTCGGCCCGCGTCGGCCAGCCACCCTCGGGATCGACGATGATCGGCAGGTACATCCCCTGCATCAGGTGGAGCAGAACCGGCGGCGTGCCACAATGCACCACGTAGGCCCCCGCATCGCGAGCGGTAAACTCGAACGACAGGGAGTCCCCCGGCGCGATGGTGCGGAACGCCGTGTTCATCGGGATGCGGGCGGCGTGGAAGTCGATCGAGTGCGGCATCGACGCCCGGTTCACGAGCCGGATGCGGACCAGGTCGCCCACGCGCACGCGCACCACGGGACCAGGGACCGTGCCGCCGAAGGTCCAGCCCCGGTACGTGACGCCCTTCGCGATTTCGACGGTCGCGTCCAGGATGGGGATGCGGAACTCCTTGACGCCGGCGCGGGAAGCGGGTGCCACCGCGGCCGGATAGACCGGCGTGGTCGGCGTCGCCGCCGTTCCGAAGTCGACGATCTCTGAGCGCGTACGGTCGGCGAACCCCATCGCGGTCAGGCCCAGGAGGGCGAGAACGCCGGCCCCGAGCGCGATCCTTGACGCGTGCATATCTGGCTCCTTGCGTGGTCGTTGAATAGGCGCACGCAGAGCCTAGCGATTGACGTGTGAAGAAACGGTCTGCCGGGCGTGAAGGGGCCTTCAGGCGCCCCGGCTCTCCCGTGCCACCGTGGGCGTGGCGAAGATGGGCCGCGGGATCTCCGACAGGCCGAGGTGCGCGCGGGCGCGGTTCAGGGCGTCGTCGATGTTGCCGTGGATGTTCTGCTCACCCAGCTCGTCGTACATCCCGGCGCGCTCCAGGGCGACGACCGGCTGGGCGTGCACGTCCGACAGCAGGACCAAGGTCCCCTCCCGCTCGCTCCGCCGCACCACCTCGCGCAGCGCGTGCAGCCCCGTCGAGTCGATCGCCGGGACGTGCCGCATCCGCAGGATCAGCACCTTCGGCTTCCCCGCGATCCGGCCCACCCGGTCCTTGAACATCTCGGCGGCGCCGAAGAAGAACGGTCCGGTGATCTCGTAGATCTGGACGCCTTCCGGCACGCTCCGCCGCCGCACGGCGTTCGGGTCGGACTCGAAGTCGTCCACGGGGTCGGTGAACTCGTGCGTCAGCACGCTGATGTTCGTGACCTCGGCCATGCGGCGCATGAACAGGAATGCCG
>DASWHL010000024.1:0-29629 GCA_036398175.1 Gemmatimonadales bacterium
TCCTCGCCGCATTCATCGGTCTGGTCACGCTGTGCGCGGTGGGGTTCGTGCTCGCCTCCCTCATGCTGCGCGGCCGGAACAACCGGATCGCGCGACAGTGGGCGGCGCTCGAGGCACGCTGGGATCCGGTGATGCTGGAGGTGCTGGCCGGCGCCGCGGACCCGGCCGTCCTGCACGCCATCGTCCGGTCGGGCGAGCACACGTGGTTCGTGGAGTATCTCCTGCGGTACGGACGCCGGATCCGCGGGCCTGAGCGCGCTCTCCTGTCAACCCTGGCCATGCCGTATCTCTATGCGGTGAGCGGCGACCTCGGCCACCCCAGCGTCGAACGCCGGGCCCGCGCCGCGCAGTCGGTGGGGGACCTGGGGGGCGGCGCCTACCGCGCCGAGCTGCTGGCCGCCCTCGAGGATCGCGCACCGCTGGTCGTCATGATCGCCGCCGTGGCGCTCTCACGCGTGTACCGGCCGGACGACGTCCGCCGGGTCATCGGTAGCGTGGCCCGGCTGGGCCTGCTCACGAACCGGCTGCTCGCCTCCATGCTCCAGCGCCTGGGCCCGGAGTCGGCCTGGGCGTTTCGTGAGGTGCTGGCCGACCGCGGCCGGCCCGCCAAGCTCCGGACGGTGGCCGCCAAGGTGCTCGCGGCCTTCAACGATCAGGAAGCGGGCGCGAACGCGGTGTCGGCGCTCACGGACGCGGTGGACGTGGACCTTCGGGTGGCGATCCTCGATATCCTGCAGCGCATCGGATCGGCGGAGCACCTGCCGATCGTCCGGCGGTTGGCCGGCGACCCCGAGCCCGCCGTGCGCGGGGCGGCCATCCGGATCCTGAGCCGCGCGGGCGAGGAGGAGGACCTCGATCTGCTGGTGGGTGCCCTGGACGACCCGGTGGCCTGGGTGGCGATTCACGCGGCCGAGGGGCTGCGGCGCTCGGGCCGGCCCGAGCTGCTGGCGCGGCTGGCGGCGGCGCAGCAGCGACGGTCGTCCGTCATCGTGAGCGCGATGGTGCTCGGGGACGCAGGCGCCTGATGCGGGCGCTCGTGTGGGTCGTCTGGGCCGTGAACGTGGCGACGCTCACCTACTTCACGCTGCTCGCCAGCTTCTACCTGGTCTCGAGCCTGCTGGCGTTCCGGTTTCTGCGTCGGTACTCCACCCGGCTCAAGTCGCTCGACGTCGAATCCCTCGTGACGTCCGGCGCCGCGCCCCCAGTGGCGCTCGTCGTGCCCGCCTTCAACGAGGAGCGGTCCTGCGTGGAATCCGTGCGCGCGCTCCTCACGCTCAACTACCCCGAGTACGAAGTGCTCGTCGTGAACGACGGCTCGACCGACCGCACCATGGAGGTGCTCACCGAGGCGTTCGGCCTGGCGCGCGCGACGCGGCTCCCTTCGGCCGAGCTGCCCACCCAGCCGGTCCGCCGCATCCTCCACAGCACGCTGCATCCCAACCTCTGGGTGGTGGACAAGGAAAACGGCGGGAAGTCGGACGCGCTCAACGCCGGCCTGAACATCTGCCGGGCCCCGCTGTTTTGCACGATTGACGCGGACAGCATCCTCGAGCCCGATGCCCTGGTCCGCGCCACGCGGCCGTTCCTCGAGGACGACCGGATGATCGCCGTCGGCGGCATCGTGCGCGTGGTCAACGGATCCACGGTGGATCGCGGGCGGGTGCGCAACGTCCGGCTGTCGAACAACCTGCTGGCGCGGCTCCAGGTGGTGGAGTATCTGCGGGCATTCCTGTCGGCGCGGGTTGCCTGGTCCGAGCTCAACGCGAGCCTGATCGTGTCCGGCGCGTTCGGGCTGTTCCGCCGCGACGTCGTCGTCGAGGCGGGAGGCTACTCGACCGGCACGGTGGGCGAGGACATGGAACTGGTGGTCCGGCTGCATCGCGTCTGCCGGGACCGGGGACTGGTCCCGCGGGTGGTCTTCGTGCCGGACCCGGTGGCCTGGACCGAGTGTCCCGAGACCCTGGCCGGGCTGGCCCGGCAGCGGAATCGGTGGCAGCGCGGCCTGCTGGAATCTCTCTCGACCCACCTGGGGATGTTCGGCAACCCGCGGTACGGCACCGTGGGCCTGCTGGCCTTTCCCTACTTCCTCCTGCTCGAGGGCCTGGGGCCGCTGATCGAGATCGCGGGCTACGCGGCCTTTGCGATCACCCTGGTGGCCGGCTTGTGGTCACCGGCCTTCGTCGCGTCGTTCCTGCTGCTCGCCGTCATCGTGGGCATCGCCCTGTCGGCGGCGGCCGTGGCGCTCGAAGAGTTGACCTTCCGCCGGTACCCGCGGTGGGTGGATCTGCTGCGCCTGTTCTCCGCGGCAGTCGTCGAGAACCTCGGCTACCGGCAGCTCAATCAGTGGTGGCGCCTGCAGGGGACGATCGCCGTGCTGCGCGGCGTCCGGCACTGGGGCGCGCAGCAGCGGCAGGGGTTCTAGGACCGCGCCGCGCCACCCCTTGCCGGGGGAGCCGGATTCCCTGTAATTGATACCCGACCATCACCCGCGCAGGCACCGCATGGAGCTGAAGGCCAAGAGCCACTCGATGGACCCCGTCCGGAGGGCGTTGCAGGAGTTCGAGGAGGCAGTCGTCACCCGCGAGAAATGGTCCTTCGTCGAGAGCAAGGTCATGAAACAGCAGGAGGCGGACCGGGCCCGCGAGCGCGTGATCGAAGAGGTCATGGAGCTGGTGCGCTCGACCATTGCCGAGCGTGAGGGACGCGCGAAGAAGTAGCGGTCCCGGGGGCTCAGTTCTTGTGGCGGAAGGTGATGCGGCCCCGGCTCAGGTCGTACGGCGATACCTCCACGGTGACGCGGTCTCCTTGCAGCACCCGGATCCGGAAGCGCCGCATCTTGCCGGCGATCGTGGCCAGGACCGTGTGTCCGTTCTCCAGTTCCACCCGGAACGTCGCGTTCGGCAGCACTTCGCTGACCGTGCCTTCCAGGGTGATGGACTCTTCCTTCGCCATACCACTCCGATGGGTCGGGGCGGGAGAAACATACCGGATCGCGTGCGGGGGCGCGATCAGGAGGCGACTTTGGTGACGTTCTGGGCGGCCGGCCCCTTGTCCCCCTGCACCACCTCGAACTCGACCCGGTCGCCTTCCGCCAGCGTGCGGAAGCCCTCCATCTGAATGGCCGAGTGATGGACGAAACAGTCGCGCTCACCGCCGTCCGGCGTAATGAAACCGAAGCCCTTCTGATCGTTGAACCACTTCACTTGCCCTGTGGTACGCATGCCTGATCCCTCGGTGCCTCTGGTGTGTTCGTTCCGTCCCTCGCGGCCTTTCGCCCCCGCGTCGGGTGTCGCGGCGCGCCCGGGGAACGGTACACGGACCCCCGGTGACTGTCAAAGCCCGTTGGACGCGGCGTGGATCCTTTTGCGGCAGCTCGGGTCCTCCCGGGTGCGCGACGGGACCGACCAGCCGCCGCCGCGCTAGTGCCGCTGGCTGAAGCGCTCGAGGAAGGCGCGCTCGGACTGGGTGAGGCTCTGGAGTCCCGAGGCCGAGATCTTGTCGAGGATGCGATCGAGCTCGGTCTTGTTGAGCGGGTGCATGTCGCTGCTGCGGAGGGAGCGCCACCGCGCGAGGTCGGCGGGAGCCGCGATCTTGGGGACCGACGGTTGGGCCGCGGCCCGGAAGCGCGCGCCCTCCGAGAACCGCTCGCGGACCTTGAGATAGAGGAAGCCGCCGGCAAACCCGCCGAGATGCGCGAAGTGCGCGACGCCGCCTGACCCGCCGCCGAAGCCCGCCCAGAGCGACAGCGCCGTGGCCGCCACCACGAGGACCCGCGCCTCCACCGGGAAGATGCCCCAGATGTAGATCTGCGCCCGGGGCCAGTAATAGGCGAATCCGAGAAACACCCCGAAGATGGCGCCGGACGCGCCGATCACGAGGGCGTGCGGCGTGAGCGCCGACAGCGCCGCGCCCATCAGCCCGCTCACGACGTACAGCCCCAGGAAATGCCGGCTGCCGAGCCGCTCCTCGAGACGCGGCCCGAAGAAAAACAGCCCCAGCATGTTGAACAACAGGTGCATCAGCCCGCCGTGCAGGAACATGTACGTGAACGGCGTCCACGGGCGCGCCAGGACTTCCACCGGCGCCAACCCCAGCAGGTAGGTGAGGTTGGGGAACACCATCTGCATGAGGAAGACGCCGGCGTTGGCCAGCAGGAGGCGGGTTACCCAGGGGGTCATGGCGCCTGTAGTGTAGGCGATCCGATGGCCCCCGTGAACCCCGGGCAATCAATCCTTGAGACGGGCGCGACCGATCGTATTGACGTCGGTCCCGAACCAGATGGTGCGCGTCGCGTGATGGAACATCATGTGACGAACGCTCCCGGCCCCGCTCGGGATCGGTATGGGGTCGGCGAAGGTCGAGGTCCGCGGGTCGAACATCACGAACCGATTCGGACGGGGCCCCGTCTCGACGAGCCAGATCCGGTCCCGGGCGTCCCGGGCCATGGCGTATGGCAGCGAGCCCGCGCCGCCTGGCAACGGCCATTCCCGGAACGCGCCGGTGGCCGGTTCGTAGCGGCCGAGCTGTCCACCCGCGTAGTCGCCGTACCAGATGGCGCCATCACTCGTGATCACCAGCCGGCGAGGCCGCGCGCCCTCGCGCGGCAGGGGGACTTCGCGAAGCGCCAAGGACTGCGGGTCCACGGTCGCGAGCTTGTTCGTCCCGAACAGGACGATCCAGGGGTGGCCGTCGGGGGCCACCGCGATGCCGTACGGCCGCGCGCGGGGCGTCGGGACCTGGACGACCCGCATGGCGCCGGTCGCGGGATCGAAGTGACCGACGGCGTTGCTCTGCTGCGCCGTGAACCAGATCCCGCCCTTGCCGTCGAACACGAGGGTGTGCGGGTCCTGTACGCCTTCAGGAGTGGCGAATTGCCGGACCGCCCCGGTGGCCGGGTCGAGCCGGCCGATGTGCGCCGCGCGGTTCCCGGCGTACCAGACGATCCCGTCGGGATCCACGAGCAGGTTGTGGGGGCCGGCGCCTTCGGGCAGCGGAAAGCGCTCGAACCGCACCGCTTCCGGGTCGAAGACTCCCGCGTAGTTCCCCACCTGGCCGACGAACCACACGCGGCCGTCGGGCGCCACGTACGGGTCCCGGGGACGGGTCCGCTCCCAGGGAACGGGCCACTCCTCGATCTCGACGGTGGGCGTGATCAGGAGCGCGGCGAGAGCCGCGAGGATGGGCGCGCGCATGGAGAACTCCGGGTGGCTGGGATTGGGAAGTTGGCCGAGGCGGACGGGGCGGGCAAGGCGGACGGGGCGGCCGGGGCGGACAAACGCGGGCGGGGGTGGTACGTTTTGCCAATGCGAGCGTTGGCGTTGGCGGCCCTCGTCGGCTTCGTGGCCGGCTGTGCTCAACTCCGCCTGGAGCCGCCCACCA
Source organism: Gemmatimonadales bacterium (assembly GCA_036398175.1). Classification (GTDB taxonomy): domain Bacteria; phylum Gemmatimonadota; class Gemmatimonadetes; order Gemmatimonadales; family GWC2-71-9; genus JAOTWJ01. Next base: position 5,380 of record DASWHL010000024.1, read on the forward strand.
CGGCGCTCGTGGCGGTACAGGTCACCGGGATCGGGCTCGAAGGCGGGTCCCTGCGGCTTCACCTCGACGTGCACAATCCCAACGCGTACGAGTTGCGCACCACCCGGATCGCGGTGGGAGTGGAGCTGGAGTCCACGAACTTCGGCAACGTGGAGCTGACCGAGCCGGTACGCCTTCCGGCCGGGCAGACCACCCGGGTAGACGTGCCGCTCAACTTCCGCTGGAGCGGCGTCGGCGCCGGGGCCCGCGCGCTCCTGTCCCGCGGTGCGGTCCGGTACGCGCTCGACGGCCGGCTCTTTGCCGACACCCCGCTCGGCACCCGCGAAATCCCGGTGCGCGCGAACGGCGAGACGAGCGTGCGGGACCTGGTGCGGTAACCGGGCCCACGCCCTCCGCCAAACCCCACGCCACCGCCCCACGGCCGCCTAGACGGCCTTGTCCGCCATTCGCCGCACCTCCGCGTGCCGGAAGCACGTCACCGTGTGGTCGTTCACGAGTCCCGCGGCCTGCATGTAGGCGTAGCAGATCGTCGAGCCCACGAACCGGAAGCCGAGCGCCTTCAGCTCACGGCTCATGCGGTCCGATTGGGGAGTCGTCGCCGGGACTTGCTTCAGGCTCTTCCAGCGGTTTTCCCTGGGCGCCCCGTCCACGAATTGCCAGATGAACCGGTCGAAGGACCCATGCGCGTCCTGCACGAGCAGGAACGCGCGCGCGTTCGCGACGCTCGCCTCGATCTTGGCCCGGTTCCGGACGATGCCCGCATCCCGCATCAGCCGGTCCACCGATCGCCGGGTGAACCGGGCGACCCGTGCCGGATCGAACCCCGCGAACGCCTGGCGGAAGTGCTCGCGCTTGTTCAGGATCGTGGCCCAGCTCAGGCCGGCCTGGAACGCGTCGAGGATCAGGAACTCGAAGTGGCGCCGGTCGTCGTGCAGGGGGACACCCCACTCCTCGTCGTGATAGCGCTCCATCAACGGACTGACTCTGCCCCAGGAGCAGCGCTCCTTCGGATCGGCCATGGATCTCCTCGCTGGTCGGCACCGTGCACGGGGCGTATTCTAACGGCGGTCAAGGCGGTCACCGGGAGTCGGGCGGCTGGCCTGTCCCGTGTATCTGGTACCGAAAGGATGTCAGCATGCTTGCATCGGTTCTGATCGTTGCCGCGCTTCAGGGTGCCGCGCACCAGGTGCAGGACACGTCGCCGTTCCGGGCGCTGAACCTGCCAGCGCCCAACGCGATGCGTGCCGCCGATGGACGGCCCGGGCCGGACTACTGGCAGCAGCGCGTGGATTACACCATCCGGGCAAGCCTGGATCCCGCCTCCCAGACGCTGACGGGCGGCGAGACGATCCAGTATACCAACCACTCGCCCCATCCGCTGCCGTTCCTCTGGCTGTTCCTCGAGCAGAACATCTGCGGCCCCGCGAGCGTGACCAGCCAGCTGAACCAGCCGCCGCTGGTGTTCGAGGACACGTCCTTCGATTTTTCCTGCCTGGGCTTTGCGGGCGGGGTGACGCTCGATCACGTCCGCAGCGAGGGACGCGCGCTCGACCACACGGTCTACGGCACCACCATGCGGGTCGAACTGCCGGCGCCGCTGGCGCCCGGGCAGCGCGTTTCGCTGGATCTCGGATGGCGGTTCCGGATCCCGGAGATGGGTGCGGGACGCATGGGCCGCGACGGCACCCTCTACGAGATCGCCTGGTGGTACCCGCGCGTCGCGGTGTACGACGACGTGCGCGGCTGGAACCACGAGCCCTACATCGGGGCCGGGGAGTTCTACCTGGAGTACGGGCGCTTCGACGTGTCCCTGACCCTGCCCGCGGAATACGTCGTGGCGGCCACCGGAGTGCTGCAGAATCCAGCCGACGTCCTGACGGCGGCGCAGCGCGAGCGGTTGGCGCGCGCCGTGCGGTCCACGACGCCGCTGGCGGTGATTACCGCCGCGGAGGCCGGCACGCCCGCCACGCGCCCGGGGCGCGACGGGACGCGCACGTGGCGCTTCGTCGCGGACAGCGTGCGCGACTTCGCCTTCGCCGCCGCCCCGAACTTCCGGTGGGACGCGGTTGGCTGGGACGGCATCCTGATCCAGACGCTCTACCGGCCGGGAGCGGCCGACTGGGAAGAAGCCATCCGGATGGCGGCACATGCCATCCGCCATTTCAGTGAGCGGCTGTACCGCTATCCCTACCCGCACGCCACGACCATCGAGGGCCCGATTGCCGGCATGGAGTACCCCATGCTCACGTTCGTGTCGGGCACCGATCGCGAGAACCTCCACTTCACGCTGATGCACGAGCTGGGACACGAATGGTACCCCATGCTCGTCGGCTCCAACGAACGCCTGTATCCGTGGATGGACGAAGGCTTCAACATGTTCGCGGACATCGAAGCCACCGAGGACTACTTCCGCGGCACGCCGTACGGGGAGGCGTATGCGCGGGGACTGCTGGCGTCCTATCCGCTGCACGCGGTCCCGGGGCAGGAGCAGCCGCTCATCACGCGACCCGTGGAGTCGCGGGATCTCTGGTGGACGGCCTACACGAAGCCGGCCCTCATGCTCCACCTGCTGCGGAGCGAAGTGCTGGGCCAGGAGCGGTTCGACCGCGCGTTCCGGGCGTACACGGCCGCCTGGGCCTACAGGCACCCCACCCCCGCCGACTTCTTCCGCATGATGCGAAACGAGGCGGGGATGGACCTCGACTGGTTCTGGCGTGGCTGGATCTACACGTCTTCGCGGTTGGACCAGGCGGTGGACTCCGTCACGACCGGGGCGGAGGGTACCACGATCCACCTCGGCAATCGCGGAACCATGGTGATGCCCGCCGAGCTGGAGGTCACGTTCGCGGACGGTACCCGCGACACCGTGCGCCTGCCGGTCGAGATGTGGAACCTCGGCGCCCGCTTCGGCTATCGCGTGCCCGCCGGACGGCGGCCGACGGCGGTCGTCATGGACCCGCGCGCCGTGCTGCCCGACGTGGACCGCGCCAACAACGGCTGGCCGCGGTAGGTCAGCCGCCCGGCCGGAGGCGGCCGAGGAGCTGCCGGAGCATCGGATTCTCGGGCTGGAGCGCGAGGGCGCGCTCGATCGCGACGACCGCCGCGGCCGTGTCGCCGAGGGCGAGTTCCGCCTGGCCCAGCAGCGTGAACGCCTGCGGGTCGTCCGGGTGGAACTCCACGTTGAGGCCGAGCATCGTCCTGGCGTCGGCCGGATGACCGGCCTGGAGCATGCGGCCCGCCGCCGCGTTCACCGGCCTCGGTCCGAAGTCGTAGGTGAAGCCGCCGAAGAAGCGACCCCGCAACTCGCGGTACCGGGCCACCGCGCCGTCGGTGCCCGCAGAGTCCCTGACCTGGGCCAGGAGATCTTCCAGCATCACCGGTCGGGCCTGGCCCCGGTGACAGGTCACGCAGGTGACCTCCACCGCGGGCGTCCCGCGCCGTGGCAGGGCCGCAAGCCACTCGCCGTTGATCCGCCCCACCATCCGGAGCATCTCGCGGGCCTTGAGCTTCGCGGGCATGTCGTCGCTCACGAAGTCGAACTCGGAGAGCGGCTCATCCTCCTCGCCGATGTGGCAGTACTGACACCGGACACCGAGCGCGTTGGTGAAGCCCCGCATGGTGTTGATCAGCTCCCGCACCGGGATGTTCTTCGGGAAAACCTCCAGGTTCACCGTCGAGTCCGGCGGGAACTGGGCCGCGGCCGGCCCGGCGGAGAGGAGCAGGATCGGGAGAGCAAGTCGGCGGCGCATTCGGTCTCCGTGGCGGGACCCCTGCAGAACCCGGGACCCCGGCGGAGGTTCCGGAGTTCCCCCTTCAGTCGGCTCGCCACGCCGCCTCCGCAAACCGCCGCACGATCTCGCCGGCGGGCTCGACCGCGTGGATCGTCTCGACGCTCTGCCCGGCCTGCCAGTATTCGTGCTCCTCGTCGAGCAGGGAGCGCTTGAGCTGCCAGACCGACCGCAGGGCGTAGAAGGTCCGCATGTAGTGCTTGGTGCGCCGTCCCCGGAGGAGTCGCCGCGCGATGGGCCCGGCCCGGAGTCCGACGCGCTCGACATAGGGAGACCGGATCACGGCAACCGGGACGCCCGTCAGCCGCTCGGTGAGGACGATGTCGTCCGCGCGGGACCGCAGGATGGCGTCCTTGTACGCGTGGCTGGCCCGGCACTCGGGGGTGGCGATGAACCGCGTCCCGAGCTGCGCGCCGGCGTAGCCAAGGCCGAGCGCTTCCGTGAACTGGGCCTCGGCGCCGACGCCGCCCGCGCACACCAGGGGAACGCCGAGGTCGGCCAGCTCGTCGTAGAGGACGCGCGCGTCCTTCGGGCCGGCGTGGCCGCCCGCCCGCCGGTTCACCGCGATCAGTCCGTCCACGCCGCCGTCGAGGCCCTTGAGCGCCCACTTCCGCTCGGTGACGTCGTGGTAGACCACCCCGCCCACGGCGTGCGCCCGGTCCGCCACCCAGCGCGGGTTGCCGAGCGAAGTCACGAAGAACCGCACGCCCTCCTCGACGGCGACGTCCACCCAGCGTTCCATCCGCTTGCGATAGGCGCGCGATGACGCCTCGATCAGCGCGTTCATGCCGATGGGCTTGTCGGTCAGACGGCGGATCAGCTGGAGCCCGGCGCGGAACTCGTGTCCGTGCACGTAGGTGAGCGAGATGGGCTGCACGATTCCGAGCCCGCCGGCTTCCGAGACCGCGGCCACGAGCTCCGGGTTGCTGCACGGGTACATGGCCCCGCAGATCAGCGGGACGGCGGTGCCGGCGTGCCGGGTGAGCGCCGTGTCGAGCCGCGCCGTCACGCCGGACCGAGCCGCCACACGGCCTCGACCTCCGCCACCAGGTCGCCGTCGCGGTCGCGGAGATGGGCCACGGCGGCGTGCTCCGTGGGCTCGGTGACCTCCCGGCGGGGGGCGGAGCGGCACTCGGCCGTGATCGTGCCGCGCGCCTTCTTGAGATAGGAGACCGACAGCCGGACCGGAATGCCGCGCACGGCCCGCGGCAGCGCCGTGGTCACGGCCAGTCCGGTCGCCAGCTCGCCCAGGTTGGCGAGCGCGACGGCGTGGATCGAGGCGAGGTGATTCCGGAGCCCGCGGCGCTCGCGCAGCGTGACGCGCGCGTAGCCCGGTTCGAGCGCCTGGATCACGGCCCCCATCGTGCCGGTATAGGGTGCCATCCGGCCCACCGCCCAGCTGAAAAGGTGACGCCCGAGCGGGAGCATCTGCGTGCGACGCCACGCGCGCAGGAGGCTGGCTCCGGGGGACTCGTACTTCACCATCATGGCCGACGGCCGCGCATGCCCGAATGTACAGCGCCGCTTGACTTCCCAACGGCGGGCGGCATACTCGGATCGCTTCCGATCCGGGAAACGCGATGTCCGCCCCACCCTCTCGTCCGACGTCCCTGTTCCGGAACGCGTTCGGTCCCGGGCTCCTGTGGGCGTCGGCGGCGATCGGCGTGTCGCACCTGGTGCAGTCCACACGCGCCGGCGCGGACGCCGGGTTCGGCCTGGCGTGGGTGATCCTCGCGGCCCTCGTCCTCAAGTACCCGTTCTTCGAGTACGGACCCCGGTACGCGGCGGCCACCGGCGAGAGCCTGGTCGAGGGCTACCTGCGGGTGGGTCGCTGGGCGCTCTGGCTGTACCTCCTGATCACCGTCAGCACGGCCGTGATCATCCAGGTCGCGGTGGTGTTGTTCACGGCCTTCGTCGCGCGGCTCGTGTTCGGCCTCCCGTGGTCGCTGCCGGTGACGGCCGCGGCCGTCGTGGCGGTGTGCGCCGGCCTCCTGATGGTGGGACGGTTCCGCGGCCTCGACCTGGCGGCCAAGGCCATCATCGTGCTGCTCTCGGTCTCGACGCTGTTCGCCGCGACCGTCGCCATCGGGCGGGCCGACGTCTCCACGCTCGCCCCCTGGCCCATCGGCGGGGATCGGGTGGCGTTTCCCTTCATCCTCGCCCTGGTGGGCTGGATGCCGTCCGCCATTGACATCGCGGTCTGGAGCTCGCTCTGGACCCTCGCGAAAAACCGGGCCACCGGGGGGAGCGCGAGCGTCGCGCACGCGCTGCTGGATTTCCGCATCGGCTACGTCGGCACGGGCCTCCTCGCCTTCGCGTTCGTCGTCCTCGGCGCCGGGGTGATGCACGGCTCCGGCGCGGGCTTCAGCGCCCAGGGCACGCAGTTCTCGGTGCAGCTCGTGGATCTCTACGGCCAGACGCTCGGCGTCTGGATGCGACCCGTGGTGCTCGTGGCGATGCTCACGACGATGTTCTCCACGTCGCTCACCGTCGTGGACGGATTCCCGCGCGCCATCGCGCGGACGGTGGCGGTCGCGCGGCGCGGCCTGGGCGCGACGCCGGACGACGAAGGGCCGGTCTACTGGATTTCAGGGGCCGTGCTGGGAACGCTCACGGTGCTGGTCGTGGCCCGGCTCATCGGGACGCTCACGGCCATGGTGGACTTCGCCACCATCGTGTCGTTCTTCACGGCGCCGGCGCTGGGGTACCTGAACCTGCGGGTGGTGACGGCGTCCCATGTGCCCGCCGAGGCGCGGCCGGGGCGGGCGCTCCGGGTCCTCTCGATGCTCGGCCTGGTCCTGCTGGCCGGGACGGCGGCCATCTATCTGGTGACGGTCTTCAGGTAGAACGAGCGCCGGCGCCCGGCGGCGGAGCCCAGCCGGCTCACGCCGTGCCCGAGAACGTCGGCAGGTCCGCACGGTGCCGCGCCAGGAATCCGGCGTACGCCTGTGCATCCGTGTAATCCCGCATCTCGACGATACGGTCACCCCGGAACCGGATGACCGCGCACGTGCGCACGTCCATCACGTCATCCGGATGCGACGCCAGCCAGGAGCGCTCGTGAATCTCCACGATCACGCGCTCGTCCGCCTCGTACCACGTGCGCTCCAGCTCCTCGTACCCCCAGTCCGCGGCGCCGAGGCCGAACTCGCGGTTGGCAAAGGCGCGGACGACGGCGTCCCGGCCTTGCCAGACGCCGCCCAGCGGGGGCTCGCCCGCCACCCAGTAGGTGATGTCGTCCGTGAAGTAGCCGCCCACCTCGTCCATGCGGCCGGCAAACAGCGCGGCCTCGTACGCCCTGGCGATCGCGAGACGATCGGTCATGGGGACGGCGCCTCCGGCATCAGCGTCACCTGGACGTAGTTGTCGAGCCGGATGTACAGCTGCGCGGCCCGGCGGATGTCGTCGGTCGAGAGCGCCGAGATCAACTCCTCGTACGACAGGAGATTGCGGGGGTCCGTTCCATAGCGCCGCGCGGCCACGAGCTGCCCCAGCCAGTAGCGGTTCTCCCGCATGCTGGTCTCCAGGCTCCGCCGCTGCGACTCCTTCACCTTCTGAAGCACGGAGTCGGACGGCCCCGCGGTCTGGAGTGCGCGGATTTCGGCGACGACGGCCTCCACCAGCTCATCCAGCCGCGCGGGATCCGCGCCGAAGCCGATGGTCACCTGGAACGTCGTGTCCGGGATGATACTGCTCGACGCGCCCACCCCCACCCCGTACACGCCGCCCATGTCCTCCCGGAGGACCTCCCGGAGTCGGATCTGGAGCGCATCCCGCATCGAGCGCATGGCGTGCCGGTGCTCGCGACTGTCCGTGAACGGCCCCGTGAAGACGAACTGGGTCCGCGCCTTGGGCTCGAGCCCCCGCCGGACGACCTTGCGCACGATCCCGGTGGGCGGCCGCATCCCGATGTCGCGCCAGGTCTCCTTCCTGCCGGCGCTCGGCAAACCGCCAAGCCAGGTTTCCACGAGCGGGCGCAAGACGGCCGGATCCACGTTCCCGACGAAGAAGAACGTGAAGTCGCCGAGGTCGGCGAACCGGTCCCGGTAGAAGGCGAGGGCGACGTCGAGGTCGGCTTCGGCGACGAGCTGGGGCGTCATGGGCCGACCGCGCGGGTGCCCCTGGGCGAGCGTCACGAGCAGCGTGTCCCCGAATGCCGCCTCGGGACTCTGGCTCCGGTTCTCGACGAAGGCGGTGAGCCGGGCATTGAGCGAGGCGAACGCCGCGGAGTCGCGCCGCGCCGCGGTGGCGTAGAGGTACACGAGCTGGAGCATGGTCTCGAGATCGCGGGGCGACGCGTTCCCCGAGAACCCCTCCTCTTCGTCCCCGATGAACGGGGTTGCCCGGGCCACCTTCCCCGCCAGGACCTTCCCCAGCTCGACGTCCGAGAAGGCGCCGGCGCCGGATACGCTCACGATCATCGTCGCCCGATCGGCCGAGACGGCAACTTCGTCGGTCGCGAGCGAGGTCCCGCCCGGGCTCACGGCCTGCATCACGATCTCGTCGGCCTTGAAGTCGGTGGGCTTGAGCACCACCCGGACGCCGTTCCCCAGCGTCCACTCGGTGACCCCGATCTCCTCGATCCGCCGCTCCGCCACGACGGGCGAGGGCGTGGGGCGCGTGGCCACCAGCGGCACGCTCCCGAGCGTGTCGGCGTAGGCCGTGACGTCCTTGGCCAGCACGTCCGCGAAGACGCCGGCCAGCGCCTCACTCGTGGGAAGGGGGACGTCGTCCTTGGCCGGCCCGCTCGCCACCACCACGCGATTCGCCGTGGTGATCCAGGCGCGGCCCAACCCGTTCACGTCGTCGAGCGTCACCTCCGGCAGAAACTGGCGGTGCAGGTCCAGCTCGGCGGCGATCCCGGGAATGGGCTCGCGGTCCACCACGTGACGCACGTACTCGTCGGCGTAGATCCACGAGTCCGTATTCGCGCGCTCGTCGTACGACCGCTCGAGGCCGCGCAGCCGCCGCGCCTTGGCGCGATCCAGCTCGACCTGCGTGAACCCGAACCGGCCGACGCGCTCCGCCTCCGTGAGCACCGCCTCGAGACCACGCAGAATCCCCCCATCCGCCACCGTGGCCCCCATTGTGAACGCCTCCTTGGGACCCACGAACCGTCCCTGTCCCGATCCCGCGCCGATGAACGGCGGGTCCGCTTCCTGGGAGCGCTCGTAGAGCCGCGCGTTCAGCATGGCGAGGAACAGCTGCTCGATCACCTGCCGGCGGTAGGCGCCGACGGTCTCGATGACCCGCAGCGGCTGCTTGAAGTACACGGCCACGTTGGACGTCGTCTGCTCGGGATCGCTGGCGACCGTGAACAGCGGCTCCGCGTGGTCGGGGACCGGATACGTGGGGCGCGCGCGCGGCCCCGGCGCGGCGGGGATGCCCCCGAAGTGGGCGCGGATCAGGGCGACCGCGGTGTCGGGATCGAGGTCGCCCACGGCCACCACGGTCATGAGATCCGGCCGGTACCAGTCCCGGTAGAACCGGCGCAGCGCGTCGTGGGCAAAGCCCTCGAGCACGTCCGTCGTCCCGATCGGCAGGCGCTCGGCGTACCGGGACCCCCGCAGGATGACGGGAAGCTGCTGGTCCCGGATCCGGGCGCCGGCGCCCCGTCCCTGCCGCCACTCCTCGATCACCACCCCGCGCTCGCGCTCGATCTCCGCGGAGTCGAACGCCACGCCGTGCGCCCAGTCCTCGAGGATCTGAAAGGCCCGGCGCACGATGGCGGCCGAGTCCGTCGGCACCTGCAGCATGTAGACGGTCTCGTCGAAGCTCGTGTACGCGTTGAGATCCGGTCCGAACCGCATCCCGATGCTCTCGAGGTAGTTCACCAGGTCCTGCTTGGCGAAACGCCGGGTGCCGTTGAAGGCCATGTGCTCGACGAAGTGGGCCAGCCCGAGCTGATCGTCGTCCTCGAGCACCGAACCGGCCTCCACCACGAGCCGCAGCTCGACGCGCTGTTCCGGCCGCCCGTTCCGGCGGACGAAGTAGCGGATCCCGTTGGGGAGCGTGCCGACCGTGACCTGCGGATCCACCGGCAGCGGCGCGGCCAGGTCCTGGGCCGTCGCCGTGACCGGGAGCGCCAGCAGGAAGAGCAGCACGAGCGGGCGCTTCAGCTTCTCGATGTCGCGCCGCTGCTTCTTGGTGGGACGCCCCTTGCCGTCGTGGAACGTCACGGGAAGCGCCCGCATCTGCAGGGCCAACTGTTCGCGCGCACGCCTGGACACGGCATCCTCCTCGTAGAGCAACACGGCCGCCTTGGCCGGGCCGCGACGCTCGGACAGCGCGCGGATGGTCAGTCGGTGTTCGAACGGCCCCTGACGGATGCGCAAGTCATCGCCCGGCGCGATCAGCTTGGCGCGCTTCACCCGCTCGCCGCTGACCTGCACCCGGCCACCGTCAATGGCCTCGGCGGCCAGCGCGCGCGTCTTGAAGAAGCGGGCGGCCCACAACCATTTGTCGAGCCGCATCCGGCCGGGCTCGGTGGCGTCGTGCTGGGTCATGCGGTCCCCGCAAACTGGCACGGCGGCCGCCCGCGTGGCAAACGCGGGGCGGTATCTTTGTGCGCCATGACCATTGCCCTCGCCACCAGCGCCGCCCTGCCGGGGCTCGCGCCCGACGACCGCTTGCTCCTCAAGGCCCTGCGCGCCCGTGGCCTGGCCACGGAGCCCGTGGTGTGGGAGGACCGGCACTACGACTGGTCGGCGGCCGCCATGTGCGTCATCCGGTCCGCGTGGGACTACGCCTATCGGCGGCAGGAGTTCCTTGCCTGGGTGGAGCGGGTGGCCGGCGTCATCCCCCTGTGGAACCCGGCCCCGGTGGTCGTCTGGAATACCCACAAGCGCTATCTCGTGGATCTGGCCGGGCGGGGCATCCCGACCGTGCCGACGCGCATCCTCCCGGCGGGAACCCGGGCGACGCTGCGGGCGGTCCGGGAGGAGACCGGCTGGGGCGACCTGATCCTCAAGGCCGCGGTCGCCCAGACGGGCCGGTACCTGATGCGCGTGCCGGCCGACCGCGAGGTCGAGGGACAGCGCCACCTCGATCGGCTGCTGCCCGCGGAAGACATGCTGGCGCAGCCGTTCCTGCCCGGCGTGACCGCGCAGGGCGAGACGTCCCTGGTCTACGTGGATGGAACGTTCTCGCACGCGGCTCACAAGCAGCCCGCCTCCGGCGACTTCCGGGTACACGACGACTACGACGGCTCGCTCGCCGCCGTGACGCCGTCCGACGCGCAACGCGAGGTGGCGGAAGCCGCGCTCGCGGCGGTCGGAACGCCCGTCCTGTACGCACGGGTGGACCTGGTGCCGGGTCCCGACGGCCCGGTGATCATGGAGCTGGAGCTGGTGGAGCCGGATCTCTACCTGGCCACGACGCCGCGAGCGGCCGACAGGCTGGCGGCCGCGGTAGCCGCACGAGCGAGCTGAGACGGCGAGACGGGTAGACGCCTGCGCGTCTCGGCGCCGGATCCGGGCTTCCAGGCGCCTACGCGTCTTCCACAGGGGCGACGGTGTTGCGCAGGATGCCGAGTCTCGGAATCTCGACCTCCACGACGTCGCCCGGGCGCAGGGGGCCGACGCCCTCGGGGGTTCCCGTTGCCACGAGGTCACCCGGTTCCAGCGTCATGATGCGCGAGATGTAGGCCAGGAGAAACGGAATCGGGAACGCCATGTCGCGCGCGTGGCCGTGCTGGCGCCCGTCACCGTTGACGCGGCACACGACCTCGAGCGCCGCGAGATCCGTGTCGGGCGTGACCGGCACGGGGGTGCCCAACGGACAGAACGTGTCGAAGCCCTTGGCCCGCGTCCACTGGCCGTCGGTCTTCTGGAGATCACGCGCGGTCACGTCGTTCATCGGTACCAGCGCGCCCACCGCCGCCCGCGCCGCCGCTTCGTCGGCGTGACGCAGCCGCCGGCCGAGGACCACGCCGATTTCCCCCTCGTGCTCGACCTGCCGGGATTCCGGGGGGATCCGGATCACCCCGCCGTCGTGGATCACCGCGGACGGCGGCTTGAGGAAAAGGAGGGGACGGTCGGGCAGCGGGTTGCCCAGCTCCCGCGCGTGGGCAGCGTAATTCCGACCAACACAGACGATTTTCCCGGGGACGTAGCGCACGGCGCCGACTGGCCTGTGAAAGAAGGGTCGGTGGAAGATAGCCGAGCCGTGTCGCCGGAGCGGCACGTGGGTATCTTTCCCGCCCCATGAGATGGTCGAGCCTCTCGCTCCGGAAACGGACCGGTCCGGCGCTGGCGCTGGCCGCGGTGCTGGCCTGCGCCCCTTCCGACAGCGGTGAGGGCGACCGCCGGTTCTCCGCGACCGGCGATGACGCGACGCCGCACGGGTTGCGCGGCCGCGTGCTGCCGGGGCCCCTGACCAAACCCGACGTCACCCTCACGGACACGCGGGGCCAGCCGTTCGACCTGCGTCGCGAGACGGATGGACACCTGACGCTGCTCTTCTTCGGGTACACGTTCTGTCCCGACATCTGCCCGATCCACATGGCCAACCTCGCCGCGGTGCTGCGCGAGCTGCGGCCGGCCGTGGCGCAGCGTGTCAAGGTCGTGTTCGTCACCACCGATCCCGACCGCGACACCCCTGAGCGCCTCGGGACCTGGCTCGCGAACTTCGACCGGTCGTTCATCGGCCTCACGGGCGATACGGCAACCGTGAACGCCGCCCAGCGGGCGCTGTACCTGCCGCTCCCGCAGATCGGTCCGGCCGACAGCGCCGGGGGCTATCTCGTGGGGCATGCGGCTGCCGTGGTCGCGTTCTCCCCCGACGGTGCGGCGCGCGTGATGTATCCGTTTGGCATTCGGCAGGCCGACTGGGCGCACGACATCCCGAAATTGCTGGAGGCCTCGTGGGACGACTGACGGCGGTCACGGCGGTCGCGGCCGCCGCGGCGGCGGCGTGCTCGCAGGGGGCGCGGCATGGGGATCCGGGGGCGGCCATCGTCGTCGTGGACGCCTACGCCGCGGAGCCGGTGTCGCGTGAGACCGGGGCGGTGTACCTGACCCTCGAGAACCGGTCCGACGCGCCGGACACGCTGGTGGGAGCGTGGTCACCCGTCGCGTCCATGACCCACCTGCATCGCATGGGCGGCGCGGGCGGCGCGCAGATGCGGACCCAGGACGTGGCCGAGATTCCCGCGGGCGGGCGGCTGCGGCTGCGCCCGGGCGGGCTGCACCTCATGCTCATGACCATCACCGCCATGCCCCACGCCGGCGACACGATTGATCTCACGCTGGAGTTCCTGCACGCCGGGACGGTGACCCTGCGGGTGCCCGTGGTGTCCTACCTGGAAGTCAGCGAACGGGCCACGGTGGGCGGGCAGGGCGAGACCCAATGACCTGGTGGTGCGCGGCGACCGGAGCGCCGTGGACCTGGAGCTGGCAGGCGTTCCCCGGTGTCTGGCTGGTCGTCATCCTGGTCGCCGGGTCGTACGCGCTCGCGCTCCGGCGGCGCGCCACGCCGCCCGCCGCGGACGACGATCGGCCCGTGGCGGCGCGCGAGGTCCTGCTGTTCGGCCTGGGGGTGCTCGCGCTCTGGGCCGGGCTGGACTGGCCGGTGGGTTTGCTGGCCGCGGGCTACCTGCTCAGCGCGCGGACCGCGCAGTACCTCCTGTTCGTGCTCGTGGCGCCGCCCCTGCTCCTGCTCGGAATGCCGCGCTGGCTGCTGCGGCGGCTGCTCCGGCGGCCACTCGCCCTGGCGCTGGCCCGCCGGTACTCGCGGCCGTTGCCGCCGCTCCTGCTCTACAACGCCGTGCTGATCGGGGTCCACCTGCCGCCGGTGGTGGAGGTGGCCGGCGGCTCGCAGCTCACGTCGTTCGCGGTGGACATGCTGGTGATCGGCTCGGGGCTCGTCTTCTGGTGGCCCGCGCTGGCCCGGCTGCCCGAGCTGGCACCGATGGGGTATCCCGGCCGCATCGGGTACCTGTTGCTGAGCGTGTTCGTCCCGACGGTACCGGCCGTGTTCTACACGTACGCCCGGTACCCCATCTACCGGCTGTACGAGCTGGCCCCGCGGGTCTCCGGCATTCCCGCCGTGGCCGATCAGCAGGTGGCCGGGTTGATGATGAAGACCATCGGTGGCCTGATCCTGTTCACGGTGATGTCCGTGATGTTCTTCCGATGGCACCGGATCGAACGGGACGGGGAGGCGCCAGCCAGGGAGGCCGCTCCATGATGCGACGTCTGCTGTTGCCTGCCGTGCCGCGTTTCACGCGTCACGTCCCCCACCCCCTCTCCAGCACCCGTCGGGCATTCCCGCCCAGGATCTTCCGCACGTCGGCGTCCGGCACGCCGCGGTCGAGGAGCATGGCCGTCACCGCCCCCATCCGCGAGGCGTCCTCCACGTCGTCCGGCGGATCCGTGAACCCATCGAAGTCGGTTCCCAGGGCCACGTGGTCGAACGATCCGCACACGGTGTGGATGTGCTCGAGCGTCCGCCAGATGGCGTCGAGGCCGTGCTTCGGCCCGTCGGGGTGCAGCCAGTAGGTCATGAAGATCACGCCGATCAGGCCTCCACCGGCCGCGATGGCCCGGATCTCCTCGTCCGCCAGGTTGTAGGGATCGGGGTTCACGCCCTGTACCCCCACGTGGCTCGCGACGACGGGACGCTGCCCGACCTCGGCCAGGACCGCCTGGCGGGCCGCGGGGGCGCAATGGGTCACGTCCACGAGCATCCCGAGCCGCGCCATCCCCCGGAGGACGTCCCGGCCGTAGTCGGTGAGCGGCACGTTCGCGCTCCAGCTGAAGTCGTACGGGCACACCCTGTTCACGAGGTTGGAGGTTGGGATTCCGCGCGTCTGGGCGGCGATTCCGTTCTGGAAGAAGTGGCAGAGCGTGATCATCGCGACGCCGCGCGCGGCAAGGAGGTCGAGCTTCGCGGCGTCCCCCTCGAGCACGTGCGCGCCCTCGACCGTATGGACCACGGCCATGCGGCCGGCGGCGCGGATGCGGGTCACGTCGGCGGCGGACCGGGCCAGCTCGACCCGGTCGGGTCGCCGTGCCACCTCCCGCTCGAGCGCGTCCATCATCTCGAACAGGCGGAGGAGGCGGTCGCCCGTCATGAGCCGGGCATACACCGGCACCGCGATGAGGCCCGCGAGGGTCATCGCCAGGCACTGGCGAAACAGCTCCCGCTCCGGGAAGTAGTGGGCGGCCCAGATCACCCCCACGCCGCCCGCCTCGAGCATCGTGAAATCGCTGCGGCTGGAGAAGGGGTTGAACGTGCTGCCCGAGCCGTAATGCCGCCACAGGTTGCGCCGGAACAGGTAGGCCTTGAGCGACGGGTGCACGTGGATGTCCGTGAGCGGGGCGTCGCGGTGCAGGGCGGCGATCTGCGCGGGATCGGTTGGCATCAGGCCTCCGGCGGGCAAAGGGAGCGGCGCGACCGTTTCACGGTTCCCGCCCCTCCATCGCCGCCATCATGGCGTCGGTATCCTCCGGTGGCGTCGTCATCAGGCTCACGACAAGGGTGGCGAGCAGCCCCATGGCGAACGCGGGGATCAACTCGTAGAGCCGTGACTTGAGCGCCGGCGTGAAATACCAGACGACCACGGTGGCCGAGCCGGCGACGATGCCGGCGAGCACGCCCGCCCGGGTCGTGCGCTTCCAGAACAGGGCCAGCAGGGACGTGGGCCCCAACGCGGCGCCAAGGCCGGCCCAGGAGAAGAGCACGAGCCAGAAGACGAGCTGGTCGGCGATCATGCCGATGCCGACGGCGATGACCACCAGCCCAGCCACCGCCAGCCGGCTCAGCCGCACGAGGCGCTCCTGCGGGACCGGTGTTCCGGCCTTGGCCACCTTCTCGTAGACGTCGCGCACCACGGCGGACGCGGCCACCAGCAGCTGGGAGTCGGCGGTGGACATGATGGCCGCGAAGATGGACGACACGACGAGCCCGAACAGGATGGGCGGCAGGTGCCGCTGCGCCAGCAGCGGGTAGACGGTCTCGACGTCGGCGCCGGGAAGCGCCTCGGCCGAGGGGAAGTAGAGCCGGGCCGTGACTCCCACGGCGACGGCGCCCGCCCCCATCACCACGTTCCAGAAGGTCCCGACGGCGGCGCTGTAGCGCAGCTGCCGGGGATCGGCAATGGACAGGTAGCGGACGACGATGTGCGGCTGTCCGGGGGATCCGAGACCGATTCCCAGGAATCCGACCGCGGCGCCCGCGGTCAACGCCGTCGGGTCGAGCGAGACGGCGTCGAGCGTCCGCAGCTCGCCCAGGGCGGTCGCGAGGCCGCCGCGGTCGGCGATGGCCAGGGCCGGCAACAGCACGAGCGCCCCGATCATGATGATGGCCTGGACCATGTCGGTGAGGCTCACGGCCAGGAACCCGCCCATGGCGGTATACCCGAGGACGATCCCCGCCGTGATCAGGATGCCGGCCGTGGGGGAGAGCGCGAAGCTCCCCGCAAAGGCCTTCCCGCCACCCACGAACTGCGAGGCGACGTAGCCCGTCATGAACACCAGGATCACCGTGGCGAGCAGCAGCCGCAGGGCGGGGGAGCCGCCGAATCGGGCGGCGAAGAAGTCCGGCACCGTGACCGTGTCGTATCGGTCGGCAAACCGACGCATCCGCGGCGCATAGAAGAGGAAGAGGAGAAGCTCCGCCACGGTGTAGCCCGTGACCGCCCAGATGGCGCTGACGCCTCGCGCATAGGCCATGCCGGAGACGGCCAGCAGGAGCCACGCGCTCCGGCCGGAGACCACGGCGGAGAGGGCGACCACGAAGCGGTGCATCCGGCGGCCACCGACGAAGAACTCGCTGACGCCAGCGGACGAGAACCGGGTGGCGTACAGGCCGATCGCGAGCACCACCAGCAGGTACGCAACGAAGGCGGCGATGGCCACGGCCGTGTCGTGCATCGAAGGTGCGCGCGGGCCTCGCGCGCTACCGCGTCGGAGTCGTGGCCAGCCGCTCCACCGCCTCGCTGGCCCTGCGCGGTCGAGCCCGCGGCTTCTTCTGCAACATCCACTCGATGGCCGCCTCGACGTGCTCCGGCACGTCGGGCCGCGCCAGCCGGAGCTTCGGTACCGGCGCCTTCACGTGCCGCGCGATGATCGCCTGCGGGGTCGCCCCCGTGAACGGCAGCTGTCCCGCCAGGCTCTCGTAGAGCACGCACCCGAGTGCGTACAGGTCCGACCGGCCGTCCAGCTGCTTGCCGGCCGTCCCCTGCTCCGGGCTCATGTACTGCGGCGTGCCGATCACCATCCCGCTCGGCGACAGGGAATCCGGCGCGGCGGCCTCGAGCGCCCGGGCCACCCCGAAGTCGCACAACATCCACCGGTCCTCGTGCCACAGGATGTTCTCGGGCTTGATGTCGCGGTGCAGGACGCCGTGCGCGTGCGCGTAATCCAGCGCGGCCCCGATCTGGGACGCCACCGCGAGCACGTCGGCGAGTGGCAGGTGGCGGGTCCGCACCAGCCGCGCCTTGAGCGACTCTCCGGCCGCGCACGGCATCGTGTAATAGAGGAAAGGCCCGGCCTCGCCGGTCTCGAGCAGCGGCAGGATGTGGGGATGATCCAGGCGCATGAGCAGTTCGATCTCGCGCCGGAAGCGCTTGTAGCCGATCCCGATGGAGATCTCCGGCCGGATCACCTTGACCGCCACCGTGGCATCGTCATCCCGCCGGCGCGCGCGGAACACGCAGGCCATCCCCCCGCGCCCGAGTTCCTCGTCGATCGCGTAGAACTCCGCAAACGCCGCACGAACGTCACCGAGGTTCATTGGGCTCCCGTGTGCTGCGCCAAGAGTATCCCGCCGGGCCCCGCGGCTGCCAGTGGGCGGCACGGGTGGCGACGCCCCGCCGCTGATTGACGGTCCCGGACCCCGGGATAGCTTTAGCCTCGCAATCACGGCTCGACCAGACACCGGAGGTATACCGATGCGTCGTCAGATGCTCGTCACGGCTCTCGGAGGCCTGGCCTTGGCCGCGTGCCAGCCGGCGTCCCTGAGCCGCCAGGAAACGGCGGTCCAGGAGCAGCGGCTCACCGAGCGCGTGCAGGCGTGGGCCACGGCGTTCAGCAACCGGCAGCGCGACTCGCTGGCCACCTTCTACGACCAGACCGACAACCTCTCGATGACGTGGCCGGATGGCGACCGCCGCAACGGGTGGGCCGAAGAATCCGCCAAGCACGAGGAGTTCTTCGGCATGGCGCGCCAGGTGAACCTGGTGGTGCAGGATCGCCAGGTGCGGATCCTGTCTCCCAACACCGCCGTCGTGACGTTCCGTCACGCCATGGACGTCATCGTCGGCGACGTCAACCCGGAGCGGCGCTACTTCACCGGGCATGGGACGTTCGTGTGGACGCGGGCGGACGACGTGTCTCCGTGGGTGATCCACGTCGGGCAGGTATCCGAAACACCGCAGCCGGCGGCTCCGCCCCCGGTGCCGGCCCGCCGCCCGTAGCGCCCTCAGCCCCCTCCGCCCGGCCCCACCCCGGCGCCCGCCGCGGGGCGGGGCCGTTGGGCAGACTTGTGGGAAGTCCGCGTCTTTCCTATAGTTGGACAACCTCGACTGGAGTGCCCGGCGGATGTCGGACCCCTTCCTCAGTGCCGAGGATTACGCTGAGCAGGCTCACCAACTCTACAATGAAGGACAGTACGACGAGGCCATAGCCCTCCTCAGGCAGGGGCTGACCGCGTTTCCGTTCGCGGCGGAACTGCACGTGGGGCTGGCCTACGCCCACCTCGCCCGGGAGGAGTACGCCTGGGCCCGGCGGAGCTTCGACGACGCGCTGCGTATCAACTCCGAGCACGAGGACGCGCTCGTCGGCCTGGGTGAGGCCCTGCTGAAGGTCGGCCAGGCGCCCCGCGCCCTGCACTGCTTCGAGACTATGCTGGTGCTGGGATTCCGGGACGACCACGACCTGGTGCTGCAGGCCGGCCGAGCCCTGTTCCGGGAAGGCGCCGTCCAGGCGGCCCGCCGGTTCTTCGAGGTCGCGAGCGCCGCCCATCCGGACTCGTCGGAGGCGTGTGCCTGCCTCGGCTACGCCGATCACCGGCTCGGCGCCGATCAGACCGCGGTCCGCCACCTCCGGCGCGCGCTCGAGCTGGACGCGCACCACTTCGAGGCGCGGATCTACCTCGGGAATCTGCTGTACGACCGCGGAGAGTTCGAGGCGGCCCTCTATCATTTCGAACAGACCCAGCCCGACGATCATCTGGACGAGCTGGCGGTCTGGCGGCTGATCGAGCTCAAGAAGTCCATCTACCGCCTCGAGCCGAACGACCCGGAGCTGGGACCCTGGACGGAGCGGTTGGCGGAGCTGGCGACCGATGCCGACCCCATTGACGATCTCCTGGCCGAGATCGAGGCCACGCAGCCGGACGGCACGGTCCGCGACCCGCTCCAGCTCGAGCTGTTCAGCACGCTGCTCATGGAGCTCGACGGCATGCGGCGGCGGAGCGGCGGCGCCCACCATCGGGTGACCACGCGGCGGGGGCGCACGTACAACGGGACGTGGGAGGAAATCGTGGAGCAGATGCAGGCCGACGATCCCGAGCGGATCCGCGGCCCGCTCGAAGCCTACATGGAGCATGTGGCCCGGCGCGAAGCGGCGGCGGGCATCGTGATTCCGGCATCCGACGCGGAGAGCTTCCTGCTCGCCAGCGCGGCCGCCGGCCTGCTGAAGATCACGCGGTGACGAGGGTCACGGGCCGCTGCGCCGGGTGACGGGCGTCCGCCCCTCCTCGCTGCCGGAGGGATGCTAGCCATCCCCCCGCGACCCTTCTACCGCCATCTTCTCCGCCACGTCCGTGCCCTGGACCGATTCGGTCGTCCGTGTCGTGCTGCCCAATGGGCTCACGCTGCTCGCGCAGCGGGATTCCTCCGTCCCCGTGGTCGCGGTCGTCACACACGTCAGAGCCGGGTATTTCGACGAGCCTGACCGCTGGGCCGGCATCTCGCACGTTCTGGAACACATGTACTTCAAGGGCGCCGGCCGGCTCGGGCCGGGCGCCCTCGCGCGCGAGACCCAGCGTCTCGGCGGCTCCCTCAACGCCAGCACCACGTACGACCGCACCGTGTACTACGCGGTCGTGCCGGCCGCGGGCGACGGGCTGACCCGCGCCGTCCACCTCCAGGCGGAGGCGCTGGCGGAGCTGACGCTCGATCCGGACGAGCTGGGGCGCGAGCTCGACGTGATCATCCAGGAGGCCCGGCGCAAACTCGACACGCCCGGCGCCGTCACCGCGGAGACGCTCTACGAGCTGCTGTTCCGCGTGCACCGCATGCGACGATGGCGCATCGGGACGGAGGCGGGACTCCGCGCGCTGACGGCGGCCGACGTGCGGGCCTACTACCAGAGTCGCTATACGCCGGACCGGGTGATCGTGGCGCTCACCGGTAATCTCGACGTGGGCGCCGCGCTGGCACTGGGCGAGCAGGTCTACGGCGGCTGGCGGCGGTTGGCCGCGCCGGTGGAGCCAGCGCCCCCGGAGCCGGACGGGCGCGTCGCCGCGTCGCGGGTGCTCCGCGGCGACGTCGAGCGGCCGCTGGCCGCGATCGGCTGGCGTACCGTCGGGCCCGACCACCCGGACGCGCCGGCGCTCGACGTGGCTGCCGCGGTGCTGGGCTCGGGACGGGCATCGTGGCTGTCGTCCGCCGTCCGGGTCCCGGGGCTTGCCAGCGCGGTCTCGGCCGGCCACTACACGCCGGGCGACGTGGGAGTCCTCGACGTGTCACTCACGTCCCATCCCGCGCGCGTCGCCAGCGCCGTCCGCGTGGCCGCCGGGCTCGCCGCCCCCCTCGCCGAGCGCGGTCCGGATGCCGTGCAACTCGACCGTGTGCGGGCGCTGTTTACCACCTTCTGGGCGCGCCGTCTCGAGTCGGCGGACGGGCGGGCCACGCTGCTGGCCGAGTACGAGGCCCAGGGCGGGTACACGCGGGCCGAGACGTATCGGCGCGCGCTCGAGGGCGTCACCGCGGACGATGTCCGGCGCGTCGCCGGTCGCTGGCTCACGCGGGACGCCGTCTGTGCGGTGGTCTACGTGCCCGAGTCCGCGCCGGACTGCCTGCCCGAACTCCCGTGGCCGCCCGGGGACGAGGTGCCCGCGCCCGCGCCGCTCACTGCGGGTCCGCGCGCGGGCCCGCCGCGCGACCCCGGCGGCGAGTCCGCGGAGATCGGCGACGTGCAGCTGGTGCGCGGGACAGGCGCCGACCTCCTCTTTCGCCGCCGGCCCGGCACGGGGGTCGTGGCGCTCGGCGCGTATCTGCCGGGGTTGCCGGGCCGGGAGGCCGAGGCGACCGCGGGGATCTCGCGGCTGCTGGTGCGCGCCGCGCTGCGCGGCGCCGGGGGGCGGTCCGCGGAGACGCTCGGCACGGCCGCCGAACTGCTCGGCGGGAGCATCGCGACCATGGCCAATGCCGACACGGTGGGTGTGACGCTCACCGTGCAGCCGGGGGCGCTCGCGGAAGGCCTCGCGCTCCTGCGCACCGTCCTGGAGCAGCCGACGCTGGCGCCCGACGACGTGACGCGCGAGGCCGGCCTCCAGGCGGATGACGCGGCCCGGCGGCGCGACGACATGTTCTCGTATCCCATCGAGGGCGCCATCCGGGCGGCCTTCGGCCTGGATCCGTACGGCCTCCCGGCGCTTGGCGATCCGGACCTGGTGCGCGAGCTGGGGGCGGACGCACTGCGCGACTGGCATGCCGCCGCCCTCGCCACGCGGGCCCTCCTGGTGGTGGTGGGCGACGTCGGACCGGCCGAGGCGCGCGCGGCCGGCGCGACGTTCGCGACCTGGCCGGGCGCGGGCAACGGGGTAACCGGCGCGGAGGCCCGGTGGGCTGGCGGGCGTCACGAGGAGGGACGGACCAAGACCCAGACGGCGCTGGCCATGGCCTTCCCCGCCGCCGCCGCGGCCTCGAACGACCGCTATCCGCACGGCGTGCTGGCGGCGTTGCTCAGCGGGTTGGCCGGACGGCTCTTCGTCGAGCTGCGGGAGCGTCGCGCCCTGGCCTATACCGTTCATTCCTCACCGTGGCTGCGGCGGCGCGCGGGGGCGGTCCTCACATACATCGCGACGTCTCCCGAACGCGAGGACGAAGCCCGCGCCGCGATGCTGGACGTGCTGGCCCGGGTGGCGGACGGGCCCCTGCCGTACGAGGAGCTGGAGCGCGCCCGGGCGTACGCGGCCGGGCTCGTGGCCATCCGCCGGCAGCACGCCGCCGCCGTGGCCGGCGAGCTGGCGGCCGCGTGGGTGCAGGACCGGCTGGACCGGTTCGCCGCCGAGGAGGAGCGGCTCCGCACCGTGCGCGACGCGGATCTCCGGCGGATCGCGCGGGACGTGTTCGACCCGGCGCGCCGCGCGGAGTGCGTCGTACGCGGCACGGGAGGCGGCCGCTGAGGCCGACACCGCGTTATTGTTCGGAATGCGCACGCCGCGCGGCACCACGGAAGGACCCGGGGCCGCCGGGGCCGCTCAGAACATGGACATGGCGAGAAACGACCGGAGGTTGTCGTTCGTGACGCGCAGGCGTCCCGAGAGCAGCCGCACCACCGCCCACAGCACCTTGTACGCCAGATCGCGATTGAAGTCCAGCAGGATCTCGAACTCCGATCGGGAAATCGTGAGCAGCGTGCACGTCGTGTTGGCGATGGCGTCCGTGGACCGCTCCGAGCGGTCGAAGACCGACATCTCGCCGAAGCAGGCGCCCTTCTTCAGGACGGCCAGGGCTTCTTCGCCCGAGCCCGGCACGTCGCGCGAGATCCGCACCTCGCCCTCCGCCACGATGTACAGGCGGTTGCCCGGCTCGCCTTCCTTGAAGACGTACTGGTTCCGCGGGACCTGCTGTTCCTTGCAGATCTCCGCGATCGCCCCGATCTCGTCGTCGCTGAGATCGGCGAAGATCGCGGCCTGTTTGATGAGGCTGAGGTCCATGGGCTCCCCCGCCATCCCCCGCTCGGGGACGTCACGGCCAAGGTACCGTGCCACCTGAGGGGCGGCAAGCGAAACGGGCGCTCGCGTGGCCCGATGCGCTCACGATCCTGCGCCTGCCGTGCGCGGTCGCGTTCCTGCTGGTGGACGACGCCATCGTGCGCGCTTCCGTTCTCGCCGTCGCCGCGTCGAGCGATCTGGTGGACGGCTGGTTGGCTCGCCGCGTCGGCGGGTCCCGGTACGGCCCGGCGCTCGATCCCATCGCCGATAAGCTGTTCATGGCCGCCGGCTTCTGGGTGGTCCTGCGCAGCGGGCTCCTGAATCCCTTCGAGATCGGGGCGGTGCTGCTGCGGGACGTCGTGGCGCTCCTGGCGTTTCTCACGACGGTGGTGCTGGCGCGGCCGACGACCCTGCCCGCCCGGGCCGGCGGCAAGGCGGTGACCGTCGGCCAGCTCCTGACGCTCGGCGCCTTCCTCACGGGCTCCGAGCTCATCCGGCCACTCGCGTGGGCCACGGGCGCGGTGTCCTTGTACGCCATCGCCGACTACACGCGGGTCGGCCTCTTCACGCCGCGAAAGGACTAGCCCGTCATGCCGTTCGAGCGCGCCGTTCGCCTGACCTGGTCGGGGTCGGGGATGCGATTCTCCGGGGCGGGCACCGATCCGGCATCGCCGCCGATCGTGGTGGACGGCGACGGTGCGGGGGGGCCCGGTCCCATGCAGGTGCTGCTGTTGGCCGCGGCCGGGTGCTCGGGGTCGGACGTCGTCTCGATCCTTGCCAAGATGCGGGTCGCGCTGCGGCGGCTCGTGGTGGATGTGGTCGGGACGCGGCGCGACGAGGAGCCGCGGCGGTACATCGCGATCCACCTGCGCTTTGCCATGGATGGGGATGGTCTCGATCAGGCCAAGGCCGAGCGGGCGGTCAACCTGTCGCTGGAGAAATACTGCTCGGTGGTCAGTTCGCTCGCGCCCGACATCGCGATCAGCCACGAGATCGTCATTGGGTAGGTGGTGGTGGGCGGCGGCCCTGGTGCTGGTCGCCCCGCCGCTGATGGCCCAGCGGGGGTGGGACGCCGGGGCCCATGCCCTGGCGCTGGCCCGGGATTCGTCGGTGGTGGCGGGGGGCGTGGGAGCGGGGCTGCGGTTCGGACGGGGTCTCCGCCTGGGGGCGACGGCGAGTGCGGGCCGGACGACTCCGGGCGTATGGCTGGGGCGGGCCGAGCTGGTCGTCGCCTATCACCTGTATCCGATGCGCCCGCTCCGCGCCGGGTGGTACGTCGGGGGCGGGGTGGCCGCCGAGCTGGCGCGCGGGCGGGTGGGCGGCCGGGTTCAGGCGCTGCTCGGCGTCGAGGCCCGGCCGTGGCGAGGCGGCGGGCTGTTTGCCGAGATCGGGGTCGGGGGAGGCGTGCGAGTGGCGGCCGGCTATCGGCTCATCCGGCTCCCGAGACGACGATGACTCCCCCGATGCCCCGGCGGCAACGCAAAACGGGCGCGGATCGCTCCGCACCCGTGGACAGCTATTGGAACGACGCCGCGGAGATCACCCGGTGGCGCCGACCGTCTCTTCCTTTTCTT
>DASWHL010000025.1:0-37837 GCA_036398175.1 Gemmatimonadales bacterium
GTACAGCCCGCGTGAGGCCTCGGCCGAGCCGCCCAGGGCGAGGTCGAGCAACCGGACGATGCCCGAGTAGATGGATGTGGTGTGTTCCACCTCGAAGACGGCGGCCACCCGCTCGTCGGACGGGTTGATCCAGATCACGTCGATGAGCCGTACCGCTTCCGCGCCGGGACTCTTCTCGAGCGCTCGTGGCAGCTCCTCGAGACACAACCGTCGCCGAGCCGGCCATCGCCGTGCGCGCGACCCCGGTCGTTCGCTGCAACCCAAACGCCGAAGCCGAGTGCCCGCCCCAGGTCTCTCAGCCATCCCTGGATCTCGGTGTGAGAGCGGTCGCCGTCCCGAGCAGCCGCGAGCATGCGCTCCACTTTGGCGCTGTCCTGCCGGACGCGGGCCAGATCCGCCTCCCATGCCTGCCGGGCCGCGGCATCGTCGGTGCGCGGGGGAGCGGCGTAGCGATCCGTCCCGATGGCGAACAGGAGGCCGGCAACGGCGCCAAGGTCGTTCGAGAGCAGGCTCCGGTACCGCGTGTTCAGCCCCAGGACTCCCGCCCGCATCGCGAGGTAGTCGTCCCAGCGCCCCAATCTCACTCGCGCCCCGGTGAGGTCATTGTAGCCCTTGACGATGGCCGTGTTGAAGGGCGGGACGAAACGTGGGATGAAGGAAGTACAGGAGATTCGCCACGGCCGGTCCCAGCCCCTTGATCCGCCGACGGTCGAGCGAGCGGATGGCGTGGAGTACGCCGTCCTCCGTCGTGCAGCAGGCGCAGGTGTCCAGGAAGCGCCCGAACGCGAGCTGATTGTCCCGATCCTCGTAGATGTCAGGGATGTGGAGCTTGGGCTTCCAGAGGAAGGCATGGTCGGCCCCCTTGAGAATCTGCCGTTGTTCGGCGATGGAGCCGACCACGGTTTCGAGCGAGGACCCCTCGTAGACGTTGCCGAAGCTTCCCGCCTCGATCTCGGCCACGACTTGCCCGATGCCCCGCCGGATGGAGCGGAAGTTCTTCAGGCGCTCCTCCCAGAGGAACCACGTCTGGTAGGTGCCGCCGGGTTCCTCGCGCCACCGCGCGACGAGCGGGGGGAGGGGATCGCCCGCGGCCGACGGAGGGTGCGGCACCATGGGGCAATCCGCCGTGGGGGTCATTGGAGCGCGAGGGCGGGAATGGCGCGGAGCATCTGCCATGCTACGGGCTCCGGCGCACCCCGGACCTCAGGTTTCGTAGATAGACGGCGAGGTCGCGCATCTCGTCCCCTTCGAAGCGGGGCCATTCGACCCGCTCCAGCTGAACGCGGTCGTACATGGCCGGCGCATGGTTCCACATTGCCGTTGCCAAGGCGAGGGGCGTACGTACCGCTGGGGAGCCGGATAGCGGTGGCCCGATGGTCGGCCCCTCCCCGGCGTGGCAACTCGAGCAGCCCTTTCGCGTGAAGACCAGCTCTCCCCCGCGGGCATCGCCTCCCGTTTCGTAGAACCGCAGGTAGTAGAGGAAGGCAATGACGTCAGCCATCTCGGTGCCCCGAAACTGCGGGAAGGGAATGCCGCGGGCCTGCATGACCGCCGCCATTTGCGCCGAGTGGTTCCACAGCCGGCCCGCGATCTCCGATACCTGGAGCCGCTGGGTCGCGGCGCGGAGGTCGGGCCCGACGGACGTTCCGCCGCCCGCCGATCCATGGCACCGGATGCACCCCTTGTCGGCGAACAGTTTGCGGCCGGCGTCGGGATTGGGTGGCTGGAGGAACACGACCTCCCTCGGCCGAAGCCGGGACGCCCGCCGGATGTAGGCCTGAATATCCGCCAGCTCTCGACCGACGAACACCGGCATGGGAAGCCCTCGCGCCGCCTGCTGCGCCTGCATCGTGGCTCCGTGGTTCCACATGCCCTCGGCCAGCATGATGGGGGTGATGTATCGGGCGTAGCCGTCCAGGGCAACACTGATACGACCACCGCTGCCGCCGACCGAATGACACTCGACGCATCGCTTCTCGCGGAACGAGCGCTCGCCAAGGTCGGCATCCCCTGGCTGGTCGAAGAGCTTGACGTAGTAGATGTAGCTGATCAGATCCGCGAGTTCCCGCTCGGAGAACGTCGGCCACCGGAGGCCCCGGCGCCGCACGGTTTCGATCATCCGGGGCGTGTGGTTCCAGAACACGCCGGCGAGCTGCTGGAGGCTGCGGCCGATGCCGACGACCGCGAAGTCGGGGCCGAGCGTGCCGCCATTGCCCCAGATGGAGTGACACCGTTCGCACCCCCGCTCGACGAAGATCCGGCCACCGACCGCCGGATCGGCCTGCAACGACAAGGCCGACTGCGCCCACGCGGCGCGCGCCCCGATCAGGCAGCACCCGACGAGGGCGACGAGCCCCCCGTGCAGCGGAGCCGCGCGGCGTGCACCGGTCATCGTGTCCCTCCCGCTGAGCCGGGGATACCGGGTGTGCTGCTGTATGTGGCCACGCGGTCGGCGACTTCCTGGACCGCGTCGCGCGCCTCCTTGATCTCCCAGATCGAGACCATCGGCACGAACTTCGTCGCGATCATGTAGAGGAGGATGAACCCCGACAGCGCTCCGGCCATGATCGAGAGTTCGATCCACGTTGGCAGGTAGTGGCCGAGGGATTCGAGCTCCCAGATGGGGTTCACCGAGGTCGGTACGACGATGTTGTACCGTTCGAGCCACATGCCGACAACCACGGCGATGCCGGCGACCATCGCGCTGCGTGGCGTGCGTGTTGCCCGGCGTGCCATGAGGGCAAAGGGCACGACGAAGCATCCCAGAACCATGAGCCAGAAGGGGATGGCGAACGGGCCGGACACCTTCGCCCAGAACGTCCGCATCTCCGCCGGCTCCGCCCCGTAGAACACCGTCAGGTGCTCTGCGAACGTGAAGTAGACCCACAGCAAGCTGAAGACGAGGAGCAGGCGACCCAGGTAGTCGAAGTGAACGTCCCGGAAGTAGTGCTCCAACCGGTAGGCCCATCGCAGGACGACCATGGCGATGAGGATGGCGGCGATACCGGAGTAGATGGCGCCGATGACGAAATAGGGTCCGAAGATGGTGCTGTGCCACATGGGGCGGAGCGTCATGGCGAAGATCCACCCGATGATGGTGTGCACCGATACGGCGATCGGAATCACCACAATGGCGAGGATGCCGATGACGCGCTCGAGGACCGCGCGCTGCGACGGCGTGTCGTGATAACCGGCCGCGAGGAAGCGGTACAGCCGGGGCGCCTTGATGCCCGAGTCGCGAATGATCGCCAGATCGGGCAGCAGCGGGACGTAGAGATAGATCGTACAGGACGTGAAATAGAGACCGATGCTCATCACGTCCCACAGCAGCGGCGAGCGCAGCTGGGCGTGGAAGAAGACATTCAGCAGCCGATCCGGGCGACCGAGATCGACGATCGGCTGGACCGCCCCGAACCCGATGACCAGCACGGTGATCAATTCCGCCGAGCGCGTGATGGACCGGCGCCACTCCGCCTGGCTCACCCGGAGGATGGCCGAAATCAGGGTGCCGGCGTGGCTGATCCCGATGAAGAACACGAAGCAGATGATGTAGATGCCCCAATACTCCGGCCGATTCAAACCGGTGCGCCCGAGGCCGTGGCGAACCTGGAAGTAGTAGGCGAAGAGCCCCCAGAGCGCGATCACGGTGAGGAGCGCCGCGATGACGTAGAAGCCGCGCGAGGTTTCGACCAGCGGCCGCAGCAAGACCCTCTCATCGGCGGGCAGGCTGGCGAGCTTGGCGCTCACATCCCGACGCATGTCATCGCCTCGACCGGAGATAGTAGACCTTCGGGAGCGTGCCCAGATCCTCCAGCAGCCGCATGGCCCGCGGGTCCTCCTTGAGCGTGGCCACCTGGTGGTTCCGGTTGTCCAGATCGCCGAACGCGATCGCACGGGTGGGGCAGATCTCCGCGCACGCCGGCTGGTAATCCTCCTCCAGCAGCTCCCGGTCCTCGGCCCGGGCGTTCTCCCGCGCCTGCTGCAGGCGGTGGTGGCAGAAGGTGCACTTTTCCATGACGCCCTTGGGTCGCACCGAGACGTCCGGATTCAGGTGCCGGTGCTCGGAGTCGGCCCACTCGGGCCGATACCAATTGAAGTACTTCACCGTGTAGGGACACGCATTGCCGCAGTACCGGCAGCCGATACAGCGGGCGTAGATCTGACCCACGATGCCTTCGTCGTTGATGTAGGTCGCCCGCACCGGGCAGACCTTGATGCATGGGGGATTGTCGCAGTGCATGCACGGGCGGGGGTAGAACTCCAGCGTGCTGACGGGGAACTCGCCCTGCACGTCCGCGATCACCCGCATCCAGCTCATGGCGCGCCCCATCTCCGCCTGCTCCGGCGGCACCGTGGGGATATTGTTCTCGCTCTTGCACGCGACCTCGCACGCCGCGCAGCCCGTGCACCGGTCGAGGTCGATCACCATGCCCCAGCGCGTCATCGTGGGCCGGCCGTCACGCCCGTTCGAGGCGCACGAAGGTGGAGAGCCACGACGGCTGCCCTGTCAGGGGATCCGTCGTGCCGTCGAGCAGCGCCAGTGGGTTTGCCAGCTCGCCATTGGGGTGCCGCAACCCGTACGGGGCGCAGACGTTCTGGCGGTCCGTGCCGGGGAACACCTTGAGACGAGCCCGATAGCGACCCCCCGGCGAGACCACCCACACCATGGTCCCGTCGTCGAATCCCAGGGACCGGGCCGTTGCCGGGTGGACTTCGATCCAGGGATGCCAGGCGGCGTGCGGGACGAGCACGGGCTGCTCCACTAACCAGCGCTCGAGACCGAGCGTACCGGACGCGAGCGTGGATACCCGGTAGGGCAGCAGCCGCAGCGGGAACCCGTCCGGCGCCGTGGAACCGGCACGGCCGGCGTCTACGTACGGCCGTCGTCCCCGCCCCTCGGCGTCCAACGCGCGCAGGAGCGAGGCGGGCATCAGGTCAATGCGCCCGTCGGTGGTCCGCGCCAGCCGATGGGGGTCGGTGTGGTCGTAGAACAGATCCGTCCATCCGCCCCGCTCGGCCAGGTCGTCCCAGAACGGTTCAAACTCGGCATGTTCCGGCAGCCACCAGCCGCGGTCCTCCATCTGCCGATGAAGGCGCAGCTCGAACTCCCCGCCCAGGAGGGTGCCGCGGCGTGCGGCAAAGAGGCCCCGCGCGCGGGCCTTCAGGAGTGCCTGGAACCCCTCGTACGGCAGGCTCGCGGCCACGCTGCCACCCAGGCTCCGGGCGATCGCGAGCACGGCATCCCCCGTGTGCATCCCGCCGTCGTGCGGCTCCACAAGCGGACGGGCGACTCCCCACACGGGGTAGGGATAGGAGGTGGGCGCAGGGGCGTCCTGCCAGCGTTCGTAGGCGAGCAGGTCCGGGAGGACCAAATCGGCGTAGCGCGTGGTTTCGTCGAGGAACGGCGAGAAGCTCACGATGAAGGGGATGCGCTCCTGCGCCTGGCGCCACGCCGCCGGCTCCCTGGAGGCCGCGACCGGATTCGCGTAGTAGAGGAGCAGCGCCTCTACGGGACCGCCGTCGCCTCGGATGAGAGCCTCGGCGAATCGCGTCACCTGGTCGCCCGTGCCGAACGGCGGCCACGGGCCGCCAACCCGTTCCCGGGCGAGTCCAGCGCGCGCCGTCGCGTCGAGGACCGCGGGTCCGAGCGGTTCAAGCGGTGGGGCGTCCCCGAAGAGCACGCCGCCCGGCCGGTTGACGTTACCCGTCAACACGTTCAGGCTGTGCACTGCGAGACCGGCAAGCAGCCCGTTCGGCGCCAGGAGGACGTCGGAGCCGCAGACGGCGACGGCCGACCGGCTGGTGGCGAACGCCCTTGCCAAAGAGGTGAGCCGCTCGACCGGCACGCCCGTGAGCGCCGCAACCTCCTCAGCGCGGAAGTGCCGCCGCACGAGTGAGCGATAGCCCTCGCGGCGCCGGCCGCCGGCGTCGACGAAGTCCTCGAACCCTGCGACGTGCTCGGCCACGAACGCGGCGTCGTAGAGCTCGTCCCTGATCAAGACGTAGGCCATGCCCAGCGCGAGCGCGGCGTGAGCCCCCGGCCGGATACCGACCCACTCGTGCGCATGTGCCGCCGTTCGGGAGAAGCGCGAATCCACCTGGACGAAACGCGCCCCCGCGCCTGACCCGGTGCCACGGCCGCCGAACGCCACGAACGCCTGCAGCGGGGACCACCACGACTCGAACAGTGGCGCGCCGAAGGAGAGCACGTAATCACTCCGCTCGAGGTCGTAGCCCGGTGCACGCGTGATGCCGTGCATCAGGGCCATGACGCCGCCGGCACCGTCGTCGTAGTCGTCGGCGACGTAGTTCGGGGATCCGAACGCGGCCAGGAACCGGCGCCAGAGATCCTCCATCGTGCCCGCGCAGTAGCCGGCCACGAGCGCCAGGCCCTCGGGCCGGCCGGAGGCCCGGAGCGCCTGCAGGTGTTCGCCGATGAGCGTGATCGCGCCCTGCGGGGAGATCTGCCGCCATTCCCCCGCGCCGCGCGGGCCCGCGCGCAGCAGCGGCGACGCCAGCCGCTCGGGGTGGTAGAGCACCTGAACGCCGGCCACGCCGCGGGGACAGACGCCGCCCACGCTCATCGGGTGCAGGGGATTGCCACTGATGCGCACCAGGCGCCCGTCCACGACGCGGCCCCGAATGCCGCACCGAGCGGGGCAGAGAAGACAGCTGGACACACGGCGGGTCTCGATCCCGGGTGCCCAACCCGGGTCAGGTACCTGCTCGGCCGACCAGAAGACCTCGCCAGCCTCCGGGAGGGTGAGCGCCGCGCCGGCGGCGCCGACCGTCCACAGGAACGCCCGTCGTGTGGTGCTCATCGCGGGTCCCCCTTACCGGTGGCAGGCATTGCAGTCGAGCGTCTGTTGCGCCTCACGGTGGCATTCCAGGCAGTAGCTCATCGTGATACGCACGAGTGGGCGTTCGGGCGGGCGCTCGGTCTCGGCGATCGCGCCATGACACTTCTCGCAGGCCAGCTCGGCGATCCCAGCGTGGCGGCGGTGCGTGTAGAACACGTGCTCGGGGAGTCGGAACAGCTTGTTGAATCGCAGCGGGTCACCCCCGGCCAACAGCTCCGTGACGCGGGCTGCCTCTGCCGACGTGCCCTGCCGAACCCGGTGGCACGGCACGCACGTCTCCGCCCCCGGCAGCCCGGCGTGCGCTCCGGACCGGACATACGCATGACAGAACTCGCAGCCGAGCTCGAGGTCCCTGGTGTGCTTGAGGTGGTTGAACGCAACGGGTTGAGGCACGCTCTCGGCGCGTCGCATCAGCCCGACCACGGTGGCCGCGGCGAGCGCGAGGGCGACGAACAAGACTGATTTACCGGCGCCGCCCCCGCGGATTCCTGCCTGCCGTACTCGCTCCCGCCGGACCTGCCAGCCCTCGACCATACCCCTCCGCCCTCCCCCAACCGGTCAAGTGACCCGCTCGCAGCGGCGGGGCTCCTCTTGCAGCGAGCCCCGTCCGCACGAGAGCAAACCGAGTCGTCGAACCGGCTACGGGTTCTTCGCTTTGGGGGCTCCCACCAATCGGACGTACGCCACCAGCGCCTTCACCGCGTCGTTGCCCAGTCCCGCGCCGAACCCCGGCATGGTGCCCTTGCCGTTCGCAATCGCCTCGGTGAGTTGGGCATCGGTGCGCGACGCCTGGAACGTCGTGTCCGCGAGATTCGTCGGCTTCGGGTTGAGCGCGGCCGCGGCTGCCCCATCACCCTTCCCGGCCTTGCCGTGGCAGGCGCTACAGTTCTGGCCGTATAGCGCCGCGCCGTCGGGCTGAGCGGGCAGCGTGAAGCCGGGTCGCCCAGCCGACGCGAGCACGGCCAACGGTCTGATGGACCCCGGGGTCGGGTCGGCCGACGCCAGCTTCTTGGCGCCGCCCTTGAGAAACGCCAGTACCGCGGCCGCATCGTCGTCCGTCATCCGGGCGAAGATCACCATGTCCATCATGATTGTCTCCCACTGATCCGCCGTGTAGCGGATGGCGGGCTGCAACAGGTGGCAACGCCCGCAGCTCTGCGACCAGATCTCCACGCCGGAGCGCTGTGCCTGGAGGCGCGCCGGCGTGGCCGAGGCCACCAGGCCCAGGAGGCCGGTCGCGAGCAGGGCGCTGGTCATTCTCGTCATGATCGGTCCCCCCCTAGAACATGATGTTGAACTGTGCCACGGCCGCGTTGTTGTCGGATGCGAAGGCGTCCTGCTCCATGTTCACATGGTAGGCGAGCCGCACCGACGAGTTGGCGGACACGTAGTAGTTCCCGCCGAACGAAAGCCGCCGCTGGTCGTTGTTCTCACCGGGCATGTCCTTCAGGCTGAACCGGATCACGGGCTCGAAGCGCCCGCGCACCATGTACGCCGCCTGGGCGTACCCGCCCTTCTTCTTCAGGTCCCCGGCCGTGGCGTCCTGGCTCGCGAAGACCGCCTCGGCGCGGACCTCCAGCCCCTTGTAGGCGTAGGCGGCATCGGCTCCGAAGAGTGTGAGCGTGAGGTTGTCCGTGGGGTCGTCGAAATAGTTGCCGGTGTAGACCGAGGCGCCCACGTCGAGTCCTTGGGGTCCCAACTCGACGCCGAGCCGTCCACCGAACGCCTTGTTGTTGTCCCGGCCGCCCGCCGACAGGCCCTCGCGATCGTTGTCCCGCAGGTCTCGGATGTCGCCGCCGTCCTCGCCCAGGAGACCGTTCACGACGAACGCGTCGTACACGATCCTGGTTCCACCGGACACGGCCGCCGCCCCGGAGATCCAGATCCCCACGTCGCTGTACGTCTGCGGGAGAACGTTGTCCATGCCCAGCGGCCGATCAGGCATCTTGTTGATCCAGGTCGGATGTAGGTCCTTGTTGAAGCGCCCAAAGGGGACGATGAACTTGCCGGCCGAGATCCGGATGTTCTTGAACCCGGTGTAGGACAGGAAGGCGTACTCGAGCATGATCTCCTCGCCGGCATGCTCGTACTCCACTTCGCCCGAGGCAAACAGGTTCTTGTAGAGCTTCCCCATGGCAATCAGGTTGAAGTGGTAGTTGTCGAAGAAGAACTCCGAGTTATCGGGTCCCGTCTTCGCGTACCGCGCCTCGAAGTCGGCGTAGCCCGTGAGCATGAGCCCTTGAGCGGATGCCGGCTCGGGCGCTCCCGCCAGGGCGAGGGGAAGCGCGCACCCTGCGACGATGGAGATCACCCGCATTTGCACTCCCTCCGTGGGGGATGGCTGTCATGCGCCCGCGCGTCGCCTAGCCGCGCGCGGGCCCTCACGAGAGGCTGGAAGCACAGCACGTACCAGGTAGGGGAGGCGCCGTAAGTCACTGTCTGCGCATGGCTTGAGCCTCTTGTTGACAGGCTGGCTCCTGCGCGACCGCCTTGTGATGGCGCAAATCAGCCACCAATTTTGGCTGATATCAGCCAGGTGGTCGAGGGGTCGCGCAGCTGCCACCCCCCCCGACCCTTGGGCGGCGGCCAGGTGCCTTGGGGGGTATCCTTCTTGCCCACCGTCCCGTCGTGGTGACGTGGGTTGCCGGAGGGTCGGAGTGCGCCGCAGCAGGGTGGTGGACGTTCTCGTGGGGGCGATCCCGCTCAAAGGCGGGCTCCGGCGGCGCATTCTGGTCTGGTTCCTGACGCTGTCGCTGATCCCCCTCCTCGTGTCGAACACGGTGGGATACCGGGTGACGCGCCGGATCATCGAGGGCCAGGTCCGGCGGTACCTCACGGCGCTGACGGAGGTCCAGGCGGAGCACGTGGCGACGGAGGTGGAGCGCCACCAGCTCTACCTCCAGGCCGTGGCGGCGGGCAACGGCGTTCTTGCCGTCAACATGCGGCCGGCCGGTGCCGCGGTGCGCTCCGGCCATCGGCAGGCTCCGGTGGTGATGGAGCTGCACGAGGAGCTGGACCGCAAGCTCGCCGAGCTCGGCGCGCTGTCGGAACTGTTCGTCATCGACACGGCGGGACAGGTGATCGCGGCGACGCGTCATGCCCGGCTCGGCACGAGCTGGGCGGAGAGCGCCCTGTTTCGCCGCGGCCGGCACGGGCAGTTCTTCGGGGAGGACTGGAACGTGCAGCAGGGGCGCTTGGGTCCTGTCTACCTCCTGGGGACGGCCATTCGGGACCGGGAGGGGCGGTGGGTCGGGTTGCTCGCGGCCACGGTCGGCTTCGAGCGCCTGCCGGCGTTCCTGCGCATTTCCCCTCATCTCGCCGGCGATGTGCATGCCTACATCATGGACGCGAGCGGGCGTCCACTGTTTGTGTCGCATCCCCACGGCCCGTTCGACTACGCCGAGCCGCTCGCGTCGCCCCTTGCGCGCCAGCCCCCCGGCGCGATGGCGCGCTACGTCAACTACGAGGGCGTCGAGGTCCTGGGCACCACCGTGGCCATTCCCGGCATCTCGTGGCGCTACCTCTCCGAGGTCTCAGTTGCCAGTGCCTTCGGGCAGTTGCGGACTCTGGCGGTGCTCGCCGCCGCCCTCGAGGCGGCGTTCGCGCTCGTGCTCGTCGGCATCGTGTGGATCGTGGCCCGGTCCATCGTCGCGCCGCTGCGCCGCCTGGTCGGGGCGGCCGAGCGCATCCGCGAGGGCGACCTCGGCGTCGAGGTGCAGATCGAGAGGCCGGACGAGTTGGGGGACTTGGGCCGCACGTTCAACCAGATGTCCCGGCAGCTCCGTGCCTCGACGGCCCGGATTCAGGAGCTGCACGACCAGGAGATGCGGCGCGCCGCACAGCTCGCCTCGGTCGGGGAGCTTGCTTCGGGCATCGCGCACGAGGTGAAGAACCCGTTGGCGGGGATGGCGAGCGGCATGAACCTGCTGGCCCCGCGGGTGGACGACGATCCCGCTGCGCGCGACATCCTGGGTCAGATCCGTGCGCAGCACAGCCGCATCGAGGGCGCGATCCGCGACCTGTTGAGCTATGCGCGTCCCAAGGAACCACGCCTGGTGTGGGTCGACCCGCGGCAGCTCATGGAGCGCGTGATCCCGCTGGTCCGACCGCAGGCCGACGCGGCGGGCGTGCGGATCGAGCATCCGCCGTCCGATGCGTTGCCACGGCTCCGCCTCGACGCGGAGCTCATGACGCAGGCCCTGGTGAACCTCACGTTGAACGGGATTCAGGCGATGCGACCGGGAGGTGTGCTGACGATCACCACGCGGCCCGAGGACCGCACCGTGCGCATCTCCGTGTCCGACACCGGCGAAGGCGTCCCGGCCGACCGGCAGGAGGCGATCTTCCGCCCCTTCTTCACGACCAAGCACCGGGGGACCGGCCTCGGGCTCGCCATCACGCGCGGTATCGTCGAGCGGCACGGCGGTCGCCTCGAGGTGGAGAGCGAGCCCGGCGTGGGCTCCACGTTCACGCTCGTGCTACCGGTTCCCCCTCCGCAGGAACCAGCGCCATGAGCCGGGGGCCCCTGATTGCCGTCGTCGACGACGAGGCCCTGACCCGCACGTGGCTCGGCGAGATCCTCCAGGGGGCGGGCTACGAGGTGGTGATGGGCGCCTCCGGCGAGGAGGCCGTCCGCCTGGTGCAGGATCTCGGTCCCGCCCTGATGTTGCTCGACCAGCGACTGCCGGACGCCCAGGGGATCGAGGTGCTCCGGCGCTGCCGCGAGATTGACCACGACCTGGTGGTCATCATCGTGACAGCCTACGGCGAGATCGACACGGCGGTGCAGGCCGTCAAGGCAGGCGCCTATCACTTCCTCGAGAAGTCCGTCGATCCCGTCGACCTGCTGATCACCGTCGAGAAGGGCGTGGAGACACGCCGGCTGCGTCACGACGTGGCGGTGCTTCGCGCGCAGCACCGCTGGCAGTTCGCCAACGTCGAGTTGGTCGGCCGTTCGCGCGCCCTGCGCGACATCCTCCAGGCCGTTGAGAAGCTGGCACGCACTGACTCGGCCACCGTCCTCATGCTGGGGGAAAGCGGCACGGGCAAGGACCTCGTGGCGCGCGCGATCCACGCCCGGAGCGAGCGGCGCGACCGCCCGTTCCTCGAGATCAACTGCACCGCGCTACCGGAGCATCTTCTGGAGTCCGAGCTCTTCGGCCACGAGCGGGGCGCGTTCACGGACGCGCGCGAGCGGAAGAAGGGCCTGGCCGAGATGGCCGATGGGGGCACGCTCTTTCTCGACGAGATCGGCGACATGCCGGCCGGCGCGCAGGTGAAGCTGCTGCGTTTCCTCGAGGATGCCAGGTTCCGGCGCGTGGGCGGCACGGCCGACATCCGGGTGGACGTGAGGGTGATCGCCGCGACCAACCGCGACCTGGATCGGGCCGTGGCGGACGCGACGTTCCGCGGCGACCTGTACTACCGGCTCAAGGTCGTGCCGCTCCGGATCCCGCCGCTCCGCGAGCGTCCCGACGACATCGCTCCCCTGGCCCAGTACTTTGTCGAGCGACTCGCCCGGGATCTCAACCGCGACGTCCCCACGGTCACGGCGGACGCGATCCGTGTGCTCGAGGCCTATCCGTGGCCCGGCAACGTGCGTGAGCTGCGCAACGTGTTCGAGCGCGCGCTCATCCTGGAAGACACGCAGGAAATCGGACCCGAGCATCTGCCCGAGGAGATCCGGGGGTGTCCCCGATCAGCGGCCGGCAGCGGCCCCCCCCCGGTCGGCCTGCCGCCCGAGGGCCTCCGCCTGGAGGAGGTCGAACGCGACCTCATCCAGCAGGCGGTCACTCGCACCGGCGGGAACGTATCACGGGCGGCCACGCTCCTGGGGTTGAGCCGCGGAGCACTCCGCTACCGGCTCGAGAAGTACGGACTATCCGTCCCGCCGTCCTATTAAGCCCCGGCCTCGATGCGGCGGGTGCGAACGATGGCAGATTGTTCACACGGTGACGCGTCGGAGGCGCAACGCGTTCCCGACCACCGATACGGAGCTGAAGCTCATGGCCGCCGCGGCGATAATGGGGCTCAGCAGGAGCCCGAACGCGGGATAAAGAACGCCGGCCGCGATCGGCACGCCCGCGGCGTTGTAGATGAACGCGAAGAACAGGTTCTGCTGGATGTTCCGCATCGTGCGCCGCGACAGCCCCCGGGCCCGCGCGATGCCCCGCAGATCGCCCTGGACGAGCGTGACGCCCGCGCTCTCCATCGCCACGTCCGTGCCCGTACCCATGGCGATGCCCACCGCGGCCTGCGCCAGGGCGGGGGCGTCGTTGATGCCGTCGCCCGCCATCGCCACGATCCGGCCCTGCGCCTGAAGCTGCCTGACCTTCTCGACCTTCTGCTCGGGCAATACCTCGGCCAGCACGTCGTCAATGCCGAGCTGGCGGGCGACGGCCGCCGCGGTCGCCGCGTTGTCGCCCGTGAGCATGACGAGGCGGACGCCGTCGCGATGCAACGCCTCGACTGCCTCGGGCGAGCTGGCCTTAATCGGGTCTGCGACCCCGAGCAACCCGGCCGGCCGGCGGTCCACCGCGACGTACATCACGGTCTGGCCTTCCCCGCGCAGCGCGTCGGCATGCGCCTCCACCTCCGCGACGGGGACGCCGGCCTGCTCCATCAGCGCCCGGTTGCCGAGCGCCACTTCGCGGTCCTCCACGCGTCCCGTGACGCCCTTGCCGGTCACCGATGCGAAGGCGACGGCATCGGAGAGCGCCGCCTGCCGGTCCTTGGCGCCCTGGACGATGGCGGCGGCGAGGGGATGCTCGCTGCCCCGCTCGAGCGTGCCGGCCAGGCGGAGCAAGGTCGGTTCATCCATCGCTCCGTACGGGACCACCGTCACCAGTTTCGGCCGGCCCTCGGTGAGCGTGCCGGTCTTGTCCACCACCAGCGTGTCCACCGTCCGCAGCACCTCGATGGCCTCGGCGTTCCGGAACAGCACGCCCATCGTCGCGCCCTTGCCCGTGGCCACCATGATGGACATCGGCGTGGCCAGCCCCAGCGCGCACGGGCACGCAATGATGAGCACGGCCACGGCGTTGACCAGCGCGTGGGCCAGGCGCGGTTCCGGGCCGACGAGCGCCCAGATAACGAACGTTCCGACGGCGACGAGCACGACGGCCGGCACGAACCACCCGGCGACCTGATCCGCCAGCCGCTGGATCGGCGCGCGGCTGCGCTGCGCCTCGCCCACGAGCTGCACGATGCGAGCGAGCACGGTGTCCTGGCCGACGCGCTCGGCGCGCATCACGAAGCTGCCGGTGCCATTGACGGTGGCGCCGGTGACGCGGTCGCCAGGGCCCTTGGAGACCGGGATTGGCTCGCCGGTGATCATTGACTCATCCACCGCGCTGCCGCCCTCGACCACCACCCCGTCCACCGGCACGCGTTCCCCTGGCCGCACGCGCAGGCGGTCGCCGGGTTGCACCTGCTCGAGCGGGACATCTTCATCGCCGCCGTCCGCCCGGACGCGGCGCGCCGTCTTGGGCGCCAGGCCCAACAGGGCCCGAATGGCGCCGCTGGTCCGGCTGCGGGCGCTGAGCTCCAAGACCTGCCCCAGCAGGACCAGCACCGTGATGACGGCCGCCGCCTCGAAGTAGCCGGGCAGGGTACCGTCGGCCTCGCGAAAGGGGGCGGGGAAGAGACCGGGCCCGAGAAGGGCCGCCACGCTGTACAGCCACGCGGCGCCCGTGCCCAGGCCGATCAGGGTGAACATGTTGAGGTGACGCTGAACGATGGACGCCCACATTCGCTGGAAGAACGGCGCTCCTGCCCACAGGACCACGGGGGTGGCGAGCGCGAGCTCGATCCAGCGCCACGCGCCGCCCATCAGGGCGTGGGGCCGGCCGCCCGGCAGGATGCCGGCGAACATCGCGAACACCAGCGGCGCGGTCAGCGCCGTCCCTGCCCAGAACCGGCGGGTCATGTCGGTCAGCTCGGGATTCGGGCCCTCTTCCGCGGCAACCGTACGCGGCTCGAGCGCCATGCCGCAGATCGGACAGATCCCCGGCCCGGGTCGCACGATCTCGGGATGCATCGGGCAGGTCCATTGGGCCGCCGCCGGCGTGGGCGACGGCGTTCGGACCATGGGCGGGCCCGGCGCTTCGTGGGACCGCGGAGGGTGGGCCGGCTCGCCCGCGGCGCCGGCGTACCGCGCGGGATCGGCGCGGAACTTCGCCACGCATCCGGCGGAGCAGAAGTAGTAGGTCGTGCCCCCGTATTCCACCGAGCCGGCGGCCCGCTCCCGCGCAACGTCCATCCCGCAGACGGGATCTCTCACGGCTCCCTCCGCTCGCTCTTCCTTTCGGCCATGGAGCCCCTCCTTGCGGGTTCACATCCGCTGACGCACGGGGCCTGTGGGCTCTTACACCCTCGCCGTCGGGCGCGACCCCCATTCAGCGCGGGCTCGCGACCCAATTCGACAGGACGGTGAGCGTCCGTTCCCCCGAGGCTGAGTCGTTCGTTGGCAAATGAACCCGAAAATCGTGGAGACCACCCATGTCGCCATGCATCATGAACCACTGCGAGACGGTGGTCCGTTCACCAGGGCCGAGGGCCATCGAACCGATGGCCGGGACCGGCGGTCAACAGCCGGTGGCCACCTCGACGTAGGGCGGCTTGGTGAACCGGAGGGTTCCCGTGCCGGCGTTGCTCCGACGAAGACGGCCTCGACCCATCGTCCCACCGGTACCGCTCCCAGGTCAATGCGGTCACGGTCCCCCCGAAGCGCGGGGGGCCGCCCCTGTCCCCCGGCGCATAGGACGACCCAGGGTCGTTCCGCGGCGCCAGCAGTGCCACCGCCCCCACGAGCTCCCCGCGTCACCGCTCGACGGGCAACTTGCGGACCGGCGCTTCTCCGCGGCCAGCTCAGGAACCGGCGCGAGGTTACGCATCGCTTCCGAGCGCACGGGTGCGGGCCGGCGGGCGCGCTGCCCCGGGGAGCGGGGCAAGTCCCCCGCGGCGGCGCTGGGACCGACGCGACGCCCTGACGCCCGGGTCCCGAGGCCATCGTTGGGGTGCACGCGTCGCTTCTCAATCGGCGGCGGTCAGGTCGGCGGCGGCGCGTCGGAGATGCCGTACTTCTCCAACCGATAGCGGAGCGTGTCGCGCGTGAGCCCGAGGAGCGCGGCCGCGCGCGTCTTGTTCCCCCTGGCCTGATCCAGGGCCTGCCGGATCAGGTCCTTCTCCAGCGACTCCAGGTCAATTCCGGCCGCCGGCAGGCGGAATCCCGGCTCCAGGTCCAGGGCCCTCCCACCCGGCTTCAACTCGTCCGGCAGGTGGTCCGGCAGGATCTCGGCGTGCTCCTCGAGAATCACGGCGCGCTCGATGACGTTCTTGAGCTCCCGCACGTTCCCCGGCCAGCCGTAGCGTTCCAGCATGGCCAGGGCGTCCTTGCCGATGGTGCGGGGCGGACGGCGCATGGTGCCGGTCATCCGGTCGAGAAAGAACCGCGCCAGCGGTTCGACGTCCTCAGCCCGCCGCCGCAACGGCGGAATCACGATCGGCACCACGTTCAGCCGGAAGAAAAGATCCCGCCGAAAGCCGCCGTCTCGTACCGCTGCCTCCAGGTCGCGGTTGGTGGAGGCGACGATACGCACGTCCACCGTGATATCGCGCACGCCGCCCACGCGCTTGAACGTTCGCGTTTCGAGGAACCGCAGCAACTTCGCCTGGGCGCCGGACGAGAGGTCGCCGATCTCGTCCAGCAGCACGGTGCCGCGGTCGCCGAGCTCCAGCAATCCCTGTTTGCGCTCCCGGGCGTCCGTAAAGGCGCCGCGCTCGTGGCCGAACAACTCGGACTCGAGCAGCGTCTCAGGGAGCGCGGTGCAGTTGATCTCCAGGAAGGGAAAGTCCCGGCGCGCGCTCCGGGCGTGGATCGCCTGGGCTACGACTTCCTTGCCCACCCCGCTCTCGCCGCGGAGGAGCACCGTGGTGCCCTCGCTCGCCGCCACCTTCCCGACCGCTTCGACCACGCGCTGCATGGCCGCTGACCGACCCACGATCTCGACGCCCGCAAACTGCCACCCGGCCTGACGCCGCAAGCCGGACACGGCCCGGCGCAAGACCCGCCGCTCGAGCCCCTTCTCCAGCGTGGCGAGTATGTCTTCCAGCTTGGGCGGTTTCTCGAGGAAGTGATACGCGCCCACCTTGACCGCCTCCACCGCGGTCGTGATGTCGCCGTGGGCGCTCAGCATCACCACCACGAGGTCCGGATCGGCCTCCAGGAACTCCCGGAGCAAGCTCATGCCGTCGCCGTCGGGGAGCCGCAGGTCCAGCAACACCGCGTCGGGCAGGCGGTCGGCGAACGCGGCTCGCGCCGTTCGCGCGTCGGCGGCGACGGTCAGCTCGTAGCCGGCGTCGCCCACATGGGCTTCGAGCCAGACCCGAATGAGCTTCTCGTCGTCCACGACGAGCACGCGAGCCTTCAGCCGGGCGGTCACGACGGGGACTCCTCCGATGGGGCGAGCGGCAGGGCGACGATGAACGTGGCACCGCCTCCCGGCGTGTCCTCTACGCGCAGGGTGCCCTGGTGGCGCTCCACGATCTGACGGGAGATGGGCAGGCCCAGGCCCGTCCCGTGGTGCTTGGTCGTGTAGAAGGGGCGGAAGATCTGGGATCGGGTGTCCGCCGGAATGCCGGCGCCGGTGTCCCGCACGCCGATCCACACGTCCGGGCCGTGGCGTGCCGCCCACACGGTGAGCAATCCGCCGGGCGCCATCGCGTCAATGGCGTTCAGCATCAGGTTCACCAGGACCTGCACCATCAACTCGGGATCCACCCACACGGGGACCGCCGCGGCGGTGGACTCGCTGGTCACCGTCACGCCCGCCGAGACGGCCGGCGCCGCCACGACGTACATGGCGCGCTCGACCAGCAGGTTGGCGTCCACGGCCACTTCGCGCAGTTCCGGTGGGCGGGCATACCGCAACAGTTGTGTCGTAGCGCTCTCGATCCTCGTCAGCTGATGCTGCGCCTCCTCGAGCAGCGGGCGGTGCTTCCCGTCCCCGGGCAGCCCGCGCAAGGCCAGGTCCAGCGCCCCGCGCACGCCGGTGAGCGGATTCCGGATCTCGTGCGCCACGCCACTCGCCAACTCGCCGACTGTGGCCAGCTGCTGCGCACGCTCCAGGTCTCGGGCGTGCAGCGCGTCAATCTCCGCGCGCGAGCGTTCCAGGTCCGCGGTCATGTGATTGAACGCGTCCATCAGGGTCGCGACTTCGTCCCGTCCGCGGGGGGTGATGACCGGCGGCTCCCCTTCCTTGCCGAACCGGCGCACGGCGGTGGCGAGCTGATGCAGCGGCGTCGTGACGGAGCGCGCCGCGAACACGCCGGTGAACACGGTGAGCAGTCCGAGTCCCGCCAGCACCGCCACCGCGGTGTTCCGCAACCTGGCGAGCGGTGCGAGCGCCACCTCGTAGGGGAGCGCCGCCACGAAGGTCCAGTCCGTGGTCGCGACGGGCGCCGTGGACACGAGTGCCGCCGGCGCGGGACCTCGAGTGGTCTCGATGCGGCCGGGGGCAAACGCCGCAAGGTCGTCGGTCGCGTGATCGTGGAGGCCGAACACCGGGCGTCCCGTCGCTTCGTACACGGCGGACTCGACGCCCTCCGTCAGATGATCGGCGAGCGCGAACACCTGCCGAAAGTCCTCGCGGCGCACGTGGCCCTCGAGCCAGGCGTCGAGCGAGCCCGGCAGCGGAGTGGCGACGAGATACGCCAGCACGGCCGCTCCTTCGCGGTGGACGACCACGGCGTGCGCGGCCCAGTCGGCGGCCGGGATCTCAGGTGGCCAGTGGGGCGCCACGTAACGCAGTGCGACGGCGCCCAGGACCGCCCCGTCGCCGGTAACGAGCCGCAGGCCGTCGAAGACGCCGCCCTCGGGCAGCGCCTGGGTGAGGAGGTGCTGCACGCGGCTGGTCGGTGCGCGCCGCAGCTCGTCCGCGGCCGGCAGCTGGCCGGCGATGGTCCGCAGCAGAAGGCGCTCTCGCTCCAGTTCAGTCGCGAGGTGGACCGCCTGAAGCTGGGAGAGCGCCTGAAGGGCGTTCTGCGCCTGCCGAATGATCGCG
The DNA here is from genome assembly GCA_036398175.1 of Gemmatimonadales bacterium. Lineage (GTDB taxonomy): Bacteria > Gemmatimonadota > Gemmatimonadetes > Gemmatimonadales > GWC2-71-9 > JAOTWJ01. Next base: position 18,923 of record DASWHL010000025.1, read on the forward strand.
CCGCGGCTCACCGCGTACCCGATCAGGATGAACGCGATCAGCGGGACCAGGCCGAACAGCAGCAGGAGCGCCACCAGCTTCGCGCGCAGACCCGGGCCGCGGCTCCCCCCCTCGGCTCGGGCGGAGCTATCCGGCAGCGGGAGTGGCGGCGACGGGTGGGTCATGGGGACGGTCCGGCGAAGGACACGAGCCGATCTGCGGGACGCCGAAGTCTGCATGCCCCTCCGGGCATCAGCAAGCGAGAGCGCCCCTTGGCATCAGAGCGGCGGATGTGGCCTCCGGAGCAGCCCCGCGCCGGCCGCGAGCGCGAGCACGATCCCCACCACCACGGCTCCCGTCACCATCGGGCCGCGTGCTTGGTCGAGCGCGAGCGGGTGGCCGGTGGGCATGGCCATGGCCGGTGCCGTGACGTGCGTGTCCTGCGTGTGGGCGGCCACCGGTGGGGAGACCACGACGTCGAGCGCCGCGACCTCGTCGCCGTCGGAGGCGGTTGCCACGAGCCGATACGCGCCGGGGGCCGTCGGGGCGGGCACGAACACGGCCACGTCGAACGCGCCCGCGGAGTCGGTGCCGACCTGGCCCAGCCGGACGCTGCCGTGGACCCCGACGAGGGTGAGGGTCAGAGACGCCCGCCGCGTGAAGCGCGCGCCCGCGATCCGTACGCTGTCGCCCGGGCTCAGCTCGCGGCTCGCGGGGGTGAGCACGCCCTTTTCGTGCGCGTGGAGCGGTGCAGCCACCGTGAGGGCGACCAGGCCCACCAACGTGGTGAGTCTCTTCGAAGCGCTGCGACGGGGATGCATCAGAGGCTCCTCTCCTTACATGTCCATGCCGAGGTGACGCTGACCCGGGGCCAGGGCCGCGTAGACGATAGCGGCGATCATCAGCACCAGCAGGGTCACACCCGCGATCCGTGTCGCAGTCGCGGTCCGCGGCGCGCCGCGGTCCACCAACGGGACGAGCGCCAGAAAGCCAAACAGCACGCCGGGGGCCAGCAGCATGCCGCGCATCCCCAGGAGGTTCTCCGCCGCGTAGACCCAGAGGAACGGCCAGAACGGTTTGGTGACTTCGTAGCCGTCCACGCCGGCCGCGGTGAGACCGGCGGGGAGTGCCAGGGCCAGCGCGGCCACGACAGCGACCAGCAGAAAGCCGAACCCCGCGAGCAGCCGGACGTGGCTACGGAACGGGACATGTGCCTGCCCGCCGGCGCTCACTCCCAGATGCCGAATGAGCCACAGGTGTAACGCCAGGAGGGCGACCATCGCGAGCGGGAGCACCGAAACGTGGAACGCGTAGAGCCGGGTGAGCAGGGGGCTCGAAGGCGTGAAGTCGGGCCGGAGCAACGCACCGGGCGCGCCCACGATCTGCGCTCCCGCCACGGCGTGGGCGACCGCCTCGACGGCCTCCTGGTCGGCCCGGAGCGCGGTACCGGTGAACGCCATGCCGAAGACCAGGGCCAGGAGGAGCACGCCGCTCCACCACAACCCCTCCCGGGGCCGGCGAAACCCCCCGCGCCAGAACACGGCCGCCAGGTGGGCGAACACGAGGACGACGGCCGCCGACGCGCTCCACACGTGCAGGTCTCGGAGCCAGCCGGTTGCCGGAACCCTGGTGGCCAGGTAGACCACTGAGTCGTATGCGCCGAGGGGACTTGGGTCATAGAACTGGGTGAGGACGATCCCGCTCACCGCGAGGATGGCCAGCGCGGTCGCGGTCAACCCGCCGAGCATGAAGTCAAGACGGCTGGCGCTTGCCGGGACGGGATAATCAACTGCGTCCAACGCAAACCGGTGGCGCAGCCAGGCGTGCGCAGCTCCCACGGGCACTCCCGGCTTCTGGTTCATGCGGCACCTCCCCTTGTGCTCGTGGATGCTGGCGACCGTCCCAGCGGAGCCCACTTGGGGATGGACGGGCTGACAGCGCGTGCCCGACCACTGCACGGCGAATGCCCCCGCCGCCGATCGCCTGATCTCCTTGTTACACAACCAGTTAGAGCGGTATCTCGACTGGTAATGTTGATCGTGAACTGGGGGATTTCCCCCAGTCACCGCGGGGTACGGCGTGGATCGGTTGCGGGCCTTTCCGCGCTGCGCGCCTGGGGTCTCCGCGCCTTCCTTGCGGCGCCTCCCCGATCCACGCGTGCCGCCGGTGACATCGGTCACGGTCCTGAACCGCGTTTCCACGTCTCTTTACAGGGTACGAAACGGAAGCGACCGATGGCGATTGCCGTGCGAGCCAGCGACGCGCTCGCGGGACGGATCCTGCCCGAGCCCGGCGACGATCTCACGATCGTTGACGAGGCCGATCTCGCCGTGCGCGAGGTGCTCGAAGGCGACTTTCACTTCGAGGGGTTCCTGGGCCAGGGCGGGATGTCGGTCGTGTTCCTGGTGCGCGAGCTGAACCTCCACCGGCTCGTGGCGCTCAAGGTGCTGCCCAAGCGCTCCATGAAGGAGTCGTCCAGCGCCGAGCGGTTCAAGCAGGAAGCGATGATCGCGGCGTCGCTCGACCACCCCAACATCGTGCCGATCCACCGGTTCGGCAGCACGCCGCGCTGCCTCTGGTACACCATGAAGTACATCCGCGGCCGGTCGCTCGCCGAGCTGCTCCACGACGTGGGTCCGCTGGACCTGCACGACTGCTTCAACCTGATCGAGCAGATCGCCGGCGCGCTCTCGTACGCGCATCGCCGCGACGTGGTCCATCGCGACATGAAGCCCGCCAACGTGATGCTCGACGAGAACGGCTGGGCCTACGTGTGCGACTTCGGGGTCGCCAAAGCGCTGGGCAACCCGCGGCTCACGCAAACGGGCGGGACGCTGGGGACGCCGCTCTACATGTCGCCCGAGCAGCTGTACGGCCAGGAGCTGGACGGCCGCTCGGACCAGTACGCGCTGGCCGTCATGACGTTCGAGCTGCTGACGGGCCGCAACCCGTTCGCGGCCGAATCCGTGGGTGAGATCATCCAGAAGCACTGTTCGGAGCAGGCGCCGTCCGTGCTGGACATCCGACCGGACCTGCCGGCGCGCGTCGCGGATGGCCTCGCGAAGGCCATGAGCAAGCGTCCGGCCGACCGGTTCGACGACGTGACCGAGTTCCTCACCGCGATGGGCGGCCGGCGCCCGCGTCACGCCCCGCCGTCGCACCGGCTCGAATCCGCCATCGGCGCGGCCACGACGGCGCCGCTGCGGAAGTCGGTGCGGGAGCGGCGGCTCCGCGGGCGGGGGCTCATGCTCGCCGCCGCTGCCATGGCCGTGGTGGCCGGCGCCGTGGTGGTGGGGCCCTCCCTGCTCGGTGGGCCGCCGGTCACCCCGCCGCGGACCGGCGAAGCCGTACCGCCCATGACCGATCCGGCGCCGCCCACGCCCATGCCCGTGCCCGGACGCCTGTGGATCTCCGCCGAGCCGTGGGCGGACGTGATCGTGGACGGGACGAAGGTCGGGCGCACCCCGGTCATCGGCGTGGCCATCGCTCCCGGCAGGCACCAGGTGCGACTGGAACATGACGGCTACGAGCCCTTTGAACGCGAGATTACCGTCGAGCCCGGCGCGGAAGTCCGGCTCACCGGCCTTCGCATGCAGGCGAGACGCCCATGAGACATCGGTTCATCCTCATTGCGGTGTGCGCGGCGGCCCTGATGGCCCCGGCCGCCCGTGCCCAGACCCCGAAGCGCGCGCTGGAGCAGGGTATCACGGCGTATCAGGAGCTGGAGATGGAGTCGGCCGGGTGGCTGCTCCGTCAGGCCCTGACCGGCAACAAGCTCGACGGCGCGCAGCGCGTCACCGCACTCGGGTACCTCGGCGCCGCGGAGTTCTACCGGGATCGCCGGGACTCGGCACTGTCGGCGTTCGGCCAGCTCATCCGGCTGGAACCCCACCACCGGCTCGACATGCTCGTGTTCGGTCCCGACGTGCAGGCCGTGTTCGCGGATGCGCGGCGCCTGAACCCCGTCGTGGACGTATCGGCGGCGCGGACGTCGTTCCCGCCGGGCGCGCCGGGGCTGCCCGTGCACCTGCGGACCAATACGCCCCACGTCGTCGTGGTTACGGCCGAAACGACGAACGGCACGGTCCTGGATACCGTGTTCCGGGATCGCGTCCGGGACACCGCGACTGTCCACTGGACGGCGAGAGGCCGGCAGGGGGCGCGCGCGCCCGTGGGCGGCTTCGTGATCGGCGTCTCCTCCCTGGACGGTCGGGGCAGGGTGCACCGTCGCGTGGTGCTGCCGGTGCACGTGACGCGGTCGCCGGAGGATCCGCTCACGGCACCCACGCCGCCCACCCTGCTGCCGGAGCGGGAGCCGTGGGGGCCGGGGATTGCGCGGCTGGTGCTCGGGCTCGGCGCCGCCACCGCGGCCTACTACCTGACACCCGAGGTCACGGACTCCAAGGGTCTGCAGCTCTTCCTCACGCAGGGGTTCGTCGCCGCCGGCGTGATCGGTTTCTGGGCGGCGCGCCCCGGCAGGGGGCTTCCCGACAACGTGGTGGCCAACCGCGTGGCGCAGGAGGCGTACGAGGCCCGGCTGTCCCAGGTGCGGAACGAGAATCAGCGGAGGGCGGAGGGCGGGACGGTGTACGTTGATGTTGGGAGAGTGACGGGTTTCTAGCCGTTCCGCGTCTAGCCAAGGCGGCGGTACTTTATCCGGTGCGGCCGTTCCGCCTCCACACCCTTTCGCTTCTTGTAGTCCGCCGCGTATTCCTGATAGTTCCCCTCATACCAGAACACCTGGCTGTCCCCCTCGAACGCCAGGATGTGGGTCGCGATCCGGTCCAGAAACCAGCGGTCGTGGCTCACGACCACGGCACAGCCCGCGAACGCGAGCAATGCGTCCTCGAGCGCCCGCAAGGTGTCCACGTCCAGGTCGTTAGACGGCTCGTCGAGCAGGATCAGGTTCCCGCCGCCCTTGAGCAGCTTGGCTAGGTGCAGCCGGTTCCGTTCCCCGCCGGAGAGCGTGTCCACCCGTTTCTGCTGATCGGCGCCCCGGAAGCCGAAGCTCGCGCAGTAGGCCCGGGCGTTAACCTCGCGGTCGCCGACGTCGAGCGTGTCGTGGCCGCCGGTGATCTCCTGGAAGACCGTGTTCGCCGCGTTCAGGGCCTCACGGGACTGGTCCACGTAGCGCGCCACCACGGTCTTCCCGACCGCGAGGGTGCCCGTGGTGGCGCGTTCGTCGCCCATGATCATGCGGAACAGCGTGGTCTTGCCGGCGCCGTTGGGGCCGATCACGCCCACGATCCCGCCCGGTGGCAGCCGGAAGCGCATCCCCTCGAACAGCAACCGGTCGCCGAACGCCTTCGACACGTCCTCGGCCACGACCACGTCGTCGCCCAGCCGCGGGGGCCTGGGAATGAGAATCTCGGCCCCGGCGTCCCGCTCGGCGCCCTTCTGGGCCAGCAGGTTCTCATACGCGCTGATGCGGGCCTTGGACTTGGCGTGGCGCGCGCGTGGGGCCATCCGGATCCACTCGAGCTCCCGCTCGAGCGTGCGGCGCCGCGCCGAGGCCTGTTTCTCCTCGCTTGCCAGGCGCTGCTGCTTCTGCTCGAGCCACGAGGAGTAGTTCCCCTTCCAGGGAATCCCCTGGCCGCGGTCCAGTTCCAGGATCCACTGGGCCACGTTGTCCAGGAAATAGCGGTCGTGCGTGATCGCCACCACCGTGCCCGGGAACTCGGCGAGGTGCCGCTCCAGCCAGGCCACGGATTCCGCGTCGAGGTGGTTGGTGGGCTCGTCGAGCAGCAGGAGATCGGGTTGCTGGAGCAACACCTGGCACAGCGCCACCCGCCGTTTCTCCCCGCCCGAGAGCGTCGTGACGTCGGCGTCGCCCGGCGGCAGGCGCAACGCGTCCATGGCAACGTCGAGTCGCCGCTCCAGCTCCCAGCCCCTCGCGGCCTCGATCCGGTTCTGGAGGTCGCCCTGCCGCTCGAGCAGCCGGTTCATGGCGTCGTCGTCCATGGGCTCCGCGAACTTCAGGGAGAGCTGCTCGAACTCGGTCAGCAGGTCGCGCAGGTGCTGGAGGCCGACCTCGACGTTCCCGCGCACGTCCTTCGCGGGGTCGAGCACGGGCTCCTGCGGCAGATAGCCCACCTCGATCCCGTCGGCGGGCCGCGCGTCGCCCTGGAAGTCGTGGTCCACGCCCGCCATGATGCGGAGCAGGGAACTCTTCCCGGCGCCGTTGGCGCCGATCACGCCGATCTTGGCTCCGGGGAAAAAGGCGAGATTGATCCCCTTCAGGATCTCGCGGTTGGGGGGCACGACCTTGCGCAGGTCGTTCATCGTGTAGATGTACTGCATGACAGACAGTATAGACGCGTAGGCGTCCAGACGCCCTGAACAAGACGCCGAGGCGCCGCAGGCGCGCAGTGGACTTGAGTAACAAGTCTCGAGGGGGCGCCGCTGCCTCATCGGCACCCCCTCGCTTCTCGACGACTCACTACCACGCGGCGCCTCGGCGCCTCGGCGTCTTATACAGGGCGTCTAGGCGCCCAGGCGTCTCCGCGTCTAAGTAACGCGGCGTACATTGGCGGCCTGGAGCCCCTTCGGCCCCTCCTTGGTCTCGAACTCGACGCGATCCCCTTCCGCCAGGGTGCGGAATCCCTCCGCCTGGATCGCCGTGTGGTGGACGAAGACGTCCGGGCCGTTCTCCTGCTGAATGAACCCGAAGCCCTTGGCGTCACTGAACCACTTCACCACGCCCTGCGGCATACGTCACCCGCTCCTGTCCTCGAGGGGCCGCTGCCCGTCAGACACACCGGCCCTCGCAGCCGGAAATGCCAAAGCAAAACGCACCGCTTGCGGGGGAGTCCGCAGCGGTGCGGCGAGGAGTCGAGCCGAAATGCACGAGTCGTTACTGACGACGTCTTCCCGGTCGAACGTGCGGCGCGGGCCCGCTTTTGTCAAGCATATCCGCCGTCGTATACTGGGGCGTGAACGCGGTCATTGCGCTCCTGGCCGAGGTCGGCAACTACGTCGCCGCCGTGCTCACGGTGCTGCTCGCCGTGGGCGCGGCCGGCCATGCCATCCTCTACAAGCGGGACTCCCGGGCCGCCGCCGGCTGGGTGGGCCTGATCATCCTGGTGCCGGTCATCGGCGCCGTGCTCTACACGATGCTGGGCGTGAACCGGATCCGGCGGCGCGCCTCCGAGATCCGCCAGGCCAGCCCGCGGTTCACCGGCCAGTATGCCGTGCTCCATGGGGCCGACCGGGTGCTGGGGCCCGGGCTCGACGCCGAGCACCAGCACCTGGTGGCGCTCGGGCGCTATGGCGACCGCGTGACCCGGCGCGCGCTCACGGGAGGCAATGCGGTCCGCCAGCTCGTCAACGGGGACGCGGCATATCCGGAGATGCTCGCGGCCATTGACTCGGCCGGCGAGTCGGTGGCATTGGCCACGTATATCTTCGACCACGACCAGGTCGGGATCCAATTCGTGGACGCGCTGGCCCGGGCGGTCCGGCGCGGGGTGGCGGTGCGCGTCCTCGTGGACGGGGTGGGAGCGCGCTACTCCCGCCCATCCGTCGTGGGGGCGCTCGCGCAGCGGGGCGTCACGGTCGCGCGGTTCATGCCCACACTGAAGCCGTGGAGCGCCCCGTTCTGGAACCTCCGGACGCACCGCAAGATCCTGGTCGTGGACGGCCGCGTGGGCTTCACGGGCGGGATGAACATCCGCGCGGGCAGACTGTTGGCCCGGCAGCCTTCGTCCCCGACCCAGGACCTGCACTTCCGGCTCGACGGACCGGTGGTGCCGCACCTCGCGGGCGCGTTCGCCGAGGACTGGGCGTTCACGACCGGCGAGGTGCTGACCGGCCCGCCCTGGCTCCGGGAGGTGGCGCACGCGGGACCGGTGGTGGCCCGGGGCATCCCGGACGGTCCGGACGCCGACTTCGAGACGATTCACCAGGTCATTCTGGGTGGCATTGCCTGCGCGCGCGCGTCGGTCCGGGTGGTGACGCCGTACTTCGTGCCCGACGCCTCGCTCATCACGGCGCTCACGGTCGCCGCCACGCGGGGTGTGACGGTCGAGGTGGTGCTGCCGGCCAGGAGCAACCTGCCGTACGTCCACTGGGCCACCCAGGCGCTGCTGTGGCAGGTGGTGAAGCGGGACGTGAAGGTGTTCTTCTCCCCGCCCCCATTTGATCACTCGAAGCTCATGGTCGTGGACGGGGCGTGGACCCTGATCGGCTCGGCCAACTGGGACGCGCGGAGCTTGCGGCTCAATTTCGAGTTCAACGTGGAGTGCTACGATCCCGGTCTGGCCGCGGCCGCGACCGGGATCTTCACGGCCAAGCGGGACGCCGCCCGGCTGATCACCCCCACCGAGATGGACGGGCGGTCGGTGCCGGTGCGGCTCCGGGACGGGATCGCGCGCCTGGCGTCGCCGTACCTGTAGGCGGTCGAGATGGTCGCCGCCCGTTGACAGCGAGGGCCGGTTGGGCCTAGGGTACAGCAACCCAGCCATCTCAGCATCGGGAGGTCTCATGCGCAGTCTGCTCACCGCCGGCCTGGCGGCCGCCCTCGTCGTGGGGTGCAGCGACGACGACGAAACGACGGGTACGACCAAGCAGGCACCGCTGCCGCCGGCATCCGTGTCCGCCAAGATCGAGAATGACAACATCGTGCTCAGCTGGTCCGAGGTGTCGAACGCCACCTCGTACAACGTCTATATGGCGGCGGAGGCGGGTGTGAAGCGGGTGAACTACGTGTCGCTCACCGGCAACATGTTCCATCCCGATCTCGCGGCCAAGTTCGACCATCCCGCCGGGCTGGATCCGAACTTGAAGTACTTCCTCGTGGTGACCGCTGTGAACGCGGAGGGCGAGAGTGCCGAGTCGTGCGAAGTAGGGGCAGCGATCAGCACGAAGTTCAGCGAGAGTTGTTGATCGCGGCGGCCAGGCGGCGAGACGTCAGCTTGCTGTCTCGCCGTCTGGCCGTCTCAGGGAAGGTCTACCTGCGTCCGAAGCCGATCGGGATGCCGATGCTGACGTAGATGTCGGACTGAAGCTTCGACTCGTACGTGCCGCCGTCGTCGCCGTCCGGGTCGGCGGAATACAGCATGCCCTCGACCGTAACGTTGAGCGCGAACTTGGGCGTGACGTTCGCCCGGGCGCCGAAGCCGACGACACCGCCGATGTTCGTGAGCGACTCGGTCTGCAACCCGGTCACGTCGGGATCCCACGTGTCCCCGCCGCGCGAGACGATGCCGCCGCCCACGAGGAGGTACAGGTTCGTGCGCGCCGGGCGGAAGACGAGCCGGCCAGTCCCCGCGATGATGCTACCGGGCAGGGACACGCCGGCAGTCACGGTGGCGTCCGACGACGTGAGCTTCGTGCCGCTGGCGACGTACGCGCCGGCTGCCTCGATGCCAACCGACGGACTGATCCAAAACGTCAACCGGGCGCCGCCTCCCGGCGCGGCGGCCTGACGCTCGAGGATCGAGCCGAACTCCCCGATGCTGCTGAGCGGGTAATAGCTCGTGAAGAACGGGGTCAGCTCGGCGACGTACTGGGCGTGTGCGCGGGCCGTCACCCCGCCGGCCGCGGTCAGCGCGAGGGCGGTGAGGGCGATCCGGGCGCTCCATTCGCTGCGCATGTGTTGCTCCTCCAGCAGAGGTGACGTGGTGGCCGGCGCCCGCTAGCGCCGGATCTCGACCGGCGCGGGCCGGAGCACCGGATCGGTGCCCGCCGTGCCGACTTGTCCCTTGGCGTTCTCGCCCCAGCAGAGGGTGGGGCCCGCGCGGGCCACCGCGCAGACGTGCGCGTTGCCCGCGGCCAGCGAGGTGAGGGGCTCGGTGGTCGCGACCCGGACCGGGGTCCGGGAGTCCTTGCCCCCGCCGTCGCCGAGTTGCCCGCGGTTGCCCTTCCCCCAGCACCAGGCCGCGCTGGCCGGCGTCAGCCCGCAGGCGAACCCCTCGCCCACCGCGATCCGGCTGAAGCTCTGGTCCGTCTCGATGCGCCGCGGCTGGCCGCCGAACGCCGAGCCCCAGCAGTAGGTGTTGCCCTCGACGCCGATGGCGCAATTGTCGTTGCGGCCGGCGGCCATGGTCGTCGCGGCCTCCCGCATCCTGGCTTCGTCGGGCGTGCGCCGCTGCTCGGTGATGCCGATGCCCAGTTGATTTGCGAAGCCGTCGCCCCAGCAGAAGACCTTTCCCTCGGCGGTGACGCCGCAGGTGTGCTTCTCGCCGGCCGCCAGCATGAGGTAGGTGAAGCCGCGCGCGACCGCCACCGGCGCGGATGCGTCACGCGCGCTCCCGTTCCCGAGCTGCGCGTCGTTGTTTCTGCCCCAGCACCACGCGGAGCCGTCCGTCGCGATCCCGCAGGTGTGCGCCCCGCCAGCCACGATGCTCTTGAACCGCTGATCGGTGCTGACGGTGACCGGCCGCGTGACCGCCTCCCGGGACGGTTGCCCGTTGCCCAGCTGCCCGCTCGCATTGGCGCCCCAGCACAGCACGGCGCCGCGACCGGTCAGACCGCAGGCGTGGCCCGCGCCGGCGGTGACCTGCTGGAGCCCCGCCGCGGACGAGACCGCGGGGGCGCCGGTTCCCCAACACGCCGCCGAGCCGTCGGACAGCGTGGCACAGCTGAACTCGGCGCCGAGGCCGATGGACGCCGCGGTGACGGCGGACGATGCCGGGGTGGCCGGGGGCTGCGTGGGGAGCGGCTCCGCCCTCGGGGGGTCGGCCGCCGCGACGGGCGGTGGCGGGGCCGTCACCTCGAGGTCGAAGGCCTGGACCTGATTCTCCGCGCTCGCCGTGATGGTCACGCGGCCGGGCGCCCGCGTCTGGATCGTACCGTCCGTACCGACCGTCGCCACGCGCTCGTTGCTGGACGTCCACGTGATGGTGCGGTCCATGAGGGTCCGGCCATTCGCGTCCTGCGCCGACGCGGAAGCGCTGAAGGTCTGGCCCGCCTGGAGCGAGGCCACCTGCCGGCTCACCTGGACCCGCGCCACGGCGATCCGGGCCGGCGGGCGCACCCGCAGCGCGAACGTCCCGCGCTGCCCCGCGACCGTGGCCGTGATCGTGGCCTCACCCTCGCTCACGGCCCGCACGGTGCCGTCGTCGGCGACGGTGGCCACCCGCGGGTTGCTGGACTGCCAGGCGACCTCGTACGTCGGGACCACGCGGTTCCGGTCGTCGAGCACGGTGAGGCCGAGGCGTGCGGAGCCGCCCGGTTCGAGCCCCGTGCCCGGGCCGCCGCGAATGGCGACGGACGCGACCGGCGGGATGCTCACGGTGACGCGCGTCGGCCGGGATCGAATGTTCTCCGAGATGCCGACGATGTCGGCGGTGCCCTCGGCCAGCGCGATGAGCCGGGTTCCCTGCACGCGAACGACCCCGGCCGCCGACGACTGGAGCGCCACGGGCCGGCCCCCCAGGGTCACGCCGCTCGCGTCTTCCGCGCGCGCCGAGACGTTCACCGTGTCGCCGGGGGCGAGCTGGGCGGTTTGCAACTCGACGGTCACGGCCGCGACGGACGCGCGCACAGCCGTGACGGTCACGACAGCCGTATCGGCCCTGCCCTCCTCGCTGGTGGCGATGATGCGGGTCGTCCCGGCTTTCAGCGCCTCCACGATCCCGCTGACCCCGGGTCCCGCCGCCACGGTCGCCACCGAAGGGTCGCTCGACCGCCACGTGATGTCGCGATTGGCGAGCGGCGTCCGGGTGCTGTCCAGCAGCCAGGCGAGCAGCTCGCCGGAGGTGCCGACCGCCATGCTCTGGGACCGGGGGTTGAGCTGCACGGACGCCACCGGGGCGGGTGGCGGTGCCGCGGGCGCCTCGGGCTCGGGCAGGACCACGGGCTCGTCCGGCGTCGCGGCCGGTGTCCGCAGGCTCATCAGGACGCCGACCACCGCCGCCGAGGCCACGGTGAGGCCCGCCAGGCCGAGCCCGAGTGTGAGCCCGCGTTTGCGCGGCGCCGGGGCCGGGGCGAGTGCCGCGGCCGGAGCGGACCGCGGCTGGGCGGCGGGGGCGGGAGCGGAGGCTCCCGTTGGGGGAGGCCAGGGCAGCGCCCCCGACGTCACCACTGTTTCCCCTTCGTGCGTGATCATGGTGGGCGCGTCGCTCGTGATCACGGTCGGCGTATCGGCACCGGTCCGGGACCCCGTGGGCACCGGCGTGGGCGGCGGCGTCCGCGCCGGCTGGAACCCGGACGGGATCGGGGCCGCACCCGACGGCATGGTGGGCGCGTCGGGGGAGGCCGTGGGGATCGGGCTCGCGGGCGTGTGCACGGCGTCCGTGAGCGCGGCTCCGGAGCCGCCGCGCGCGAGGGCGCGCATCTGCTTCCGGATGGGATCGCCCGGGGCCATGGCCGGGGCGCCGATCTCGGCCACCGCGTCTTCCATCGTGGGCCAGCGCGTGGCGGGGTCCTTGGCGAGCATCCGCGCAATGGCCTCGGCGAGGGGCTCCGGACAGTCCGGCCGCAACTGGCGTACGGGCGGGGGCGGCTCGTTGAAGTGCTTCCACATGATCCCCATCAGCGAGTCCGCGTCGAACGGGATCGTGCCGGTGAGCAGCTCGTAGGCCACGATGCCCAGCGAATACTGGTCGGTGGCCCCCGTGATCTCCTTGCTGGCGCACTGCTCGGGGCTCATGTACGTGGGCGTCCCGATCGTGACCCCCGTCATCGTGAGGCCCCGCGCGTCCGCCACCTTGGCGATTCCGAAGTCGGTGACGACCGCCCAGCCCTCCTCGTCCAGCATGATGTTCGCGGGTTTCATGTCGCGATGGACGATGCCACGCCGGTGCGCGTACCCCAACGCGCCACCCACCTGGTTCATGATGGCCTGGACCATGGGGATGGGGAGCGGGCCCTGCTCGCGGATCACCGTGTCGAGCGAGCGCCCCTCCACGAACTTCATCACGAAGAACAGGAGGTTCCCGGTCTCGCGGACCGCGTAGATCGGGATGATGTGCGGGTGGCTCAGCGACGCTGCCGTCCGGGCTTCCCGCTTGAACCGCTCCACCATGCCCGCGCCCGTCACGAGCGACGGCGTCATGACCTTGATGGCGACCTTCCGGTCGAGCGCGATGTCGTGGGCCAGGAAGACCGTGGCCATGCCGCCCCGGCCCAGCTCCCCCGCGATGTCGTAGTCACCCGTAGTGGCGTGCCGCAGCGGCTCGAGAATCTCGGATTCCGGCTTGGGGGCCGGCGGCGGCGGCGGCACGGTGGCCATCTTGGCGGTGGCGAGCACGGCCTGCTCCCCCGAGACGTCGTGGCCGCAGCGCGAGCAGAAGTGCGCGCCGGCAACGATTGGGGTGCCGCAGCGGGAGCAGGTGCGTTCGGTCATCACAGGGGCCCAGTCAACCAATCTAAGGACGCATCGGGAGTGATGCCACGCCGAGCCGGCAACGGGCGTCACGCGTAGCTTCCCGCTGCAATGTTCCCGCCAACCGCCCCCCGGCCCCGCCTGGCCCTCCTCGAGGTGGCCCTGGGCGCGCTGCTCATCAGCTTCGCCTCCGTCTGGGTGCGGCTGGCCCCGGTCGGGCCCACCGCGGCCGGCTTCTACCGGATGCTGGTCGGAGGCGTGGTCCTCCTGGTCGTCGCCCTGGCCCGGCGCGAACGCCTCTGGGTCGGCCGCCGGGCGCTGGCCTTCGTCCTGGCCGGCTCCGTGCTCTTCGCGGCGGATCTGGCCTTCTGGCACCGGAGCATCCACCTCGTGGGGCCGGGGCTGGCCACGATTCTGGCCAACTTCCAGGTGTTCCTGCTCGCGGGCTTCGGTATCGTGGTGCTGCGGGAGCGCCTGGACTGGCGGTTCGGCGTCGCCATCGTGACCGCCCTGGGGGGGCTGCTGCTCCTGGTGGGCGTGGACTGGCGCGCGCTCCCGGCGGGGTACCGGACCGGCGTCGGCTTCGGCCTGCTGACCGCGCTTTCGTACGGCGCCTATCTGCTGGTCCTCCGGGCCAGCCAGGCCCGCACCGGCCGCCTCGAGCCACTTCCCAACCTCATGGCCATCTGCTGGGGCACCGCCCTCCTGCTGGGCCTCCTGGCCGTCTGGCAGGGCGAATCCCTGGTGGTCCCTGACGGCCGCACCGCGGCCATCCTTGGCGTCTACGGGATCACGGCCCAGGTGGTGGGCTGGCTGCTGATCTCGCGCGGCATCCCCCACGTGGAAGCGGGCCGCGCGGGCCTCGTGCTCCTGCTCCAGCCGTCGCTGGCCTTCGTGTGGGACATCCTGTTCTTCGGGCGACCCACGGACGTGGGGGACGTGGCGGGGGCGGTGCTGGCGCTCGGGGCGATTTACCTCGGGACGGCGCGAAGCAGCGACGGGAACGACGGGAGCGACGGGAGGGGGTGACGCGGCCGAACTCATCGCGCGAGTCGAGACCGCCGAACTCGCCTGACCGGCCCACCTTGCGGCGCGGCCCTTCGGGACGCCATTTCCCCACGACCACCTTCCGGCGGAGATCATGAAGAAGCTCACCCCCATCATCACCGTGGACACCATCGAGCCGTGTCTCCCGTTCTGGACCGAGCGGCTGGATTTTGCCGTGACCGCGGAAGTGCAGCACGCGGGGCGGCTCGGGTTCGTGATCCTCGCGAGGCACGGGGTGGAGGTCATGTATCAGTCGCGGGCCAGCATCGAGGCGGATGTGGCGGCCGTGGCGGCGAGCGGGGCGGGCACGCGCACGCTGCTGTTCATCGAGGTCGCCGACGTGGCGGACATCACGCGCCGGCTCGAGGGGATCGAGATTGTGGTCCCGATGCGGAAGACGTTCTACGGATCCGAGGAGTTTTTCGTTCGCGCCCCGTGCGGGACGCTGGTGGGGTTTGCGCAGTTCGGTGCCCGGTGATGGGGACCATGCGTCCGGGATCGGGTCGCGGCGCGTGAGGGGCGGGACACAGCATGCGGCGTGACCTGCTGACGCTGGTTCGCGAGGCGCTCGCGGGGCGCTACACGGTGGAGCGCGAGATCGCGCGCGGCGGCGCGGCCTACGTGTTTGCCGGGCGGGACGGGGCCGGCACCGCGGTGGCGCTCAAGATCCTCCGGCCCGAGCTGGCCGTGACCGTGACCGCCGACCGGTTCCTGCGCGAGGTGGGCTTCCTGCGCCAGCTCGAGCACCCGCACGTGGCGCGGGTGCTGGATTCGGGCGAAGCCGAGTTCTTTCTCTTCTATGTGATGCCGATGGTCGAGGGGCCGAACCTCCGGCAGCACCTCGATCGCGCCCGCCGGGTGTCCGTCGAGGACACGTGCCGGATCGGACGGGACCTGCTCGACGCCCTCGGCTATTTCCACGAGCGCCAGATCGTCCATCGGGACGTGAAGCCCGACAACATCGTGCTGCGGCCCGACGGGCCGGTGCTCGTGGACTTCGGGATCGCCAAGGCCATTGCGGACGCGGGCACGGATCGGCTCACCCGGTCCGGGTTCACCGTCGGCACGTCGCACTACATGAGTCCGGAGCAGGTGCTGGGGGAGCCCGACATTGACCACCGCTGCGATCTCTACTCCATGGGCTGCGTCCTGTACGAATGCCTCACCGGGCGCCCCCCCTTCTGGCACCAGCGCGAGGAGCACGTGCTCCGGATGCAGCAGCTGGATCCCGCGCCCGACGTCCGCGAGCGGCGGGCCGACACGCCGCCCGGCCTGGCCGCGGCGATTGCCCGCGCGCTCGAAAAGGAACGGGGACGGCGCTGGGCGACCGCTCTGGAGATGCGGACGGCGATCGGGAGCGAGTAGAATCCTGAATGTCCAACAGGGAACAGCCTTCCGCATTCCTCGTTCCTTGTTGGCCATTCGATAGTCGGTAGCTTCCCCGGCACACACGAGGACATCCGAATGCATACGGTGGTGCTGCTGCGGCACGGGGAGAGCGACTGGAACCGGGAGAACCGGTTCACCGGCTGGACCGACGTGGACCTGTCGGACAAGGGTGTGGCCGAGGCGCACGAGGCGGCGCGGCTGCTGATGGAGGGCGGGTATCAGTTCGACGTGGCGTACACGTCGGTCCTCAAGCGGGCCATCCGGACGCTGTGGATGGTGCTCGAGGACATGGACCAGATGTGGATCCCCGTGCACCGGAGCTGGCGGCTCAACGAGCGGCACTACGGTGCGCTCCAGGGCCTCAACAAGGCGGAGACCGCGGCCCGGCATGGCGAAGCGCAGGTGAAGCTCTGGCGCCGGAGCTACGACACCTCGCCGCCCGCGCTCACGCCCGACGACGAGCGCTACCCGGGCCACGATCCGCGGTACGCCACCGTCCCGCGGGCCGAGCTGCCGCTCACCGAATCGCTCAAGGACACGGTTGCGCGGTTCCTGCCGTACTGGACCGAGACCATCGTGCCCGTCATCCGATCCGGGAAGCGCGTGCTGATCGCGGCGCACGGCAACAGTCTCCGCGCCCTGGTGAAGCACCTGGACGGCATCCCGGAGGACGAGATCGTGGGGCTCAACATCCCCACCGGCGTCCCCCTCGTCTACGCGCTGGATCCCAAGATGCGGCCCCTGCGTCACTTCTATCTGGGCGACCCCGAGGCGGTCGCGGCGGCGGAGCGGGCGGTCGCGAACCAGGGCAAGAAAGGCTGACACCGGTCCCGCCGCTCGCGCGGCTGCTCGCCGCGGTTCCCCACCTGGCGCGCCCGCTCGTCCTGCTCGAGGACGGCCGCGGGCGGTCGGGGCGGGCGCGGCTCGCGTGGGGCGCCCGAGCCCGGCATCGGCTGGAGTGGAGCGAGCGCCGAATCGGGGATCTCCCGTGGCTGGCGACGCTGCCGGCCGAGCGCCGCCTCTACGGAACCGTCGCCTACGACCTCGGGCTCCCACCCCGTGCCCGGCGGGCCGCGCCGCTCGTGCCCCAGCCCCTGGCGGATTTCTTCGAGCCGGCCCACGAGCTGGTCGTAGACTGCGGAACGGGGGACCTCTTGCTCGGGGACTGGGGGGACCTCGGCGGCCGGGCCGGCGATCCGCACACGCACGTGGTCCCGTCCTCCCGTGCTCCCGTCCTCCGCGAGCGCAGCTTCACCCAGCCCGCGTTCGAGTCCGCCGTGAGGCGGGTCAAGGACTACATCGCCGCCGGCGACGTGTATCAGGTGAACCTCGCCGTGGGCGACCGCTACGAGACCGCCCTCACCCCCTGGGAGCTGTACCTGCGCGTCCGCGCCGTGAACCCATCCCCGTGGATGGGGTTCGCGGATTTCGGGGACTGGCAGATCGTGTCGGGGTCGCCGGAGTTGCTGGTGGAAGTCGGTGGGCGAGGCGGACGAGGCGGTCCCGTCGTCATCCGCACCCGCCCGATTGCCGGAACCAGGAAAAAGACCGGCGATCCCCACCGCGACGCGGCGATGCGCTCCGAGCTGACGCTCGATGCCAAGGAGCAGGCGGAGCACCGGATGCTGGTGGACCTGGCGCGCAACGACGTCGGGCGCGTGGCCGAGTTCGGGTCG
Source organism: Gemmatimonadales bacterium (assembly GCA_036398175.1). Lineage (GTDB taxonomy): Bacteria > Gemmatimonadota > Gemmatimonadetes > Gemmatimonadales > GWC2-71-9 > JAOTWJ01. The sequence goes on from DASWHL010000025.1 coordinate 36,281, forward strand.
GTGCACGTGGCGGAGCGGGAGGTGATCGAGGAGTACTCCCACGTCTTTCATCTCGTGAGCGATGTGGTGGGGCTGCTGCGACCCGACCGGACCGTCGCCGACGCGATCGCCGCGCTGTTCCCGGGCGGGACGATCACCGGAGCGCCGAAGATCCGGGCCATGGAGGTGATCGCCGAGCTGGAGCCGGTGGCGCGCGGGGCCTACACCGGGGGACTGGGGTGGCTCGGGCCGGACGGCACGCAGCTCAATATCCTGATCCGCTCGGCGGTGTTCCGCGACGGCATCGTGGGGATCCATGCGGGAGCGGGGATCGTGTGGGATTCGGATCCGGCCCGCGAGTGGCGGGAGAGCCTGCGCAAGGCGGCGGCGATCCGGGTAGCGCTCGGGGCGAACGGTTGAGCGACGTGGTGATCTTCGAGACGATGCGCGTGCGGGACGGTCGGGTGCCGCTGCTCGACGCGCATGGCGCCCGGCTGCGCCGGGGGGCGGCGGCCGTCGGGCTATCTGCGGTGCCGGATGTCCTGGTTCCGGAGGCCGCCGACCGCGCCCGGGACGGAGACGACCGTATCCTCCGGCTCGCGTGGTCGGCGTCGGGGCCGCGGTGGAGCGAGCGACCGCTCGAGGACCCCGCCGCGTGGCGCGTCCGGACGGTGGCCGAGCCGCACCCGGGCTATCCGGTGAAGACCGAAGACCGGGCCGCGTTCGACCGGGCGCTGGCCGCCGCCCGCCACGCCGAGGCCGACGAGCCGCTGCTCTCGACCGCGACGGGGACCGTGGTGGAAGGCGCGCGCTTCGCGGTGGTCTGGGTGGAAGGGGAGGAGCTGTGCTATCCCGATCCCGGCCTTGGCGGCCTGCCGAGCGTGGGCCTGGCTCGCCTGCTCGCGGTGGCGGCGGAAGCGGGAGTCCGGACGCGGGCGGCCTGGGTCACCGTCGCTGGCCTGAACGGGCTCCCGGCAGGTCTCGTGAACGCGGCCAGGGGACTGGTCCGGGTGACCGCGCTGGACGGGCGCCCGGTCCCGCCGAGCAACCTGCTGGACGGTCTCGCGGAGCGCTTCTGGCCCTCGGCTTGATTACCATTTAGGCGGGGACTACGTTGCGGTCCTCCCCGGGTTTCCCGGGGGGTCGTGGTGGCTGTAGCTCAATCGGTTAGAGCGCCGGACTGTGGCTCCGGAGGCTGCGGGTTCAAGTCCCGTCAGCCACCCTGCTGAAGGCTGAAGTCAGAATGTTGAATGTCGAAGGCAGAAGTGGGGTCGGAGCGCACTTCAGCCTTCTACATTCGGCCTTCTACATTCGAAGTTCTCTAGGTCCGTAGCTCAAGTGGTAGAGCACCGGTCTCCAAAACCGGGGGTTGCAGGTTCGAGTCCTGTCGCCCCTGTCGCCCCGAAAAGTCGCACGCCTTCGGCGCGCTCAACTTTCCGGGGCATCCTCCGGCCTCCGTGAACGTTCGTGAGCGGGCGCCGGCGAAGCCGGCACCCGCGGCAAAAGCAACCCAGTACCATTGCCCCGGCGCCCCTCTGCGGTGCGGTCTTCAGGGGAGGCCCGGCCCGGACCTTTTGC
>DASWHL010000026.1:0-46735 GCA_036398175.1 Gemmatimonadales bacterium
AGGCAGGGCTCCCGACCCGGGCGCTTCCGGGTGGAGCGCGCGCCAGGCCAGCCACCCTCCGATCAAGATCGTGACACTCGCGGCCAGGGCCAGCGAGACGCGGCCTGGTATCCGGCGTGCCGGACGGTCCATTTGGGCCCGCACCCGCAGCCAGGCGCGGCCTACGTCCCATTGCCCGGCCGACCGTACCGCCCAGAGTCGGCGCAGGCGCGCGAGCTGGGCGGCGTGTTCGGGCGCGGCCGCCGCCCAGGCCTCCAGCTCCGCCCGCTCGGCGGGCGTGGCCTGGTCCGAGAGGTAGCGTGCCAGCAGCTCCGGTGACGGCGGCTCGGTCATGGTGTGCTCGATGATAACGGTGGTTGTACCATAAGACACCGAAAGGGTACCCGCCCCCTGACAGCCGGCGACGTGGTCTGTAAGATGCCGCCGCAGACGCCCGGAGGCACCCAATGGCCGGCGACCCGGTTGCGCACCTGCTTTCGCCAGCGTTCACCGCCCGGCTCCGGGCCGGTGACCGCGACGCGTTCGAGCAGCTCTTCCGGGGTCTCTATCCGCGGCTGGCGGACTATGCCTGCGGCCTCCTGGCCAATGCCGACGCGGCGGAAGACGCGGTGCAGGACGTGTTCGTGGCGGTGTGGAACGGGCGCGAACGGCTGCCGGAGGGCGGCCGGCTGGTGGGTTATCTCTACCGGTCGGTCAGGAACCGCGCCCTGAATCAGATCCGCTCGAGGCGGACGGCGGCCCGGTGGCTGGCGACAGTCGAGCCGGATCCGGCAGTTCCTCCCGAGGCGGAGCTGGCCCTGGAAGACCGTGAGCTGGAGCAGGCCTATCGCGCGGCGCTGGAGGAGGTGTCGCCCCGGGGCCGCGAAGTCTTTCTGCTCAGTCGCGATCAGGGGTTGAGCTATCCGCAGATTGCCGAGCTGCTGGGCATCTCGATCAAGACGGTCGAAACCCTGATGGGCCGGGTGCTCCGCGCCCTCCGGGCCCGGCTCCTGCCCCGGCTCGACCGCCGGCCCTGACTGTCAGGGGGCGGACCCGTGGGCGGTGTCTTGTCCATGGCGACCCCAACCCTGGAGCGTCTCATGTCGCGCTGTTTCAGCAGGATACTGATGACCGGCACCCTGGTGTCCCTGGCTGCCGGTTGCGCCGGGGAACCGGCGGCGCCGTCCGACGTGGATGTCGAGATCGAGGCCACCTTGGAGGAGCTCGCCGCCGAGGCGAACTCCGCGGGCGACGTGGACGCCGCGGCCGCGTTCAGCGACGGGCTGCTGGCGGTTCGGCTGGGTGTGCGTCCCAGCGCGCTGGACGTGACGGTGAACGGAGAGACATCCACGTACCGGGCCATCGTCACGGGCGTGGCGCACGTGACGGAGGACGGGGTGCTGCTGCGGCGCCGCTCCCTGATCGCCTGGCTGGACGACCGCCCGCGGGCGGTGTTGCAGGTGACCGCGTTGAGCGACGAGGCGGAGTTCGGCTATCCGTCGGACGTGGTGAGCCGGGAGGACCTGGCAGGCCGAGCCCGCGGCACGTGGATCCACCGCGGGCGGCGGCAGACCTTCGTGGCCACCTCCGGCTCCGCGGCGCTGGCGCTGGCCTCGACCGATGACCCGTGTCCCAACCTGCCGGACGACGCGCGGCTCCGGTGTGTGGTGGCGTCGTACGACGTCGCCGTGAGCGGCGTCTTCCACCTGCTGCCGCGGCGCGACGCGCGCGAGGCGGACCAGCGCACCCAGGTCGAGATCCGTACCGGGGGAGGCGTGGCCGGCGTGGTGGTCAGTCGGATTGCCGAGCGCTGACGGGCGGACGCCGGCGGCGATCGGCTCGGCATGGTCGAGCGGCGCCGCTGGCGTTCGGTGGCAGCGAGCCGGCCGCGGTGCACCACCAGCCGCTCGTTGTACGGCAGAGCGCCGCGCAGACGCCCGTCACGACCAGTCGGTGACTACAGCGCGCCCTCCAGTTTCGCGTTCAACATCGCAGCGCTCGACCCATATTGGGTCAGCAGCTCAGCCGCCGCACCGTCGGGGGTGTTCGTGAGCGCGTAGAGGAGATGGAGCCCCTGTACCATTTCTCGCCGCCGCTCGGTGGCCAGCGCGCGCGCCGCCTGGATCGCCGCCTCGGCGTCGGGATGAAGGGGCAGGTCCGGGCGGTGGATGCGGTCCTCCGTGGCACGGACGCGGTCCCACACGTCGGCGCGGAACCGGTCGAGGTCCATCCGACTCACCTTGGTGAAGAACATGAGCGGAAGCCCTCCGCTCCGCAGCAGGCCAAAGAGCAGGTTCTCAGGCCGAATGTCGGATTGCCCAAGACGGCGTGCATCGTCGCGCGCCAGGTCCAGGCCTTCCCGCAGCTTCGGGTCAATGCCGAGCGGATTCACAGGCCGTTCGTCGCGCTCGGCCAGGATGGCGTCGGGATCCATTCCGCACAGCTCAACGACGCGCCGGCGGTTCGCGTGCTCCGGGGCGGACTCGAACAGCTCGCGCGCGATCTCGCGGGCCGACTGCCGGTGATGCCAACCGCGGAGGTCCAGGTCGGCGCCGCATCGTACTAGGCACTCGACTACCGCCGTCATGGAGTTTCCGACCGCGAAGCTGATTGCTGCCGCACCATAGACCAGGCTGTTCACGGGGAACCCTCGCGACGCCATGTACTCGAGCACCGCCGTTCGCCCGTTGAGCATGGCGACCAGGAAGGCCTCCATGAGAATCTCTTCGTCGTCGGGATCCGGATGGGACAGGAAGCCCCCGAAACCGACGGCGTCGAAATCCGGCCGGAGCCGGCGCGCCGCGGGCCTCGGTTTGCCGTGGGCGTCGAGCGACCGCCGCACGCCGTCCACGTCGCCGAGCCCGGCGGCGATCCAGAGCGCCTTACGCGGTGTGGCGCGCGCGGCCACGACGTCTACCGCCTCGCCATTCCAGTACCGGATGAGTGCGTGTTCCAGTACCGGAATCCCGTTGGGGGCGATCCAGTTGGGATCCGCGCCGCGCTCGAGCAGCCAGCGCACCTTCTCGGTCTTCATGTAGATGTGACCGCAGAGCTGGCGGTTCAGCTCGCCTGGAGATCGAGTCCGTGCGTCGCGAGCCACTCCATGATCGGGCGCATCGCCTTCCGGCCCTGCAGCCGCTCGCAATGGATGGCGGTCCTGAGCAGGCTGCCCCCTTTGGCGACCGCGTAGTCCGTTGGGTGCAGCAGCTCGGGATGGGCCTGGACCACACGCTCGAGCGCCTCCGGGTCGGCGGCCTCCATGGCCCTGCTGGCGTACACCTGAGGGTGCACCTCCCAATCGCCCACATCCTGTCGGACGGCCGTCTCACAGCGCTCGAGCAGTACCTGCCAGCTCGGAAAGCCGCTGCTTCGCGCCACGGCCAGGCGCGCGTGGTCCTCTGTGACGGAGGCCGCGAACGCGTCGTTCAAGCCCATACCGTAGAACCGCGGCACGTACGCGGCGAGTTGGCGCGCCGCCACGGTCTGCCGGTTGCGATGTCCGGCGAGCAGTCCGCGGACCCTCCGGTCGAAGGAATCGCGGCTACCGTATCTGACCGATCCGTGGTTGTAGCTCTGGCGATGGACATCGCCGAAGTACCGGACCAGCTTGGGCCAGCTCGTGAAGCCATACTCGCGGGCGATGACGAGCTGCGCGTCGGCGAGGCGGATCCGCGCTGGGGCGGATGCATCAATCGCGGGATGTTGTGCGCGGGCGCGCGCAAGCGCGTCGGCGTCGCCAGCGCGCAGTTGGCGGAGCAGCGCCTTGGCCTCTTTGTGCTCGAACTCGAGATTGGGCCTGGGTGGCAGCGGGCGCAATGCGGACATGAACCCCCCTTTCGTGGTGGCCCATGTCCGCCTGGCGGGCCCGAGAAGAGGGTGCTGCAGATGGGTCAGGTGGAGCGGCTACATCGGACGGGACCATCCCTTTCCGCGGACCGGCAGCGCTCCGACGGCGCTCCCGAAGATTCGGGGCTGGTGGGATTGGAGTCAAGTAGGGCCTTGCCGCGGGACGGACAGGGTTTTCCCCACTCTCTATTAAGCCCACGATTCGCTTGACGCCCCCGCGCCCGATCCTATATTGCCCTCAGGTCAGCGAGCGGGGACCACGTTACTGAGCCAACATGCTCGGGTGCGGGTCCGGTTGCGGTGGCCGATGTCACGCCTCATAAGGGAAGGCAGACGTCATTGCTAGGGCCCGGGACGTTTCTATTCGGGCTTCAGTAAACTCTCCGCTCCTTGGCCGAACCGCCGGCAGGCATGGGCCCGCCGGCGGTTCTTTCTTTCCTCCACCGTCGCCGCTATCCCTTGTGTTCTCCCTCCCGCGAAAATAGCCTTTGCCGGGAGGCAGACATGACCCAATCCATCCCCAGGCCGCGCCGCGCGGAAGAGATCGGGACCACCCCGGACGACTGCGCCGCCTTGTCCGACAAGCGCGCCGAGATCACCGACCGCTACGAAACCCTGGTGTGCGAGCAGCTCCAGCTCCTCGGCGAGGACGCAACCCGCGAGGGCCTGCTGCGTACCCCCGCCCGGGTGGCGGAAGCCATGCGCTGGCTCACCCGCGGCTACGAGACCTGCGTAGACGACGTCCTCAACGACGCCATCTTCGAAGAGACCCACGAAAGCATGATCGTGGTGCGCGACATCGAGATCTACTCGATGTGCGAGCACCACATGCTGCCGTTCTTCGGCCGCGCCCACGTGGCCTACATCCCCAACGGCAAGATCATCGGCCTTTCGAAGGTCCCGCGCATCGTGGACATCTTCGCCCGGCGGCTCCAGGTGCAGGAACGGCTCACGGACCAGGTGGCGGACGCGATGATGCGGGCCGTGACGCCCCAGGGCGTCGGCGTGGTCATCGAGGCGTTCCACCTCTGCATGATGATGCGCGGTGTGGAGAAGCAGAACTCGAAGACGGTCACCAGCGCCGTGCGCGGCACCTTCCGCGAAGACTTCAAGACGCGGGACGAGTTCCTCCGGCTGGTCCACGGCGGCCAGCACGGGATCGGGTGACCGCGCTCGGCGGCAAGGTGGCCGTGGTCACCGGCGCGAGCCGCGGCATCGGCCGCGCGGTGGCGGAAGCGCTCGAGGGCGCGGGCGCGCTGGTCGCCCGCCTCTCGCGCAGCGCCACGAGCGAGCGGCCCCTGGAGGGCCTGCGCCGCACGGGCGGCGTGGACCGCCGGGTCGAGCTCAAGTGCGACGTCAGCGTGGAGCGCGACGTCCGCCACGCCGCCGACACGGTCCTCGCCACGATCGGCGCCCCGGACATCCTCGTCAACAACGCCGGTGGGTTCCTGCTGAAACCGCTCGCGGACACGACCGCCGCCGAATTCCAGCAGCAGCTCGAGGTGAACCTGCTCGGCGCGTTCCTCGTGCTGCGCGCGTTCGCCCCCGCCATGACCGAGCGCGGCGGGCACATCGTCACCATCGGCAGCATCGCCGACCACGTGGGCTTCCCCGGCAACGCGGCCTACGCGGCCAGCAAGTTCGGCCTGCGCGGCCTGCACGAAACCCTCCGCGCCGAGTACGCGGGGAAAAATCTCCGCTTCACGCTCCTGTCTCCGGGACCGACGGATACCACGCTATGGGACCCCCTGGACCCCGACGCCCGCACCGATCTCCCGAGGCGCGCCGCCATGCTCCAGCCCAGCGACGTGGCCGAGGCGCTGCTGTTCGTCGTGACCCGCCCGGCACGGGCGACGATCGAGCTGTTGCGCGTGATGCCGTCGTGAGGACGGTGAGGGCCGTGAGGGTAGTCAGGGCGGCGTGCTCGTTGCTGCCCTTCCTGTCCTCACTGTCCCTCTCCGCTCAGCTGCCCCCGCTCCCCGGCCCCCCCCACGTCCTCACCCTCGCCCGGGCGCCCGATTCGTCGCTCTGGATCGGCACGTACGGTGACGGGATCTACGTGCTCCGGCCCGGCACCACGGGCTGGCACAACATCCGGCCCGATACGACGGGCACGAGCATCTCGTGGGGCTTCGTGCACGCGTTCGCGTTCGCGCCGGACGGCGCCGTGTGGTACGGGACGCTCGGCAACGGGTGGGGACGCTCGGACGACGGCGGCCGCACGTGGACCAACTGGACGTTCCGGCAGCTGGGGCCCGAGTACCAGTACGTGGCGCCCAACGGGATCGTGCTGCGCGGCGACACCGTGTACGTGGCCACCGCGGACGGCATCAAGGTGTCGGGGAACCGCGGGACCACCTGGACGGTCGTCACCGACACGATCGGCGCCCGGTCGGCCGCGGATTCGGTGATCGGCACCATCGGCAACCAGTACGTGCTGGCGCTGGCGGCGGGGCCGGACGGCGCGCTCTGGCTGTCCCACGCGGGCGGCCTCGAGCGGTCGCGCGACGGCGGCCGCACCTGGCGCGCCTGGGCGCTCGACCACCGCGTCCGCGCCATCCTGCCGCTCGGCGCCGACTCCGTGCTGCTCGGCACCGAGGACGGAGTGCTGGCCGCGGCGGCGGGGGACACGCTGCGCACCCAGCCGGTCCCGCTGGGCGTGCCGGCCGGGGTGGTGCAGCAGCTCGTGCGCCTGCCGTCGGGCATGGTGGTGGCGGCCGCCGAGCCCGGCGCCCTGCCGGTGCGCGCGTTCGCCCAGCCGCTCTGGACCGCCGCGGATCCCCGGGCGCGGATGGCCACGAGCGTGCTGCCGGACGGCGCGCGGGGCATGCTCGTCGGCACGCCCGTGGGGCTGCGCCCGGTTCCGCCACGTGAGCCCGACGCGGTACCGCCCGCCCGCCCGGCCACGGTCGCCACGTCCGCGGAGCCGCGCCACACGTGGTTTGCCCGGCCGGTGGACCCACGCGACCAGCCCTACATTGACCAGACCTATCGCTACGGCTCGACGATGGGCGGGAACTTCCAGCAGCATCAGGGCGTCGAGTTCAACGGCGGCGAGGGCACGCCCACGCGCGCCATCGGCGACGGGCTGGTGGTGCTCGCGGGGCCGGCCGAGGCCGGCGCGCTCACCGTGGTGATCCGGCACGACCACGGGCTCGAGGCCGACGGCGTGCCCTACTTCGTGTTCTCCGCGTATTACCACCACACCGCCCTGCTCGTGGAGGTGGGCCAGCGCGTGCGGGCCGGCCAGCCGGTGGGCCGCATCGGCAACACGGGCCGCGCCACGAACGACCATCTCCACCTCGAGGTCCACGCCGTCCCGTTCGACTCGGTGCGCCTGGTGGTGGACCCCAGCGAGCGCTACCCGCCCTTCTCCACCAACCCGGAACTGTGGATCCGGCCGCTCCCCGGGACGGGCATCGTGGCGGGGCAGGTCTGGACCGCGGACGGGGAGCGCGTGGGGCAGACGCGCGTGTACGGGCTGGTGAAGGGCGCACCCCAGGAGACACCGTTTTCGTTCGCGGAGACCTACGGCAGCCGCGCCCGCGGCACGCCCGCGTATCGCGAGCACTTCGCGGTAGGCGACGTCCCCGCCGGCGAGTATGTTCTGTATGCCGACATCGGGGGTCGCCAAGTCGCGCGCCGGGTACGCGTAGACGCCGGACGCCTGACGTGGGTGGAGTTCAGGCCGTAAGTCGCCTCGGCGACAGACGGTGGCCGAGGGCCCGCTTCAGCGGGATCCACCGATCCCGATCCCCGTACGGGAGGATGCCGCCCCGGTGTTCATCGAGCTGGCCGAGTACCTGAAGTGTCCCGCGGACCACGAGGACGCGTTCCTCGTGCTCGCGACCGGCGCCATGAAGGGTCGGGCGATCCGCTACGGCACCCTCGGCTGCCCCGTCTGTCACGCCGAATACATGGTGGTGCAGCAGGCGGTGCGGTTCGGTCCGCGTCCGGACGTGGGCGCGCCCGTGGCCCTGCTGCCGCCGCCCAACGCCATCCAGGCCCTGATCGGGCTCGAGAGCGCGGGCGGCTACGTCGCACTCGTCGGCTCCGCCGCCCGGCTCGCGCACGATCTGGCCGGCCTGATGCGCGGCGTCCACTTCATCTGCGTGAACCCGCCGCCGGGCGTCGAGCCGTCCGTGACGCGCAGCCTGGTCGAGGCCACGGCGACGATCCCCGTCCGGGGCTCCGTGGCGCGCGGCGTGGTGCTGGGCGAGGAATACGCCAGTCCCGCATGGCTCGCCGAGAGCGGCCGGGTGCTCCTGCGCGGCCAGCGGGTGGTGGCGTGCAAGGAGGGGATGATGCCGCCTGTGGGGGTGGCGGCCCTGGCGTCGGGCCAGGGGATGTGGGTGGGGCGGAAAGAATAGCCGCGGTCCCGCTCAGTTCCCCACGTAGGCCTGTTCGATGGCGTCCTTGTAGCGCTGCTCCACCACCCGCCGCTTCACCTTCATCGTGGGCGTCAGCTCCCCCGACTCGATCGAGAAATCGTTGGCGAGCAGCACGAACTTCTTGGGCGTCTCGTAGCTCGCGAGGTCGCGGAGATTGGCCATCACCTCCCGCTCGACCTTGGCCACGGCGTCCGGGTGCGCCAGCAGCGCGTCGTAGTTCGCCGCGGGGAGCCCGCGCTCCGTGGCCCACTTGAGCAGCGCGTCCCGGTTCGGCACCACGAGCATGATCGGGAACTTGCGCTTGTCGCCGAGCATTACCGCGTTCGCCACGAAACTGTTGGTCTTGATCAGGTTCTCGATCGGCTGGGGCGCGATGTTCTTGCCGCCGGCCGTGACGATGATGTCCTTCTTGCGGTCGGTGATCCGCAGATACCCCTCGGCGTCCAGCTCGCCGATGTCGCCCGTGTGCAGCCAGCCGTCCGCGTCCACGGCTTCCCGGGTGGCGTCGGGCTTATTGTGGTACCCCTTCATGATGTTCGGGCCCCGCGCCAGGATCTCGCCGTCCTCGGCAATGCGCACCTCGACCCCCGAGATGGCCGGGCCCACGGTCCCGAGCTTGGGCTTCTCCAGCGGGTTCAGGCAGATGACGGGTGAACTCTCCGAGAGCCCGTAGCCCTCGAGGATGCGGAGGCCGGCGGCGTAGAAGAACTTGGCGATGTCCGCGGAGAGCGGAGCGCCGCCCGACACGAAGAACCGGATCCGGCCGCCCGTGCGCGCCCGCAGCTTGCTGAAAACCAGCCGGTCAGCAATGGCGCGCTTGATCCCGAGCCCGGCCGGCACCGGCTGGCCCGCCAGCACGCGGTCGGCCCAGGCCTCGCCGTTGCGTTTGGCCCAGAAGAAGATGCGGCGCTTGAGGCTGCTCCCCGCCAGCGCGTTCTCGAGCACGCGCCCGTAGATCTTCTCGTAGAGCCGCGGCACGGCCAGGAGGACCGTGGGGCGCACTTCCTGCATGTTGGCCGCGACCAGCTCGATGCTCTCGGCGTACGCGATCGTGACCCCGGCGTGGAACAGCGTGTAGTGCCCCCCCATCCGCTCGAAGCTGTGGGACAGCGGGAGCAGCGAGAGCGCCGAGTCGTCGGGGCCCACCGGCAGCCGCGGCAGCGCCGCCACCACGTTGGACGTGAAGTTCCGATGCGTCAGCATGACGCCCTTCGGGTCGCCGGTGGTGCCCGACGTGTAGATCAGCGTCGCGAGGTCGTCCGGCTTCACGGCCCGGGCATCCCGCTCGTAGTTGGGCGTGCGGGACTCGGCCGAGGCGCCCAGGCGCTCCAGGGCGCCCAGCGTCATGGTGCCGGCATCCGCCGGCTCGCCATCGAACAGGATCACGTGGCGCAGGGCGGGGATGTCCGCCCGGGTTTCGGCGACCTTGGCGTACTGCTCCGCGTCCGCCACGAACACCGCCACGGCCCCGGAGTCCTGGATGACGTAGGCCGCCTGCTTGGCGGGGAGCGTCGGGTAGACCGGAACGTCGGCGCAGCGGGCCGTGAGGCAGGCGAAGTCCGCGATGGCCCACTCCGGGCGGTTGGGCGACATGATGGCCACCCGGTCGCCCGGTTGTACCCCCAGCTCGCGCAGTCCCAGCGACGCGTGCTTGACCCGGCGCGCCAGCTCCTGGTGCGTGATGTCGTGCCACGTGCCGCCGGCCTTGTAGCGGACGGCCGCCGCCTTGGAGCTGTACTGCTCGACCGCGTTGAAGAACAGGTCGTTCAGGGTCAGAGGCGTGGTCATGGGACCTCCAGCCGTCTGGTCGTGTGGGTGCGGCGCTAGTTGTTGACGATCAGGACCGTGAAGCGCGCGGGGACCCCGGGAATGATGCCTCCCGCGGGCGCGAGCGCAACCGCCTCGACGATGGCGGTATCGGGCTGCCCCAGGCCGACCCGGCGGAGGGTGGCGAACGCCAGGCCGCTGACGTTGGTGGTGACCGTGGCCGTGTGGGGGTCGTCCCCCGGGGCCTGGCCCGGTGCCGCAAGCGCCAGGGTGGCCGCCTCGGCCGTACCCGGCACGGGGCTCACGAGGGCAAACCGTACGGCCACCGCCGCGATGGGCGTCGGCACGCCGGTGGGCGGAAGGTCATACACGGTGGCGGCAAGGCTGGCCGACTCGGTGTCGGTGGCCGGAAACGTGATCTCCTCCTGGACCGCGGCGATCGAGTCCGCCACCGCGCGGACCGTGACCGCCAGCAGCGACGTCCGGAGACCATCTGCGTCGCCCTGAACACGCCACGCGCCGGCAAAGAGGCCGGTCACGAGTCCCGTCATCGAGTCGAGTGTGAGCCCCACCTGCACGGTGTCCGGCTCGAGCACGCGCCAGATCACGGTGACGTCGGGCAGGGGGTTCCCGTTCCGGTCCAGCGCCACCGCGGTGAGCCGCAGCGTGTCGTCCTCGAACACGGCCGGCGCCGCGGGCCCCGTGTACAGGATGGCGACCACGTCGCTGAAGTCGCCGGTGATGGCGGTACAGCCCGCGAGCAGTGCGGCGAGCAGGGCGGGGCGTCTCAGGTCCGCTCCCCTGGGCCGATGTCGCCCAGCGCCTGCTCGGCGTGTTCCACCCAGCGCTGGGCGTCCGGCCCCCGCGGGGGATGGCCCAGGAAGGCGCGCAGGTGCCGGGCCGCGGTCTCGGTGTCGCCTCGCCGGATCAGCAGGAACGCGATGCCGTAGTGCGCGCCCGCCAGCGTCCCGTCCACCTCGAGCGCCCGGCGGTAGATCCGGATGGCCTCGTCGTACCGGTGGGTCTTGGTGTACGCGATGGCCATGTTCTGGAGCACCCGCAGGTCGTTGGGGTGGTCCCGGAGCGCGAGCCGGTATGACGTGAGGGCGGCCTCGTAGTCCCCCTGGCGCTCGAGCGCGAGCGCCTCGTTCAGGTAGTCGAGACGCTGAGGTTGCAGCTCGGGGCGCCGGCCGCCAAACAGACGTTTCCAGAAGCTCATTCCGCGACAAGATACGGTCGGCCCAAGGCCTTGGCAACGCGAAGCTTAGGGGTTGCTGACCCCGGGACCGCGGCGTAGTCTTCGGCCATGCCCCAGCGTCCCGGTACCGGTCCCACCCGCGACGTCCTCCAGGTGGACTGGACGTTCTTCGGCGAGCTGTGCCGCGGGTTGGCGCTGCGGGTCGCGACGCAGTTCGATCCCGAGATCGTGGTGGGGATTGCCAAGGCGGGCGTCATACCCGGCGCCGTGGTGGCGTCCATCCTCCAGCGCGACTTCGCGTCCATGGCGGTCACCCGCTCCCGCGCGGACGTCCGGCCGACGCTCGTCACGGCGCCGCCGCCCATGTCCATCCAGGACCGGCGGGTGCTGGTGGTGGACGAGACGTGCGATTCGGGCGACACGCTGAAGCTCGCGCTGGCAACCGTGCGCGGCCTGCGTCCCGCGGCCGTCCGCACGGCCGTGTCCTTCAAGACCGGCAACTACGAGCCGGACTTCTACGCCCTCCAGTCGGAGAGCGCGATCGTGCTGCCGTGGGACCGGGAGGTGGTGGTGAACGGGGAGCTGGTGGTGCGCCCCGACTACGCGCAGTGGCTGGCGGCCGCCGGTCAGCCGCCCAGCACGTCCCGGTAGTCGCGCCCCGCGGTGGCGCCGTCGTAGACGGCCTGGAGCGTTTCCGGCGCCCCGGCGAGGAAGCGGCACCGGTCGTCCCCGCGGCTCCTGCACTCGATCTCCATCACCGCCACGTGCCCGTCCGCCAGGCGGCCGAGCAGGCCGGCCAGCATCCCGGACGTCACGTGACACGACGGGGCGACCGAGCCGGACTCTGGGTTCGCCTCGGCCCACTGCTCCGCGTCCACGGCCAGCGCGGCCCCGAGCCGCGTGACGGACAGATGCCCCCAGCCGAGCCCGGCGAAGAACGCGCCGAGCTGCTGGCTCAGGTGCCGCTCGTCCAGCTCGCCCGGATCCGCGACACCGGTGCGCTCGGCCAGCCAGCCCGTCCACGCGTCGTACAGCTCGTCCCCCGCGGCGTAGCCCGCCTCCTGCATCGCCTGCGCCGCCTGGTCGCCGAGGTCGCGCTCGAGCACGTCCCGCAGCCGGTGGAGCATCCGGCTGCCGAGCCCGAGCACGCTGCCGTCGTACGCCGTCATCGTCCCTTCCCTTCCTCGGCGAGGACCGCCACCGTGATGTCCACGAGGCGGTCGAGTTCGTCGGCCACCGTGCGGCCGAGCTGCTCTTCCGACTGGAGCCCGGGGCGCTCCGCCACGGACTCCATCAGGCGGCGCAGGTACGCGATCAGCGCGATGCGCTCGCGTTCCGCCCGCTGCGCCGTTTCCGACTGCTCCGCGTGCCGCCGGACCAGCCGCTCGTACCGGTAGACCACGCGCAACGCTTTGGCCGCCATCGCGGCCACGGCCTGCGTGAAGGCGATGTCCTCCTCGGAAAACGCGCGGCCGTCGCGGTCGGTGCGCAGGAAGATGGCCCCGATGGCCACCCGCCGCCACGTAATCGGGACGACCGTGATCGTCTTGACCTTGCGGGTGGCCAGCGCGCCGCGGATGTGCTTGAGGTTGGGATCGTCCTGCGCGTCCGGAATGAACACCACCTCGCCCGAGTCGAGCGAGCGCTTCAGCTCGGGATACCGGCCCAGGTCCACCACGTAGTTCCGGATGCTCGGGTCCTCGTACGACGCCACGAGCCGGGCCGTCTTGCCATGCTGCTCGGCTAGGAAGATGGAGCAGCGATCCAGCCCGAAGGTCTCGCCCAGCTTCTGGGTGATGGTCTGGAGGATGTCCACGAAGTTCAGCGTGCCCGTGATCTCCTGCATGATGTCCACGAGCGTGACGAGGTGCATCCGTTCACGCTCGAGCTCGCGGACGCGTGGTCCGAGATCGGCGGGGGCGGGGGCGGCAGCGGGCGCGGGGGAATCAGGCATGGCGGTCCGCACAAGTTTGGCGGCCTCGACGGACCCACGTCAAGGCGGTAACATAGAATGGGAGCACACGAGTGAGTGAGACGCGGTTCCGGAGGCGGTAATGGCGCGCGACGACGACGATGTGGAGTTGGCGGATCGGGACGACGAGGTGGCGGACGACGAACTGGACGAGGGCGGGCGGACCCGCGGTTCGGGAATCGGCTTCCTCGTGGGGTTCGTGCTCGGCGCGCTGGCGGGCGCGGGCGCGGCGCTGCTGCTCGCGCCGCAGAGTGGAGACGTGACGCGTCGCCGGATCCGGCGGGGCGTACGGCGGTTCCGGGAGGGGGCGTCGGACCGGGTGGGGGAGATGCGCGAGGGCGCCGAGCGGGAGCTGCGCCGCGTCCGGCGGCGGGTCAAACGGCACCTCCCGGATTAACGGAGCCGCGCGCGCACCCGGTCGAGGAGCGCGGTGGCCGCGGCGCGGTGCAGGTCGTCGAGCACGTCCTTGGTGGGCAGCCCCGGGATGGCCTCGAGGTGCGCCGCGGCCTCGGCCCAGCGCTCCATGTCCACGTAGATCTCGGCCAGCTCCAGCCGGTGGTGGACGTAGTCCGGGTCCAGCGCGACCGCCCGCTCGAGGTGCACCGCGGCCGAATCCCAGGCCGCGCGGCTCATGAACCCGGCTCCCAGGAGCGTCCTGGCAAAGAACCGCGTCACCCCGGACAGGCGCATGATCTCGGCATGCCACGCCCCCAGGATGTGATGCGCCCCGTCGTGCGCGGGATCGCGCGCGAGCGCCGCGGCGGTCTCGTCGTAGATCACCCGCGCGAAGCTCACCCGCTCCTTGCCGCCCCGGGTCCGGGACAGCTCGCCCAGGGCCAGGGCCAGCACGAAACGCCCTTCGGCGTCACTGGAGTCCGCGGCCACCGCCCGCCGCGCGAACCGCTCGGCCTCCGCGTACACCGAGTCGCGGATGGCGCGGGTGTACTCGTGCTCGCCCCGGATCCGCTTGGCCACGTCCACCTGCGACCGCGCGGCGCGCCACAACGCCCCGTAGTGGCCGGCGTTGCCGGTGAGCAGGGCCTTGGCCTCGGCCAGCGCCGCCGCCGGCTGCATGGCGTCGTGCAGGCTGTCTATGCGGGCGAGGCGCGGGTCGGGGACCTGCGCGCCGGCGCGCGCCCACGGGAGCGCGAGCACCGTCAGCAGCGTCAGGGCGCGAAGGCCATGTGCGGGCATGTGATCTCCTCGGGCCGGAAATGTTGACGGCCGCGGTCATCGCGCGCAAGCGGGACGGGGGGGCCCTCACCGGCGACGAATGGCGCGGGCTGGTGGCGGACGTGGCCCGCGGCGCGGTGCCGGATTACCAGGTGGCCGCCCTCCTGATGGCCGTGGTGTTCCGCGGCCTCACGGCGGACGAGCTGGACGCACTGACCGACGCCATGTGCGCTTCGGGCGGGCGCCTGACCTTTGCTCCCGGCACGCCGCCGCGCGTGGACAAGCACTCGACCGGCGGGATCGGCGACAAGACGTCCCTGATCCTGGCCCCGCTGGTGGCGAGCTGCGGGCTTGCCGTGCCGATGATCTCTGGGCGCGGGCTGGGGCACACCGGCGGGACGCTGGACAAGCTCGAGGCCATCCCGGGGTTCCGTACGGCGCTCTCCCTGGACGAGGCGCAGGCGCAGGTCGAGCGCCTGGGCTGCGCCATGCTCGGCCAGACCGCCGACATCGCGCCGGCGGACCGGCGCCTCTACGCGCTGCGGGACGCCACCGGAACCGTCGAGTCCATCCCGCTGATCGCCGCCAGCATCATGTCGAAGAAGCTCGCCGAGGATCTCCAGGGGCTCGTTCTGGACGTGAAGGCCGGCAGCGGGGCGTTCCTCCCGGATCCGGAGCGCGGGCTCGCGCTCGCGCGCACCATGATCGCCCTCGGCGCCGCGCGGGGCTGCCCCACGGTCGCCCGCATCACGGCCATGGACCGGCCGCTGGGACACGCGTGCGGCAACGCGCTCGAGACCGAGGAGGCGCTGCTGGCGCTCCGCGGCGAATGGCCGGAGGATCTCGAGGACGTGACGCTTGCGCTCGGCGCCGAGATGCTCCGGGCGGGCGGGGTGGCGGATACCGAGGAGGCGGCCATGGAGCGCCTCGCGGACGCCCTGGCCAGCGGCGCCGCGGCGGACCGGTGCCGGGAGCTGATTGCGGCGCAGGGCGGGAACCCCGCGGTCGTGGACGATCCGGCCGGCCTGCCCCAGGCCCCCGAGACCGCGGTCTGGGCGGCGCCCCGCGAGGGCATCGTGACCGCCGTGGAGCCGCGGACCATTGGCGAGGGGATCATCGCCCTGGGCGGCGGCCGGCGGCGCATGGAAGACACCGTGGACCCGGCCGTGGGCTTCGTGATCACGGCCAAGCCCGGGCAGCGGGTGGACGCCGGTGAGCCCATCGCCACCATCCACGCACGGGACGCCGCCGGGTTGGCCCGCGGCCGTCAGGCGCTGGACGCCGCGATCACGATCGGCGACGAACCACCGGTCGGGAGGTTGCCGTTGCTGGGCGCCCGGGTGACATGGGCGGATGATCGTGCATGACGGTTGTTTACCGGTCCGGTGTTCCCGGTCCCCAATCCGGCAACGCGTCGTCCGCGTCGTCCGGCGACGCCATGGCGCCCAGGTCGCGTACCTCCGCCTCGGCCTGGTCGAGGACGTCCTGGTCGCGGGTGTCGGGGTTGGGGGCGGAGCGGGAGGGGAGGGTGATGAGCCAGAGCAGGCCGCCCGCGAGCACGAGACCGGCGATGAGCAACACCACGGTCAGTTGCCCTGGGAATCAATCAACTCGTCTATGGGGTCGGCGCCGCGCACCAGCACGAGGATGGCGGGCTGCGGCACCACGAGGTACCGGTCGCCTTCGTAGGTGATCTCGACCGCGGCCTTCCGGAAGAACAACGCGTAGTCGCCCATCCGGGCCTGCATCGGCACGTAGCGCGCGCCACCCCGCAGGTCCGCCTGGATCTTCCAGGGCTCGTCGTCCAGCGAGCCCGGATCCGGCAGCGGCATGCCCGGGCCCGTCGCCACGATGCGCCCACCCTGCACGGCCTGATGATCCACCGCCGTGGACGGCAGATACAACCCCACGTTGGTGCGCTCCTCGCCCTCCGCCGGAACGATGAGCACCCGGTCGCCGACCACGATGAGGTTCTTCGGCTTTGGCATTACTCAGAATATAGGCGCACAGCCGCTCAGACGCCCTGAATGCGGCGCCGCATTCAGGGCGTCCAGGCGCCTGGGCGCCTAGTCGTGGTCACTCACCCCGGCGCCGCCCCTTTTGTGCTTCTCAAACCAGGCGCGCAGGTAGAGTTGCGTCCGAAGGAAATTGGATGGCATGCTGCTCGTGCCATGCCATTCGTTCTTGAACCGCACCATGGCCGTGGGCACCTTCCGCACCCGCAGCGCCTGGTAGTACTCCTCGGTCTGGCCCATGGGCGTGCGGAGGTCCTGCTCGCCGGTCATGAGCATCGTGGGGGTCGTGACGTTCCCGACGTACATGAGCGGGGAGCGGCGCAGGTGCTCGGTGGGATCTTCCCACGGGAACTTGGCGAAGTTGCGGTACCAGGTGGCGCCGTCCGTGGTGCCGACGAACGAGAACCAGTTGGTGACCGGGCAATTGGCGGACGCGGCCGCGAAGCGGGACGTGTGGCCCACGATCCAGGACGTGAGCACGCCGCCGCCGGAGCAGCCGTAGACGAACATGTTCAGCGTGTCCACGTAGCCCTTGGCGATCACCGCGTCCACGCCGTTCATGAGGTCGTCGAAGTCCTTGCTGGGGTACGCGTTCTTGATCGCGTTGCCGAACGCCGAGCCGTAGCCGGTGCTCCCGCGCGGATTGGTGTACAGGACGACGTAGCCGTTGGCGGCGTGCTCCTGCCAGCCGAAGTTGAACCCCACCCCGTACATGGCGTGCGGGCCGCCGTGGATGGAGAGCATCAACGGGTATTGCCTGGCCGGGTCGAAGTCGGGCGGCTTCACGATCCAGCCCTGAATCCGGTAATCGTCCACCGACGGGTACCAGATCTCCTCGACCGCACCCAGCGTCCGGCCCATGAGCACGTCGGCGTTCACGTCGGTGAGCCTGGTGAACGCCCGCCGCCGCGTGTCGTAGGTGACGATGTCGCCCGGTTCGTGCGGGCTGGTCAACGTGCCCACCGCCAGGCCCTGGGCGGTGACGGTCTGGATGCCGAACAGGTGGTTCCCTTCCGACACCTGCCGCGGCGCCCCGCGCAGGCCCGCGAAGTAGAGGTTCTGCGTGCCCCGCTCCTGCGTCGTGAAGTAGATGCCGCTGTTGTCCGCGGCCCAGGTGATCTCCTGGGGCGAGCGATCGAAGTCGGGTGGCGTGAGTGCGCGGGGATTGGCGCCGCTCAGGTCCATGACGTAGAGGCTCGTGGTCTTGTAGGTGAAGTCGCCGGCGTCCATGCCGGTGTAGGCCACCAGCTTCCCGTCCGGGGACACCACCGGGTTCCCGTCCGGGCCGCGGCGCGTCGTCAGCTGCCGGACCGCGCCCGTCGCCACGGCCACCGCGTAGATCTCCGATTCGCGCCACGCGTACTCCGCCGTGTCCACGCGGAGGCCCGAGAACAGGATCTCCGCGCCGTCCGGGGCCCACACGGGTGACGAGTGGTTCCAGTTCCCGGTGGTGAGCTGGCGGGGCGTGCCGCCCGTGGCGGGCACCACGAAGATGTGCCGGTAGCCGCCGTCTATGTAACCCATCCGGTCGCGCCGGTACGTGAGCCGGGTGACGACCTTGGGGTCGGCGGTCCACTTGGCGCCGTCGGGCCGCCCCGGCAGGCTCACGCGCGGGAAGTCGGGCCGGTCGTCCACGTTCATCGTGAACGCGATCCAGTTGCCGTCGGGCGACCACGCGAGCCCGGACGGTGCGTCCTCGACCCGCGTGATCTGGGTGGTGGACCCTTCCGCGTCCATCCAGCGGACGAAGAGCTGGTTGCCCTGCGGGTCGCCCCGGTTCGTGAACGCGATGCGCGTCCCGTCCGGCGACCACCGGGCGTTGGACCCGTCCGTCAGGAAGCGGTTCCGCCCCCCATCCGTGTTCATGATCCAGAGGGACGACTCCCAGCGGTCGTTGATCTTGTCCACCCAGCCGCGGGTGTAGACGATCTGGCGGCCGTCCGGCGCGATCTGCGGGCTGCCGGCCCGTTCCCATTCGAGGTAGAGCCCAAGCGTCAGACGGTCGGACGATGGTGGTTGCGCGGCCAGCGGGGCAGTCGCGGTGAGGGCAGCGAGGACGGCGATGCGCGAGAACATGGGACACCCGTCGAGAGTGGGGAAAGGGAAAAGCTGCAGGCCCGGCGGAGGAGGGTCAAGGATGCGCCACGCTGTGCCTCCAAGCGTCCTCATTCGGCGATCTCGCGGAGCAGATCGAGCGGTGGCCGCCGTGCCAAGTCTCTCCCGGTGGCCGCACCGATCACGATCGTGAGCAGGGCGCAGCCCCCCCAGAACGCGGCAAGGGCGCCGACGGGCAGACGGAAGGGCAGCTCGAAGACGAACCGGGCCACGGCCCAGCCGCCGGCGGTGGAGAGCATGGTCCCGGCGATGCCGGCTAGCAGGCCGAGCGCGGCGTACTCGGTGAGCAGGACGGTGCGGATCACGCGGGCGCGGGCACCGAGCGTGCGGAGCAGCGTCACCTCCCGCATCCGCTGGCGGCGCGAGGTCGCGAGCGCGCCCACCAGAATGAGGATCCCGCTCGCCACGCTGAACAGCGCCATGAATCGGATGGCGAGCGTGACCTTCCCGATCACGTCGTCCAGCGTCTGCTGGAGGACCGTGAGATCCACGACCGCGACGTTGGGGAACCGCTCGACCACATCCCGCTGCACGCGCGCGCGGCTGTCGGCGTCCGCGCCGCGCGCCAGGAGCACGCCCATCTGCGGGGCGTCTTCGAGCACGCCCGGCTCGAACACCACGAAGAAGTTCGGCTCAAACCGTGCCCAGTCCACCGTCCGGAGCGACGCGACGCGCGTCTCGATCAGCAGACCCTGCACGTTCCAGATCAGCCGGTCCCCCAGCCCCACCAGGAGGTCCGCCGCAAGGTCCTGCTCGAGCGAGATGCGCGGCAGCGTCTGCCCCGCTGCCCCTCGGCCCCTCTGCCCCGTTGTCTCCCACCACTCCCCCGCCACCACCGTCTCCGACCCAACCACCGTATCCCGATACGTATGCCGGTACTCCCGCCGGAGCGCCCAGCGTCCGTACTGGAACGCGCCGGACGTGCGGAGAATCTCCTCGACGGTCCGGTCGTTGATGGCGTGGAGCCGGGCCGGAACGATGGGGGTTTCCTGGAGGACGGACAGACCGTGGCCGTCGAGCACGGCGCGCACGCCCGGCTTCTGGTCGTTCTGGATGTCGAACAGCACGAGGTTGGGGCGGTCGGGCCGCGCGTCAATCCGGAACCGGTCCAGCACGGAGTGCTGCACCACGTAGAGCAGCGACACGAGAAACACGCCGAAGCCCAGGGCGAGCGTCACCGCCAGCGTCTGGTTGCGCGGCCGGAACAGGTTGGCGACGCCCTGCCGGACGGCATACCGCGCCCGCATGGGGAAGAACCGGCGCGTGGCGCCAATCAGGCCGCGCGCGGCGAGCCAGAGGCCGAACGCCGTGGCCGCGATCCCGCCCGCGAAGCCGAGCCCGATCTCCGGTTCCGGCGCCTGCCAGAGGCAGAGCGCGAGCACCAGCGCCACCAGCGCGCCGGCCACGGCAATCCGCAGCGGATCGCGGCGCCCGCCGCCCGGCTCGAGGTCCCGGCGGATGGTGCGGAGCGGCGGTACGGTGCGGACCGGGAGGAGCGGCAGCAGCGCGAACACGACGGCCGCGACCGCGCCGAGCGCGAAGCCTTCCGCGATGGCGCGGGGCACGAGGCGCACGGCCACGTCGAGCGGCAGGAACTCGCGCAGCACGCCGGGCAGGATCATCTGCACGGTGATCCCGAGCGCCACGCCGCCGGCCGCCCCCACGAGGCCCACCAGCACCGCCTGCGCAAGGTAGATGACGGTGACCGTCCCGCCGCTCGCGCCGAGGCAGCGGAGCAGGGCCGCGGCGTCGAGCCGCGAGCGCACGTACACGTGCACGGCACTGGCCACGCCGATCCCGCCCAGCAGCAGGGCCGCGAGTCCCACGAGCCCCAGGAACCGCGCGAGCACGTCGAACGCCTCGGTGAGGTCGTCCTCGGTCTCGTCCACGGTCTCGTCGCGGACCTGTTCCTCCCGCAGGAGGCGGCCGTGCCGGTAGAGGAAGCGGCGCACGTCCGCCTCGTCCGTCATGGCCAGGCTTGCGCGGTACTGCGCCACGCTCCCCTGCCGGATCAGGTTGGTGGCGTCGAGCCACTGGAGCGGGAGGTAAACGCGCGCCCCGATGGCCGACTGGAGGCTCACCTGGCCCGGGTAGGCGGTCACCACGCCGCCGATCGCGAAGGCGCGGTCGCCCAGCCGGAGCGAGTCGCCCACCGCGGCGTCGAGCTGGATCAGCACCGCGGGATCCACCAGCACGGTCTCGGCGGTCCGGAACGTCTGCCATGCGTCCGCGGGCTCCGTACGGACCGTGCCGTAGTACGGGAAGCCGCCGTCCAGCGCGATCACCTGGACCAGCCGGGCCCGGCCCGAGGCGGGCGCCAGCGCCATGGACGGGAACGTCGTGCGGTACGACACGGACGTGCCGGCCGCGGCCGCGGAGTCGAGCAGCGCCAGCACGCTCGGCGGGAACGGCCGGTTCCGCCGCAGTTCGAGATCGGCGCCGAGGATGCCGCGCGCCTGGCCGCGCACGGAGTCGGTCAGGTTCTCGCGGAACGAGTTGATGGCCACGAGCGCGCCCACGCCGATGGCCACCGACAGCGTATGCAGGCCGAGGCGGCGCGCCGCCCCCCGGCTCTCGCGCCGGATCATGGCCGCGGCGAACCGGAAATTCACGCCGCGCGCTCGTCGGCCACGATCGCCCCGGCCCGGAGCCGCACCACGCGATGCGCCCGCGCGGCCAGCGCGGGGTCGTGCGTCACGAGCACCATCGTCGTCTCGGCCTCGGCGTTCAGCTCGACCAGGAGATCAATCACGCCGGCGCCGGTTTCCGCGTCCAGACTGCCGGTGGGCTCGTCCGCGAAGAGAATCCGGGGCCGGTTGGCGAACGCGCGGGCCAGCCCCACGCGCTGCTGCTCGCCGCCCGAGAGCTGCGCGGGGTAATGCTGCGTGCGGTCGGCCAGGCCGACGCGCGCGAGGTACTCCGCGGCCCGCTCGAGGTCGCCCGCCTGCCGGCCACCCGGCCTCAGCTCGAGCGGCACCAGCACGTTTTCGAGCGCGGTGAGCGTGGGGAGGAGCTGGAACGTCTGGAACACGAACCCCACGCGCTCGGCGCGCAACGCCGCCCGTGCGTCTTCGTCGAGCGCGCCCAGGTCCGCGCCGTCGAGGCGCACGGTTCCCCGCGTGGGCCGATCGAGCCCCGCGAGCAGGCCAAGCAGCGTGGTCTTGCCGCTGCCGGACGGGCCGATCACGGCCACGAGGCCCCGAGCCTCGATCGTTAGATTGATATCGTGCAGAACGGTGAGTGGCCGTCCGGCGCTGAGATACGTCTGGGTGAGGTGCTCGGCGATGATCATGGACATGGGGGGAAGATAGTGAGGGCAGTGATTGCAGTGGGGGCGGGCGCGCTGGTGGCTGGTGTGCTCGCGACGGGGGCGTGCGACCAGGCGAGTCGGCAATCGGGGGCGGCGACCGTCCGCGGCGAAGCCGGGCGCGGCGACTCTGCCCTGCCTGCCGTCGTCTTTCTCGGGACCTCCCTCACCGCCGGCTACGGCCTCGATCCGGACCAGGCGTATCCGGCGCTCATCCAGGAGAAGATTGACTCCGCGGGGTTGCCGTTTCGCGTGGTCAATGCGGGCGAGAGTGGCGAGACGTCGGCGGGCGGGCTCCGGCGCGTGGAGTGGCTGCTGCGCCAGCCCGTGGCGATGCTCGTGCTCGAGCTGGGGGCCAACGACGGGCTCCGGGGCCAGGACGTGGACGCCATGCGGGCCAACCTCCAGCGGATCATTGACCGGACCCGCGTGGCGCACCCGGAAGCCGCGATCGTGGTGGCCGGGATGGAGTCCCCGCCCAACATGGGCCGCGCCTACACGTCGGAGTTCCGCGCCGTGTTTCCCGCGCTGGCGCGGGCCAACGACGCCGGGCTCATCCCGTTCCTGCTCGAGGGCGTGGCCGCGGTGCCGGAGCTGAACCAGGCGGACGGCATTCACCCTACCGCGGCGGGGCAGCGGATCGTGGCGGAGACGGTGTGGCGGGTGGTGGGGCCGGTGCTGGCGGGAAGGTAGGGGACCGCAGGGGTCCGTCACGATCCCAATGGTGAGCGTTGTACCACCGTGTCCGCCTCGTCCGCCTCAGAGCAGCAGGAACCCCAGATAGACCCCGTACGATCCGAGCAGCAGACCTCCCTCCAGCCGGGTGATCCGCATGTCGGTCCACATGATCGGGAACAGGACGATCGCGTACGCCAGCATCCACCAGAGGTCCGCGCCGATCTCGGGCGCCACCGCCTGCGGCTGGACCAGCGCCACGATTCCCAGGATCGCGCCCAGGTTGAAGATATTGGAGCCGAGCACGTTGGCGAGCGCGATCTCCGCCTGCCCGCGCCGCGCGGCGACCAGGCTGGTCGCGAGCTCCGGCAGGCTCGTGCCGGCGGCGACGATCGTGAGGCCGATCACCCGCTCCGACAGGCCCGCCACCTGCGCGATGCTCACCGCGCCCCGCACCAGCAGCTGCGCCCCGATGACCAGCAAAACCACCCCGCCCAGCACCAGGCCCACGTCGAGCAGCACGAGGTGCCGGACCGGCCGTACGGTGAGCGCGTCCACCTCGGAGGTGAGGACCTGGGCGTCCGGCGCCGCCCAACCCCGCTGCGCCGCCCGGATCAGGATGCCCGTGAACGCCACGAGACCTGCCAGCAGGATGGCGCCATCGAGCCGGCTGATCGTGCCGTCCCAGGCCATCGCGATGCCGGCCGCCGAGAACCCGAGCATCACCGGCCACTCCAGCCGGACGGCCGACAGGTGCACGGCGATGGGCAGGACGACCGCGGCGAGGCCCACGATGAGGGCCACGTTGATGATGTTGGAGCCGACGACGTTGCCGATTGCGACGTCGCTGCTCCCGCGGAGCGCCGCGGTGAGGCTCGCCGCCAACTCGGGAGCCGACGTGCCCATCGCCACGATCGTGAGCCCGATGATCACGGGGCGCACCCGCAGCAGGCGCGCCAGCGACACCGCGCCCCGCACGAGCAGGTCGCCGCCACCGCCCAGCAGGACGATGCCGGCGACCACGAAGCCGAGGGCGAGGGACACAGGCATCCGCGAGGCAAGTTACCGCGAGCGGGTCTCTGGCGGAGCCGGTGCGCCCGGATATCTTGCCCGGCGCACCCCGGAAGCGAGACCTGCATGCGAGTTCTGAGCATCATCACGGCACTGACGGTCGCGGGCGGCGTGATGCACGCCCAGCAGCGCGACGCGCGCATTGCGGCCGCGGTCGAGCGCGCCGCCCCGGCCGTTATCGAGGTCCGGCACCACCTGCACCGCCAGCCCGAGCTGGGAAACCGCGAAGTCGAGACCGCGAAGCTGATTGCCGAGCGACTGCGCGCGCTCGGATTGGACGACGTGCGGACCGGCATCGCGCAGACGGGCGTCGTGGGCGTGTTGCGCGGTGGGCGGCCCGGACCGGTCGTGGCCGTGCGGGCGGACATGGACGCGCTCCCGGTTACCGAGGATACACCCTATCCGTTCAAGTCCACGGTGCGCGCCACGTACCTCGGCCAGGAGGTCGGCGTGTCCCACGCCTGCGGGCACGACGTGCACGTGGCCATCCAACTCGGCGTGGCCGAGATCCTGGCCGGCATGCGGCGCGAGCTGCCGGGCACGGTGCTGTTCGTGTTCCAGCCCGCGGAGGAAGGCCCGCCCCCGGGAGAGGAAGGCGGCGCCGAGCTGATGCTCGCGGAAGGCGTGTTCGCGGACCCGCGGCCCGCCGCCGTGTTCGGGCTCCACACCATGGCCTCGATGGACGTGGGCACCGTGGGCTACACGCCGGGACCCGCGCTCGCGGCGGTGGACCACTTCTGGATCACGATCAAGGGCCGGCAGGCGCACGGCGCGTCGCCCCACCTGAGCGTGGATCCCGTCGTGATGGCGTCCCAGGCCGTCATGGCGCTCCAGACGCTCCGCTCGCGGAACCTGTCGCCCGTCGAGCCCAGCGTGGTCACGGTCGGCATGATCCACGGCGGCGAGCGGTTCAACATTATTCCGGGTGAAGTGCGCCTGGAGGGAACCGTCCGCACCTACAGCACGACGGTGCAGGACGAAGTCGAGCGGCGCATGCGCGTGATCCTGGCGGGCATCACCGCCGCGGGCGGCGGCGGGTTCGACCTCACCTATGAGCGGGGGTCGCCGCCCGTGATCAACGACCTCGCGCTCACGGACCGGATGCTGCCGACCCTACAGCGGCTCGTCGGCGCCGCCAACGTGCACCGGCTCGAGCCCGCCATGGTGGGCGAGGACTTCTCGTACTTCGCCAACGAGGTCCCGGGCCTCTACTACCGGCTGGGCGTGCAGAAGCCCGGCACGGTCTCCGGCGACCACCACACCCCCACCTTCCAGGCCGACGACTCGTCCATCCCGATCGGAATGCGCGTGATGACGGCCCTGCTGCTCGACTATCTCGAGGGTGACCGATAGCCGATTGCCGATTGCCGAACCGCGCACGGCGTTCTCGGCCATCGGCCTATCGGCTATCGGCCATCGGCCTATCGTCAAAACGCCACCTGTGCCTCCACGCTCCACCGGTCCAGGTCGGTCGTTGCCTGCGGGATGTCCTCGAGCATCGTGTAGAAACCCGCGAACCGCAGGAACGGGGTCGGGAAGAACTCGAGCCCGAACCGCGCCCGCACGCGCTCGTTCTCGGCGATGTCCCGATTGGGGTCGAGCCAGCCGTACGTGACCTTGGCATTGAGCCCGCGGGTCAGCAGCCAGTCGGCTTCCCCGTAGGCGATGAGCTGGCTGACCGTATCGCCCGCCGCTGGCTTGTCGCGCACGTAGTCCACCTCGCCCAGGAGCACCAGCGGTCCCACGCTCACGCCGCCAAAGCCGCCCACGGCCTCGCGGGTGTTGAGGGCGGCGTCGTTGATGGACGCTGACGCGCCGATCCTGAGCTGCCGGAAGACCAGCGCCGCGCTCGACGTGACCTGCTTGCCGTTGTCGCTCTCCGCGGCGCCGGCGGTCCCGTTCGTGAGCGCGATGGCGAGCGCCAGCGGCCCCGGCTCGACTCCGACCTCGACGCCCTGGTCCGGCGTGAAATACGAGAAGCCGGTCCGCTCGCGGACGTACTCGGCGTCGTCCTGGAGCCGCAGGCCGTACGGCAGCAGGAACTTCCCCGCCTTGACGTAGCCCTCGCCCGGCAGCCGCTTCACCATGCCGAACGCTTCTCGGGCGACCGCGCGGTCCGGGCCCACGGTCTGGTCTATGTAGAACACCAGCCGGTTCTCGAGCAGCTCGGCCGCCGCGTAGACCTGGGCCACGTCGAGGCTCATGGTGGTCTGCG
Organism: Gemmatimonadales bacterium; assembly: GCA_036398175.1. Taxonomy (GTDB): domain Bacteria; phylum Gemmatimonadota; class Gemmatimonadetes; order Gemmatimonadales; family GWC2-71-9; genus JAOTWJ01. Next base: position 25,725 of record DASWHL010000026.1, read on the forward strand.
GGTTGTCGGTCTTGAAGGTGCCGGATCCCTCCACCCGGAGGTCCCACCCGATCTGGAGGAAATCCGTCAGGTTCCGGCTCACGACCGTCCCGGGCTTCATGGGCAGCTGCGTCTGCGCAAAGATGCCGCCGAACGCGTTCCGGTTGCCGCCGCCCGTGATGTTCGTGTGGCACGACGAGCACTTGAGCCCGGTCCGCAGGGCCAGGTACGGCTCGGCCGCCGCCGGGGTGACGGCCGCCAGGAGGCCGCCGAGGAGCAGACGAGGGCGCATGGTGGTCTCCGTCAGTTGTTGAGGGCGCCGGCGGTGATCCACGCCCGGATGGTGGCGATCTGGTCCGCCGTGAGCGGCCCGGCGCCCAGGGGCATGCGAACGCCGCTGCCGCCCACGGACCCCTGGGTCCCCTGGATCTTGTGCACCAGGTAGCTCGAATCGGGCAGAAGGGGCCGGACCCGCATCATGCCCGGCACTTCCTGCGACGGCACGTTCACCACGTTCGCGTGGGTCTGGCCCGCCGAGAGGTTCTGCCCAAGGACCGGGCTGCCGCCGGCGTGGCACCCGGAGAGCGCGCAGTTGGCGGTGAGGATCGGCTGGACGTCGCCGGACAGCGTCACTTCGGTTCCGGGCGGGGGCGTGCCGATGGGAATGCCGTTCTCATCCAGGCCGGTGCCGTCACCCGCGCAGGCGACCGCGGAACCGAGGAGCAACCAAAGGACAAGGGACACTCGCATGGACGTTTCCAGGACTGGGGTAGTGGGAAAGAATGGGACGTGCCCGGCGCTTCCGCGAGCGGTTGCGCCGGATTGCCGCTTCGGACCTAAAAGTCCGCAGAGGGGGGAGAAGTTCCTTGGGCAGATACTTGACAGATCAACTATTGACTAGTAATGTTATCACCATGACACCCGACTCCCGCAGTGCCATCGAGCGCGAGATCCGCCAGACCCGCCCGTTTCCCGCCAAGAGCCAGGAGGCGGTCGTGGCCCTGTTGCGCACCGCGGATGTCGTGCGGCGGACCCTCGCCGCTGCCGTGGCCCCGCTGGGCCTCACGCTCCAGCAGTACAACGTGCTCCGCATCCTGCGGGGCGCCGGCGCCGCGGGGCTCCCCACGCTCGAGGTGGCGGGCCGCATGATCGAGCAGGCGCCGGGCATCACGCGGATGATGGACCGGTTGGAAGCGCAGGGCTGGGTCACGCGCGAGCGCTGCCCCACGGACCGCCGGGAGGTGCATTGCCGGATCACGGCGTCCGGCCTGCGCCTGCTGGAGCGGCTCGATCTCACGATTGATCGGGTGGACTACGAGGCCATGGGGTCGCTGGACGACCGGACCCTGCAGCGCCTCATCGTCTTGCTGGATGCCGTGCGGGCATCGCGCGGCGCGGGTACCGCTACACATACGGGAGGAAACTGATGCTCAAGAAACTGCTGGACACACCCAAGAGCCCCGCGCTGACCGTGATCCGGGTCGCGCTGGGCGTCGTGATGTTCGCGCACGGGGCGCAGAAGGCCCTCGGCTGGTTCGGCGGCCACGGCCCGGCGGGCACGATCGGCTTCTTCGATCAGGCGCTCGGCATCCCGGCCGCGCTCACCCTGCTGGTGATCGCCGCCGAGTTCCTGGGTGGACTGGGGCTCATCGTGGGCGCGCTCGGCCGGATCGCGGCGGCCGGCGTCATTGCCGTCATGCTCGGCGCCATCGGCCTCGTGCACCTGGAAAACGGGTTCTTCATGGACTGGTCCGGACAACAGGCCGGCCAGGGCATCGAGTTCCACCTGCTCGTCATCGCCATGGCCGTGGCCGTGGCGCTTCGCGGCAGTGGCGCGCTCTCGGTGGATCGTGTGTTGATCAAGCGGGAGTGGCGAGGAGGGCGGTAGTCGCTGGTCCCGCCGTCGCTACTGCCGAACGTACATCCCGTGGAACGCCACCGTCCACGTCTGCCCGGCATCGGCGGAGGTTTCCCAGAGCTGGCGCACGCTGTCGGCCGCCACGGGGGTCCAGGTGATGCGGTTCAGCACGCTCGTGCCCTGGGCGTTCACGGTCGTGCCGCGCAGCACCATGGCGGTCCCCGCGAGCCCGCCGTCGAGCAGGAGCAGCGTGCCGCCGTTGTCCACCCAGGTCTGGTGCCACCGCCGGGACCCGCGGTCGAAGATGTTGTAGCTGAATCCCCGGTTGGCCCCCGCACTGGTCCACTGCTCGTGCAGCGCGCAGCCGCCGAGCGTGGGCTCGATGGTGTTCGTCCCTACCTGCCGTCCCTGCGGGTTGAACACGTTCCACGCGCCCACCCAGAAGTCGAACTGGCGGTACTCCTGGCCGGCACACGGCGCCGGCTGGGCAGCCGCGGTCGGCGCGGCGAGGAGCACGGCGAACAGGTACCAGAATCGTGGCATGACGTCCTCCCGATCCTGATGCGTACCACGGTCCCGGGAGAAGGGTCCCATCGCCGGCGGACGGTCTCCTGTGCGAATACGGTCCGTGCGACGAACGTCACTTCCCGTACGTCGAGCCCGGCGGATAGGTTGAGCCGTCCGCTCGACATCCACGGATCGTGACCGAGGCGGCACGACATGACCGCGTGTACCCGTTCCATCCCGATCGTTCTGCTCGCCGTTGCCCCCACGTGGCTGGCGGCGCAGCGTTCCCTCGACCACGACGCCTACGACCGCTGGCGCACCATCGAGCAGGAGGCCCTGTCACGGGACGGGATGTGGGTCAGCTACGTGCTCGAGCCGCAGCAGGGCGACGCCGAGCTGGTGGTGCGCGCCACCGGGCGCCCCACGGAGTTTCGCGTGCCGCGCGGCCGGGACGCCCGGTTCGCGCCGTCCGGTGGGTACCTCGTGTTCGTGATCAAGCCCGAGTACGCGTGGTCCGCGCGGCCAAGGTCGCCAAGAAGCGCGGCGACGATCTCCCCAAGGACTCGCTCGGGATCCTCGATCTCGCCACGGGAGACGTGGTCCGCGTGGACGAGGTCAAGTCCTTCCGGATGCCGGAGCGGGGTGGCGCGTACGTGGCCTACCTCGTCGAGCGTCCCAGGGAAGACCGGAAGGCGGCCGAGACGGACACGGCCGCCGCGACACCGGACAGCGCGGCGCTCAAGCCCAGGAAGGACAGCGAGGTTGGCAGCCGCCTCGTGGTGCGCCACCTCGCTACCGGGGCCGAACGGCGGTACGACGACGTCACAGAATACGCGTTCACGCGGGACGGCGCGCGGCTCGCGGCGGCCGTGGCGAGCCGGACCGGCGAGACCGACGGTGTCCTGATGGTCGAGCTGGCGGACGCGCCCACGGACCACCGCGTCGCGGGCGGGCGCGCCACCTACAAGAGCCTGGCCTTTGCGGAGGCGGGCGACCTGCTGGCCTTCCTCACGACGCGGGACGACGCCCAGGCGGAGCACCCGCGGTTCTCGGTGTATCGCTGGCGGGCGGGGACGCCGGCCGCCGCGGTCGCGGCCACCACGGCCACCGCGGGGATGCGTGCCGGCTGGGCGGTGAGCGAGCATCGCGCGCCGTCGTTCTCGTGGAGCGGCCGCCGGCTCTACTTCGGCACGGCGCCCTGGGAGGCGCCCGCGCCCGAAGACAGCACGCCCGAGGACGAGCGGGTGGGGGTGGACATCTGGCACTGGCGGGACGCCGAGCTGCAGCCGATGCAGCTGCGGCGCCTGACCCAGGAGCGGCGTCGCACCTACCTTGCGGTCGCCCACCTCGACGGGAACCGCGTCGTCCAGCTCGCGGATACCGGGCTCGCGAGCGTGAGCCTGCCGGATGGCGGGGACGGGGCCTGGGGGCTGGGCACGGACGACCGCGCCTACCGGATCCGGATCTCCTGGGACACGCCCGGCTGGCAGGATCTCTACGCCGTGGATCTCGCGACCGGACAGCGGCGACTGCTGCGGGGAGAGACACAGGCGCGCGCCCAGCTCTCGGCGGGCGGCGGGTATGTGTACCTGTGGGACTACGCGGCGCGGGCGGGCGACGTCCACGATCTCCGGACCGGAACGTCGGTCACGGTCACGGCGGGCATCCCGTATCCGCTGGATGACGAGGAGCACGACAGCCCGATGCCGGCGTCGCCGCATGGGGTGGCCGGCTGGACCGAGGGCGACCGCGAGTTGCTGCTCTACGACCGCTATGACGTGTGGGCCGTGGATCCAACGGGCAAGCGCGCGCCGCGCAACGTGACGGACGGCGTCGGCCGGCGCGACAGCGTGCGGTTCCGCCTCGTGGACCTCGACCGCGAGCGGGAGGCCGTCGTCGCCACGGAGCCGCTGCTGCTCTCGGCGTTCGACTACCGAACCAAGGCGGCGGGGTTCTATCGCGACCGGGTGGCGGGCGACCGCGCCCCGGAGCGGCTCCTGTGGGAGCACCGACGGTTCTCGAATCCCCGCAAGGCCGACGCCGCGGACGTGCTGCTCTACACGCGCGAGTCCATCGCGGAGTTCCCGAACCTGTGGCGGGCCGGACTCGACTTCGCGCGGCCGGCGCAACTCAGCGACGCCAACCCCCAGCAGTCCGAGTACCGCTGGGCAAGGGTCGAATTGGTGCACTGGCGCGGAGCGGACGGCACCCCCCTCGCGGGATTGCTCTACAAGCCGACGGATTTCGACTCGACGAAGCAGTACCCCATGATCGTCAACTTCTACGAGCGGAGCTCGGACAATCTCCACGCCCACAGCCCGGTGATCCCGCACCGCTCCACCATCCGGCCGTCGTTCTACGCGAGCCGCGGCTACCTCGTCTTCGTTCCCGACGTGGTCTACACGATCGGGTATCCGGGGCAGAGCGCGCTCGACTGCGTGGTGCCCGGCGTGCTCGAGCTGATCGAGCGCGGCTTCGTGGACCCCAAACGCATCGGGCTCCAGGGGCACAGCTGGGGCGGCTATCAGATCGCCTACATGGTGACGAAGACCAACCTGTTCGCGGCCGGCGCGCCGGGCGCGCCCGTGGCCAACATGACGAGCGCGTACGGCGGGATCCGCTGGGAGTCCGGCATGAGCCGGATGTTCCAGTACGAGCGCACGCAGAGCCGGCTCGGCGCAACCCTGTGGGACGCGCCGATCCGCTACCTCGAGAACTCCCCCCTCTTCTGGCTGGACCGCGTGCGGACGCCGCTCCTCATCCTGCACAACGACAACGACGGGGCCGTGCCCTGGTACCAGGGCATCGAGCTGTTCACGGCGCTCCGGCGGCTTGGCAAACCGGCCTGGCTGGTCAACTACAACGGCGAGCCGCACTGGCCGCTGCCGTATCCCAAGCGGCGGGACTGGAACATCCGGATGCAGCAGTTCTTCGACCACTATCTCCAGGGCGCGCCGGCGCCGCGGTGGATGACGGAGGGAATGCCGGCGATCGAAAAAGGGCGGACGTTGGGCCTGGAGACGGAATGGAAATGAACGTGTCAGGGTGCAGCGTGCAGCGCGGTGGATGCCCGCTGCACGCTGCTCCTTGCACGCTGCACTCTACCGGACCGGCCGCGCCGGCATGAGATACCGCGCCAGGAACTGCCAGATCTCCCGTCGGGACTCCCTGGCCAGCTTCGTGTCCAGGCGGTTGAAGCTGTGCCCGCCGGGCGCGTCCTGATAGATCTTGTACTCGAAGCCCGTCTGGCCCGTGGCTTTGAGTGACTTGATCAGGTGCTCCACCTCCAGCACGTTCACATCCTCGTCATTCGTGTTCGTGTGGATCAGGAGCGGGGTACCCTGATACCGCTCGGTATTCCACGCGGGTGACCGTTTCCGGTACTCGGCGACGTTCTCATCGGCGGACTTGCCGATGTGATACGGCGCCGAGTAGAGGTCGCGATAGCCGTCGCTCTTGTAGCCCATGCGGGCAATGAGGTCGCTCACCGGGACGCCAGCGTACGCGACGGCGTAGTCCCCGGGATGATCGAAGATGTTCATGAGCGCGTGCAGTCCGCCGTGGCTCCATCCCACGATGCCCACCCGATTCGCGTCGAGGAAGTCGTAGTTCTCCAGCATGAAGTTCCGGCTCGCGTAGGTGTCTTCCGTTTCGAGCCCGCCGTAGTCAATGGTCTCGTAGGTGCCGCGGCCGTACCCCGTGCTTCCGCGATAGTCGGGCGCGATCACCGTGTAGCCCTGGGTCAGCATCTCCCGCAGCACGTTGGTGGCGCCGGTCGTGAAATGGGCGTGCACACCGCCGTGCGGAAACACGATGAGCGGGTGCTTCCCCGTGCGGTCCAGGTTCTTCGGGACGAAGACGTAGGCGTAGAAGCGGAACGGGTTGCCGGCTCCCTGCGCGGTGGGGTTGGGCTGGTAGCGGAGCGCCGGTCCCGCCAATCGCACGATGTCAATCTCGGCGATCTCGCCGAGCCGGTTGAAGAACATGAGGTTGTCAATCTGGCGCTCGAGCACGTCAATCCGATGGCCGAGCGACTGGTACACCCGCATCAGGTCCGTCTGCTGCGCGGCCGCGGGCGCGGCGACGAGGAGCAGAACGGCGGCGAGCGGGGAGCAACGGGATATCCGCATGCATACCTCCGGTGGGTCGGTGCTTGTCCCGCGTGTATGAGATCGCCAGGCGTCCGCGCTCGCGCAAGGGAATGGAGCACACGGGGTCACCGGTTACCTTGGGGCATGCGGCTGATCAGCGTCCTGCTCGCCATCGGCACCGTGTCCGCACCCGCGGCCGGGCAGTCCGTGCACGTCCGATGGCATGCCGACCCGCCGCGGCAGGGCTCCTTTGCCTACGTGGTGGTGGAGATCGAGGGCAGTCCGGCGCCGTTCGCGGTGCGCGGCACAATGGACTCGCTCCCCCTGGCGTTCGTGCGGGCGCCCGGCGAACGGTTCGCGGCGTTGGCGGGCGTGCCACTGGGGGCCGGCGATTCGGTCACCGTGCGGCTGACCTTCGAGCACGCCAGGGGGCGCACGCGCGCGGTCGAGCGCCGGCTGCCCGTGGCCCGGGCGCGGTTCCCGACCGAGCGGCTCTCCGTGGATCCGCGTTTCACGCGCCCGCCGGACTCGGCGCTCCAGGTCCGGATCGCCAGGGAGGCGGCGGCGGGGCGGCGCGTCACCGCGGACGCCCTGGTCGCCCCGCGCCTCTGGTGGACCGACTTCGTGCCGCCGCGGGCGAGCCGGGTCACGAGCGTCTTCGGCATTGGCCGCGTCTTCAACGGCCAGATCCGCAGTCGCCACCTCGGCACCGACTACGACGGCGTGGTCGGCGCGCCCGTGCGGGCGGCCAATCGGGGTGTCGTGGCGCTCATCGGCGATTTCTACTACGCCGGGCGGATCGTCTCCCTGAACCACGGCGCCGGCCTGATCACGTCCTACCTCCATCTCAGCGAGATCCTCGTCGCCGAGGGCGACACGGTGAGCCCCGGCCAGTTCATCGGTCGCGTCGGCGCCTCGGGTCGCGTCACCGGCCCGCACCTCCACTGGGCCGTACGCGTCGGTGCGTCCGCCGTGGACGGCGCCTCACTGCTCGCCCTCCCGCCGCTCGAACGTCTGTTCGGGCAATAGCCGATAGCCGATGGCCGATGGCCGAGCGTTACCTGCCCCGGCAGGAATCGGCTATCGGCTATCGGCTATCGGCAATCGGCTTGCTCACGCGCGTAACGCACAGGTAAACTCCGGCGTTCGCTTTCCTTCCTGTCGTGTCCGGAGACGTAATGGCTCGGGTCTCGGCCTTCTATCGCACCACCGTCGGCAAGAAGGTGCTGATGGCGGTGACCGGTTTCATCCTGCTCGGTTTCGTCATCGTCCACATGATCGGCAACCTGAAGGCATTCATGGGGGCCGAGTACTTCGACACCTACGCGGAAGAGCTGCGGGCCCTCGGCGCGCCGTTCTTCGGGCACGAGCAGGCCCTGTGGGTGGTCCGCGTGGTGCTGCTCGGGTCGGTGCTGATTCACGCGCTGTTCGGCATCCAGCTGTGGCTGCTCTCGCGCCGGGCCCGGCCCGTGGAGTACGAGAAGACGCCGCACCTGGAGACCAATCCGGCGTCGCGCACCATGCGCTGGGGCGGCCTGCTGATCGGCGTCTACGTCGTCTATCACCTCCTGCACTTCACCACCGGGGACGCCCACCCGGATTTCATTCCGGGCGCGGCGTATCACAACCTGGTCGTGGGGCTCGAGAGCCTGCTGGCGGCGTCCGCGTACGTTGGGGCGGTGTTCATCCTTTGCATGCACCTCTACCACGGTACCTGGAGCGGGCTCCAGACGCTCGGCCTCAATCATCCCAAATACAATGCGTGGCGGCGGGGTGTGGCCGCCGTGCTCGCCATCGTTCTCTTCGTCGGGTTCGCGTCGGTGCCGGTTGCCGTGCAGCTCGGCGTGCTGAAGTGAGGGCAGGGTAGATGGAACTGCGCTCCCGCGTGCCCGACGGTCCCATCGAGCAGAAATGGGACAAGGCCCGGTTCGACCTCAAGCTGGTGAACCCCGCCAACAAGCGGAAATACGAGATCATCATCGTGGGGTCCGGCCTGGCCGGCGGCTCCGCCGCGGCCACGCTGGGTGAGCTGGGCTACCGGGTCAAGTGCTTCACCTATCACGACAGCCCGCGCCGCGCCCACAGCATTGCCGCCCAGGGCGGGATCAACGCCGCCAAGAACTACCAGAACGACGGCGACAGCATCTTCCGGCTGTTCTACGACACCGTGAAGGGCGGCGACTTCCGCGCGCGCGAGGCCAACGTCTACCGCCTCGCGCAGGTGAGCCTCAACATCATTGACCAGTGCGCGGCGCAGGGTGTGCCGTTCGCGCGCGAGTACGGCGGACTCCTGGCCAACCGCTCCTTCGGCGGCGCGCAGGTCTCCCGCACGTTCTACGCGCGGGGCCAGACCGGTCAGCAGCTCCTGCTTGGCGCCTACTCGGCGCTGGAGCGGCAGATCGCGGCCGGGACGGTCACGATGTATCCGCGCACCGAAATGCTGGACGTGATCGTGGTGGACGGACAGGCCCGCGGCATCGTCGTGCGCGACATGGTCACCGGGAAGATCAGCTCGCACATGGCGCACGCCGTGGTGCTGGGCACCGGCGGCTACGCCAACGCGTTCTTTCTCTCGACCAACGCCAAGGCCTGCAACGTCACCGCCACGTGGCGCGCCCACAGGCGCGGCGCCGCGTTCGCCAACCCGTGCTACACGCAGATCCACCCCACCTGCATCCCGCAGTCGGGAGAGTACCAGTCCAAGCTCACGCTGATGAGCGAGTCGCTGCGGAACGACGGCCGCATCTGGGTGCCGAAGAAAGCCGGCGACACGCGGGCGGCCAAGGACATCCCGGAGGTGGAGCGGGACTACTATCTCGAGCGGATCTACCCCAGCTACGGCAATCTCTCGCCACGCGACGTATCGTCGCGGCGCGCCAAGGAGATGGTGGACGGCGGTCACGGCGTGGGAGCCGAGCGCAACGGCGTCTACCTCGATTTCGAGGAGGCCATTGGCCGGCTCGGCCGGAACACCATCGCCGAGCGCTACGGCAACCTGTTCGACATGTACCAGCAGATCACGGGGGAGAATCCGTACCAGGTGCCCATGCGCATCTACCCGGCGCCCCACTACACCATGGGCGGGCTCTGGGTGGATTACAACCTCATGAGCACGCTGCCCGGGCTGTACGTGATCGGCGAGGCCAACTTCTCGGACCACGGCGCCAACCGGCTGGGGGCGAGCGCCCTGATGCAGGGGTTGGCCGACGGCTACTTCGTGCTGCCGTACACCATCGGCGACTACCTCACGACGGCCAAGTTGGCGCCCGTGGCGCACAACGCGCCCGAGGCCACGGCCGCCGAGGCCCAGGCCACCAAGGTGACCAACCGGCTGCTCGGCGTGAATGGGAAGCGGACGGTGGATACGTTCCACCGTGAGCTGGGCCGCGTGATGTGGAACGAGTGCGGCATGGCGCGGAACCGGGCAGGTCTCGAGCGGGCGCTCGCCGAGATCCCGCGGATTCGCGAGGAGTTCTGGGCGGACGTGCGGGTGCCCGGCACCGGCGTGGAGCTGAACCAGGAGCTGGAGAAGGCGGGCCGGGTCGCCGACTTCCTCGAGTTTGCCGAGCTGATGTGCCAGGACGCGCTGGCCCGGGACGAATCATGCGGCGGCCATTTCCGCGAAGAGCACCAGACCCCGGACGGCGAGGCCAAGCGCGACGACGAACGGTTCGCGCACGTCAGCGCCTGGGAGTACACCGGCCCCGATAACGACCCGCGGCTGCACAAGGAGCCGCTCGTGTTCGAATACGTCAAACTCGCGACGCGGAGCTACAAGTAATGCGTCTCACCCTTAACGTCTGGCGTCAGGCGAGCGGCGCTCCGTCCGGGCGGTTCGAGCGCTACGAGGTGCCGGATGCCGACGAGCACATGTCGTTTCTGGAGATGCTCGATGTCCTGAACCAGCGGCTGATCGAGCAGGGCAAGGACCCGATCGCGTTCGAGCACGACTGCCGCGAGGGCATCTGCGGAACGTGCGGCATGGTGATCAACGGCCGGCCGCACGGGCCGGTGCAGCGGGTCACCGCCTGCCAGCTCCACATGCGGAGCTTCCGGGACGGCGACACCCTCTGGCTGGAGCCGTGGCGGGCCGCGGCCTTTCCGGTGCTCAAGGACCTCGTGGTGGACCGCGGCGCCTTCGACCGGATCATGCAGGCGGGCGGCTACATCTCGATCCGCACCGGCGCGGCACCGGACGCCAACGCGGTGCCCGTCCCCAAGCGGGACGCGGAGCGGGCCATGGATGCGGCGGCGTGCATCGGGTGCGGTGCGTGCGTGGCGGCGTGCCCCAACGGCAGCGCCATGCTGTTTGCCGCGGCCAAGATCTCGCATCTCGGATTGCTGCCGCAGGGCCAGCCGGAACGGTTCTCGCGGGTGCTCGACATGGTCGGCCAGATGGATGCCGAGGGTTTCGGCAGCTGCACCAACCACGGGTCGTGTGAGGCGGCGTGCCCCAAGGGGATCAGCCTGGACTTCATTGCGCGGCTGAACCGGGACCTGATCCGGGCGTCGCTGGGCAAGGGGATGGAGGTCGAGGCGGTGGGATGAACGACTGCGCGGTCGCAGGGCGCGGGTGAACCCGCGGGTCGGCGTCGGACGGTGGAACGGGCGCGGCCCTGACTGGAGTAGATTGGCAGGGAGGACGGAGGACCCTCATGAAACGCATTCTCAACGCGACGCGCGCATTGCCTGGCCGACTGGACCGTGGGTGCATTCCCCATCTCCCGGCCCCCGGCTGTCCTCCCGAGCGACGCATGGAGTTGGAGTGGCCGTGCTTTCCGATGCGCGACCTTCTGGACGGACTGCGCAATCGCGGTGATCGCCGGTCGTCGGCAACCGGGCGACACCCGGCTGCCGCCGGGTCCGACGAGAGATCATCGAGATCGAAGCGCTGACCGGCCGACTGTGATTCCGGGTTGGCCGGGTGGGACGCCACCCCGCTCAGCCCACCTTGCCGTCGCGGTCAATGTCCTTCCCGAAGTGGGTTTCCAGGTGCTTGAGGAGCGCGGTCAGCAAGCGACGCGTTTCCGCGACCTGCGTTTCCAGCGCGGCCACCCGCGCTTCGAGCGAGGTTGCCCGCTGGCGCTGCTCCCCGATCTGACTCTGCTGGATGAGATCCCAGAACAGGCCCATGGAATGCTCCTCCCTTGGTGCGGGAAACAGCCGCCAGCCCTCATGCGCGGGTGAACCCGCGGCTCGGCGCCGGCCCGTCAACGGGCGTCAGATCGCACCGCTTCAGCGGGCGCCGCCGAGCCGCGGCTTGCAGCCGCGCCCACCCGCGCCGACCGGCGACTCCCCTCGAAACCTCAGCGCACCTGCGGCTCCGCCAGCAGCGCCTCCACCGTGCGGTGAAACTCGCGCAGCAACGCCTCGTGCGCCGCGCCAATGGCCGGCCCGTAGAACCCCGCGTGCACCTTCCGCACGCGCCCCCTGCGATCCAGGAAGATCGTCGTGGGAAACGCGATCGGCCCCGCCAGCTGCGGCTGCGTCTCGCCCGGGCTCTCGCTGTCGTTCACCCCGGCCAGCAGCAGCGGAAACGGGATCCCGAACTTGTCCCGGTACCGCCGCACGATGGCCCCGTCCACCGCGGTGTCGCCCGTGACCTCGTACGCCAGCCCCACGATCTCGAGCCCGCGGTCGCGGTAGCGCTCGTACAGATCCACCATGAGCGGCCCGGAGTCGTGGCACGTGGGACACCACGTCCCGATGATCTCGACGATCACCACCTTGTTCCGGAACCGCGGATCGTCGCTCGACACGATGCCACCGTCCACGCTCGGAAACGCGAAGGTGAACGGCCCGCTGGTGTCGGCCCGGACGACCTCGGTGGGCGGTGTGAGATGCGGGCCACCGGTGGACCGCACCGCGACGAACGGCGTCTGCGTCCGCAAGCCCGCGTGGAACACGCCGCGCAGCGTGTCGCCGTCGAGCCTGCCGGTGAGCAGGTACACGAACGAGCCGTCGAAGTGTGCCATCGCGAACGAGTCCGCCACGGCGCCGCCCCAGAACAGCCCGTAATCGCCGCTGTTGGAGACGATCGTCCCTTCGAGGCCCCGGTCCGTGGCCCTGAGCTCGATCACCCGGGGGCTGGGCCGCTCGGTGGGATGAAACGTGGCGTCCCAGGAGCCCACCAGTGCCGGGGCGGGCGGCCGCACCGGCCAGCTCCCGCGCGCCGCCCGGAACGGGATGGTCCGCGGCCCCCGGTTGCCGACGTTCCGGTAGAAGCCCGTGAGCGAGTCGCCGGCCAGGCGCGCGCGGATGGAGGCCGCGTAGTCCGCCATCTCGAGCACGACCGAGTCCGTGCCGGGCACGGCCGCCACCGTGGAAAACGGCTCGCACGTGCCGGCATTGCAGAGCACTCGGCGCGACCCGTCGAACGCGAGCCGGAACGCCAGCTCACCGCCGGCGAGGTCCAGCACGGCACGCCAGTCGCCCGCCAGGGCCGCCGGCGGGTCCTGCGCGCGGGACACACTCGGAGCAACGAGGGCCGCCACCAGCACGGCGAGACGCGCGAGCGGGGTCATTGCTCGAGGTACCGCTCGCCGGCCTCGATGGCGCCGGCGATCGCGTTGCCCGGCCACTGCGCGGGGCAGGGAAAGACCCCGTTATACGCACAAAACGGGTTCCGCGCGCGATTGAAGTCCGCGCGGTAGCGGTTCCCGCCGATCGGCTGGAGGGACAGGAACCGGCCCGCGGGATACGTGCCCAGCCCGTTGGTCGCGTCGCGGAAGAAGATCATCAGGTCTGACTCCTCGGTGCCGGGCTCCGGCATGCGGTAGACCGTGAGGCGCACGTCCTCACTCGCCACGCGTCCCACCCACGTGCCCGCGTGTGACGCCTCCACCTCCACGCCGTCCAGGCCAAGCAGGCGACGCGACTCGGCGCGCGGCGGCGGCTCGAGCGTGCCGTCCACCCGCACGGTGCCGTCCCAGGGATACCAACCAGGGACCTTCGGCTCGCGCACGGGGCCGAACACGGTCACCACGCTGCGCTCACGCTCGCCGCTCACGCGGATACGCCACGCGTCTCCCAGGGGAACGTCCCGGTTCCGCGGCACGGTGCGCGTGCCGTCCGCCGTCCGCAGGCTCAGGCGCAAGAGGCCCTGCTCGAGAGTGCCCGCGGGCAGGCCTTCGAGGCTGGGCTCGCCGCCGGGGCCGAACACCACGGCGTCCGCCAGCGGTTGGTGGTACACCGCCGCGAACGGTGATACCTGTGCCGTCGCCAGCCAACGGGCGAAATCCGCCCGCTCGGCGGCGAGCGCCGGCGGCTCCTGGGCCGCGGCAACGGCGGGCAACAGCAGGGTGAGGGCTGGGAGCCTCATGGTACGTAGAATAGCGACCAAGGGCGCTCGGCGCAGTCTGCGTCGGGCGGCCCCACCCGTCCGGCGCAACCTTTTCGCGACTGGGCGTGTCTACCGCTCGAACGCCCATCCCGAGGCCTGAATGCGCGCCCTCGTCACCACCACGCTCGTCGCCATGGCCGGCCTGGCGGCCGCGACTCCGCTCCCCGGCCAGTCCGTCGCCGACCGCATCTCCCAGACCCGCACCGGGACCGTGCGCCTGAGTTTCGCCACCCGCCCCATCGTGTGCGGCGACGGGCAGTTCATCGGGTTCGATCTGCCCGACGCCTTCTACATGTACTCCCAGTGGAACGATGGCTACTCGGTCAACGTGATGCGCGACGTCATCCCGGCGTGCAGCGGTGGTCCCTTGCGCCTGGTGGTGGTGAAGGCGGGTGGGCGGGTGGAGGAAGTCCGCGCGGCCGTGGGTGTGAGCTGGCGCCCCAGCGCGACCGCGGTGGACCTCGGTACCGTGAGCGCGCCCGGGGCCGCGGAGTGGCTGGTGACGCTCGCGGAGTCGGCGGACGATCCCGTGGGTCGGGTGGCGTTGCTAGCCGCCGCCGCGGCCGACAGCGCGCGGATCACCGGGCGGGTGCTGAGGCTGGCGCAGAATCGCGGCCTGCCCAGGGCGGTCCGGGAGCGGGCGGTTCGCTGGGCCACGGTGGTCGGCGGGGCGGAGGGCCGGAGCGACGAGGTGGACCGGGTGCTGCGCGCCATCGCGGCCGACCCGACGGAGCCCGCCGGCCTGCGCGACCGCGCGGTGCGGGACCTCAGGGCAACCCCGGAAAACCGCGCCCACCTGCGGTCGCTCTACGGCCGCCTCGGTGAGACCAGCCTCCGGGAGCGCGTCCTCCGGGAGGTGGGATCGGATGGCGGGGACGACGACGTCGCCTGGCTGCGCGGCGTGGCGCTGGACCCGGCGGAGCAGCGGGCCCTGCGCGAGCGGGCCGTCCGGGTGCTGGCCGAGGAGCTGAACCGTCCCGGCGAGGCGCGTGCCCTCTTTGCCCGGCTGGATGATCCGGTGCTTCGCGAACGGGCGCTGCGCGTGGCGGTGGAGCAGGGCGGGTCCCTGGAACTGGCCTGGGCGCGGGAGGTGGCGGAGGACCGGCGGGAAGCCGTCTCCCTGCGCGACCGCGCCATCCGGCTGCTGGCCGAACGGGGCCAGGTGGAATTCCTGCGGGGCCTCTATCCGCAACTCGACCGGGTGGAGCTCAAGGAGCGCGTCGTGCGGACCATCGCCGCGCGCGATGACGCGGACGCCGCGGCCTGGCTGGAGCGGCTCGTGCTGGATGACCGTGAGCAGCCGGCGCTGCGGGACCGCGCGGTGCGGTCGCTGGCGGAGAGCCGGGCGCCGAGCGGCGCGTTGGCCACGCTGTACGACCGCGTCACCACGACCGCCGTGAAGGAACGGTTGATTCGGGTGTTCGCGGAGCGCAAAGACGCCGCCGCGGCCGAGAAGCTCGCGGCCATCATTGCGGCCGATCCAGACCCGGCGTTGCGGCGCGAGGCGGCCCGCCGACGCCGATAGGGCGGCAGGGGCCCTGACCAGGGCCGGGGCGGGCCTGCGGGGATTGCGTGTGGCATCGAAGTCGCGTAAGACTTCCCGCCTCCAACTCCTTCCGCCCGCGAGGTTGGCATGCCCGCCAGCCGTTCCGACCAGTACCGCCGCTGGTACGCCTACGAGCAGGACAGTCACGGTAAGGCCATCGAGTCCCTCCGTCGTTCCCGGGCCTCGCACGGCACGGATCCCGGATGGCAACGGGCCGTGGATCTGCTGGCCCACATCGCCGCCGCGCGGCATCTGTGGCTGTTCCGCTTGGGCTGGACGGCCACCCCCCCGGCCGACGTGTTCCCGCGCGGCGTGGGGCTGGACGTGGTGGAGCGCCGGATCACCGACGGCGAGCGCGAGTGGTCGGTGATCCTGGCCGGGCTCACCGACGCCGATCTCGACCGCGAGTTCGAGTACGCGAGCCTCGAAGGGCCGCGCTTCCAGAACCGGGTGGAGGACATCCTGGCGCAGCTGTTCGGCCACTCCTGGTATCATCGCGGGCAGATTGCCCTGCTGGTGCGGTCCATTGGTGCCGAGCCCGCGGCGACGGACTTCGTGTACTGGGCGCGGGAGGCCATTGACTGAACGATCATGCGTGCGGCCGTCCCTCCGGCTAGTTTTCCCCCGTCACATCACGGTGGGTATTGGGGAAACTGGAGGGGAGTGAACAATGACGAAGAAAGGAATGATCAAGCGTCTGAACGAGGATCTGGCCGGCGAGTTCGGCGCCATCATTCAGTATCTGACGTACGCGGCCAAGGCCACCGGCCCCTACCGGCCGCAGCTCGCGCAGTTCTTCCTGACCGAAGTGGCGGACGAGCAGCTGCACGCGCAGTTCCTGGCCAACAAGATCGTGGCGCTGGGCGGCGAGCCCACCACGCAGCCGCGCGCGGGGCCGGCCGCCGCAACGAACCGCGAGATGCTCGAGGCCGTCCTCGCGGCCGAGAAACGCGCCGCCGCCGACTACACGCAGCGGGCCCTGGACGCCGAGGCCTTCGGGGACAAGGGGATGATGGTGCAGCTCGAGGACATGGTCCGCGACGAGAGCGGGCACTCCGAGGAAACGGAGCGCATGCTGCGCGACTGGCCCGTGTGATTTGCTGGACCGGGGGGGCCTTCCCCCGTGAATCCCGCTGAAGCGGGTCCTCGGCCACGATCTGCCCGTAAGACGGGCGGGCTTCATGTCGCCCTTGGCGACAGACGGCGGCCGAGGGCCCGCTTCAGCGGGATCCACCCTCCCGCCCGAAGATCCGCTCGCCGTCGTACCGCCCGTTCTCGATGAAGATCTCCGAGGTGTATCGCCCCGCGGTGAGGCTGCCCGCGAGGTAGATCCCCGGCACGTTGGTCTCCAGCGTCGCCGGGTCGTGGGCCGGCCGCAGCGTCTCCGGATCGAGCGTGATCCCGAGGCCGCGGAGCAGGCCGAAGTCGGGTTGGAATCCGGTGAGCAGGAACACGCGGTCGGCCGGAAGGCGCTCAGCGCGCGCCGGGCCGCGGATGGCGACGTCGCCGGCCGTGATTTCCTCGACCACCGTGTTCCAGCGCACCGCGATCTCACCCGCCGCCACGCGGTTCTCGAAATCCGGCCGGAGCCAGTACTTCACCGTGGGCTTGAGGGAGGTGCCCCGGTGCACCACCGTGACGCGCGCGCCCGCGCGGAAGGCGTTGAGCGCCAGCTCGACGGCGGAGTTCTTGGCGCCCACGATCACCACCTCGAGCCCGCACAGCCGGTGCGCTTCCTCGGAGTAATGGGAGACGTGCGGCAGGCCCTCGCCCGGGACGCCGAGCGGGTTGGGGTGCTCGAAGTAGCCGGTGGCAAGCACGAGCCGCTCGCACGCGACGGTCTCCGGCCGGCTGTGGCCCAGCGTGCGCTCGAGCCGGCAGACGACACCATCCGCGCCCCGCTCGGCGCCGACCAGCCGCGTGTACGGCCGCACGCGCAGCCCCTCGGCCCGCGCCACGCCGCGGTAGTACATCAGCGCCTCCTCGCGCGTGGCCTTGGGGCCGGCGCACACGAACGGATGGCCGCCAATCTCCAGCCGGTCGGGCGTCGTGAAGAACACCATGCCCACCGGATAGCGGGCCATGGACTCGGCAATCGCGCCGGCGTCTATCACCAGCGGATCCACCCGGCGCCGGCGCGCGGCAATGGCGCAGGCGAGCCCAATGGGCCCGGCGCCCACGATGAGTGCGGATTCGGTGGGGGGCATGACGAAAAGCTAGCGACCGGCTACTCTATCCAGAGCCCCGGCAGCAATGAGCCCGCTGCCCTCACTGCCCTTACCGCTCACCACCCTCATCTCATGTCCGTCTTCTCGAACCCCAAGTCCGGCGCGGCCGACGCGGCTGCCGCCTACATCGCCGCAGTCCTGGGATTGCTGGGGGAACGCGATCCGCTGAGCGTGCTCCGCGCCACGGCGGCGCGGCTCCGGGAGAGCGTCCAGGGCCTGTCGCGCGAGGACCTGCGTCGCCCCGAACGACCCGGGAGATGGTCGGTGGTCGAGATCCTCCAGCATCTGGCCGATTCGGAACTGGTGTGGGCGTACCGCATGCGGCTCGTGGCTGCCGAGGATCGGCCGACCCTCACGGGCTACGACCAGGACGCCTGGGTCACGGGGCTGCGGTACCGGGACGGGGATCCCGAGGACGCGCTCCAGCAATTCGAGCTGCTCCGTCGGCTGAACCTCAGGTTGCTCCATGGCCTGCCGCCCGGCGGCCTTGAGCGGGTAGGCCTGCACAACGAGCGCGGCGAGGAGAGCCTCGGCCACATGGTCCGCCTTTACGCGGGACACGACCTGGTGCATCTCCGTCAGCTCGAACGCGTCCTGACCGTGGTGCGGTAAAGGCCGCGGGCGCCGCTTGCCCTACACCCAACGCGCCATCTTCCAGTTCTGGGCCCCGCTGGCCGCGACGTGGCTCATGATGGCGCTGGAGGGACCGTTTCTGGCCGCGGTGATCGCGCGCCTGGCGGACCCCACGTACAACCTGGCCGCGTACGGCGTCGCCTTCGCGTTCGCGCTCCTTGCCGAAGCGCCCGTGATCATGATCATGAGCGCCTCCACCGCCCTGGTGGAAGACGCGACGAGCTATCGGCGGCTGCGCCGGTTCACATATGCGCTCAATGCCGCCATGACGGTCGTATTGGCGTTGTTCCTGATGCCGCCGGTCTACGATCTCGTGATGACCGACCTCATCGCGCTGCCGTCGGAGGTCGCCCGGCTCACACACGTGGCGCTGTGGATCCTGTTGCCCTGGCCGGCGGCCATCGGGTACCGGCGGTTCTATCAGGGGCTGCTGATCCGCGGAGGCCGCACCCGGCTGGTGGCGGCCGGCACGGTCATCCGTCTCGTGACGATGGCGGCGACGGGCCTGGCGCTGTTTCACTGGGGCTCGCTGCCGGGAGCGTGGGTGGGCGCCGCCGCCCTCTCCGCCGGCGTCGTGCTGGAGGCCGCCGGGAGCCGGGTGATGGTGCGTGCGGTCGTGGCCAAACTCCGCGCCACCCCGGACACCGACGCCCGCCCGCTCAGCTACGCGCGGATCCTCCGCTTCTACTATCCGCTGGCGCTCACGTCGCTGATCGGCCTGGCCCTCCAGCCCATGCTCACGTTCTTCATGGGCCGCGCGCCGTCGCCCGTCGAGTCGCTCGCGGTCTTCCCTGTGGTGAACGTGCTGTCGTTCATCTTCCGGGCGCTCGCCCTGTCGTATCAGGAAGTGACCATCGCGCTCATCGGCCGGCAGGGCGAGCACACCAGGGCCGTGAGCCGGTTTGCGTTCTGGCTCGGCCTGGGCACGTCGCTCGGCCTCGCCGCCATCGCGGCGACGCCGCTCGCGGACTTCTGGTTCGGGACCATCTCGGGCCTGTCGCCGGAGCTGACGCGGGTTTCCCTCCTGCCCGCCCTGATCCTCGTCCCGCTGCCCGCGCTCTCGGTGCTCCAGTCGCTCCAACGCGGCATCCTGGTCAACGCGCGGCGTACGCCTCCCATCACGTGGGCCACCGCACTCGAGATCGGCATCGTGGCGGTGGGGTTCCCGCTGCTCAGCGCCGCCTTCGGCTGGACGGGAGTGGTGAGCGCGGTGACGGTGTTCGTGGTGGGGCGGCTGGCGGCGGTGGCGTATCTTGCGGGACCGGTCCGGAGTGCGGGGCGCGCGGTGCGGGAGGCGGGAAACCCCGGCCAGCCTGCGGGCCGACGCGATGACGGTCGGAGGTGACGGCTATGCTGGCGAGGCGCTCCGTTCCCCTTTCCTCGATGTGGATCCTGCTCGGCCTGGCCGTCGGGTCGGCCCGCGCGTGGGCGCAGGAGCCGGCGAGGCCGGCACCCGCGCGGGATTCCCTGCTCGTGGCCGCGCGCGCCATCATCACGGCCGTGCGGTACACGACCCTCATCACGCTCGACTCCACGGGCCACCCGCAGGCCCGCGCCATTGACCCGTTTGCCCCGGACGACGACTTCGTGGTCTGGATCGGGACGAATCGCCGGACCCGCAAGGTCGGCGAGATCCGCCGCGACCCGCGCGTCACGCTCTATTACTTCGACGAGCTGGCGGCGGCCTACGTCACGATTCGCGGCACCGCCAGGATCGTGACCGATCCCGAGGAGACGGCGCGTCACTGGAAGCCGGAATGGGAGGCCTTCTACCCGGACCGCGCGGACTACGTCCTCATAGCCGTCACGCCGCGGCGGCTCGAGATCGTGAGCGAAGGTCTGGGTATCGTTGGCGACCCCGTCACGTGGGCGCCGCCTGTCGTGGAGTTCCCGGGGCGTCGCCCATGACGGGCGAAGACGCGTGATGGTACGACGCCACCGGTGCGCCGCGGCCGCAGTGTCGGGGCTGCTGCTGCTGGGCGCCTCGGACCTCCGCGGGCAACCGCCGCTCCTCACCGTCCCGATTGACAGCGGCCGCCTGGTGCGTGTGCACGTTTCCGCCGGGCAGCCTCGGGAAGGGCGGCTCCTCCGGCCGTTCGGGCCCGACAATGCCCGACTCGTGTTTTGCCCGTATCCGGCGGCGCCGTGCCGCACGTTCGATCGCGCGGTGACGCTCTCGGCGACGGAGGCGGTCCGACTGGAGATCCGCACGGGCAGCCGGTGGAAGCGGGGAGTGGCGATTGCCGCGCCGATCGGCTTCGCGTTGGGTGTCCTGGCTGCGACGATGAACAACGGGTTTTGCGAGGGGCAGGGATGCAGGATCTCGGAGCCCGCGTTCGGGCTCCTGGGCGCAGTCTCCATTGGCGCCTGGGGGGCGTTGTTCGGGTCACAGGCCGTGGTGTGGGGACCCGCGCCGTGAGGGCCCCCGTCATCCGTCGGGCGAGCGCGGCTTGCCGTGCTCCCGGTGTCAGCCGACCGCGACTTTCGGGGAGACGGCGGATCCCAGGTTGCCGCCGACCACGACGAGCCCGCCGAACTTCCGTTCCCGGCGCCGGTATTCCGCAACCGCCGTCGCCAGGTCCGCCTGGCGGAAGTCCGGCCAGAGGGTGGGCGTGAACAGCAGCTCGGCGTAGGCGGCTTCCCAGAGCAGGAAGTCCGAGAGGCGCTGCTCGCCCGCCGTGCGGATCATGAGATCCACCGGCGGAACCCCATCCGTGAGCGCCAGCTCGAGCGCATCGCTCGTGATTTCTGCCGGGCGCCGGGCGCCGGCCGCGACTTCTTCGGCCAGCCGGCGGGCGGCCGCCGTGATCATCTCCTGGGCCCCGTA